>JABCYW010000009.1 GCA_013289985.1 Betaproteobacteria bacterium | reverse complement strand
TGCGTGGCACGGCGAGGCGGGGGAGCTTGTTTTGTGAGGTTAAGGAGGAGGAGGCCGCAGGCCGACGGGGGACACGAACAAAACAAGCTCCCCCGGTGAGTCGTGCCTGACCCAGCGCGCCCCGCAAACCAAGGCACTCCGCAGATCGGCGATGAGCCCAAAAAGTCAGACGATTCGCCATACCCCGTGCCGTTTATCGATATACCCGGAATTGGTCATCGTCGAGTCGCACGGCCGGGCTACACTGGCTGCTGCTCCGGGGTGCATCCGCCAAGAGATGCTGAGACGACCAATGGAAGGGTAATCCAGGTCGAACCCGAGAACTTGAACCGGCTAGTACCGGCGTAAGGAGAGCTGCGCAGACCCGACGGGAACCGCCACCAGGCGTCCCGGCAAGGTCGGAGCACCGTCCGGAGCAGAGCGTCTTCCCCATGACCGGAGCCCCGATGACCCTGCCTCCCAACCCGCACGCCCCGCCCGTGCCAGCCGCCGCCCAGCCCGCCGCCGACGCGGCCGACGCGCACGAGTGCGGCCATGCCGCCACAACGTCGCGCCAGCCGCTGCCGGCGTCGCGCAAGGTTCGCGTGCAGGGCCTGCAGCCCGGGGTCAGCGTGCCGATGCGCGAGATCGCGCTCACCAACGGCGAGAAGGTCACCGTCTACGACACCTCGGGTCCGTACACCGACCCGACCGCGCTGATCGACCTGCGCCGCGGCCTGGAGACCGTGCGCTCGCGCTGGATCGCCGCGCGCAACGACAGCGAGTCCTACGCCGGCCGCGCCCCGGTGCCGGTGGACGACGGCCAGCGCGCCCGCGCCCCGTCGGCCGGCGCCTCCGCCACGCGCATCGCCTCGCTGCGCCGCGAGGCCGACGGCCTGCAGCGCACGCCGCGCCGGGCCATCGCGGGCCGCAACATCACGCAGCTGCACTACGCCCGCCGTGGCATCGTCACGCCCGAGATGGAGTTCGTGGCGCTGCGCGAGAACGGCCGCCACGAGTGGATGGCGGAGTACCAGGACAACGCCCAGCGCGAGCACCGCCTGCGCGGAGACTCGCGCGGCGCCGCCATCCCCGGGCGCATCACGCCCGAGTTCGTGCGGGATGAAGTCGCCCGTGGCCGCGCGATCATCCCGGCCAACATCAACCACCCCGAGCTCGAGCCGATGGCCATCGGGCGCAACTTCCTGGTCAAGGTGAACGCCAACATCGGGAACTCGGCCACCACCTCGAGCATCGAGGAGGAGGTCGACAAGCTCGTGTGGGCCACGCGCTGGGGCGCCGACACGGTGATGGACCTGTCCACCGGCGCCAACATCCACACCACGCGCGACTGGATCCTGCGCAACAGCCCCGTTCCCATCGGCACCGTGCCCATCTACCAGGCGCTGGAAAAGGTGGGCGGCATCGCCGAGGAACTCAGCTGGCCGCTGCTGCGCGACACGCTGATCGAGCAGGCCGAGCAGGGCGTCGACTACTTCACCATCCACGCCGGCGTGCTGCGCGAGTTCGTGCCACTCACCGCGAACCGCCGCACCGGCATCGTCTCGCGCGGCGGCGCGATCCTCGCCAAGTGGTGCATGGCGCACGGCCAGCAGAACTTCCTGTTCACGCACTTCGAGGAGATCGGCGAGATCATGAAGGCGTACGACGTCTCGTTCTCGCTCGGCGACGGCCTGCGCCCGGGCTCGCTCTCCGACGCCAACGACGAGGCGCAGATGGCCGAGCTGCGCACGCTGGGCGAGCTCACGCAGGTGGCGTGGAAGCACGACGTGCAGACCATGGTCGAAGGCCCGGGCCACGTGCCCATGCACCTGATCCAGGCCAACATGACCGAGCAGCTGCGCCTGTGCCACGACGCGCCGTTCTACACGCTGGGGCCGCTCACCATCGACTGCTCGCCCGGCTACGACCACATCGCCAGCGCGATCGGCGCCGCGATGATCGGCTGGATGGGCACCGCCATGCTGTGCTACGTGACGCCCAAGGAACACCTGGGCTTGCCCGACCGCGACGACGTCAAGCAGGGGCTGGTCGCCTACAAGATCGCCGCCCACGCGGCCGACGTCGCCAAGGGCCATCCCGGCGCGCGCTCGCGCGACGACGCGATGAGCAAGGCGCGCTTCGAGTTCCGCTGGCACGACCAGTTCAACCTCGCGCTGGACCCCGACACCGCGCGCCGCTTCCACGACGCGACGCTGCCGGCCGAGGCCGCCAAGGAGGCGCACTTCTGCAGCATGTGCGGCCCGAAGTTCTGCTCCATGAAGACCTCGCAGGAGGTGCGCCAGTACGCCGCGGCCCAGGCCCACGCGACGCTGGCGGACGCCGATTCGACGGCACGCGTGACGCCACGCACCACGCTGGGCAAGCCGTTCGTTCCGATCTACGACGCCGAGGACCAATGACCAACGGGAGACTGCCATGAGCGACGCACGGCCGCCCGAAGACGCTTGCACCGCAGCCGCAAGGCGGAGGGTCGTCAAATGAGCCGCATCGGCATCGCGGGCGCCGGCGTCGCCGGCCGCCTGCTCGCGTTCCAGCTCGCACGCCTGGGCCACGAGGTGGAGGTGTTCGACCTCGCGCCCGACGCCGCCGCGCCCGAGGGCCAGCGATCGCATCCCGCCGCGGCCTTCACCGCGGCCGGCATGCTCAGCCCGCTGGCCGAGCTCGACCACGCGCCGGCCGACATCGCCGGGCGCGGCTGGCGCTCGCTGGACCTGTGGCCCGGCATCATCGCCGCGCTCGGGCCGCAGTACCGCACGCCAGCGCTGCTGCGGCTGAACGGCAGCATGCTGGTGGCGCACCCGGCCGACTCGGGCGCCGCGCTGCGCGTGCTCACGCGCATGAAGGCCGCCAACGCGCGTTCCGCGCGCGAGCGCCTGCACGACGTGTCGGAGCGCGAGGACCCCACCACGCTGCGCCTGTGCGATCCGCGCGACGCGCCGCCCCGGCGCGACCCGCAGGCCCTGACGAAGGACGCGCTCGCGGCCCTCGAGCCCTCGCTCGTGCCCGGCCTGCAGGGCTGGCTGCTGCCCGGCGAGGGCCAGGTCGACACCACGCGCCTGCTGCCGGCGCTGGTGGCCGAGAGTCCCGGCGTGAAGTGGCATTGGGGCCAGCGCGTGACCCAGGTCGAGCCGAACCTGCTGCACGTCGCGGGCCGCCGGCCGGTGAACGTCGACTTCGCCGTCGACACGCGCGGCCTCGGGGCGCGCGGCACGCTGGCGTTGCGCGGCGTGCGCGGCGAGCTGCTGTGGCTGCACGCGCCCGGGCTCGAGCTTCGCCGTCCGGTGCGCTGCATCCACGCGCGCCATCGCGTCTACCTGGTGCCGCGCCACGGCGACATGGTGATCGTGGGCGCCACCGAGATCGACAGCGAGGACACCTCGCCGGTGAGCGTGCGCAGCACCATCGAGCTGCTGTCGGCGGCGCACAGCATCGTGCCGCAGCTGGCCGAGGCGCGCATCGTGCGCACGGACACCCACCTGCGCCCGGCCACGCCCGACCAGCGCCCGCACCTGCACTGCGAGCCGGGCCTCATCCGCATCAACGGGCTGTTCCGCCATGGCTTCCTGCTGGCGCCGGCCCTCGTCGAGGAGGCACTGGAGCGCACCGGCCTGATGCTGGGCGCCCGCCGCAAGGAGATCGCCCATGCGTGAAGGAGACAACGTGTTCGCGCCCACGCGCGTGACGCCCGCCAACGTCATCGTCAACGGCGATGTCCATGCCTGGCGGCTGGGCATCACCGTGGCCGACATCCTCGCCGAGCGCGGCGACGACGACGCGGCCGTGGCCACCGCCGTCAACACGCGCTTCGTGCCGCGCGGGGCCCGCGTCGACACGCCGCTGTGGCCCGACGACCGGCTGGTCGTGTTCTCGGCCATCGTCGGGGGATGAGCGCCCGCTCGGCCGCTCCGGAGGGCGCTCGCGCCGCAGGCCGCAGGCCGGAGGCTTTGCCATGACTACGCGATTGGACTTCTCGGCGGCCGCGCCCTCGCCCTGGCGCGTCTACGGGCAACGCCTGGACAGCCGCTTCCTGATCGGCAGCGCCGGCTACCCGTCGCCCGCGGTGCTGGCGCACGCGATCACCGCGTCGGGCGCGCAGGTGGTCACCGTGGGGCTCAAGCGCGAGCTCGCGGGCGGCGCGGTGCCGCAGGACGGCGACGCGATCGCGATGCTGCGCGGCGTGTGCGCGACCACCGGCGCGCGCCTGCTGCCCAACACCGCCGGCTGCCGCAGCGCGCGCGAGGCCGTGCTGCTGGCGCAGATGGCGCGCGAGCTGTTCGACACGCCGTGGATCAAGCTGGAGGTCATCGGCGACGAGCACACGCTGCAGCCCGACCCGTTCGAGCTGGTCGACGCGGCGGCCCATCTCACGCGGCTGGGCTTCCATGTGTTCCCGTACTGCACCGACGACCTGGTGGTCTGCCGGCGCCTGCTGGCCGCCGGCTGCGAGGTGCTGATGCCCTGGGCCGCGCCCATCGGCTCCGGCCAGGGCGTGCTCGATCCCGCCGCGCTGCGCACGCTGCGCGCGCGCCTGCCGGGCGTGCCCATGATCGTCGATGCCGGCCTGGGTGCGCCGTCGCACGCGGCGTTCGCGATGGAGCTGGGCTACGACGGCGTGCTGCTGAATTCGGCGGTGGCCCAGGCCGTGAATCCGCCGCAGATGGCCATGGCCTTCGCGCACGCGGTGGCCGCCGGCCGCCTGGGCTACGAGGCCGGCCTGATCGCGCCGCAGGACATGGCGCGTCCCAGCACGCCGTGCGGCAACGAGCCCATCCTCGTCGATTGAGTGAGCTCATGATGCTCGAAGAAGAAGAAGAACGCGCTCGCCGTCCGGTCGTCTGGACCATCGCGGGCACCGACAGCGGCGGCGGCGCCGGCATCCAGGCCGACACCCGCGCCCTCGACGCGTTCGGCGTGCACGCCGCCTGCGCGGTGGCGGCCGTCACCGCGCAGCACTCGCTGGCCGTCACGCATGTCGAGCCGGTGGCGCCCTCCGTGCTGGAGGCCCAGCTCGCGGCGCTGGCCGACGACATGCCGCCCGACGCGATCAAGACCGGACTCCTGGGCAGCCTCGAGAACCTGCGCGTCGTCGTCGCGGCGGTGCGCCGGCTGCGCGAGCGCTTTCCCGACCGCGCCATCCCGCTGGTGGTCGACCCGGTGTTCGGCGCCACCACCGGCACGGCCTTCGCCGACGACGCGCTGCGCCAGGCCTATCGGAGCGAGCTGCTGCCGCTGGCCACGCTGGCCACGCCCAACGTGGCCGAGGCGCGCGCGCTGGTGCCGTCGTCGCAGCTGCTGGGCCCCGAGGCGCTCGCGCGCGCGTGGCGCGCGTTCGGCGTGCGCGCGGTGGCCGTCACCGGCGGCGACGCCAACCGCCTGGGCGAGGACGAGCTGGAGCAGCTGTCCACCACGCGGCTGGCTTCGCGCCTGGCCGAGATCGACGCGCGCGCCGCATGGGCGCACGACTGGCTCGACGCCGACCACGGCCTGCGCAGCCGCGGCTGGCTGGCCTCGCGCCGCATCGAGACCGCGCACGACCACGGCACCGGCTGCGTGTTCGCGGCGTCGGCGGCGGCCGCGCTGGCCCACGGCTTCGCGGCCGCCGACGCGGTGGTGCTGGCCAAGATGGCCACCCGCGAGGGCCTGCGCCACGCCTATGCGGCCGGCGAGGGCGCCGGGCCGGTGGCGCCGCGCGCCGGCTTCGCGGGCCGGCTGGACAACCTGCCCGCGCTCAATCCCCTGCCCCACGCGGCCTCGCGCTTCGACTTCCCGGCCATGCCGGCGTCCACGCGCGGGCTCTACGCCATCGTCGACAGCAGCGACTGGGTCGCGCGCGTGGTGGCCGACGGCGTGCGGCTGGTGCAGCTGCGCATCAAGGACGCCTCCGGCGACGTGCTGGCGCGCGAGATCCGTGCCGCGGTGGCCATCGCGCGGGCCGCGGGCGCGACGCTGTTCGTGAACGACCATTGGGAGCTCGCGCTGGAACTCGGCGCGCAGGGCGTGCACCTGGGCCAGGACGACCTGGAGGCGGCCGACATCGACGCCCTGCACCACGCCGGCCTGCTGCTGGGCATCAGCACGCACTCGTACTGGGAGGTGTGCCGCGCCCGCGCGCTGCGCCCGAGCTACATCGCGTGCGGGCCCATCCATGCGACCACGCTCAAGAAGATGCCGTGGATCCCGCAGGGCGAGGCCAACCTGGCCTACTGGTGCGACCTGCTCGCCGACACGCCCGTGGTGGCCATCGGCGGCATGGACGCGGCACGCGCCCGCGCCGCGATGAGCGCCGGGGCGTGGGCGGTGGCGGTGGTGGGCGCGATCACGCGCAGCGACGATCCGCGCGCCGCCGTCGCGGCGCTGCGGGCGGCCGTGGATGCGGCGCCCGCACACGGGCGCACGCCGGCGTTTGCGCGCACGACGCTGGTGCCCGCGAGCGCGTGAGCGCGCGTGGATTCAGCAAGCATTCAATCGCCGGGCCCGTCGCCGGACGACAATCGACCGGAGGTCCAGCCGCGCTCCTTGCCCGCAACGAAACCAGGAAGAACATGCCCGACATCGTGGAATCGATCCAGACGTTCAACGCCGGACGGGATCCCGAACGCCTGCTGATGAAGCTGGCCAAGATGCGGGCGAACCCGTTCGTCTTCCTGCGCGGCACCTGCCATCGCTTCTACGATCGCCTGCCCAAGGGCGAGCTGTTCGGCAAGGCCCCGAGCGCCTGGCTCTGCGGCGACGCCCACCTGGAGAATTTCGGCACCTACAAGGGCGACAACCGCCTGGCGTACTTCGACATCAACGACTTCGACGAAGGCGCCCTCGCGCCCGTCAGCTGGGATCTGGTCCGGTTCCTGTCCAGCATCCTGCTCGCGGGCGAGACGATCCGCGCCACCGCCAACGAGAGCATCGTCCTCTGCCGCAAGTTCATCGAGGGCTATGCGGACACCCTGGCGTCCGGCAAGGCGTGCTGGGTCGAACGAGAGACCTCGCAAGGCCTGGTCCGGGACCTGCTGCTCGAGATCGAGCAACGGCGCCGCGTGGATTTCCTCGACAAGCGCTGCGCAAGCAAGGGAAAGCAGCGCTCGATCCGCTGCGACGGCAAGCGCGCGCTCCCGGTCACCTTGACCCAGCGCGGACAGGTCACGCAACTGATCGAGGAATTCGCCCGCACGCAACCCGATCCGGAATTCTTCTCGGTGCTCGACGTCGCCCGCAGGATCGCCGGGACGGGCAGCCTGGGCGTCGATCGCTACGCCGTCCTGGTCCAGGGCAAGGGATCGCCGGACGGCAACTACCTGCTGGACCTCAAGATGGCCATGCCCTCGGAAATCGCGCGGCACAGCCCGTTCAAGCAGCCGGTGTGGAAATCGGAGGCCCAGCGCGTCGTGGCCGTCCAGCGCAGGATGCAGGCGGTGTCCATGGCCTTCCTGAATCCGCTCGAATGGCAGCATTCCTCCTACATCCTGCGGGCGCTGCAGCCGACCGAGGATCGTGTCGCCCTCGACGGCGAGAGCGTGGCGCTCGACGATATCCAGCGCGTCATCGGCACGATGGGCCATGTCATGGCGTCGGCGCACCTGCGCAGCTCCGGCAGGCAGGGCTCCGCCATCGCGGACGAACTGATCGCGTTCGGCGAGGGCCGCGCGCGCTGGAGCGACAAGCTGATCGAGGCGGCACAGGCGTGCGCCGACGATGTCAACGCGGATTGGCGCGCCTACTGCGTGGCCTACGACGACGGGGCGTTCACCGGCGGCAACACGGCCAAGGGCGGGAAGCATCCTGCCTGAGGGCGGGCAGGGGTCGCGGTCCGCTCGGTCCGCCAGCGTCGACTCGTCGGCCCGATCCGCACCTCAGCCGGGCAAACCCCGCCTCTTCGAAATTCCGACAACCAGCGCCAGGCCAAGGATGAACAGGGTGGACGCGACTGGTTCGGGCAGTGGCGACGTATACCGATAGTTGCCGATCAGCACGATCTGGACCGCGTTTTCTCCTGGCGGCAGCGTCACGGTCAGATCCATGTCCGCCGACTTGTTCTGGAAGCTCGCATTGCAGGCGGCGTCGCCCTGGTCGCACAGCGCATTGGCCGGAAAGGTGAAATACGTCCAGGGATAGCCGTCGGGATACGTGCCCGTGATTTCCATCGGACTGAACAGCAGGTACAGATTCGGTTGATCAGGGCCGCCGTCCGGCGTGGAGCCCGACTGCACCCAATAGTCCGTGATTTCCCCGAAGTCGTAGGTGCCGGGTGACAGCAACATGACCGGCGAGTAGAAGGCCTTTTCGGTGCAGTAGCAAGGCCCTGTATAGGTTGAATAGCCCCCTGTGCCCGGGACGCCATTGACGGTGAAGATGTCGATGGCCCGCGCGCCGGCCGAGGCCAGGCTCGACAAGCCGAGCAGCAGTATTGCGACAAGGCACTTCGCCAGTCTCGATGTCATGTTCGGCGCTCCTCATGAAGTGCGCCGGCATGCTCATCAGCCACGACGTCCGGCGCGCTTCAGTGTTGGTTCGCGTCCATGCCTTGTCAACCCGCGAGCCGCTATCGAGGATCGGTGCCGATCGTCAAGTGGACCGGCGACTCCGTGGCGTCCACGCGGGCCTCGATCCAGCCACGCAGGCTGTTGAAGAACGCGACACCGTCCGCCTGCGCCAGGTCCTCGCGCATGAGCACCGCCTCCTCGATCCTGCCCTCGCGCAGCAGGCGCGCGCGGCCGATGCCCGGCAGCAGGCCGCAGCTCGCCGCGGGCGTCAGCCAGCGGCCGCCGATGCGCAGCGCCACGTTGCCGCGCGTGAACTCCGTCAGCTCGCCGCGCTCGTTCCACAGCAGCGTGTCGAAGACGTCGGCCTCCGCGCAGGCAAACGCGTCGTAGTGCGCGCGGTGCGTGGTCTTGAAGCGCACGAACTCGCCGTCGCTGCCCGCCAGCGGGCGGTCGGCCAGGCGCACGCGCACCGGAGCGGACGTGGGCGCGAGCGCGAACGCCTGCGCCCGCGCGGCGCCCGCGCGATCGGCGAGCAGGCGCACGCGCCAGGCGCCGGCCGGATGCGCGGCCCACACGCCGGCCAGCGCGCGGCGCGCCGATTCCAGCGGCTGCGCGAACGCGAAGTGGCGCGCCGCGGCGGCCATGCGGGCCAGGTGGGCATCGACGTCCACGAACCGGCCGTCTTCGAGCCGCAGCGTCTCCAGCAGCTCGAACGCCTGGCTCGCGCGCTCGACGAAGGCGCGCTTGTGGCGCCACTCGTCCCATTCGCCCGCGGCCGTCGCGTCGGCCGTGATGCCGCTGCCGATGCCGCAGCGCACCTGCGTCGCGCCGCCCTCCTCGCGCAGCGCCAGCGTGCGGATGGGCACGTTGAAGGTGGCCGCGCCGCCGGGCTGCACCACGCCGACCGCGCCGCAATAGATGCCGCGCGGCTCGGGCTCGAGCCGGCGGATGAGGCGCATCGCCTGCACCTTGGGCGCGCCGGTGATCGAGCCGCAGGGAAACAGCGCGCCGAACACGTCGGCCAGCGTGGCGGCGGGGCGCGTGGTGGCGACCACGTCGGAGCTCATCTGCCACACCGTGGGCCAGGCCTCGGTGTGGAACAGGCGCGGCACGCGCACCGAATGCGGCGTGGCGATGCGCGAGAGGTCGTTGCGCAGCAGGTCCACGATCATCAGGTTCTCGGCGCGCTCCTTCGCCGCGCTGCGCAGGAAGGCCGACTGCGCCGCGTCCTCATCGGGCGTCGCGCCGCGCGGCGCGGTGCCCTTCATCGGGCGGGCGAGCAACCGGCCGCCGCGCCAGTCGAAGAACAGCTCCGGCGAGACGGACAGGATGCGGTCGTCCGGGGCATCGGGCGTGCCGAAGTCCAGGTACGCCGCGTAGGCGTTCGGCTGCGCGCGGCGCAGCGCCGCGAACAGCGCGAGCGCGTCGCCCCGCAGCGTGCCGGTGAACGGCGCGGTGGCGTTGACCTGGTAAACCTCGCCGTCGGCGATCGCGCGCAGGATCTCGGCGATGGTGGCGTCGAACGCCGCCCGTCGCGGGCCGCCCGACCACTGCACGGTGGCGGCGCCCTCGGCATCGGCGACCGCATCCGCGAGCGGCGCGTCGTGCACGGCGAACGCCGCCAGCGGGCGTGCCGGGCCAGCCGGGGCGTGCGTCTCGAACGCCGCGTCAAAGGCGGTGGCTGCCTCGTAGCGCAGGTAGCCCACGCACCACGCTCCCGCGCGGGCCAGCGCGTCCACGCGGGCGAGCAGCGGCGGCACCTCGGCCGGCGTCATCGCGCGCAGGTGCTCGCGCGGCGCGCCGAACGCGAGGCGCAGCGGCGCGACGCCGTCGTCGGGCGAGCGGAAATCGATGAGGGCGGTGGGACGGGGCCCGGTTTCAGGCATGCGCGCGGTGCGTGTGGGCGGAGCGCGGAAGTGTAGCTACCTGAAGAGGGTGAGCATCTGCTCGAGCGCGGCCGTGAACGGCCCCTGCAGCAGCGGCAGCGTGAACATCACGCCCAGCAGCCCCACGCTCATCGTGATGGGGAAGCCCACCGAGAAGATGCTGATCTGCGGTGCCACGCGCGCGATGATGCCCAGCGTCATGTTGACGAACAGCAGCATGGCGATCAGCGGCAGCGCGATCCACAGGCCCAGGCGGAAGATCTCGGCGCCCCAGGTCTCGGGGCGCACCGCGTGCAGGAACGCGAAGGGCTCGGGCGACACCGGGAACGCCACAAGGCTCTGCACGACGGCCTCGATCACCAGAAGGTGGCCGTTCATCGCGATGAACAGGAAGGCCACCATCGTCGAGAAGAAGCTGCTGGTGGCGGTGGCCTGCTGCGCGGTGGCGGGGTCGAAGAAGCCCGCGAAGTTCATGCCCATCTGCAGGCCGATGATCTCGCCGGCGAACTCGATGGCCGTGAAGATGATGCGCACGGAAAAGCCCAGCGACAAGCCGATCAGCACCTGCTGCACCACCAGCAGGATGGCGGCCGGCGAATCCAGCGGCACGTTGGCGGCCGCCGTGGGCGACACTGTGCCGGCCACGCCGAGGGCGATGAAGAACGCCAGCGCGATGCGCACGCGGACGGGCACGTTGCGCTGGCCCAGCACGGGCATGGACGAGAACAGCGCCAGCACGCGGATGAACGGCCACAGCACCGGCGTGAGCCAGGCCATGATCTGGGCTTCGCTGAGCGAGATCATCGCGTGCGCGAGAAGGAAGTCAGCTGGCGGCGGAGGGAAGCGACAGCAGCACGCTGCGCAGGTACTCGACCAGCGAGGTGAGCATCCACGGCCCGGCGATGCCCATCACAGCGACGGCGGCCAGCAGCTTGGGCACGAAGGTGAGCGTGGCCTCGTTGATCTGCGTGGCGGCCTGGAAGATGCTCACCAGGATGCCCACGACCAGCACGACCAGCAGCACCGGGGCGGCGACGGTCAGCAGCGTGTAGAGGGCCTGCTGGCCGATGGAGAAGACTTGTGCGGCATCCATGAGGGGTGCGGTTCCGGGTGTTGGGGACTGGAGCCATGTTGCCGGCGCGGCGCCGGCGTGAGCGGTCGAAAAGCGAGGCTTTCAGGTGGCGAAGCTCGCCGCCAGCGATCCGAGCAGCAGGTTCCAGCCGTCCGCCAGCACGAACAGCATCAGCTTGAACGGCAGGGCCACCAGCACCGGCGACAGCATCATCATGCCCAGCGACATCAGCACGCTGGCCACGATCATGTCGATGATCAGGAACGGGATGAAGATCAGGAACCCGATCTGGAACGCGGTCTTCAGCTCGCTGGCCACGAAGGCCGGCACCAGCACCTTGAACGGCACCGCGTCGCCCTTGACGTCGGCGGGCAGCTTGGCGAGCTTGGCGAACAGCTGCACGTCGGACTGGCGCGTCTGCTTGAGCATGAACTCGCGCATGGGCACCTGGCCCTTGTCGAGCGCGTCGGTGAAGCTGATCTGGTTGGCCTGGTACGGCGCCCAGGCCTGGGTGTAGACCTTGTCGATGGTGGGCGACATCACGAAGAACGTGAGGAACAGCGACAGCCCGGTGATGACCTGGTTGGGCGGCGCGGCCTGCGTGCCGATGGCCTGGCGGAACAGCGACAGCACGATCACGATGCGGGTGAAGCCCGTCATCATCAGCAGGATCGCCGGCAGGAACGACAGCGCCGTGAAGAACAGCAGCGTCTGGATCGGCACCGAGAAGCTTGAGCCGCCGCCTCCTGAGCCCACCAGCAATGGCAGGCTCGGGGCGGCCTGCGCGAACGCGGCCATGGTGGGCAGGGACAGCAGCGCGGCGCCGACGCCGGCCTTGAGCAGCCTAGTCATCGCGCGCGCCCTCCTGCGGGCCGGCCACGCCGCGCCAGCGGGCGATCAGCTGGTTCACCGTCGCGGCATGGGCCGGCGCGGGCGCGCCCGGCGCGACGTCCGGCGCCGGGTAGCTGGCCAGCTGCGTCACGCGCTCGCCGGTGATGCCCAGCACGAGCCAGTGGCGCTCGGCGCCGACGGCGATCTCGACGACGGTCACGCGCTGCGACGTGCCCACGCTCAGCTGGGAAACGTGCCGCAGGACGCTGCCGGCCGGGCCGGCCGCGCCGCCGATGCCGGCGCGCTTCATCAGCCACAGCGCGACGGGGATCATCGCGATCACGAACAGGAACGCCATCAACGGCATCAGGGAAGTGGACATTTCAGGGTTTCTCTTTGTCGACCGGTGCATCGAGGCACGGAAGCGTGGGCCAGGGGTACCGGCCCGGGTATCCCGCGTGAGGATCAGGTCCGGCTCAGGCGGCGCATGCGCTCGCTGGGCGTGACGATGTCGGTCAGGCGGATGCCGAACTTGTCGTTGACGACCACCACCTCGCCCTGGGCGATGAGGAAGCCGTTCACGAGCACGTCCATCGGCTCGCCGGCCAGCGCGTCGAGCTCGACCACCGAGCCCTGCGCCAGCTGCAGGATGTGCTTGATCGGGATGCGCGTGCGGCCCAGCTCCACCGTCAGCTGCACCGGGATGTCCAGGATCATGTTGAGGTCGTTGCCGGCCCCGGTGATCCCTTCGGTCGATGCGAAGTTGGTGAAATTGGCGGGCGCCACGGTCTCGGTCTGCACCGCGCCGCTCATGCCGCCCACCGGTTCCGGCTTGGACTCCGCCAGCGCGGCCGCCCACTCGGCGGCCATCGCGTCGTCGTCACTCATCTCTTCAGCTGCCATTGCCTTCTCCCAGCCAGCTCAGGTTCGAGCTGGTCAACAAGCGATCGATCTTGATCGCGTACTTGCCGGTCGACGTGCCGTAGTGGCAGTCGAACACCGGAACCCCGTCGACCTTGGCCTGGATCATCGGATCCAGGTCCAGCTCGACGAAATCGCCGGGCTTGAACGACAGCAACTGCTCGACGGTCGCAGGCGCGGTGCCCAGCTCCGCCACCAGCTCCACCTCGGCCGACTGGATCTGCGCCTTGAGCAGGTTCACCCAGCGGCGATCGGGTTCGACGGAGTCGCCCTGGATCGTCGAATAGAGGACGTCGCGGATCGGCTCCAGCGTCGAGTACGGGATGCAGAAGTGCACGGAGCCCGAGGTCTCGCCCACTTCCAGCGTGAAGCTCGACGCGACGACGATCTCGCTGGGCGTGGCGATGTTGGCGAACTGCGGCTGCATCTCCGAGCGCTGGTAGTCGAGGTCCAGCGGGTAGATGCCCTGCCACGCGTTGCGGTATTCGGTGATGATGCAGTCGACCAGGCGCTGGATCACGCGCTGCTCGGTGGGCGAGAAGTCGCGGCCCTCGATGCGCGTGTGGAACTTGCCGACGCCGCCGAACAGCGAGTCGATGACCGCGAAGACCAGGCTCGGGTCGCACACGATCAGGCCGGAGCCGCGCAGCGGACGCACCGAGACGATGTTGAAGTTCGTCGGCACCACGATCTCGCGCAGGAAGGCCGAGTACTTCTGCACCTTGATGCCGTTGATCGAGACTTCCGGGCTCTTGCGGATGAAGTTGAACAGCCCGATGCGGATGTTGCGCGCGAAGCGTTCGCCGATGATCTCCATCGTCGGCATGCGGCCGCGAACGATCCGCTCCTGGTTCGCCAGGTCGTAGTTGCGGATGCTCCCTTCGGCCTGCTCTTCCGCCTCGAGCTTCTGGCTCTCGCCGGTGATGCCTTGCAGGAGGGCATCAACTTCGTCTTGCGAAAGGATCTGCTGGTTCATGGCTGCCGTGGTTTCAGCTGGGGGCTGGGAGCGCTGCGATTACTGGATGATGAAGCTGGAGAACTGCACCGAGCGGATCGGCGCGTCGACCGCATCGGCCTTCTTCTTTTTCTTCCTGGCGGGCGCGGCGGCGGAGGCGCCATCGGCGGCCGCGGGCGCCGCATCGGCGTCCTCGTCGTCACCCGCGTCCTCGCCCATCGCCTTGAGCGCCTCGCGGCGGATCTGCCGGGCCAGCAGTTCCTTGCCGTCGCCGCCGGCCAGGTCGGCGGACGACTTGTGGGCCAGCAGCAAGAGGATGTTGTTGCGGATGGCCGGCAGGTAGTTCTTGATGTCTTCGCCCACGTGCTCGTCGGGCACTTCCAGCGTGATGCCGATCTGCGCGTAGCGGTCGGCATCGTGGTCGGCCAGGTTCACCACGAACGGATCCATCGGCACGAAGACGGGCTTCTCGCCCTTGGCCTTCTTGGGCTCGTGCTTGACCGGCGCGGCGGCGGCGTCGCCGTCCTCGGCGGCCGCGGCGGCCTCCTCGGCGGCGGCCTTCTGCTTCTTCATGTAGAGCATGGCGCCCACCCCGCCACCGCCCAGCACGATGGCCGCGACGGCGACCATGAGGACCAGCTTCTTCTTGCCGCCCGACTTGACGGGGACGGCATCTGCGGCAGCGGCAGCGGACATTGATCGGACTCCTGGACGAATTTGTTGAGGGCGCGCACCGGCGCACATCGTTGGAGACGATTATTGGGATCGGGGAACCAATCGAATGGGCCGAAAAGCGGCAGAAAACCTGCCAGCCCCTACAGTCGAGCCGGCGTGAACCGAGGGCCTGTCGGGAACTCTCGCCTCCCCGTGGGCGCGCGCGGGCCCGGCCGGCCTCCCGGCCGACCGCGCGTCGAAGGGCCCGCCGGGGGTCAGGCGTAGGTGTCGAGCAGGCCGCGCCGCTGGGCGATCCGGCGGGCGGCGGAGGCCGCCGCGATGTCCTCGACGCCGCCGGCGCCCGGCGTGCCCGTGCCGCCCTGGCGGCCGCCGCGGCCGGAGCCCTCCGCGCCGGCCCGGGCCTGCGCCTGGGACTGCTGGAAGGCCGGCTGGTCGGACACGCCGCCGCCCGACAGGCTCAGGCCCACCTGGCCCAGCTGTTCGGACAGCTGCGGCATCGCCTGCTGCAGCGCGTCGCGCGTGGACTGCACGTCGGCGCTCATCTGGACCCGCGCCTGGGCGCCGTCCATCTCGATCCTGACGCGGATCGGGCCCAGGTCCTGCGGGCTCAGCTGCACTTCCGCGTGCTGCACGCCGCCCTTCATCCAGACGTCGATCTGGTGGCCCAGCGCCGGAGCGAAGGTGGGGCTCTGCGGCGGCATCGGCAGCACGGCCTGTGCCGGCGCCGCCGGCGGCGCCTGGTGCGCGGCCTGGTTCGCGTCCAGCGGCGCGTTCGGGGACGCGCCGACGGCGCCGGCCTGCACCGCCACCGGATCGGGCTGCGGCAGCATCGCGGCGAGCGAATCGCGGGCCTCGGTGGCGGCCTTGACGGCGCCCTCGGCCTTGGCCAGCGCCGCGGCGATGTCGCCGGTCGACGCGGCGCCCTGGCCCGGCTGGCCGGCGGGCGTGGCACCGGCCTGCTTGCCGGCGCCCAGGCTGGCCAGAAGCGCGGCCTTGCCGTCGTCCTTGCCGGACTTGGACGCCGCGGCCTTGCGCAGCGCGCCCAGCGGGTCGGAGGCGAAGTCGTCGTGGTCGCCGGCGGCGGCCTTGTCCGCGAGCGAGGTCGTCGGCGGCGCGGCGGCTTGCTGGGCGGCCAGCAGGGCCGCCGGGTCGACCACCGGGGCCTTGGCGTCGGGCGCCTTCGCGTCCTTGTCGTCCTGGCCGTCCTTGGCGTCGGCGCCGTCCTTGCCGTCCTTGTCGTCGACGGGCTTCTTCGCGGCATCGGCCTTGGGCCCGGCGTCGGTGGCCTTCAGGTCCTTGCCGGCCGCGGGCTGGGCCTTCAGCAGCTGGGCCGCGAAGCCGCCGCCCTCGCCTTCCCCGGCGGCCAGGCTGGGCTTGGCCTTGCTCGCGGCATGCGCGGCGTGCGCGTGGGACGCGTGCGAAGCGTGCGAGGCGTGGGCGCGGGGGTGGGTGCTGGGTTGCAGGGCCATGGTGTGCTCGGGGCTGAGGTCAGGAAAATCGGAGTCGTGCGTGTCAGGACAGGCCGGCGTGCGCGCGGGCGGCGCCCAGGCGCTGGGCCATCTCGTCCTGGTTCTTCTGGTCGCGGCGGTCGGCGATCTTCGCCAGCAGGGCCTCGCGACGCTTGATGAGGCGCTCGACGGTGGCGACGCGGATCTCGCGCTCGACGAGGCGCTGGCGCTGCACTTCCACCATGCGTCCGGCGTGCTCGAGCACCGACTGCTGCTGCGTGATCGCCTGGTCCAGGCGCGACAGGAAGCCGTGGTAGCTGCGCAGGATCTCCATCTGCGCGGCCTGGCGGAACTGCGCCGACCACTTCTGGCAGTACTCGCTGCGGTAGGTGGTCAGCCCGTCGGCCTGCTGCTGCTGCGCCTCGGCGTTGGCCGCGGCGGCGCGCACTGCGGCCATCTGCTCGTCGCGGCGCTTCTCTTCGCGTTCGAGCAGGGTCTTGAGCAGGGCGAGGCGTTTCATGCGCGATCAATCAAAGGGTGATCGCCTTGGCGAGCTGATGCCGGCTTTCGGCCATCGAGGCGCGCTCGTGCATGTCCTGCTGCAGCAGCGCGGTCAGCCTGGGGCTCATCTTGACGGCGGCGTCCAGCTCCGGATCGGCGCCCGGCGTGTACGCACCCAGCTGGATCAGGTCGCGCGCCTTGGTCACCCTGGACAGCGCCTGGCGGGCGACGCGCGCGGCCGCGAGGTGGTCGCGCGGCGCCACGCTGGTCATCACGCGCGAGATCGACTTCTCGACGTCGATGGCCGGGAAGTGTCCCGACTCGGCCAGCTCGCGCGACAGCACGATGTGGCCGTCGAGGATGCCCCGGGCCGCGTCGGCGATCGGATCCTGCGGGTCGTCGCCCTCGGTGAGCACCGTGTAGAACGCGGTGATCGAGCCGCCGCCGGCGCCGGCGTTGCCCGAGCGCTCGACGAGCTGCGGCAGCTTGGCGAAGCAGCTGGGCGGGTAGCCGCGCGTGGCCGGCGGCTCGCCGATGGCCAGCGCGATCTCGCGCTGCGCCATCGCGAAGCGGGTGAGCGAGTCCATCAGCAGCAGCACGTGCTGGCCGCGGTCGCGGAAGTGCTCGGCCACGGCGGTGGCGTAGTTGGCGCCCTGCATGCGCACCAGCGGCGGCGCGTCGGCGGGCGCGGCCACGACGACGGAGCGCCTGAGGCCCTCCTCGCCGAGGATGTCCTCGATGAATTCCTTCACTTCGCGGCCGCGTTCGCCGATCAGCCCGACGACGATCATGTCGCACTGCGTGTAGCGCGCCATCATGCCCATCAGCACCGACTTGCCCACGCCGGTGCCGGCGAACAGCCCGATGCGCTGGCCGCGGCCCACGGTGAGCATGGAATTGATCGCGCGCACGCCGGTATCGAGCGGCGTGCGCACCGGATCGCGTTCCATCGCGTTGATGGAGCGGCGCACCATCGGCTCGTCGCGCACGTCGCGAAGGTCGCCCAGGCGGTCCAGCGGCCGGCCATGCGCGTCGACCACGCGGCCCAGCAGGCCGCTGCCCATGGGCAGGTGCAGGCCGCGATCCTCGCTGCGGCGCCAGGGATGGTTCTCCACGCCGAACTGCGGCGGCAGGTGCGGCACGGCGCGCGGCATGACGCGCGCGCCGCTGGCCATGCCGTGCAGCTCGCCGGTGGGCATCAGGAAGGCGCGGTCGCCGTCGAAGCCGACGACCTCGGCCGTGATGGGGGGCTCGGTGGGCGAACCGAACACGTCGCACACCGAGCCGACGGGCACGCGCACGCCCGCGGCCTCGAGCACCAGCCCGGCCACGCGCACGAGGGTGCCCTGCATCTCCAGCGGTTGCGGAACGACGGCGTAGTTCTCGATGTCGGCCAGGTAGCGCTGCCAGCGGGCGGCGCGCTCGGGCGTCGGGGTAGGCGTGGCCGCCATCATTCGTCGGCCCCTCCGACGAGGATCTCGGGCGCGTCCCAGGTGTCATCGCGGCCGAACACGGCGGCGGCGGCGGCCCAGCGGGTGCCGATGCGCGCGTCGACCTGGCCCAGGTCCGAGTCGACGATGCAGCCGCCCGGCTCGATGGAAGGATCGGCGACCAGGCGCGCGTCGCGCGCCTTGAGCGCCTCGCCGGCACCGGCCAGCACATGCTGGTGGTCGGCCGGGTGCAGGCGCACGCGCAGGTGGCGGGCCGACAGCACGATGGCGCCGACGGCCTCCTGGGCCACGCGCGAGACGATCTCGGGCCGCGTGTCGAGCTCGTGGCGCACCACCTGGCGCGCCAGCTGCACCGAGGTGCGCGTGACGGCCAGCGCCATCTGTTCCTCCAGGCCGTTCCACTGGTCGTCGAGGCTGGCCAGCAGCGCGCCGAACTGGGCCGCCATCTGGCGCGCGAAGTTCTCCTTGAACGCCTCGAGCGCCACCTGGCCGTCGCGATACCCGTCCTGGTACCCGTTCTCGCGCGCGTGGCGCACCTCCTCCAGCCATTCCGCCTCGGTGGGCGGGGCCGGCGGCGGCGGCGGCGCGGCGTGCGCCCTGTTCTCGGGGATGTCGGCCGGATGCGCCGGCGGCGCGCCGGCGCCGCCGAACGAGCCGGGACGCCAGGCGGCGAAGCCCTCGAGCTCCTCGCGCGGGATGAAGCGCGACTGCGGCGCGCCACGCGGGGGCATCGGCACGGGCTTGTCGAAGTCGTCGGCCGCGCGCGAGTGGAACGAGGTCTTAGAGGAAGTCATCGGCGCCTCCCGAGGCCAGCACGATCTGGCCTTCGTCGACCAGGCGGCGGACGATCTTCAGCATTTCCTTCTGCTCGGACTCGACCTCGGAGACGCGCACCGGGCCGCGCGAGTCCAGGTCCTCGCGCAGCGTCTCGGCGGCGCGGGTGGACATGTTGCGGAACACCTTCTCGCGCAGCTCGGGCGCGGCGCCCTTGAGCGCGATGACCAGCGACTCGCTCTGCACTTCCTTGAGCAGTTGCTGGAAGCCCTTGTCGTCGAGCTTGTTCAGGTCGTCGAACGTGAACATGTTGTCCATGATCTTCTGGGCCAGCTCGTTGTCCGCCTCGCGGATGTAGTCGAGCGCCGAGGTCTCCACCGACGAGCCCATCAGGTTGATGATCTCCGCCGCGGTCTTGACGCCGCCCAGCGACGCCTTCTTCAGCTTCTCGCCGCCGGCGAGCACCTTGCTCATCACTTCGTTGAGGTCCTTGAGCGCGGACGGCTGGATGCCGTCCAGCGTGGCGATGCGGATCAGCACCTCGTTGCGCTGGCGCTCGGTGAACGACTTCAGCACCGACGAGGACTGGTCGAAATCGAGGTGCACGAGGATGGCCGCGACGATCTGCGGATGCTCGTTGCGCAGCAGCTCGGCCACCGAGTTCGCGTCCATCCACTTCAGCGATTCGATGCCGGTGACGTCGCTGCCCTGCAGGATGCGGTCGATCAGCAGGTTGGCCTTGTCCTCGCCCAGCGCCTTGCGCAGCACCGCCTTGACGTACTCGTCGGTGTCCTGCACCAGCACGTGCTGCGACTGCGCCTCGGCGCCGAACTTGTCGAGCACGTTGTCCATGCGCTCGCGCGTGATGGACTTCATGCGGGCGATGGTCTCGCCCAGCTTCTGCACTTCCTTGGGCGCGAGGTGCTTGAAGACGGCCGCGGCCTCTTCCTCGCCGAGGGACATCAGCAGGATCGCGGCGTCCTCGACACCCTGGTCTTCCTTGTTGGTCTTGGGCAGCGGCATGTTGTTCTCGTCGGGATCGGCGGGTCTGGCTCAGGCGGCGGCGGATTCGCCGTTGACCCAGTCACGCACGATGTTGGCCACGGCGGTCGGGTTGTCCTTGGCGAGCTGGCGCGCGCTCTCGAGCTTCCTGGCCATCTGCGGCGCCTCCAGGAGCTCGGGCAGCGCATCCATCGGCAGCTCGTGCGCGTCGTCGACGACCGCGTTCAGGCCGTCTTCCTTCTGATCGACGACCGGCGGGGCCAGCGCGGCCATCACCGCCGGGCGGATCAGGCCGAACAGCACGGCCAGCGCCACCAGCGTCAGGCCCGCGGGCACGGCGCCGGCGCGGATCAGGTCCAGCAGCCACTGCTGCTTCCACAGCGGCAGCTCGTCGGCCTTTAGCGCGGCCTCGGCACGGAACGGGGCGTTGATCACCCTGACCGAGTCGCCGCGCGTCTTGTCGAAGCCGATGGCCTCCTCCACCAGCGCGGTGAGCTTGTCCATCTCGTCCTGCGTCAGCGGGGTGCTGGTCGTCTTGCCCTTGGCGTCGGTGTTGACCTTCTGGTTGACGACCACGGCCGCGTTGAGGTGGCGCACCAGGCCGGTGGCGTTGCGCGTGACGCGCACGGTGCGGTCGACCTCGTAGTTGGTGACCGTCTCGCGGTGGCCGTTGGCGCCCACCGTGCCGCCTTGCGCGGCCTGCAGCGGGGCCGAGGCGCCGTTGATCGGGGCGGTGGCCGGCACGGGCGGCTGGTTGCTGCTGGCGCCCGGCACGCCGGAGGGCACGTTGCCGGCGTTGCCGCCGGCGTCGGAGGACTGCTGGCTGCGCACGGTGGCGTCTGCCGGGTTCTGGTTCGGCTTGAACTGCTCGGACGTCGCCTCGCTCTGCGAGAAGTCGATGTCGGCCGCGACCGTGGCGCGCAGGTTCTCGCGGCCCACCACCGGCTCCAGCAGTTCCTGGATGCGCTTGGTGTAGCCGGCTTCCATCTGGTTGACGTACTGCAGCTGCGTGGCGTCGAGGCCGGCGGTGTTCTTGTCGCCGTTCTCGGTGAGCAGCGCGCCGGTCTGGTCGAGCACGCTCACGTCCCTGGTCTGCAGCTCGGGCACGCTGGAGGCCACGAGGTGCACGATGCCGGCCAGCTGCGAGCGGTCGAGCGTGCGGCCGCCGCGCAGCATCAGCACGACGGAGGCGCTGGGCTTCTGCTGCTCGCGGAAGAAGCCGTTCTGGTTGGGCAGCGCCAGGTGGACGCGGGCCGACTCGACGGCGTCGATGGAGCCGATCGTGCGGGTGAGCTCGCCCTCGAGCGCGCGCTGCAGGTTCACGCGCTCCTGGGTCTGGGTCTGGCCGAACTTGGCGTTGTCCATCAGCTCGAAGCCGACGACGCTGGACTTGGGCAGGCCGGCCGACGCGAGCTTCAGGCGCACCTCGTTGACCTTGTCCGACGGGATCATGATGGCCGTGCCGCCGGCGGCGAACTTGTAGGGCACCTGCATCGTGGCCAGCTGGGCGACGACAGCGCCGCCCTCCTTGTCCGGCAGGTTGGCGAACAGCACGCCGTAGTCGCCTTGCGAGCTCCACAGGCCGATCGCGACGATGACGGCCACCAGGCCGGCCACGCCGGCGCCCAGCTTCATCTTGGCGCTCGCCGGCATCGCGATCAGGCGATCGAGCGGGCCGGGGACGACGGCGAGGGGAACGGCGGTGGCGAGGGCTTGTTCCATGGAAGTGGGGCGGATCCGGTGTTTGTACGTCTTGGCGCCCCGGCTGGACAGGGAGAGACCCAGCCTCGGCGCAATGGAGTCATTCTTTAGCCTGCCTTCCCCGGGCGAAGCCACGAGAAGGCTGACGTTTGTCCAGCAGATCTCTTCTTCTGTTACACGCCCCGTCGCTAAAGTTCAGACCATGCCAGCCGAACCCACGTCCCGGAGTGCGCCATGGTGATGGACGTCAAGCTCAAGCCCTTCGATTTCGCCGCCGCGGTGGCGCGCGCGGGGCTGCGCGCCGACGGCACGCCCATCGCGGGCGGCCTCGGCTCGTCTTCGGCCACGTCCGGCACCGCCGGCGCAGGCAAGGCCGGCTTCGGGGCGGCGCTCACCGACGCGCTCAAGGGCGTCAGCGACCAGCAGAACACCGCCACCTGGATGCAGAACGAGCTGCAGATGGACAACCCCACCGTCAGCCTCGAGCAGACGATGGTGACCATGCAGAAGGCGCAGATCGGCTTCCAGGCCGCGATCTCGGTGCGCAACCGGCTGGTGCAGTCCTATACCGACATCATGAACATGCAGGTCTGAGCGGCCGCTTGGCTGCCGACGGGGCGCCTGCGGGCGCCCTTCGCATTCTCAGTCCTGCGTCTCTTCGTCCATCAGCCCGCCCACGTGCCAGCACGCGCCGCCGATGGCCAGCCCCAGCAGAGCCAGCGTGAACGCGAGCCGCCGGCCGTGCCACAGGGAGCCCATCCACTGGTCGAACTTGACGGTCTGGACGCCGGCCGTTCCGCCCAGGCGCTCGAGCTCGCGCATCTCGCGCTGCTGCGCCACCGGGTCGGGGTCCGCGCCGGAGGAAGCGCTCACGTAGACGATCGCACCGACGACGAGGCCGGCGGCGGCGAGGGCGAGTCCGATGCGCCGGACGAGGCGGGAGGCAGTCATCATGGAACGCCATTGTCATGCCGCCGCTGCATTGCCCCGTTCCGGGCGTGCGACAAGTTCGCCCGGCTTGCGCGCGATCGGACGGGCCCGCTTGCGCTTCGCGTTGGCCGTTGCTCGGTTTTTTTGGAGGGGGGCCACGCTTCGCGCTGTTCGAGGTTACCCGCGCGAAGCGTGAACGCCCCCAAGCCGAGCATCGAGCAACGAGCAACATCGACTCGCGCGAAGCGTGAACCCCTGCAACCTGAGCAGGTCCTCCCCTGCCGCACCCACTCACTCGGCGACGAGTTCCGCCGAGCCCGCCGAGCGCCGCCAGGTGCGCACCGTGCCGCGCCCCGCGTGCTTGGCCTCGTAGCAGGCCTCGTCGGCGGCGTGCAGCACGTCCTTGACGCTCGCGAAGCTGCCGTCGATCGCGACGATGCCGATGCTCGCGCCCACCGACAGCGAGTGCGCGCGCTCGCCGTGGCCCCACTCGAGGCGGTGTTCGGCCACGCGGGCGCAGATGCTGGTGGCGATGCGCTCGGCGGCGCGCGGCTCGCAGCCGCGCAGCAGCACCGCGAACTCGTCGCCGCCGATGCGCGCGACGGTGTCGTGCGCGCGCGCCCGCGCGACCAGGATGGCGGCGATGTTCTTCAGCAGCGCGTCGCCGGCCGCGTGGCCGCTGGAGTCGTTGACGGCCTTGAAGCGGTCGAGGTCGATGAACAGCGCGGCCGACGGCTCGGCGTCGGCGCGCTCGCCGATCTCCTCGGCCAGGCGCAGCTCGAACTCGCGCCGGTTGACCAGGCCCGTGAGCTCGTCGTGCGAGGCCGTCCACGACAGCTGCTCGCGATGGCGGCGACTCTCGGTGATGTCGGTGAAGATCCAGATCGTGCCCGCGCTCGAGTCGCCCGAGCGCACCGGCGCGCCCTGCAACCGGGCCCAGAAGCGGCTCGAATCGGCGCGCACCAGCTCGCGTTCCGCGTCGCAGGTGCCACCGGCGGCGAACGTCTCTGCGACCATCTGCATGAACATCCGGTGCGCCTCGTCGGACGGGCAGATCACGTGGCTCTGCATGCCCGGCACCTGCGCCGCGTCGTAGCCGAACATGCGCGCGAACTCGTCGCTCACCAGCTCGAAGCGGTCCATGAGCGTGAAGGCGATGCCCACCTGCGCGTTGGCCATCACGGCACGCATCTTCACGAGCAGCTCGTCGCTGGACTGGCGCATGGCAGCCTTCTGGTGCAGCACGTGCTGGAACACCCGCGCCAGCTCGCCCAGTTCGCCGCCGGCCCGCGGCCAGGGCTCCTGCACGTTGAAATCCTCGGTGATCAGGCGCAGCGCGCGGCGCTCGAGCTGGCGCAGCGGGCGCAGCATCGCCAGCGTCACCAGCAGGATCACCAGCCCGCCCGCCACGGCAACGGCCGAACCGATCCAGATCGCCTGCCGGCGTCCGGCGGTGGGGCCGCCCAGCAGCAATTCGGCCGGGGCGCTGCGGAACACCACCCAGTCGGCGTCGGGCACGCCGGCCATCGCCACGATGTCGTCGCCCAGGCGCCGCGCCGAGCCCTGGGGCTCGATGGGCGCGCCCTCGGCCTGCCACTGCGCCACGACCTGAGTGAACCGCGGGTCGGCGCCGGCCTTCTTCAACACCCACGCCGCATCCTTGTGCGACACGATCTTGCCGTCGGCGTCCGCGACGATGGTCGTCACCGGGTCGTGGCCGTCCATCGCCGGCCGGGTCAGGTCGTTGAGCAACGCGTTGGTGGACAGCTTCATGCCGCCGACCAGGATCGCGCTCACCTGGCCGTCGCGACCGAACAGCGGCATCGTCATCGCGAACATCGGCGTTCCGCTGGTGCGGCTCAGGCCGGGCTGCGAGATCACGGCGCGCCGGTCGTGCACGGTGCGGCGGATGTAGAGGCGGTCCGAGGCGTCGATGTCGGCGGTGCGCACCGTGCCGTTCTCGGCGGCGGCGACCAGGCGCAGGTTGCCGTCGACGACGAAGACGCTGTCGAACAGGCTGCGCAGCACCTGGTGGCGTTCGAGATAGCCCGCCACCGCGGCGGGCCTGTCGATCTCGTCGACCGGCAGGTCGGCGCTCGCGGCGCGCAAGGCCTTCTGCAGGGAGACGATCTTGGCCGACAGCACCAGGCCGATGCGCTCGGCATTGGCCAACTCGGAGTCGAGCACCGCGCGCTGGCTGCGCTCTTCCATCGCCTGCAGCACGAGCACCACGGTCAGCGCGATGCTGCCCGCGATGAGCAGCAGGCTCGCCAGGGCGAGCCGCAGCTTGAGCGAGCCGGCGAGGTAGCGAAGGCTGTGGATCACGGGGTTTCCCGGGGCCGACCCTGGCGGGTCACTCGCCGGACATCATCCGCCGACGTTTCTGCGTCTGGTCGATGTAGACCTGCAGGGCGCGTTGCGCCGTCGGGTTCAGTCCCACGATCTCGCAGCCCAGGCGGACCGATCCGTTCTCGGCGCCGGTGGAGGTGACGTGGTGCAGCATGAGGGCGGCGTCGATCTGCGTCTCGGCGTCCAGCGACAGCCGCACGCCCTTGATCACGGCGCCGGGTTGCAGCGTGGGCACGTTGGACGGCTGCAGCAGCGCGCAGCCGCCGATGCTGACGTCGAGCACCCGCAGCGCGAGGCTCATGTCGGGAATGCCGGGATGGCGAAACGACGCCGTGGGCGACGTGCGTTCGATGGTGCGCACGCGGAACGAGCCACGGCGCTGGAAGCGGAACATCTCGCGCGGGAAGCGGGCCTGCAGCACGCTGGCCTTGTGGCCCTGCACCAGCACGAGGTCGGTGACGTCGAACTGCACCTTCACGCGGTCGAGGTAGGCGACCGCGGCGCATTCGTCGGCCTCGACGATGTCGTGCACCGCCGGCGCCATCGTGTCGGCCGTGAACGAGATGCGGCCCGCGGCCGGATCCAGCGTCCACAGCGTGGAGGTGTAGGCGCTGCCGTCCGAAGCGCTGAGGTTCAGCGGGACCACGTCGTCCATCAACTGCTTGAGCAGCGCGCGGATCTCCCCGGGCGCGGTGACGCGGAACTCGGCGAGGGCGTCGCCGGTTCCCAGCGCGTCCAGCGAGGCGGGGCGGGTGTCTTCGAACATGGTCAGTGCAGCATGGCCGGGCGGTTGCCGCCCATCAACTGGTCGAGATCCTCCAGCCACGGCTCGGCCAGGTGGCGGATCTCGGCGTCGTTCAGGAGGATGCGCTGCATGATGCGCGACTTCTCCTTGGCCTCGTTCTGCATCAGCTGGCTGGACTGCGCGGCGTTCTTCAGCTGCGCGATCAGCACGGCGCAGGCGCCCTCGAGCTTGACCACCTCGTCCCAGTTGCCGGTGCGCGCCGCGGCGAGCATGTCGGCACTGGCCTTCTCGATGGCCTCGTAGTAGTTGAGCAGCTTTGTACTCATGATCTTCTTCTGTGTGTAGGTGCTCGTGGCGTTCACAGCTTGCCCGCCTCGACCTGGGGACCGATGGCGATCCAGGCGTCGCGCAGCGGCCCGATCAGGCGCACGCATTCGTCGAGCGCGGCTTCGTCGTTGCGCAGGTTCGCGGCAAGCAAGCGCAGCGCGACGTAGGCATAGAGCGAATCGAGGTCCGCGGCCAGGCGGCCACCGGCCTCCAGGTTCAGGCCCGCCTTCAGGCCCTCCTCGACGATGCGGGCGGCGCGGCCGATGGCCTTGCCCTTGGCCTCGATCTGCCGGGCTTGCATGGCGCCACGCGCCAGCGCGATCGCATCCATGAAGCCGTTGAACAGCAGCTCGATCAGCTTGTGGGCCGACGCGGCGTTGACGCTGGTCTCGACGCCCACGCGCGCGTACGCGTTGGCGAAGCCGTGGGAACGTCCGAATGCAGAAGGATGTGCAGCGGTGAACATGGTGGCGATGTCGGGGTGCGAGTCCGTAATTTGTTCGTCTTGAGTTGTTATCGGAAGTTGCGACGTCGGCCTTGAAGCGAAACTGTCCGGATTGATGCCCCAAGTCCTTGCAAGGCCAGGGACAGCCTCGCGAAGGAAATCCGTTCAGCCGCGCCTGCGACTCTTTCGCTATGCCGACTTCTGCATCAACGTGACCTGCTGCGACACATAGCTCGACAGCGCACTCATCTTCGCCATCGTCGTATCGAGAGCCTGGTACTGCGCGGTCAGGCGCGCCTGCGTCGCGTCCAGATGCACCTGCATGTCGTCCTGCTGCTTCTGGTTGCGCGACAACTCTCCCTGCAGGCCGCTGCTCCGGCTGTAAAGCGCGCCGTCCACCGCCGTCGCCCCATCCCCCATGGTTGCGAAGCGCACCGCGATGCCCGTGTTCTCGCTGGTGGTTCCCTGAGTCGCGAACAGCTTCTGCAACTCGGTGGGATTCGACAGTGCCGCGGTCAGCTTGTTCTGGTTCGAGAGCGCGAGCGTGCCGTCCTTCTGGACAGCGATGCCGATGTCGGACAGGCGCGCGAATGCGGTCGACGTCGTCGAAGTGGTATTGACGACGGCGCGCAGCTGGTTCTGGAATCCGATGATCGAGGGGTCGCCGGTGAGCGGGCCGTCATGGCGCGCCGTGCCCGCGGCCACGGCGGTGGACGAGTCATATTTGGTCTGCAACGAGATGTAGGACTGCAGTGCGGAGTAGGCGCCCACAAAGTCGGTGATCGCCTTTTGCATCGAGGCCGTGTCGATGGCCACGTTGACGTCCACCGGCGTGTCGCTCTTCTTCAGCAGCGTCAAGGTCAGGCCATCCGAGACGTTGCTCAGCTTGTTGGTGGCAGATTCGACCGCGATGCCGTTGACGGTGGCCTTCGCATTCAGTGCGTACTGATTGAGCGTCAGCTGGGACCCCGTCGCACCGGTGCTTCCATCAAACGCCAGCGCCGACAGCCCCGTGGCGGGATTGCCGTCGTCGACGTCCTCCGTGGCGGTGATCTTGAAGCCGTTGGCGATGCCCGTGGTCGTCGAACGCAGCGAGAGGCGCGAGCCATTGGCGTCGCTGATGATGGAAGCCGAAACACCGGCGTTGGCGCCGTTGATCTTGTCCCGGATCGCACTGAGCGAGGTGTCTCCCGCGCCGATCGTGATCTTGACGGCGCTCGTGCTGCCAGGCGCAAAGGTCGTGTTCGGCGGTGTCGCCGTGTCGGAGGTGTAGGTTCCGAGCTGGATCGTCAGCGTGCCCGTGTCGAGCCCCGTGCCCGCCGCCACTGTCGAAGTGACGGTCTGTCCCTGGGCGAGCTGCTGGACGCTGACCGAGTAGTCGCCGGCGGCCGCCGTCCCGCTGGAGGTATCGGCCGTCACGATGGTGGGATCGGCCGTGGTCGACGTGGTCTGCGTCCACAGCGAGGACGAGGACAGCGCCCGCGCCTTGTCGGCCATCGTCGACGTCAGGCTCTGGATCTGGCCAACGGCGGAAATCTCGGTCGTGACCGTGCTCGCCTTGTCCTGCAGCAGCGTGAGAGGCTGCGACTCGACGGCCATCAGCGACGAGATGATGCCCTTCACATCGAGTCCGCTGCCGATGCCGGCGGAGCTGATGGAGCCCGTCGTGCTGCTGGTGCTGCTCGTGGTGGTCATGGACATCCTTGGCGGTTCTAAAGCGAACTATCGGCGCGCGCCTGCGCAACTTGAGCGCCGCGAATGGGCTGGAACGCATTTCAAGGGGCCGAAATGCACCGCATTTCGTTCGATCGGGTCCAGGCGGGCATGAGAAAGGCGCGCCACGCAAACTCCGCGGACGGTCCCACGGGGTTTGCGGAGCGCGCCTGCCCGCGTCGCCGGGCGCACCCGGCCAAGGCCTTCGCTTTGCGACGGCGCTGCCAGGAGATCAGCCTTGCAGCAGCTTGAGCACCTGGTTGGGCAGCTGGTTGGCCTGCGCCACCATGGCGGTACCGGCCTGCTGCAGCACCTGGGCGCGGCTCATGTTGGCGGTTTCCGACGCGAAGTCGGCGTCCATGATCCGGCTGCGGGCGGCCGACTGGTTCTCCACGCCCACCTGCAGGTTGGTGATGATGGCGTCGAAGCGGCTCTGCGTGGCGCCGAAGGTGGCGCGCGTGTCGTTGATGCTGTCGAGCGCCTTGTCGATGTTGTTGATCACGGTGCCGATGGCGCCGGTGGTGGCCGAGGCGTCGATCACGGCGGTGGAGGAATTGGTCACGGCGGTGATCGTCGTGTCCAGGCTCATGTTCTTGGTGGCGATCGTGATCGTGTCGTCGGCGGTGGTGTTGGCGCCGATCTGGAAGACCAGCGAGGTCGCGTCCGCGCCCAGGATGTGCTTGCCGTTGAACGTGGTGCCGCCGATGACGCGGCTGATTTCCGCCTGCAGCTGCGCGAATTCCTTGTTCAGCGAGTCCTTGTCCGACGAGCTGTTGGTGGAGTTGCGGGCCTGCACCGCCAGTTCGCGCATGCGTTGGAGCGCGTTGCCGACCTGCGACAGCGCGCCCTCGGCCGTCTGCGACATCGAGATGCCGTCGTTGGCGTTGCGCACCGCGACGTTCATGCCGCGGACCTGGGCGTTCATGCGCTCGGCGATGGCGAGGCCGGCGGCGTCGTCCTTGGCGGAGTTCACGCGCAGGCCGGAGGACAGCCGTTGCATGGACGTCGCGAGCGAGCCCTGCGACATGTTGAGGTTGCGCTGCGCATTGAGCGAAGCAATGTTCGTATTGATGGTCAACGGCATGAATTTGCTCCAGGACTAAGGCACAACCGGCGAATGTGCCGGAACTTGAGTTCGATGCGTGGCTGTCAGGCAGGCCTTTCGAGCCCCGCACCTCCAAGCCCGGTACTTGGTCACCCCGACTTCGCTCTCGCTTCATCGCCGGTGCTTCCGGACCGCGTTCCCCGAAATCTTTTGGATGTAGGAGACGTTGGATTGGATTGTGCGAATACTTGAGGCCGGCCAAATCGCCGATATGAGCCCCCAAACCCCCCTTTTCCTGGACCAGACGGCCGGCCCGGATCCCGTCCGGACGCCGGCCGCCCATAGGCAAAAGCCCCGCCGGCTTGCGCCAGGCGGGGCTTTGTTCATGCAGAGCTGGAACCGGGCGCTCGCCCGGCTTGCCGGCGCTCAGCGCAGGAGCGTCAGAACCTGCTGCGGTTGCTGGTTGGCCTGGGCGATCATCGCCGTGCCGGCCTGCTGCAGCACGTTGGCGCGGCTCATGTTGGCGGTTTCCGCCGCGAAGTCGGCGTCCATGATGCGGCTGCGGGCGGCCGACTGGTTCTCGACGCCCGATTGCAGGTTCGAGATGATCGAATCGAAGCGGCTCTGCGTGGCGCCGAAGGTCGCCCGCGTGTCGTTGACGTCGTTGATCGCCTTGTCGATGTTGTCGATCACCGTGCCGATGGCACCCGAGGTGGCCGACGAATCGATCTTGGCGCTGCCCGTGTTGGTCACGGCCGTCATCGTCGTGTCCTTGGTCATGTCCACCGTCTTGACCGACACCGTGTCGTCGGCCGTCGTGTTGGCGCCGACCTGGAAGTTCAGCGTCGTCGCGTCCGAGCCGAGCATGTGCTTGCCGTTGAAGGTCGTGCCGCCCAGGACGCGGGTGATTTCGGACTGCAGCTGCGAGAACTCCTTGTTCAGCGAGTCCTTGTCCGACGAGCTGTTGGTGGAGTTGCGGGCCTGCACCGCCAGTTCACGCATGCGCTGCAGCGAGTTGCTCACCTGGGCCAGCGCGCCGTCGGCGGTCTGGGCCAGCGAGATGCCGTCGTTGGAGTTGCGGATCGCCACGTTCATGCCGCGCACTTGCGAATTCATGCGTTCGGCGATCGACAGGCCGGCGGCGTCGTCCTTCGACGAGTTGATGCGCAGGCCCGAGGACAGGCGCTGCATCGACGTGGCGAGCGACATCTGCGAACCCGACAGGTTGCGCTGCGCGTCGATGGAGTTGATGTTGGTGTTGATCGAGAGAGTCATGGCAATTCCCGTTGGGTAGGTGGAGATTTCAGAGGAAACTTTCCGGCAAGAGCACTGGCGTTCGGTTGCCTAGCGCCAGGTGCTCCTACGGTCTGCTCGGTGTCTTTCGTTCACCGCCAGGCCCTTGGCCACTCACCGGACCCAAGCTCGATTTGCTGAGCCTGTTGCCTTGTTTATCGGGGGGTTTCCGACAAATCTTTAGCCCTGAATGCACGAGCGCTCATCCGATTTCTCGAACGAGCGCACGTTTGAACAGAGGGGGAAAAGCCGCAAACGGCATCGCTTTCCAGCGAGGCCGCTTGCGCTGGCGGCGCGCTTCACGCGGCGCCGCCGTCCACCGGATCAGCGCAGGAGCGTCAGAACCTGCTGCGGTTGCTGGTTGGCCTGGGCGATCATCGCCGTGCCGGCCTGCTGCAACACGTTGGCGCGGCTCATGTTCGCGGTTTCCGCCGCGAAGTCAGCGTCCATGATGCGGCTGCGCGCGGCCGACTGGTTCTCGACGCCCGACTGCAGGTTCGAGATGATCGAATCGAAGCGGCTCTGCGTGGCGCCGAAGGTGGCCCGCGTGTCGTTGACGTCGTTGATCGCCTTGTCGATGTTGTCGATCACCGTGCCGATGGCGCCCGACGTGGCCGAGGAGTCGATCTTGGCGGTCGTCGTGTTGGTCACCGCCGTCATCGTGGTGTCCTTGGTCATGTCCACCGTCTTGACCGACACCGTGTCGTCGGCCGTCGTGTTGGCGCCGACCTGGAAGTTCAGCGTCGTCGCGTCCGAGCCGAGCATGTGCTTGCCGTTGAAGGTCGTGCCACCCAGGACGCGGGTGATTTCGGACTGCAGCTGCGAGAACTCCTTGTTCAGCGAGTCCTTGTCCGACGAGCTGTTGGTGGAGTTGCGCGACTGCACCGCCAGTTCACGCATGCGCTGCAGCGAGTTGCTCACCTGGGCCAGCGCGCCGTCGGCGGTCTGGGCCAGCGAGATGCCGTCGTTGGAGTTGCGGATCGCCACATTCATGCCGCGCACCTGCGAATTCATGCGCTCGGCGATCGACAGGCCGGCGGCGTCGTCCTTCGACGAGTTGATGCGCAGGCCCGAGGACAGGCGCTGCATCGACGTGGCGAGCGACATCTGCGAACCCGACAGGTTGCGCTGTGCGTCGATGGAGTTGATGTTGGTGTTGATCGAGAGAGTCATGATTCACTCCTGGGGAGACAAAATTCGGCGGGATTGCCGGGTTTTTCGCCCCAAAGTCGAAAAACGGTAGGGGCCGTGAGTTGGTTTTCGGAGCACCGATCGGAAGACTTGAGGACTTTTTGATCGGCTCTTCGCGTGACCGCCGCCATGGCCTTGTGCATCGCGCTCCGCCAGCTACGCGGACGTTGCCCTCCGCGCCGCACGGCGCGTTCCCGCGAACTGCACCGTGACTGGGCCTGTTATCGGAACGATCGCGCCCGGACTTCACCCTAGACTGGCCCGATCATGAGGAATTCCGCCAGCCATACCCCTTCCGGCTCCGCCAGCGCCCGCCGTGCCGAGGCCCACCGCCAGGCCGGCCTGCACGCGCACCGTGCACGCCGCTGGGACGCGGCGGTACTCGAGTTCGAGCAGGCCACCGTGCTGGCGCCCGCCGACTCGCTGATGTGGATGAACCTCGCGCGCTCGCGCATGGCGCTCGGCCAGTACACCGCCGCGCTGGAGGACGCGCTGCGCGCCTGCGAACTCGACCGCACGAGTTCCGTCGCCTGCCGCGTGGCGGCCGACATGGCGCTGCAGATGGCGCGTCCCGCGGACGCGCTGCGCGCGCTGCAGGCGCTGTCGGACGAGGCGCCGCGCGACCACGACTATTACAACGCGCTCGGCAACGCGCTGTTCCAGACGCGCCAGCCGCGCCCGGCCGTCGATGCCTATTTCAAGGCGCTGACGCTGAAGGTGGACTCGGCCATCGTCCATTACCGCCTGGGCCTCGCGTTCATGGACATGGCGATGGACCTGGAGGCCGCCGAATGCTTCCGCACCGCCATCTCGCTGGACGACGGCGCCACGCGCGCGCTCGCGCTGAGCCTGGTGGTGCAGACCAATCGCCAGGCCTGCGAGTGGAAACAGGACGCCGCCGACACCCGCGCGCTGCTCGAGGCCGTCGACCGCGACGACCCGGAGACCGCGCGGCTGCTGCTGCCGTTCGCGCTGATCTCCATCGAATCGACGCCGCAACAGCAGCGCCGGCTGGGCGAGCGCCGAGTGGCCGGCCTGACCAGCGCCATCGTGCCGCTGCCCGCGCCCGGGCCGCGCCGCCCCGGCCGCATCCGCGTGGGCTACCTGTCGTCCGACTTCTACCACCACGCCACCGCGGTGCTGATGACCGAGCTGCTGGAGCGCCGCGACACCCGCCGCTTCGAGACCTTCCTGTATTCGCACAGCCGCGACGACGACTCCGAGACCGCCCGCCGCGTGCGCGCCGCCTGCGAGCACTACGTCGATATCCGCGACACCGGCAACTGCGCGGTGGCGAACCGCATCCGCGAGGACGGCATCGACATCCTCATCGACCTGAAGGGCCACACCCGCGACAGCCGCATGGAGCTGATGGCCTACCGGCCCGCGCCGGTGCAGGCCGCCTACCTCGGCTACCCGGCCACCACCGGCGCGCCCTTCATCGACTACATGATCGGCGACCGCGTCACGACGCCGCTCGCGCACGCCGCGAACTACACCGAGCAGATCGCGCAGCTGGACGGCTGCTACCAGCCCAACGACGCCGCCCGCCCGCTGCCGCCCTGCCCCTCGCGCGCCGAGCTGGGCCTGCCGGAGGACGCGGTCGTCCTGTGCTGCTTCAACCAGACCTACAAGCTGTCTCCCAACATGCTGGACCTGTGGTCGCGCATCCTCGCCGGCGCGCCGCGCACGGTGCTGTGGATGCTGGCCTGGAATCCGCACGCCAGGGAAAACCTGTTGCGCGAACTCGCCGCCCGCGGCGTCGCGCCCGAACGCGTGTTCTTCGCCGCCAAGCTGGACCTCGCCAGCCACATCGCCCGCCTGCGCTCGGCCGACCTGTTCCTGGACACCTGGCCCTGCAACGCGCACACCACCGCCAGCGAGGCGCTGTGGGCCGGCGTGCCGGTGCTCACCGTGCCTGGCCCGACCTTCGCGTCGCGCGTGGCGGCCAGCCTCGTCACGGCCTGCGGCCTGGGCGACCTGGCGTGCCGCAGCGAGGCCGACTACGTGGAGCTCGCCACCGCGCTGGCCAACGAGCCCGACACGCTGCGCGGCATCAAGGCCCACCTCGACGTGAACCGCCGCCAGCTGCCGCTGTTCGATGCCGAGCGCCTGGCGCGCGCCATGGACGCCCTGCTGACCCGCATGCACGAACGGCACCTCGCCGGACTCGCGCCGCAGGCGCTGGAGGCGAACGCTTCATGAGCCTGTACAGAGTCGCGCTCGTCATGATCGCGCGCAACGAGTCGGCGCGCATCGTGCGCGCCCTCGCGAGCGTCGCGAACTGCGTCGACGAGCTCGTGGTGCTGGACACCGGCTCCACCGATGCCACGGTCGCGCTCGCGCGTTCCGCGGGCGCGCGCGTGGGCCACTTCACGTGGTGCGACGACTTCGCCGCCGCCCGCAACGCCGCGCTGGCCCTGGCCGACGCCGACTGGGCCGTGGTGGTCGACGCCGACGAATGGATCGCCGAGGCCGGCATCGAGCTGCTGCAGCTGCGCCACACCTTGCCCGACTTCGTGGGCACGCTGCGCGTGGACAGCCAGTTCGACACCCCCATCGGCGTGTCGCTGGCGCCCAGCTGGCTGCCGCGCGTGCTGCCGCGCGGCGTGCGCTACGCGGGCCACGTGCACGAACAGCCGAAGCACGCGCTGCCGGTGAGGCGCCTGCCCACGGTGCTGGCGCACGACGGCTACCGCGCCGACGCGCTCAAGGCCAAGGCCGGCCGCAACGCCGAGCTGCTCGCGCGCGCGCTGGCGCAGGCGCCCGACGACGCCTACCTGCACTACCAGATCGGCAAGGACCACGACGTCTACGAACGCTATGCGGACGCCTGCGCGCACTTCGCCCGGTCGAGGGCCTGCGAGGAGGCCAGCGGCGCCAGCGTCACGCTGGCCGGCACCACGCCGGGCTGGCACCACGACCGGCTGGTGCGCGAGATCCATGCCCTGAAGAAGTGCCGCCAGCATGCCCGGGGCGTGCTGCTGGCCGAAGGCGCGATGGCCGCCTGGAGCCACTCGCCCGACTTCTTCTTCGCGCTCGGCGACCTGCTGCTGGACTGGGCCACGGAGGAGCCGGCGCGCGCCGGGGAGCTGCTGCCGATGATCGAGTCCGCGTGGCGGCGCTGCCTGGAGATCGGCGAGCAGCCGGATCTCGAAGGCTCGGTGGCCGGCCGCGGCTCCACGCTGGCCGCCCGCAACCTGATCGTGCTGTACGAGGGCACCGGCCGCGCGCTCGAAGCCCTGAAGCTGCGCCAGGCCCACTGAGCCCGCGATCGCGGGCTCAAGTCCGGACGGGAATAGCCGGCCCCCACCGGCCCTTTTCGGGGCTTGGCCGGGCGCGGCGCTCTTCAGAATCGGTTCCATGACCGCTCCATCGTCCGGGGTGGTCCCCGATTCAATCCCGGAGCCCGGATCCATGAAGAACCCTCCCGCAATCCACCTGGCGATCATCCAGCCGGCCGGCTACGTCCACTCGCTCGGCTTCCTGGACCAGGCGCGCTACTTCCGCCACATGTTCCGCCGGCTGGGCGCGAAGGTGACGATGGCCAAGAACCGGCTGCGCGAGGACGCGGTGAACTTCGTCTTCGGCGCCCACCTGGGCTTCCCGGCCGACTGGCAGGAACGCAACGCCTGCGTGTTCGTGAACCTGGAGCAGCTGGGCCAGGGCGGCGCCCCGGTGAGCCCCGACTACCTGGCGCTGCTGCGCCGTTCGGCCGTGGTCGACTACGACGCCGCCAACGTGCCGGCCTACGCGGCGGATCCGGCCGACGTGCCCATCGTGCCGTTCGGCTATGCCTCGTACCTCGACAAGCCCGCGCTGCCGCTGGAGGAGCGCGACATCGACCTGCTGTTCTTCGGCAGCATGAACCCGCGCCGCCAGCAGTTCATCGCCCGCGTGGAGGCCGCCGGCTTCAACGTGGCCACGTTCGACGCGCCGGTCTACGGCCCGGAGCGCGACGAGTTCATCGGCCGCGCCAAGGCGGTGCTCAACTGCCACTACTACGAGAGCAACCGCTTCGAGCAGGCGCGCGCGTTCCATTGCCTGTCGCTGGGCACGCCGGTGATCTCCGAGTACACGCCCACCACCGATCCGGCGCCGGCGTTCGTCGACTCGGTGCTGTGGCTGCCCGAGCAGGTGGAGGAATGGTTCCGCCTGCACTTCGGCAGCGAGGCCTTCTACGAGGAAGCACGCAAGCGCCTGGCCGCGTTCCGCACGCCCGACGCCGCGCACGATCCGATCGAGCAGTACGCCGACCTGCTGGCCTTCGCCGGCGGCTTCCAGCAAGGTTTCGACCGCGTCCGCGATCCGGGCCCGTGGCGCCCGCGCGCGATCAACCTGGGCTCCGGCAAGGACTACAAGCCCACCTGGCTCAACATCGACATCCTCGACCGCGCCGAGCCCGACCTGGTGCTGGACCTCGGCCGGCCGGTGACGCTGCCCCACGCCGCGCCCACGCGCATGGGCGGCACGGTGCTGCTGGAGGAAGGCTCGCTGGAGCTGATCTACGCCAACAACGTGCTGGAGCACGTACCCGACCTGCCCATGCTGATGACCAACGCGCTGGCGTTGCTGAAGGTGGGCGGCGCGTTCTCCATCGAGGTGCCGTACGAGAAGGCGCTGACGGCCTGGCAGGATCCCACGCACCTGCGCGCGCTCAACGAGAACTCGTGGATCTACTACACCGACTGGTTCTGGTACCTCGGCTGGTTCGAGCACCGCTTCGAGGTCGCCCAGTCGCAGTGGCTGGACGCGAACGTGCAGCCCTGCGGCAAGGAGAACGCGGCGTTCATGCGCGTGGCGCTGCGCAAGATCGCGACGACCCCGCGCGAGCGCACCACCGCACGCACGATGCGCGCCGACTTCGGCGGCCTGGACCCGGACGAACAGTTCGCCGAAGACGAAGCCGCCGCGCTGATCTGACGTTCCAGACACGGAGACGACAACCGACATGAACACGCTCGCGATCGCGATGATCAAGAACGAGGCCGACATCGTCGAGGCCTTCGTGCGCCACAACCTCTGCCTGCTGGACCTGCTGGTCGTCATCGACAACGGCTCCACGGACGGCACCCGCGAGATCCTCACCTCGCTGCAGCGCGAGGGCCTGCCGCTGGTGGTGTTCGACGACCCGATCTTCGGCTACTTCCAGTCGGAGAAGGTCACCCACGTCTACCGCAAGGTGGCGCCGGTCTTCAATCCCGAGGTGGTGTGGTTCCTCGACGCCGACGAGTTCATCCACGCGCCCTCGCGCGCCGCGCTCGACGCAGCCTTCGCCGCGGTGCCCGCCGGCCAGGCCGTGCTGCTGCCGTGGCGCACCCACCTGCCCGCGGCCGAGGTCGACCCGTCGCGCGTGCTGGCCGACCCGCTGGGCGCGATGCCCGATCGCCGCCGCCGCGAGGAGCCCACGTACTACAAGGCCGTGGTGCGTCGCGACCCGCGCGACGACGAGCGTCTGGTGATCGAGCAGGGCAACCACAACGTGCACCTCGCGGACGGAACGCGGCCGCCGGTGTGCACGATGGAGGGCGTCTGCGTGGTGCACCTGCCGGTGCGCAGCGTGGAGCAGCTGTCGGCCAAGGTCATCAACGGCTGGCAGGCCTACCTCGTGAAGAACCGCCACGCGGCCGTGCCCACCGCGGGCTTCCAGTGGCAGCAGCTGTACGAGCGCGCCGTCTACGGGCAGGGCCTCGACGCCGCCACGCTCACCGAGGTGGCGCTGGACTACGCCCAGTCCGCCCGCCCCGGCCGCAACCGCGCCGCCGACGCGCTGCGCGAGCCGGTGCCGTCCCGCTACGGCCCGCTGCGCTACCTGCACCTGGCGCGCACCAACCTGCTCGCCAAGATCGCGATGAACATGGAGTCGTTCATCCTCAACGGCGACGGCACCTTGAAGCCCGACACCGACGAGACCGCCGCCCCGCGCCGTGACATCGCGGGCCTGCTGGAGGTGCTGCGCCAGACCGACGCAACGACCCTGCGCGGCGCGCCCGCCAGCGAAGGCCTCACGTGGGTGATGGAACTGGCGCTCGCCAACCCCGGCTGGCGCGACACGCCGCAGGGCGAGGCCGAGCTGCTGCTGGCCGCCAACATGCCGGTGGACGCATTCGCCGCGCTGGCCGCCGACGCCGCCGCGCACCCCACGCGCCGCGTGGTGTGGTGGCCCGCGAACGAGACCGCCGCCGCCGCGACCGACGCCGCCCTGCTCGCCTGGTACCGGGCCGGCTGGGAGCCGCAGCTGCTCGAGACCATGGGCTACCGCGCCCTGTCGGCCTTCCCCGAACTGCGCCGCGGCGCGATCGTGCTGCATCCGGCGGAGCCGCAGCGCGCGGCCCGCGCCGCCGCGGTGCGCCAGGCGCTGGGCAAGCCAACGCCGGTGGGCGCCGCCGCGCTGGCCGCGCCCAAGCGCGTGCTGCATCCGATGCAGGACATGGCGCTCGCCGCCTGACCCCGACCGAAACTCACGTCCAGGAATTCCCATGGCCTTCTGCTGCCTCTGCGAGAACAACGTCGACGCCTGGGTGCCCCACCCGGCACGCGCCCAGCGCAGTCCCTTCATGGTGCTGATGGGCACGGTGGGCTCCGACCTGGCCGTCTACGGCTGCCCGCACTGCGGCTGCAACGACCGCGACCGCCACCTGTGGATGTACATGGCCGCGGCGGGACTGCCCGAGCAGCTGGCCGGCAAGCGCATCCTCCACCTGGCGCCCGAAGCCTCGCTGGAGCCGCGCCTGCTGGCCTGCCAACCGGCCGAGTACGTGCGCGGCGACCTGTTCCCGGCGCGCGCAGACATCCGCCGCGTCGACGCCGAGGCCATCGATTTCGAGGACGGCCGCTTCGACCTCATCATCGCCAATCACCTGCTGGAGCACGTGCGCCACCCCGAGCGCGCGCTGGCCGAATTCGCGCGTTGCCTCGCGCCGGGCGGCGTGCTGATCGCGCAGACGCCCTACGCGCCGGCGCTCAAGCACACGTTCGAGCTGGCCACGCCGCCGTCGGAGGACTTCGCGACGATCTACTACGGCCAGGTCGACCACGTGCGCCTGTTCGGCGGCGACATCGGCGCGCTGTTCAACGCGGCCGGCCTGACCGGCTCGCTGGTGCCGCACGCGCAGATGCTGGGCGACTTCGATCCGCTCGACTTCGGCTGCAACGGGCGCGAGCCGTTCTTCGCGTTTTCCAAGCCGGTGGCGGAGCTCGAGGTCGCCTGAGGCGACGGGCCGGGCCCGTGCGGCCCGGCATTCCTGGCGGCCGTCCCGGCCGCTCCGGCTCAGGCCGCCAGCAGCATCGGCACGTGGGCTTCGACCTTCGCCACGGCCGATTCGCGGACCAGGCCCGCGATGCGCTCGACATCGGCATCCTGCAACGCCGGATAGATCGGCAGGCACAGCACCTGGTCGGACGCGGCGCGGGCGACCGGCATCTTCGACGAGTCTGCCGACGGCAGGCCGCGGTACATCGGGAAGTCGGAGATCAGCGGGTAGAAGTAGCGCCGTGCCACGATGCCTTCGTCGCGCATGTGCCCGTACAGGCCGTCGCGGCCGAGCGCATGGCGCGAGTCGACCAGGATCGGGAAATAGGAATTGTTGGGGGTCGCGCCGGCCAGCGGCACCAGCGTGCGCACGCCCGGAACGCCGGCGAGCAGTTCGCGGTAGCGCCCGGCGATGACGCCGCGGCGCGCGATGGCGTCGTCCACGTGCTTGAGCTGGACGAGGCCGAGCGCGGCGTTGAACTCGCTCATCTTGCCGTTGATGCCGGTGGCGACGACGGTGGTCTCGTTGACGAAGCCGAAGTTCTTGAGGTGGTCGATGCGCTGCTTCGTCTTCGCGTCCGGGCAGATGATCGCCCCGCCCTCGAACGTGTTGAACACCTTGGTGGCGTGGAAGCTCAGCACCGACAGGTCGCCGTGCTCGAGGATGCTGCGCATCTCGCCGCCTTCCTCCCGGCGCACGCCGAACGCGTGCGCGGCGTCGTAGATCACCTTCAGGTTGTAGTCGTCGGCGATGCGCTGGATGGCATCGACGTCGCACGGCGTGCCGTAGCAGTGGATCGGCATGATGGCCGTGGTCTGCGGCGTGATCGCGGCCTCGATCTTCGCGGGGTCCATGTTGAGCGTCACGGGATCGACGTCGACGAAGACGGGCTTGATCCCGTTCCACATCAGCGAGTGCGCGGTGGCGACGAAGGAATACGGGGTGGTGATGACCTCGCCGGTGATGCGCAGCGATTGCAGCGCCGTGACCAGGGCGATGGTCGCGTTCGTGAACAGGCTGATGTGCCTCACGCCCAGGTACTCGCACAGCGCCGCTTCCAGCATCTGGTGGAACGGCCCGCCGTTGCTCAGCACGCGGGTGTCCCAGATCTGGCGCAGGTACGGCATGAACTCCTCCAGCGGAGGCAGTTCGGGCTGGGTCACGTAGATCGACTTGCTGGCGGCCATGGGTGCGTCCTTCATTCGGCGGCGGCGCGCAGAGCCACGCGTCCGTGTCCGAATGATGGCCGGGCGGGTCGCGCGGCGATCCGCGGAAATGCCGGGGCGACGCCCGCCAATTGGCCCCTCCCGGGCCGCCGAAGACGCGATCTGGCGCCCATCGGGCCCGCAGTTCCATCGATCGCCCGCCGGGCAGTGCGCGGATCATCGCCACATCGCCCCGCAAAGGCCCAAGGACGCGCATGCCGACGATCACGACCCTCATTCCCGCCTACAAGAAGGAGTTCCTGGGCGAGACGCTGCTCGGCCTCGCGCGCCAGACCTTCCGCGACTTCCGGGTCATCCTCTCCGACGACAGCCCCGACGACGAGATCACGCACCTGATCGCGGCCGGCCACTACGGGGACCTGTCGAAGTCGCTGGACCTGCAGGTCGTGCGCGGCCCGAAGAACGCCCGCCTCAACCACCAGTCGCTGATCGACCGCTGGGCCGGCAGCTCGCCGTTCGTGCACCTGCAGCTCGACGACGACGTCGTCTTCCCCGAGTTCTACCGCAGCCACATGGCCGCGCACCAGGCGGGCCGCTTCAGCGCGTCCATCAGCCGACGCTGGGTGACCCACGGCGACACGCGTCCGGTGATGGGCATCAACCAGCCGCAGGTCGTCGCGCAAAGCCCGCTGCTGCATGTGCCGGTCGATGCCGACACGCTGTTCCGCACGATGGTGCCCACCTGCAACAACTGGATCGGCGAGTTCACCCACATGGTGATGTCGGCCGAGGGCGCGCGCACGTACCCGCGCCCGCCGGTGGACGACCTGTCGTACTACGGCTGGCTCGACGTCGGCTTCGTGCTGACCGCGGTGCAGACGGCCCCGCTGGTGATCGTGCGCGACCACCTGGGCATCTTCCGCCAGCATGCCGCGCAGACCACGCACCAGATGAAGTCCGGCATCGGGCGCGTGTCGTCGCTGGCCTGGGTGACCACCGCCCTGCTCGCCTGGCGCGAAGGCCGCATCACGTCGGCCGACGTCGTCACCGCGATCAAGTGGAACGTGCACCAGTGCCTGGAGCGCTTCGGCGAGGACGACGCCGTGATCAACGAATCCTTCGACCTGATCCAGGCGCATGGCGCCGACCTGGAGCGCCTGTGCGCGGCCTGGCGGCCGTTCTGGCTGCGCCTGCTGGCCAGCCATCCGGCCACGGCGCCGGCGACCCTCCCGGCACGCGAGTCGGCCCTCGCCTGACCTGCCCATGACCAACGGCGACTTCAAGCTCGACGACGTCCTGGCCGCGCTCGACGCGCTGGGGCTTCCGTTCGCGGTGCACGGCCGCCGGGACCTGGCACCGCTGCGCTTCTGCAGCCTGTTCGCGCAGGAGCCGCACGGGCTGTACTTCTGGGAAGGCGACGACGCGCCGGCATTCGAACACGCCGACATCGCGGTCCTGACCGCCGCGCGCCTGCCCGGCGACATCGCCTGCCAGGTCGTGCTGGCGCATCCCCAGCGCGCCTTCTACCTGTTGATGCGCCACTTCTTCGCCGCGGACGCCGCCGAGCGGACGACGATCCATCCAACCGCCGTGATCGCCCCGGGCGCGCGCATCGGCGCGGGCACGGTGATCGGCCCGTACTGCGTGATCGGCGACTGCGCCATCGGTGCCGGCTGCCACTTCGATTCGCACGTGGTCGTCAAGGACGGCTGCGTGATCGGAGATCGCGTGACCATCGAATCCCATTCCACGATCGGCGCCACCGGCGTCGCCTGGGTGTGGGATCCGGCCACCGGCGAGCGCATCGTGCAGCCCCAGATCGGCGGCGCGCGCATCGGCGACGACTGCTTCATCGGCACGGACGTCACCGTGGTGCGCGGTTCGGTCAACGAGGTCACCTCGCTGGGCAACGGCTGCGTGGTTGCGCACGGCACCAAGATCGGCCACGGCTGCGTCATCGGCGCCCATGTGCATTTCGCCAACAACGTCTCGATCGCCGGCAACTGCCGCCTGGGCGACCGGGCCTTCCTGAGCTCCGCCAGCGTGCTCAGGCCGCGCATCGCGCTCGCGCGCGGTGTGGTCGTCGGAGCTGGCGCCGTCGTCACCCGCAACGTGGATCTGGAAGGTGTCGTGGTCTCGGGCGTTCCCGCCCGGCTCATGGACACCAAGGCCAGCCACTCGGGCGTTCCCAAGCTTCCCTCCTGAAAGGACTCGCCATGCATGGTTCCTACGTTTCCCCCCAAGCCACGCTCGGCGCCGGCGTCAAGATCGGCCGCTTCTGCATCGTCGAGGACGGCGTGGCGCTGGCCGACGGCGTCGTGCTGGAGGACTACGCCATGGTGCAGGCCGGAGCCCGCATCGGCGCGCGCACGAAGATCGGCACCTACACGAAGATCGGGCGGGACGTTCGCATCGGCGAGGATTGCTCGTTCACGTCGTTCTGCGAGATCCGCGACCGCTGCGACCTGGGCGACCGCGTGCTGATGGGCAGCCGCGGCACGCTCTCCGCGGGCACGGTGGTGGAAGACGAAGTGGTGATGAAGTACGCGTTCGTCGTCACGGACACGCCCGACCTGACGAAGAACAACGAGAAGAGCGTCGGCCGCCTGAAGCGCAGGTCGCGCTTCGGCGCCAGCGTGGTGATCATGCCTTCGGTGACCATCGGCGAGAACGCCGAGATCGGCGCCTGCTCCCAGGTGCGCAAGGACGTGCCGGACAACCAAGTGTGGTTCGGCACGCCGGCCAAGTACTACCGCGAGGTGGACGGCACGGCCGCTCCCGTGGCGGCGCCGGCGCGCAAGCTCGCCCTCGCGCGCTGAGCCTGCGATTCAGACCAGCTGCATCTGCGCGTGCAGCACCATCGCCCGAAGCGTGGCGTGCTCGCGCTCGCTGAGGCGGCGCGGCTCGATGCACAGCAGCAGCAGGCGTGCCGGCGTGCCGTCGGGCGCCTGGAACGCCTCGGAGGCCACCAGGTGGAAGCCGGAGTGGTCGCGTGAGAGCAGGCTCGTGGCAATGGCGTCGCCCGTCACGATGCGCGCAGCATCGACGTTGCACATCTTGGCGATGTCCATCAACAGGAAGCCGATATCGTCGAACGGGGGCATCGTGGGCTCGCTCGGTGGGAGGGCAGCTGGCGCGGGGGGTCAGTGGGTCGAGGCGACGACGGTGGAACCCGCCGTCACCGCGGCCAGGGCGTAGGCGCCCGAGTTGGCGGCCACGGCGGTGCAGACGTCCAGGTCCTGCCAGGACGTCGACACCTGGCCGGCGGCCACGTCGATGTCGACCGCCAGCGGCAGGCCGCCCTGCGCGGTCGAGGGCACGGCCAGCGCGGACTCGAGCCCGCTGAGCGTGACCACGGAGTCGGCCAGCGGCGCGGACGCGTCGTTGGCGGCCAGCAGCAGGCGCAGCTGGCGGTAGTGGCCGTCGGGCAGGGCCGCCAGGTCCAGCGGCAGGGTCGCGCCGGAGGCCAGCGTCAGCAGGTCCACGCGCACCGGCGCGGCCAGGGCCACGTCGACCCAGCCCGGGCTGGCCGGGTCGGCCGCGCCGTTGGTGTTCACGCGCGCGCCCGCGACGGTGACGTTGACTCTCTGCAGGCTGCAGGCGTGCGCCGTGGAGACGCTGGCCACGCCCGCGCCGCTGCCGCCGACACCGCCCACGTTCACGCTGGCCGCGCCCGCGCCGCTGCCGCCGACGCCACCCACGTTGACGCCGCTGGCCTGAGTGTTCGTGGCAACGTTGTCGTCGCCCGCGGCGCCACCGCCGCAGGCGGCGAGCAGCGACAGGGTGGCCAGGGCGACGGCGGTCAGAAGGGTCTTGCGGATCATGGCTGGAGTTCCTGCGCGTTGATGAGGTGTTCGAAGTAATGGATGCCCACGCCCACGCGGGCGGTGTCGCCAACCGGCAGCCCCGACGGGGGGAGATGCTCGATGTCGTGATCGGTCAGCCAGGCGTCCAGGCCCTCGAGCAGCGCCTGCGACTGGCGCGCGCTCATCTCGCGGAAGGCCGGCAGCGCGTCGACGGGAATGCCCACGTGCATCACCTTGCGCTGGTAGCGCGCATCGGTGGCCCCGTGCTCGATGTTGTGGGTGATGGTCTCGATGAGCTCGCCCACGTCGGTGCCCAGGATCCCGAGCTTCTGGACCATGCTGTCGTGCGGCACGAAGCCGCGCTGGCGCAGCGCGACCCGGCCGTCTGGCAGCAGCTGGACGGAGCCGACGCGCTGGAGCTCGTCGAGCACCGCGCGGGCGGGCACGTCGCCGCCGTGGGCGCGCACCAGCTCGGCGAAGCCGTTGGCGCCTTCCAGCGCCAGCGGTTGCGGCGCGCCGTCGGGCCCGGCGAAGCGCGACTCGCGCACCCAGGCGGTGAGCACCCGGGCGGCGCGGTTGTAGTGGGCGGTGGAGACGTCGGCGCGGGACGAGGGCTCGGCCAGCAGCAGGTTGACGTCCTTGCGGGTGAGGCCCGTGAGGATGGCGGCGCGCGAGATGGACGGCTTCTTGCCCGGCAGCGCGAAGTCTTCCATGGCGGTCTCCACGTAGACGCGCTTGGCGATCGATTCGAACGCGCTATAGGGGAACGAGTGCTTCAGCAGCAGCCGCACCAGGGGGCGCAGCAGCTTGGCCAACGCCAGTCCGATGGCGGAAACGAGCGTGGAATCTTCAAGCATTTGGGAAATATATCCCAAATGCACGGGATACACAGCCGTGGCGGCCGACAACTGTCGAGTTGCGGTGCGGGGTTTCGTGTAGGAATTTGCCTTACAGCCGGCGTGGCGCCAGGACGACTCAAGTCGCGGAAGTGGGCTTATGTTCCCTCCCAGTTCCCCGCTTTAAAGTTCATCCCACGTTGACACCGTTTGTTCCTCCACCAGACCCAAGGAAAAGCATCATGGAAACCACTCAAATCCTGGCCGAGATCCGCGAAGCCAACCTGTCGTACATGATGCTGGCGCAGAGCCTGATCCGTTCGGATCGCGAACAGGCGCTGTTCCGCCTGGGCATCTCGGAAGAAACCGCGAACATGATCTCGTCGCTGACCCCGGCGCAGATGATGAAGATCGCCTCCGGCAACACGCTGCTGTGCCGCTTCCGCATGGACGACGACCTGGTCTGGAACCTGATCACCAGCCACGGCAAGACCGCCGCGAACGAGACCGTCTCGCGCCTGCACGCGTCCATCCTGATGGCCGGCCGCCATCAGGAAGCCGCGTAAGCCGCTGGCCAGCCCGCGTCACCACAAGCAAATCACCAGGCAAGAGAGATCACCATGCGCGTCAAGAGCATCCTTACCGAAGCCCGTCAGATCGAGCGCGCCGTCACGCTCATCAAGCTGGGCGCCCGCCTGCAGGTGCTCGAGTCGGAAACCGATCTCTCCTACGAGCGCCTGCTGCGCCTCTACAAGGAAGTCTCCGGCCGCAGCCCGTCCAAGGGCCAGCTGCCCTTCTCGACGGACTGGTTCATGACCTGGCAGCCCAACATCCACGCCAGCCTCTTCCTGAACATCCACGAGTACCTGAACAAGGCCGCGGCGATGGAAGAGATCGACACGGTGATCAAGGCCTACCAGCTCTACATGGAGCAGACCGAGGCCCAGGGGCTGGAGCCGCTGCTGAGCGTCACCCGCGCCTGGCGCCTGGTGAAGTTCGTCGACAACGGCATGCTGACGCTGACCAAGTGCACCAAGTGCAGCGGCAACTTCGTCACCCACCCGCACGAGATGGCGCGCCACTTCGTCTGCGGCCTGTGCAATCCGCCGGCACGCGCCGGCAAGGGCAAGGCCGCCGGCGCCCTGTCCCTGGCCCACTGAATCCCGGCGTTCCGCTCGACGTGTCAACGTGAGGAAGTCGAGTCCGGACGCCCGGCAATGTGTGCTGTTCCGTGACCTAGTACGCGATTCTTTACAGATCGAGGCTTGATTGGTGGAACAAACCACCCGATATCAGGTCTAGTAGTCATCAGTTTTTCTTGCTTGTCTCCTCCTAGCACAACCCCTGTGCTTTCCAAGGCGATCCCTTACACGGGTCGCCTTTTTCTTTGAGCCGGCGTCCTGCTGCACCGCGGCAAGACGGCCGGATTTCCCGCGCTTTTCCATCGGGCGTCGAGTCTTCCGCGCCGGGACACTCGGGGCATGGCAACCTCTCCGCCCCTCGGCCGCACGGCCGCGCCGCGCTGGCCGCTGCCCGCGCTGCTGGCGTGGGCCGCCGGCTGGGTCGCGATGCTCGCCCTCCAGCGCACGGCCGCGCTGCCGCCGGCGCTGGCCGTGGCCGCCGGGCTGCTGGTGGCGGCCGCGCCCGCCCTGTTCGCCGCCACCTTCTGGCGCCGCGTGATCATCGCGGCCGGGTTCCCCGTGTCGCTCGTGGCCTCCGGCGTCGGCGCGGCGCTGCCCGCCTGGGCCTGGCTGCTGCCGCTGGCGGCGCTCGCGCTGGCCTACCCCGTCACCGCCTGGCGCGACGCGCCGGTGTTCCCCACCCCGCGCGACGCCCTCGCCGGCCTCGACCGCCACGTCGTCCTGGCGCCGGACGCCAGCGTGCTCGACGCCGGCTGCGGCCTGGGCCACGGCCTGCGGGCGCTGCGCGCCGTGTGGCCGCAGGCACGCCTGGCGGGCGTCGAATGGAGCTGGCCGCTGGCGCTGGCCACGAAGCTGCGCTGTCCGTGGGCGCGTGTCGCGCGCGGGGACATGTGGCGCGACACATGGGCCGCGCACGACCTGGTCTACCTGTTCCAGCGCCCCGAGAGCATGGCCCGCGCGCTGGCCAAGGCCGACGTCGAGATGCGCCCGGGCGCCTGGGTCGTGAGCCTGGAATTCGAGGCCGCCGGACGCCGGCCGCACGCCCGCATGGACATGGCATCGGGCCGGCCGATCTGGATCTACCGGGTCGGCTCATGACGCACGCCACGCTTTATCGAGTTTTCCCCGCCGGAATCAGCCCTGCGGATGCGTCTGCGGGCCCGATCCCCCCCATTTCCTGGCGATCCCGCCCTCAAGACGCGCGCCTGGCGAGTCGATAAAGCCGCATGGCTTCCCTTCGTCGGGGAGCCGCCATTCAAAAAGAACTGGAAGCGTACCCAAAATGTTCGTGATCGTCGGCTGGGTCGTCGCACTGGCTTGCATCTTCGGCGTGTATGTCGCGCACGGAGGCAACATCCACGTGATCCTGCACGCGCTCCCCTTCGAGATGATCACCATCCTCGGGGCGGCCGGCGGCGCGTTCCTGGCCAACAACCAGATGAAGGTCGTCAAGAGTTCGCTCAGGGGCATCGGCCAGTGCTTCAAGGGCAGCAAGTTCAACAAGGCGCGCTACATGGAGCTGCTGGCGCTCATGTATGACATCCTGCAGAAGGCGCGCAAGGAAGGCCTGATGTCCATCGAGAAGGACGTCGAGGATCCGCACAGCTCCGCGCTGTTCCAGAAGTACGCCATCGTCGGCAACGACCACCACGTGGTGGAGTTCGTCACCGACTACCTGCGCATGATGGTTTCGGGCAACCTGAACGCCCACGAGATCGAGTCGCTGATGGACTCCGAGATCGAGACGCACCACAACGAGGAACACGCGGCCGTGGCCGCCATCGCCCGCCTGGCCGGCGGCCTGCCGGCGTTCGGCATCGTCGCGGCCGTCCTCGGCGTGGTCAACACCATGGGCTCGGTGGGCCAGCCGCCGGCGGTGCTGGGCGGCATGATCGGCTCGGCCCTCGTGGGAACGTTCCTGGGCATTCTCCTGGCCTACGGCTTCGTCGAGCCGCTGGGCGGCCTGCTGGAGCAGAAGGTGGAGGACGCCGGCAAGGAACTGCAGTGCATCAAGACCACGCTGCTGGCCTCGATGCAGGGCTACGCGCCGCAGGTGGCGATCGAGTTCGGCCGCAAGGTGCTGTACTCGCCCGACCGTCCGACCTTCATCGAGCTCGAGAGCCACGTGAAGGGCAAGAAGTGAAGTACGGAAAGTAGGCCATGGCAGGCGACTCGAAGAAGCTCCAGCCGATCATCATCAAGCGCATCAAGAAGAGCGGCCACGCCGCTCACGGGGGTGCGTGGAAGATCGCCTACGCCGACTTCGTGACGGCCATGATGGCGTTCTTCCTGCTGATGTGGCTGCTGGGCTCCACCACCGACGGCGACAAGAAGGGCATCGCCGACTACTTCCAGTCGCCGCTCAAGATCGCGATGGCGGGCGGCTCCGGCTCGGGCGATTCCAATTCCGTGCTCAAGGGCGGCGGCGAAAGCCTCACGTCCACCGTCGGCCAGGTCAAGAAGGGCGACGTCGAGGCGAACAGGAACACGATCAACCTGCACAAGCTCAAGCAGGAGCAGATCCGCGCCGAGGTGGCGCGGCTGGAAGACCTGAAGCAGGAGATCCAGCAGAAGCTCGCCAGCAACGAGAAGCTGAAGGACATCAGCTCGCAGATCCGCCTGGACATGACCCGCGACGGCCTGCGCATCCAGATCGTCGACGACCAGAACCGCCCGATGTTCGCCTCCGGCTCGGCCACGATCGCCCCGTACATGAAGGAGCTTTTGCGCGAGATCGGCTCCGTGTTGACCGAAGTTCCCAACCGGTTGACGCTAGAAGGCCACACCGACGCCCAGCCCTTCCCGGGCGGCGACCGCGGCTACAGCAACTGGGAGCTGTCGTCCGACCGGGCCAACGCCTCGCGCCGCGAGCTCATCGCCGGCGGCCTGGCCGACGACCGCGTCCTGCGCGTGCAGGGCCTGGCGTCCAGCCAGCCCTTCGACGACAAGGATCCGCTGGCGCCCACCAACCGGCGCATCAGCATCATCGTGATGAACCGGGAGGCGGAGGACCGCATGTTCCGCACCGATCCCGACAAGGCCGCCCCGGACGCCGCAGATTCTCCGGCCTCGAGTGCGACCAATTCCACAGGCGCCGACTCAAGCGCACCCTCCACCGACCGATAACACTGCAGAACTTCGCCCTGAGGACCCCATGAGCAATCCCACCGACCTTAAATTCCTTGTCGTCGACGACTTCTCCACCATGCGCCGCATCGTGCGTGGCCTGCTGAAGGAGATGGGCTGCAACAACTGCGAGGAAGCCGAAGACGGCGCGGTCGCGCTCCAGATGCTCAAGGCCGCGAAGTTCGACTTCGTCGTCTCGGACATCAACATGCCCAACATGAACGGGTTCGACCTGCTCAAGGCGATCAAGGCCGACGACTCGCTCAAGCACCTGCCGGTGCTGATGGTGACCGCCGAGGCGCGCAAGGAAGACATCGTGCTGGCCGCCCAGTCCGGCGCCGCCGGCTACATCGTCAAGCCCTTCACCAAGGCGACCCTGGAAGAGAAGGTCCAGAAGATCATGCAAAAACTGGCGGCCACCGCCTGACCCGGGAGCGGATCATGAAGATGGAAGACATTGCCAAGATGAGGCCCGCCGACGCGCTCGCCGTCTCGCCCGAGGTGTTCCAGCAGCTGGGCAGCATCACGCGCCTGCTGCACGACACGATGCAGCAGCTGGGCGTGATGCCCAAGCTGCAGACCGCCACCGAAGGCCTGCCCGACGCACGCAGCCGCCTCAGCTACATCGCGACGAAGACGGCCGACGCCGCCAACAAGGTGCTCAACACCGTGGACGCCGCGAAGGTTGAACATCGCCAGATCTCCGACGCCACCCGCGCGATGGCCGCGATGATCGTCGCCGACCCGGTCAAGGCCGTGGCCTCGGGCGCGGTGATGAACTTCGTGCAGGAAGTCGAGGCCTCCACCAAGCGCATCGACGACCACCTCACCGACATCATGATGGCCCAGGACTTCCACGACCTGACCGGCCAAGTGGTGGCCAAGGTGGTGACGCTGGCCAACGACCTGGAAGACAGCCTCGTGAAGCTGCTGATCCAGGTGGTGCCGGAAGGCGTGCGCGAGCAGGTCGACCCGAGCGTGCTGAACGGCCCGGTCGTCAATCCGGAAGGCCGCACCGACGTGGTGTCCGACCAGGGCGAAGTGGACGACCTGCTGGCGAGCCTCGGGTTCTGATCGTTTCCCTCTGCTCATGAAAAACGCCCGCGGCTTGCGGGCGTTTTCGTTTCCGGCCGCAGGCGAGCGGCAAGCCCGAGGCCGATGTACTCGTGCCGTTGTGATTGCAACGCAAACGAAATACACTCGACGCATGAAATCTGCCGTCATTCCCCAGATCCGCGTCGAGCCCGAGTTGCGAGCTGAGCTGGAGTCCGTGCTCAAGCAGGGCGAGACCCTCACGGAGTTCGTCGAATCGACCGTGCGAAACGCGATCGCCTTTCGACGCGTGCAGACAGAATTCCACGAGCGTGCGATGGCTGCGTCACAGGAGTATCACCGCACAGGCGTCTCGGTGTCGGTCGAGGCCGTCCTGGAAAAGCTGCAATCGAAACTCGACGCAAAGCGCAGGCAAATCGGCCGATGACTTTTGTCGTCGAGCTGTCTCCCACGGCTGAAGCAGACCTCGAACGCCTCTTCGATTTCCTGCTTGATCAAGTCGAGACCGTCGAGGATCTCGATCGCTCGCAAGCCGCGATCGATTCCATCCGGGCGGCGGCCATGCACCGGCTGGCGATCGCGCCCTTCAGCTATCGAAAGGCAGCGCGGAACCCGGCGCAACGGGAGTTGATCATCCCGTTCGGAAATATCGGCTATGTCGCGTTGTTCGAAATCGTCAGCTCGGCCAAGGTCATCGTGCTGGCGGTGCGGCATCAGCGCGAAGAGGACTATCACTGACGCCGACCGGGCCTTGCAGCGGGTCGCCGAGACCGGCTACTCGCCCACCAACCCGTTGCGGATCGCGTAGACCGTCAACTCCGAGTTGTTCGTCAGCGCCAGCTTCTCAAGCACCCGCGCCCGATAGACGCTGACGGTCTTCGGCGACAAGGTGAGCTCGCTGGCGATGTCCGACAGCCGCTTGCCCGACGCGATCATCACCAGGGTCTGCAACTCGCGGTCGGACAGCTTCTCGTGCGCGTGCGCCACCTCGGGCGCCGTCAGGCTTTCCACCAGCATCTGCGCGATGTCGGGCGTGACGAACTTCCTGCCCTGCGACACCGTGCGCACCGCCGTGACGAGTTGCTGCGGATCGCCGCCCTTGTTGACATAGCCGTAGGCGCCGGCGCGCAGCGCGCGGATGGCGTACTGGTCTTCCGGGTACATGCTGCAGATCAGCACCTTCATCGTGGCGCCCTCGTCCTTGAGCACGGACAGGACATCCAGGCCGCTGCGGCCCGGCATGTTGATGTCCAGCACCAGCACGTCGCAGGTGTGGTTGCGCAGCAGCGAGCGCAGCTCGGGGTAGTCGCCGGCCTCGCCGACCACCTCGATGTCGACGGCGTCGGACAAGGTGTCGCGGATGCCGCGCCGGATCAGCGCGTGGTCGTCGCAGAGGATGACGCGGATCATAGGGTGCCCCAAACGGAAGGATCGTCGGAATCTTCGAAGCGCGGCGGCTCGGTGTCCGGCCCGAATTCGGACGCGTAGCCCTGGGCGTCGGCCAGCGGCACCGACAGGATCAGCGTGGTGCCGCCCGCACTGCTGGACAGGTCGACCCAGCCGCCGACGGTGTGCGCCCGCTCGTGCAGGCCGCGGATGCCGAAGCTGCGCGACTTGGCCAGGTCGGCGTCACGCAGGCCCACGCCGTTGTCGCTGATCTCCAGCGACAGCGTGCCGGCGGCCAGCGACAGGTCGATGCCCACCCGCGACGCGTTGGCATGCTTGGTGATGTTGGTGAGCGCCTCCTGCGCCGTGCGATACGCCACCAGCGGAACGCCCGAAGGCAGTTGCATCGTCTCGTGGCTGGTGCGGAACACGCAGGCGACGCTGGTGCGTTTCTCGAAGCGGGTGGCCATCCACTGCAGCGCGGCCACCAGGCCCTGCTCCAGGATGGCCGGATGCAGGTTGTGCATGATCCGCTTGCTGGACTCGATGGCCTGCGTGACCACCTCCAGCGCGGCCTGGGCCCGCTGCTGGACCTGCGCGTCGCTGGAATGACGGAGGATCCACGCGATGTCGAACTTCAGCGCGGTGAGCGAGCCGCCGACGTCGTCGTGGATCTCGCGCGCGATTGCGGCGCGCTCGTTGTCGACGCTGGTCTGCAGATGCTGCGCCAGCTCGGACAGGCGCTGGCGCGACTCGGCGAGCTGCTGGTCGGCCTGTTCGCGGGCCAGGCCGTCCTCGTGCGCGGCGATGGCGTGCTCGACGGCGGGCGCCAGGCGGGCCAGGTTGGCCTTGAGCAGGTAGTCGCCGGCGCCGTTGCGCATGGCGGCCACGGCCACGTCCTCGCCAATCTCGCCCGAGATCAGGATGAAGGGCAACGGCCGTTCGAGCGCCTTGACGATCTCCAGCGCCGCCAGGCCGGAGAAGCCGGGCACGTTGAAGTCGGACAGGACGATGTCCCAGGGCTCCTCCAGCGCGGCCCGGAAGGCCGGCTCCGAATCGACCCGCAGGGTCTCGACCTGGACGCCGCCGCGGCGCAGGTGGGCCATCTCGAGCTCGTGGTCGAGCTCGGAGTCCTCCAGGTGCAGCACGCGCAAGGAGGTGCGACGGGCCGGCGCGGCGTGGGATGGCATGGGGCGAGTGTATCCGCCGGTTTCGGGTCTGCCAGGCGTCCGGACGGGGTCGAAAAAAGCCGAAATGCGCCCCGGGAGCGGAACTCGGCCACGCTTGGCGAGAAATGGATGGGCTTTTCTGTCGTGATCCCCTCAATGTTCGGGGGTCACGTGCCGAAGAATCAGACGCAATCCCCACGGGTCTCGAGGCTGCGAATGGCCTCGCCCGAAGAACACGAACCGAATTCTTGGAGCCACGATGCTGACGAGTGACCCCCAGACCCCATCGCCCGGCGGAGGTTTCCCGCTGGTCGCTGCGGCCGACCTTCAGGATCACCTGATGGTCGCCTCGCACGACCTCGAACGCCTGCAACGCCTGCTCGAAGACGCGGGCGAGGCGCTGATGGGTCATTTCTACGGCGCGTCGAACCAGATGAACGTGCTCCGGGACGAAGCGCCGAAGGTCAACCTCGACGTCGCCCCGATCCGGGAAGCCATGCAGAGCCTGGCCGGCGCGATCACCGCGCTGCAGTTCCAGGACATGGCCACGCAACTGATCGCGCACACCCAGCGCCGGCTGCGCAACTGCGCCGACCGGATCGCCCGCGACGCGATGGGGGACGACGAGGATGGCGAGGCCATCGTCGAGGACGCCCCGATGCGACCCAACCCGGTGACGCAGGACGAGATGGACGCTGGCTCCATCGACCTGTTCTGATCCGACTTCCTCCTTCAAGCCCTATTCAAGACCCCTCCGGAGAACTGCAATGCACACGATTCTTGCCGTGGATGACTCCCCCTCGATGCGCCAGATGGTGGCGTTCACCCTGAAGAACGCCGGTTTCAACGTCATCGAAGCCGTGGACGGCCAGGATGCCTTCGAGAAGTCCAGCCAGCGCGACTACAACCTCGTCCTGACCGACCAGAACATGCCCCGCATGGACGGCATCAGCCTGACGAAGAAGCTGCGCGAGAACCCGAAGTTCAAGCAGACCCCGATCCTGATCCTGACCACCGAGTCCAGCGACCAGATGAAGATGGCCGGCCGCGCCGCCGGCGCCACCGGCTGGCTCGTGAAGCCGTTCGATCCCGCCAAGCTGATCGAGGTCATCGGCAAGGTCGTGCGCTGAGCGACTGCCTTTGTGGGACGACAGGCAGAAGAATTCCGGATCAGGAGAAATGAGAAATGGGTGAGATCAGTAACAACAGCAGTTCGGCCGGCATCGACCTGAGCCAGTTCTACCAGGTCTTCTTCGAGGAAGCCGGCGAGAACCTGGAGCTGATGGAGCAGAAGCTGCTCGAGCTCAACGTCGACGCCGCCGACGACGAGGAGATGAACGCCATCTTCCGTTGCGCGCACTCCGTCAAGGGCGGCGCCGCCACGTTCGGCTTCTCCGACGTCGCCGCGCTGACGCACCAGATGGAGACGCTGCTGGACAAGCTGCGCCGCCACGAACTGACCCCGACGTCGGCCATGGTCGACGTGCTGCTGGCCGCCGGCGACGCGCTGAAGGCGCAGCTGGCCGTGCACCAGGGTTCCGCGAGCAGCGCGCCCGACACCAGCGAGCTGCTGGGCCGCATCCGCGCGATGGCCGAAGGCCAGGCCGCGCCCGTCGCCGCCCGGGCCGCCGCGCCCGCGTCGGCGCCCGCCGTCGTCAGCCCGACGCTGAAGTCGATGCCCGTTCCCAAGGCGCAGACGCGCGCCATCGAACTGGTCGTCGGCCCGCTGGAAAGGCCCGAGACCGCCGATGCCCTGAGCGAGCTGTTCAGCGAGATCGAGGACCTGGGCACGATCGAACCCCTGGACGCCGGCCGCGCCGCGGACGGCATGCGCCGCTTCCGCGTGGTGACGACCACGTCCGACAGCGAGCTGCTGGACCTGTTCACGTTCCACGTGGCGCGCGAACTGATCCAGATGCGCGCAAGCGACCCGGGCTACGGCTTCTTCCCGGAGAACGCCGGCGCGCCGCCGGTGGAAAACCCGGTCGACCCCGGCTACGGATTCTTCGAGCCGTTGCCCGAGGCCGCCCAGGCCGACGCGGCGCCCGCGGCCGCCGACGCGAACGATGCCCCCGCCCCGGTGGCTGCCGCCGCCGCGCCGAAGGTCGCGGCCAAGACCGACGCGAAGACCGCGCCGTCGCCCGACCAGGCCACGCTGCGCGTCTCCATCGAGAAGGTCGACCAGCTGATCAACCTCGTCGGCGAACTCGTGATCACGCAGGCCATGCTGGCCCAGAACAGCCGCGAAGGCCAGCTGAACCAGCAACTGCTGGCCGGCCTGACCGACCTCGAGCGCAACACCCGTGACCTGCAGGAAGCGGTCATGTCGATCCGGATGATTCCGATGTCGATGGTGTTCAACCGCTTCCCGCGCATGCTGCGCGACCTGGCCGCCAAGCTCGACAAGAAGGTCGAACTGGTGACGCAGGGCGAAGCGACCGAGCTGGACAAGAGCCTGGTCGAGAAGATCACCGACCCGCTGACCCACCTGGTGCGCAACTCCTGCGACCACGGCATCGAAGTGCCGGCCGAGCGTCTCGCCAAAGGCAAGCCCGAGCACGGCACGATCACGCTGGTGGCGTCGCATCAAGGCGGCTCCATCGTGATCGAGGTGCGCGACGACGGCAAGGGCCTGTCGCGCCAGAAGCTGATCAGCAAGGCCCGCGAGCGCGGCATCGACGCGCCCGACTCCATGACCGACCAGGAGGTCTACGCGCTGATCTTCGCGCCGGGATTCTCGACCGCCGACGTCGTGACCGACGTGTCCGGCCGCGGCGTCGGCATGGACGTGGTCAAGAAGAACATCACCGCGCTGGGCGGCACGGTGGAGATCGACTCCGCCGAGGGCTACGGCATGAGCGTGAAGGTGCGCCTGCCGCTGACGCTGGCCATCATGGACGGCATGTCGATCGGCGTCGGCGACGAGTGCTACATCCTGCCGCTCGCCTCGGTGGTGGAATCGTTCCAGGTCGCCCCGGGCATGATCAAGACGATCGGCGGCTCGGGCCGCGTGGTGGAGGTGCGTGACGAGTTCATGCCCGTCATCGACCTCGAGCGCGTCTTCGAGGTGCCGCGCTTCGACTTCGAGCACGTCAGCAACATCATGGTGGTCGTCGAGGCCGAAGGCGCTCGCGTGGCCCTGCTGGTGGACGAACTGCTGGGCCAGCAACAGGTGGTGGTGAAGAACCTGGAAGCCAACTACCGCAAGGTGCAGGACGTGTCCGGCGCCACGATCATGGGCGACGGCCGCGTCGCGCTGATCCTGGACACCGGCTCGCTCGTTCGCCGCACCCGCCATTGAGGCCCTGCCTCACCCCGCATCCGCACGACATTCTTTCGAAACGGATACCTCCATGCTGAGCTCTCTTTCCATCCAGGCCCGTGCCATGCTTTTCTTCTCCCTCTTGTTCGGCAGCCAGGCTGTCGTGATCGCCGGCCTCGTGTTCGGCTGGTCGCCGGCGGTCTTCGTGTCGATCGGCATCGCGATGTGCGTGGCCACCGCCTACGTCTTCGCCACCGGCATGATCCTGGTGCGCCGCATGATCACCGAGTTCACCGCCCACACCATCTCGATGGGCCAGGGCGACCTCAGCACCACGATCCGCACCAGCGGCCCGGCCGCGACGACGGCGTCGCTGCGCGCCCTGAAGACGCTGCAGGACGAGCTGCGCAAGACGATCGGCTCGATCCGTTCGGGCACGCATGAGGTGTCGACAGCCTCCACCGAGATCGCCACCGGCAACCAGGACCTGAGCCAGCGCACCGAGCAGACCGCCAGCAACCTGCAGCAGACGGCCAGCTCGCTGTCGCAGCTCACCGGCAACGTGCGCCAGAGCGCCGATGCCGCCGCGCAGGCCAACCAGCTCGCCAGCTCCGCCACGCAGGTGGCGCGCCGCGGCGGGACGGTGGTCTCGCAGGTCGTGGCCACGATGGAAGAGATCAACTCGTCGTCCAAGAAGATCGCCGACATCATCGGCGTGATCGACGGCATCGCCTTCCAGACCAACATCCTGGCGCTGAACGCCGCGGTGGAAGCGGCCCGCGCCGGCGAACAGGGGCGCGGCTTCGCGGTCGTGGCCGGCGAGGTGCGTTCGCTGGCCCAGCGCTCGGCCGAGGCCGCCAAGGAAATCAAGAGCCTGATCGGCACCAGCGTGGACAAGGTCGAGACCGGCTCCAAGCTCGTGCAGGACGCCGGCTCCACGATGAACGAGATCGTGGCCAGCGTGCAGCGCGTCACCGACATCATCGGCGAGATCAGCGCCGCGGCGCTCGAGCAGTCGCAAGGCATCGGCCAGGTCAACGAGGCCGTCACCCGCCTCGACCAGATGACGCAGCAGAACGCCGCGCTGGTGGAGGAATCCGCCGCAGCCGCCGAGAGCCTGAAGGATCAGGCGCATCGCATGACCACGGTCGTCGCGAACTACAACCTGGGTGGCCTGTCGGAGGCCGGCAGCTTCGCCGCCCCGGCGCCCGCCGCCCACGTGCCGGTGGCCGCCAAGGCGATCGCCAAGGCCGCCGCGACGAAGCCGGCGCCGGCCGCCAGGCCCGCAGCCGTCAGGCCCGCAGCCGCCAAGCGGATCGCCGCCGCCAAGCCGCCCGCGGCGGCGGCCAAGCCCACAGCGCCCAAGGCCGCGCCGGCACCGGCCGCCGTCGCCCCGGCGCCCGCCCCCGCGGCCGCCAGCGGCGCGAGCGACGAGTGGGAATCGTTCTGAGCTCCTGCCTTCCACGAAGGGGCGCGCCAGCGCCCTTTTTTGTGCCCGCAAGACCGCCAGAAATGCGAAAAAAGCCCCTTCATTCCGCCCGGCCGCGGCCGATAACGGAAACAGAAGCCTTTCGTCCCCGACACACCGAACCGCAAAGCCCAGAGGATCCACCATGGACATGATCAAGGAAGCCACCCACATCGCCCGCCAGAGCGCCGACCGCTCCGCCGCGGCCGCCCAGGGCGCGAAGGGCGAGTTCCTGACCTTCCGCCTGGGTGGCGAGGAATACGGCATCGACATCCTGCGCGTGCAGGAGATCCGTTCCTACGAACAACCCACGCGCATCGCCAACACGCCGGAATTCCTGCGCGGCGTCGTGAACCTGCGCGGCGTGATCGTGCCGATCGTCGACCTGCGCCTGAAGCTGGGGTGCAAGGAAGCCGACTTCAACGCCTTCACCGTCGTCATCGTCCTGAACGTCAAGGGCCGCGTGATCGGCGCCGTCGTCGACTCCGTCTCGGACGTCTGCGAACTGGGCGGCGACACCATCAAGCCGGCCCCGACGCTCAACTCGCACGTCGACATGTCCTTCATCACGGGCATCGCCAACGTGGGCGAGCGCATGCTGATCCTGATGGACATCGAGGCGCTGATGAGCGCGTCAGACATGGGCCTCATAGAATCGGTGAACTGACAGCCCCACGGTCGCTGGCGCTCCCTGCCCCCGAGGGGCCGGCCGCGAGCGGCCCGGCAAAGCCGGATCCGCCGCTCCCTTGAACTTCGTTTGGAGTGCTTGAGCGGCAGCGCCGGCGCCGCTCAACCTTCCCCCGTAGCCGCCATCTCTGGCGGCTTCGTCGTTTCTGGGCGGAGAGCCCACAACGCCATGCACACAATCCTCATCCGGCGCTGCCGCCGGTCCTCGGCAAACGGAGTTCGAGGGAGCGGCGGATCCGGCTTTGCCGGGCCGCTCGCGGCCGGCCCCTCGGGGGCAGGGAGCGACAGCGACCGTGGGGCGATCATTGCTCGAGCGCCAGCGAGCGTGGGGGTCAACGGTCCCGCGGAAGAAAGTCTCACGCCGCGGCGCTCCCCCCGTCCCTAAGATGGCGCCACGTTCACAACGAACCCGAAACGAGTCCACGTGCCCGATCTCATCGTCCATGGCGGCCGCCCCCTCGGCGGCCGCATCACGCCCTCCGCCAACAAGAACGCCGTGCTGCCGATCCTGTCGGCCACGCTGCTCACGCGCGAGCCCGTCACGTTGCGAGGCGTGCCCGACATCACCGACGTCCGCAAGATCCTGGCCGTGTTCCGCGAGCTGGGAAGCCGCGTCGAGGGCGAACTGAAAGACGGCGTGCTGCGCATCCACCACGAGCACACGAATTTCGATCCCGCCGTGCACAAGCTCCCCGAGGAGATGCGCTCGTCGGTGATGCTGGTGCCGCCGCTGCTGGCGCGCTTCGGAAGCGCCCGCATCGAGAACGACGTGCAGGGCTGCACGCTGGGCGTGCGCGAGATCGACCCGCACGTGGAGGTGTTCGAGGGCTTCGGCGCACAGGTGGAGCGCGGCCCCGGCGCGCTGATCGTGCACGCCCGCCGGCCGCTGCACGCGCATCGCCGCTGGCTCGACTACGCGTCGGTCACCACCACCGAGAACTTCGTGCTGTGCGCGGCGCTGGCCGACGGCGAGTCGGAACTCACCAACGCGGCGTCGGAACCGCACGTGCAGGAGTTCTGCGCCTTCATGCAGCGCATGGGTGCGAAGGTCTCGGGCGTGGGCACGTCACGGCTGACCATCGACGGCATCGACGAGCTGCACGGCGTCGACTTCACCTTCGTGGAAGACTTCCACGAGGTGGTCACCTTCCTCGCGCTGGGCGCCATCACCGGCGGCAACGTCGAGGTGCGAAACAGCGCGCCGCAGTTCTTCCCGCTGCTCGATCGCAGCTTCGCCAAGCTGGGCGTGGAGATCACGCACGAGGGCGGTTGGTCGCGCGCGTACGTGCCCCACGGACTGAAGGTGCGCGAGCCCTTCACCCGCAACATGCTGCAGAAGATCGAGGCCGCGCCGTGGCCCTACTTCCCGGTCGACCTGCTGCCCATCTTCATTGCGCTGGGCGTGCGCGCCGAGGGCCAGGTGATGTTCTGGAACAAGGTCTACGACGGCGCGCTGGGCTGGACGTCGGAGCTGTCGAAGTTCGGTGCCCACGCGTTCCAGTCCGACCCGCACCGCGTGATCACCTTCGGCGGCAAGCCGCTGGTGGCCGCCGAGGTGGACAGCCCGTACATCATCCGCGTGGCCATCGCGCTGCTGATGCTGGCGTCGAGCATCGAGGGCCGCTCCACCATCTACAACGCCACGCCGATCCGCCGCGCGCATCCGCGCTTCGTGGAGAACCTGGTGTCGCTGGGCGCGAAGATCGAGTGGGTGGGCGCGGACGCCTGAGACAAGCCCCCTACCTGAGCAGCGACCCGATCAACAACGCGCTGCAGACCAGCACCAGCGCCATGCCCGGAATGGCCAGCGGCAGCAGGCGAACCTGCCGCAGCCGTGCGCGCATCGGGTTGTCGGCGAGGCGCGTCGACGGGTGATCGGGGTCCGCCGGGTGCGGGTGCAGCGCGTACGACATGCTGTCGCGCCAGCGGTGCCAGGTGTCGTGGAGGGATGGAGCGTGCATGGCGGAACTCCTGGTCAAGGCGGCACCGGGGTCGCGAGCGGCCGGATCGGCGCTGCGCGCGCCGCCACGGTGCCAGTGAGCGGCGTCTCTCCCGACCACTGTGATCCTGCGCGCGGCACGGCGCAATCGGGTGGCCAATGCATGCGTCGTCGGCGCGGGTATCGCCACGCCAGCGCAAGTCACTCCGCCACGCGCGCCCCCGCGTCCCGCAAGAGCGCGCGCAGGATGCCCCGATGGCAGCGCGCCTCGTTCTCGCAATAGCAGCCCACCGAGAAGTTCGACTGCTGCGACAGCGTCGCCAGCAGCGCGATCGCGTGCGCGTTCTCCGGCCGCGCCATCTCGGCGCGATAGCCACGCGTGAACGCGGCCCATTCCTTCTCGCCCGCGGCGCTCAGGTCGGACTGCGTGGCCAGCGCGCGCTTGACGAGCTCGGGGCTGGGCGACAGGTTGGGAAACCACACGTCGTACCAGTCGCCCGACGCGAATTCCGACCTGGGCACGCCGCGTGGTGGCCGGCGGACAGTGCCGATACGCGTGCCTTCGTCGGGTGCGCGGGGTGTGCCGAGGCGGACGATGCGGACGGTCATGGCGGTCTTGCGGGTCACGCGGTACGCAGCGACTCGAGCTCCACGATGCGCACCGTCACCTCCTTGCCCGCGACCTGCATCAGCGCCACCGAGACCGGCAGGTTGAAGCGTACCGGGCCGGCGCTGCCGGGGTTCACGTAGAGAACGCCGCTGCGTCGCTCGATCTTCGGGCGGTGCGAGTGGCCCGTGACGACCACGTCCACGCCGGCCGCGCACGGATCGATGGCGAGTTCGGCCAGGTCGTGCAGCACATGGAGCGTGACGTCGCCGAACTTCAGCCATTCGGTCTCGGCGATGCGCGCCGCCCAGGGCGCTCGGTCGTTGTTCCCGCGCACGGCGGTCACCGGCGCGATGGTGGCCAGCGGCTCCAGCACGTCCTCGCCGATGTCGCCCGCGTGGACGATGAAGTCGCTGCCGCGCAGCACGTCCACGGCCTCCGGGCGGAGAAGACCGTGGGTGTCGGAGATCAGTCCGATTCGAATCATGGGATCAATCGGCGTGCCCTGTCATTCCTGCGCGGCACGCCGCAGCGTCTCCATCACCGGCCGCGCCAACACCTCGTGCAGGCTCCACCAGCCGGCGGCCAGCGCCAGCGCCGCGCCGCTGGCCGCGCCCGCGAAGGGCACCCACCACGGCGGGTTCCAGTGGAACTCGAACACCCAGGTCGCCAGGCCCCAGCCCACGGCCACGGCCGCGCTGGCGGCCAGCAGGCCGGCCAGCGCGCCCACCCCCAGCAGCTCCACGCGCTGCACGCGGCCCAGCAAGGTGCCCGACGCGCCCACCGCGCGCATGACCGCGAACTCGCGCGCGCGCGCCTCGCGCGTGGCCGACACCGTGGCCACCAGCACCACCAGCCCGGCCACCAGCGCGAACGCGAACAGCAGTTCCACCGCGTGGATCACCTGGTCGAGCACGCCCTGCACCTGCGCGATGGTGGCCGACACGTCGATGGCCGTGACGTTGGGGAACTGCGCCGCGAGGCGATTGTCGAAGCCGTGCGCGGCCGGCGCCTTGAACGCGCTGATGTAGCTCAGCGGCAGGTCGCCCATGCTGGCGCGCGGGAACATGACGAAGAAGTTCACGCGCATCGAACCCCAGTCGACCTTGCGCAGCGACGTGACGCGGCCCGACACCAGCTGGCCACCCACGTCGAACACCATCTTGTCGCCCAGCTTCAGGCCCAGCGTCTTCGCGAGGCCCTCCTCCACGCTGAGGCCATCGGCCTCGTCGGGCACCCATTTCCCGGCAACGATCTTCGCCTGCCTGGGCAGCTCGCTGGCGTTGCTGAGGTTCAACTCGCGCTGGATCATGTTGGACGGGTCGGTGTCGGGCTTGTAGCGCTTGCCCACCGCCTCGTCGTTGATCGTGACCAGGCGGCCACGGATCATCGGGAACCAGTCGTCGCCCACCACGCCCGAGGCCTTGAGCATGTCGCGGTAGGCCTGCGCCTGGTCGGGCTGCACGTTGACCACGAAACGGTTGGGCGCGTCGGGCGGCGTGGCCGCGCGCCAACTGGCGATGAGGTCGGTGCGCAGCAGCACCAGCACCCACAGTGCCATCAGCCCGATGGCCATGGACGCCACCTGCAGCACCGCGAACGCGGGACGCGCGGCGATGGCGCGCGTGGCCAGCACCAGCCAGCGCGGGGCGCGCGCCTCCGGCACGAAGCGTCGCAACGCCTTCACCGCGATCCACGCCACCAGCGCGAACAGCAGCGCCGCGCCGGCGAAGCCGCCCACGCTGATGAGGCCCAGCTTGACGTCGCGCGCCGCCACGACCATCAGCGTGGCGAACCCGAGGAACGCCCCGAGCAGCACGCCCACGCTGGCCACCTTGGGCGTGCCCACGTCGCGCCTGAGCACGCGCAGCGGCGGCACGCGCGCCAGTTGCAGCACCGGCGGCAGGCCGAAGCCCAGCAGCAGCGTGAGGCCCACGCCCACGCCCAGCAGCGCCGGCAGCGGGCCGGGCCACGGCAGCCCGTTGGGCAGCCAACCGGTGAGCAGCGCGACGAAACCCAGGTGCAGCACGAAGCCGAGCGCCAGTCCGACGAGGCTTGCCACAAGGCCCAGCCCGAAGAACTCGATGGCATGCACGGCCGCGATGCGGTTCTGCGTCTGGCCCAGCACCCGCAGCATGGCGCAGTCGTCCAGGTGACGCTGCGCGAAGTCGCGCGCCGCCACGGCCACCGCCACGGCCGACAGCAGCGCGGTGAGCAGCGCCACGAGGCTCAGGAACTGCTGCGCGCGATCGACCGTCTGGGTCATCTCGGGGCGGCCCGACGCGAGGTTCTCCACGCGCATGCCGCGCAGGCCCTCCGACTTGATCCTTGCCTTGGCCCAGTCGGCATAGGCCTGCGCCACGTTCTCGTCGCCGCCCGGCGCGCCCAGCGCCAGCCGCCACGTGATGCGGCTGGACGGCTGCACCAGCCCGGTGGCCGGGAGATCGGCCACGTCCAGCATGACGCGCGGCGCCAGCGCGGCGAAGCCGGTACCGCGGTCGGGTTCGATCGAGATGAGGGCCGCGATGCGCAGCGTGGTATCGCCCAGTTCCAGCCGGTCGCCCACCTTCAGCGACAGCGCATCGGCCAGCGCCGGATCGATCCAGGCCGTGCCCACCTCCGGCCCGCGCTTGAGCGCCTGCACCGGGGCCGACTCGCCGAACTTCACGCTGATGCTGCCGCGCAAGGGATAGGCGGCATCCACCGCCTTGATCGCGGCGAGCCGGGCCGCTCCGCCCTGCGCCGCGCCGGCGCGTGCCATGCTGGGGAAGTTGACCGCCTGGCCGACGACCAGGCCGCGGGCGATGGCGGCCTGCGTGAACTCGGGCGGCATCGGCTTGTCGGCCAGCACCACGGCATCGCCGCCCAGCAGCTGCGCGGCGTCGCGCACCAGGCCCGAGCGCATGCGGTCGGCGAACAGGCCCACCGCGCTCAGCGCGCCCACGGCCAGCACCACGGCCCACAACAGCAGCTTCAGTTCGCCGGCGACGAGATCGCGCCACACCTGGCGGGCGGCCAGGCGCCACACCGAGGCCTGCGGGCGGTTCTTGATGCCGGTCAATGCGCTGTCGTTCGTCATGCCCGCTACGGTACACCGAAGCGATGGCGGGCGTCCGGCGCGGATGCCGCGATTCGGGCTTTCGGATGCCGCGCGCGACCCCGAGGCGATCCGTCAATGCCATTGAACGGCGCCGCCAATCGCTTCGAACGGCGCCGCCCGGGGCCGGTGCTTCAATCGATGCATGGACACCCGCTATGCCCCTGTCTTCCTCTCGCACGGCTCGCCGATGACGGCGCTGGAGCCCGGCCCGGCCGGCGCGTTCTGGCGCGACCTGGGCCGCACGATGGACGCCCGCGTCGCCGCCGGCGGGGCGCTCCCGACGGCCATCGTCGCGCTGTCCGCGCACACGCTGGCGCGCCGCGCGGTGACGCTGGCGGCCCCGCGCCACGAGGCCATCCACGACTTCGGCGGCTTCCCGCGCGCGCTCCACGAGCTGCGCTACGAGGCGGCCGGCGTGCCCTGCCTCGCGCCCCACGTGGAACAGCTGCTGCAATGGGCCGGCATCGAGGTGGAGCACGCCGATGCCGGCGGCCTCGACCACGGCATCTGGGTGCCCCTGCGCAACATCCGTCCGGAGGGCGACATCCCGGTGCTGCCCGTCGCCTTCCCGCCCGACCGCACGCCGGCGCAGCTGTTCGAGCTGGGCGCCGCGCTCGGTTCGCTGGTGGACGAAGGCGTGTGGATCATCGGCACCGGCTCCATCACGCACAACCTGCGCCTGGGCCTGCCGCGTCCGGATCCGGATCCGGTACCCGAGATCCCCGCCAGCGCCGCGTTCCGCGCCTGGTTCGCCGAGCGTTCGGCCGCGCGCGACTGGGCGTCGCTGTGGCACTACCGCACGCTGGCCCCGGAGGCGTCGTACATGCATCCGACCGACGAGCACCTGCTGCCCTGGTTCATCGCGGCCGGCGCCGGTGGCCCGGACGACGCGCCGATCCGCGTGCACGCGAGCGTCGCGGGCGGGCACCTGGGCATGGACGCGTACGCGTTCGGCGCGGACGCGCCCGCCCTCGCGCGCGCCCTGGAAGCGGTGGCGGAGACAGCCTGAACGCCGGCAGCCCGGCCGGGTACGATGCGATTCCTCTTCCGCATCGCGCCGACCATCGTCCATGTTGGGTATCGCCCCGCTCGCCCGTCCCGAGATCTCCACCGCGCGCCTGCGGCTCGTCGCCGGGGACGCCGGCATCGCTCCGGCGGTCTGCGAGTTCCAGCGCCGCAACCGGCAGCACTTCGCCCCCTGGGATCCACCCACGGCCGATTCGTTCTACACGCACGAGGCCCAGGCCGCGCGCGTGGCCACCGGCCTGGCCGCGTTCACGAACGACACCGCCTACCGCTACTGGCTGATCGACGCCACCCGGGCGGGCGGCGCGCGCCTGCCGTCATCCGACGTGGAGGTGATCGGCAGCCTGCATTTCAGCCAGGTCTCGCGCGGCGCGTTCCAGAGCGCGATGCTGGGCTACGCGCTGGACGAGGCCCACGTGGGCCAGGGCCTGATGACCGAGGCGATCACGGCCGGCCTGGCGGAGATGTTCTCGCCGCGCGTGAACCTGCACCGCGTGCAGGCCGCATACCGGCCGGAGAACGTGCGCAGCGGCCGCGTGCTGGAGCGCCTGGGCTTCAGGCAGGAGGGCCTGGCGCCCGACTACCTCTACATCGCCGGCGCCTGGCGCGACCACGTCATCGTGTCGATGCGCAATCCGTCCTTCATCGCGCCGGACGGCTGGTAGGCCTCCCGAGACTTCGGGCGAGACGTCGCCGACCTCGTCACGGTTCGATGGCCGCGAACACCGTGTCCAGCTCCTCGATCCACAGGCCCTTGTCCTCGTCCTCGACGAACGAGCCCTCGAAGCTGTTGCGCAGCATCGCGTAGGCATCGCGAGCCGTCAGGCTGGGCAGGGATTCGAACAATTGGACGAAGTTGTCGTTGACATAGCCACCGAAGTAGGCCGGATCGTCGGAGTTGATCGTCACGCAGAGGCCCGCGGCGAGCAGCGCCGGGATGTTGTGGTGCCCGAGGTCGTCGAACACGCACAGCTTCACGTTGGACAGCGGGCAGACGGTCAGCGGCACGCGCTCGCGGGCCAGGCGCGCGACGAGCTCGGGATCCTCCAGGCAGCGCACGCCATGGTCGACGCGCTCGACGCGCAGCAAGTCCAGCGCCGAGCGGATGTAGGCCGGCGGGCCCTCCTCGCCCGCGTGGGCCACCAGGCGCAGCCCCAGCTCGCGCGCCCGTGCAAATACACGCGTGAACTTCTCCGGAGGATGACCCATCTCGCTCGAATCGAGGCCAACTCCGACGAACTTGTCTCGCCAGGGCAGCGCCGCCTCCAGCGTGGCGAGCGCGTCGTCCTCGTCGAGGTGGCGCAGGAAGCACAGGATCAGGCGCACGCTGAGGCCCAGTTCGGCCTCGGCGCGCCGCGCCGCGGCGTCCAGGCCGCGGATGACGACGCCCATGGCTATGCCGCGCGCGGTGTGCGTCTGCGGATCGAAGAAGATCTCGCAGTGCACCACGTTGTCGCGGGCGGCGCGCTGGAAGTAGGCCCAGGCCATGGCGTCGAAGTCGGCCTCGGTGATCAGCACGCTGGCGCCGGCGTAGTAGACGTCCAGGAAGCTTTGCAGGTTGGTGAACGCATAGGCCCGGCGCAGGGCCTCCACGTCGGCGTACGGCAGCTTCACGCCGTTGCGCGCGGCCAGCTCGAAGATCAGCTCGGGCTCCAGCGATCCCTCGATGTGGATGTGCAGCTCGGCCTTGGGTGCCACACGCAGCAGCGACAGCAGGTGCGGGCGGGAGATGTGGGCAAAGGCGATGGGCAGGGTCATGGACGGGTTTCCTGGGGAATTCGCCCGACTTTAAGCCGTCGCGGGCAGCCTCGGGAAGCCGAATGGGCGCTTGCGCGACGCATCGGCTATGGATCATCGCTTTTCGCATAACGTCCATCGCCACCAAAACGGAAAATGCAGGTTCGACCTGCATTCATGCGTGCCGTCACACGCAGCAGTTCCGCTTTCCCGACGCGGCGCGCCCACGAGGCCCGCCGCGTGTCCCGTCACCTCCCCGCTCCGCAGGTCCTTCTTGAACTTCGATCTCATGCACGGCGTGGCCGGCCTGCTGGTGGGCGCCATCGTCGGCGTCACCGGCGTGGGCGGCGGCGCGCTGATGACGCCCATCCTGGTGATGCTGTTCGGCATCGCCCCCACCACCGCGGTGGGCACCGACCTGCTCTACGCGTCGATCACCAAGATGTTCGGCACCGCCGTCCATCACAGGGCCGGCACCGTCGACTGGCAGATCGTGCGCCGGCTGGCGCTGGGCAGCCTGCCTGCCGCGGCGCTGACGCTGGCGTGGATGCACTTCTCGCACGTGGGCCAGGTGCGCGGCGGCGTCATCACCTTCACGCTGGGCGTGGCGCTGGTCGTCACGGCGCTGGGCATCCTGTTCAAGGAGCAGATCCATTCGCTGGGCACGCGTTTCCGCCTGGGCGACAGCGCGCGCTTCAAGGCCATGCAGCCCGCGATGACCGTGGCGTGCGGCGTGCTGCTGGGCGCGATGGTGACGCTGACGTCGGTGGGCGCCGGCGCGCTGGGCACCGCGATGCTGGTCTACCTGTACCCGCTGCGCCTGTCCGCGGGCAAGCTGGTGGGCACCGACCTCGCGCATGCGATCCCGCTGACGCTGGTCGCCGGCATGGGCCACCTCGCGCTGGGCAACGTCGACCCCGTGCTGATGCTCAACCTGCTGGCCGGCTCGATCCCCGGCGTGCTGGCGGGATCGTGGATCAGCACGCGCGCGCCGGTGGGCCCGCTGCGCACCGCGATCGCGGTAGTGCTGCTGTTCGTGGCGTGGAAGATGGTGGCCCGCTAGCGCTTGCTGCGCCTGCGCAGCCGGCTCAGCTTCAGCTTCAGCTTGGCCGCCACCCTGCGCGCGGCCATGCCGTCGCGCGTGTCGTAGTACGGCGTCCATTTCTTGCCCGGGGGCGCGCGATCGTCCCAGAACATCAGGTAGCCGCCGGGCGCGACCGTGAACGGCGCCAGCGACTCGCCCGGCTCGACGCGGCCCAGGAAATCGTTGCGTGCGCCTTCGACGGCCTTGCGCTCGAACCAGCCGGGCAGCACGAAGTTCTGCACCTTCACGCCCTCGATCTCGTAGTACTCGCCGGAGACCGCGTCGCACAGCTCGAACTGGTGGAACACGAGGTGGCGGCGATCCTTGGGATGCGGGCCCTGCACCAGCAGGTTGCTCAGCGGGTCGCCCACCAGCTCGATGGCCTCGTGCGACAAGGCCACCGTCCAATCGTCGGCCCCGTCGCCGCAGGCGCTCAGGAACACGAATCCGAACGGCACGTCGGCGTTGTTGTCGTCGTGGTAGCCCTCGGTGGCGGCCATCGTGGGCTTGTCGACGATGTAGATCACGGCGTCGCCGCGCCGGCCCGGCAGCGTGGGCAGGTTGATCTTGCGGTCCCGCTGCGGGGTGGGCACGCGCCCCGCGCTGTCCAGGCGCAAGCGGGCGCCGAACTGCCAGTGCGGATAGAAATCCTCCTCGAGCTGGCGGTTGATGGCCCGCACGGCCGCCTGCAGGTCGGTGTCGGCGAGGGTCTTGCTGCGATTGACGACGGAAATCAGCATGGACGTTTCCCCTGGATTCATCGGTTTGGCGCCGATTGTCGCGGCCGCCGCCCGAGTTGACCACCCACCGTCGGCGGCATACTGCCTGACGACAGCCCGGAGACCCTCCCACCCATGGATTACACGCCCGTCCTGCAGCAGATCGAACATGAACTGAAGCCCGTCATCGGCCAGGGCCGGGTCGCGAGCTACATCCCGGAGCTCGCCAAGGTGTCGCCGCACCACTTCGGCATGGCGGTGGTGGCGATCGACGGCAGCCTGCACACCGTGGGCGACGCGCACGTCCCGTTCTCGATCCAGTCCATCTCCAAGCTGTTCACGCTGGTGATGGCGCTGCAGCTGGAAGGCGAGCGCGTGTGGGACCGGGTGGGCCGCGAGCCCTCGGGCACGCCGTTCAATTCGCTGATCCAGCTGGAGGCCGAGAGCGGCAAGCCGCGCAACCCGTTCATCAACCCGGGCGCGCTGGTGTGCACCGACATCCTGTGCACCCGCTACGCCGTGCCCGAGAACGCGGTGGTGGAATTCCTGCGGCCGCTCAGCGGCAACAAGGCCATGCACTACAACCGCGCGGTGGCCGCGTCGGAACGCCGCACCTCGCACCGCAACGCCGCGATGGCCCACCTGATGAAGGCCTTCGGCAACCTGGCCAACGACGTCGACGAGGTGCTGGACGCCTACTGCCGCCACTGCGCCATCGAGATGAGCTGCGTGGAGCTCGCGCACGCCGCCCGCTTCCTGGTGCACGGCGGCACGCACCCCGGCGACCACGCCGCCATCCTCGGCACCAGCCTGGCCAAGCGCATCAACGCGCTGATGCTCACCTGCGGCACCTACGACGCCGCGGGCGACTTCGCGTTCCGCGTGGGCCTGCCCGCCAAGAGCGGCGTGGGCGGCGGCATCCTGGCGGTGATGCCCGGCCAGTACGCCGTGTGCGTGTGGTCGCCGGCGCTGGAGCCGTCGGGCAATTCGCTGGCGGGGTCGCTGGCGCTGGAGCGCTTCACCACGCTGACGGGGCAGTCGATCTTCTGAGGTTCTCAACCCCACGGATTGATCAGTCGCAGCCCGCAGCCCTCGAAGTCCCGAACGTTGCGAGTGGCCAGCGCAAATCCGTTCTGCACGGCGATCGCCGCGATCTGCGCATCGAACTGGGATATCGGGCGGCCGGCGCGACGCCTCGCCACGACGATGTCGGCATAGCAGGCGACGGAGCCGCCATCGAACGGCAGCACGCGGTTGGCGAAATCGTCCTCGAACAACCCTCGCAAGGCGTCTTGCAGGCGTTGCTGTCGTCGGCCATCCGGCAAGAGCCGAGCACCCAGGACCATCTCGGCTTGCGTCACCGCACTGACGAACAACTGGTCTTCGCGTTGCCTGGAGAACCAGTTCAGGGCGGCCGGGTCCGGAGCCGCTCGAAGGAGTTCCGACAGTGCATTGGTGTCGAGCAGGATGCTCATCGTTTCGAGCGTCGCGCAGATGGACGGCTCGTACGCGGCGCCGCGCCGGGTTCGGCTGATGCGGGCGGCTTCCGACCATACGCGGGGTCGGGCTCGTGAACCAGCAAGGCCTGGCGAATGGGCTCCCGCGGCTCGATGGGCAGGTGGACATCGCCCAGGCCTTCGAATCGGGACTTCACGCGCGCGACCAGCGTGCTCCTGGGGGCGACAGGCTCCGTCAGAGCGGCGCGCAGGATCTGGCGCGCCTCTTCTTCCATCGAACGATTCTGGCTCGCGGCGCGAAGTCGCAGCTTGAGCTTCAGCCCATCGTCGAGATCACGAATGGTCAAGGTGGCCATGATCATCTCCCATACATGCCCGCATTGTAGTCAATGACAGCATTGCTGTCATTTCAACGCAGGTCAGAAACAGGTGACGATCGCGTCAACGACGCCGTAGTCCTCGTCGACGACGGGCATCCAGCGCCACTTGTCGAACGTGGTGCACGGGTGCGAGAGGCCCAGGCACACGCGATCGCCCACCTGGAGGCCCCGCGTGTCCGACGTGAGGTGCAGGTAGGCGTGCTGGTCGTTCAGCTTCTGCACCGACCAGCCCTCGGGCACCGCCACGCGTTCGCGGCTCGCGCGGGCGCACACGGCCAGGGGGTTTGGCATGCCCAGGTCGAAGGAGATGTCGCGCTTGCCCACCGCCAGGATCGCGAGGCCGGGCTCCGGCATCGACTGCACCAGCGCCCACACCTCCAGCGCGGCGCGCAGGCCGGCGGCGTCGTCGCAGCCCAGGCGCCGGTTGGCCAGATGGACGAGGCGTTGGTAGTGGCCCTGGTCGTGCGTGACGTAGCAGCCGGAACGCAGCAGGCCCCGCACGGGCAGGGCCAGCGCGGGCCGCAGCCGCGGCACCACGAGGTCGAACACGGCCGAGCCGCCGGCCGACACGATCACCTCGTCGGCGTCGAACAGGCCCTCCGCGGCGCACTGGATCGCGAGCCGCTCGACGCGATCCATCAGGTCGGCCACCGCCGGCTTGTCGTCCTCGCCGCGGCCCATGGTGCCGAGGCCTTCGTAGCACTCCAGGCCCACCAGGCTCACGGCGGCGCTCGCGTGCGCGCGGCGCGCGAGCGCCAGCGCGGCGTCATGCGTGCGCACGCCGGTGCGCCCGCCCGCGACGCCCACTTCGAGCAGCACCTCGAACGGCGCCTCCGACGACAGCGTCTCGATCAGCGCCAGTTGCGCCGGCGAATCGAGCAGGAAGATCACGCGCACGTCCGGGTGCGTGTCGCGCAGCGCGGCGATGGCGCCCAGGTCGGCGGCGTCCAGCACCTGATTGGCGATCACCAGGTTGGTGGCGCCCGCGGCCAGGCCGGCCTGCAACTGCCCGACGGTGGCGAAGGTCAGGCCCCAGGCGCCCGCGTCGAGCTGGCGGCGGAACAACTGGGGCGACATCGTCGTCTTGCCGTGAGGGGCGAAGCTCACGCCGGCGCCGTCGGCGTAGCGCTGCATCCAGCCCACGTTGTGCGCCAGCGCGTCGCGCCGGATCACGGCCAGCGGCAGCGGCAGGTCGCCCGCCAGCACGTTCCAGCCCTGGGCCCCCACCCGGGAGCGAGGCATCGGCGCAGCGCCGTGCGGAAAGCCCTTGAAGGTGGCGTCGAGCAGGGGATCCAGGATGTCGGTCATGGCCGGATTATTCACCGCCGCGACGCCCGGACCGCCGCCGCCATCACGCAGTCGCGGCGCGTTGCGGCCGTGCAAGGTGGCGAGCACCGACGGCCACGCGAACCGGCGCCTGGCGCCGATGCATCGCGAGATCGTCAACCTGCACTAAGCTTCGGGCCATGCCCGCCGTCAAAGCCGAGTCCCCCGTCCTGTTCAGGAACGCCAAGGCCTTCGAGACCTGGCTGAAGAAGCACCACGCCGCGTCCGACGGGCTGTGGCTGCAGATCGCCAAGAAGGGCGTCGAGCCGCCCAGCGTCACCTACCCCGAGGCGGTGGAGATCGCGCTGTGCTGGGGCTGGATCGACGGCCAGAAGAAGGGGCTGGACGAGAGCCACTTCCTGCAGCGCTTCACGCCGCGGCGCTCGCGCAGCATCTGGTCGAAGGTCAACGTGGCCAAGGTCACGGCGCTGATCGAGGCAGGCCGCATGCAGCCGCCCGGCCATGCGCAGGTCGAGGCCGCCAAGGTCGACGGCCGCTGGGCCCAGGCCTACGACGGCGCGCGCACGTCCAGCGTGCCGGACGACCTGCGCGCGGCGCTGGACGCCAATCCCGATGCGAAGGCCTTCTTCGCGACGCTCAATGCCAGCAATCGCTACGCCGTGACATGGCGGGTGCAGACCGCCGTCAAGCCCGAGACCCGCGCGAGGCGCATCGCGCAACTGGTGGAGATGCTCGGGCGGGGCGAGGCGGTGCACATCTTCAAGCCCAAGCCAAAAGCTTAGGCAAAGTCGTACTTGCCGCCGCGCTCGAGCGCGCGCTGGTACGCGGGACGCGCATGCGCGCGCGCGAGCCAGTCCAGCAGCCGCGGCGTCTTGTCCCTGCCGAGCCCGGCGCGCTGGTTGGCTGCCTCGATCGGGAAGCTCATCTGGATGTCGGCGGCCGAGAAGTTCGCGCCGACGAACCATGGGCCCGTGGCCAGCTCAGCCTCCATGAAGGCCATCTGGCGCTCCAGGTTCGGGTCGACGAAGCTGCCGAGCACCTTGTTGGCGATGCCGCGGGCGATGGGCTTGGCGAAGAACGGCATCGGCGTGGACTTGATGCGCAGGAACACGAGCTTCATCAGCAGCGGCGGCATCGCGCTGCCCTCGGCGAAGTGCAGCCAGTAGGTGTAGCGGCGATGCTCGGCGCCGCCCTTCGCGGGACGCAGGCCCGAGGCCTCGCCGCAGGTGTCGAGCAGGTACTCGACGATCGCGCCGGACTCGGCCACCGTGACGTCGCCGTCGGTGATCACCGGCGACTTGCCCAGCGGGTGCACCTTGAGCAGCTCGGGCGGCGCGAGCATGGTCTTCGCGTCGCGCTCGTAGCGCCTGATCTCGTACGGCAGCCCCAACTCCTCCAGCAGCCACAGGATGCGCTGCGAGCGCGAGTTGTTCAGGTGGTGAACGGTGATCATGGCGCCTCGGCTCCGGTGGAAGCGGCGGCACGACGCGCCCCCGCGGTGGGGGCGATTGTCACCGCGCCGCGACGTGCGGGCGCCGCGCGGGTGACAAGGCTCAGGCGGTTGCCAGGGCGGCGCGCAGCGCCTCGGGCAGGCCCGTGACGGCCGGCATGCGGAGTTCGCCGAACAGGTTCTTCGGGTCGGCCATGTCGGGCACGAGGGCGATGGTGCGGCCCAGGCCCAGTTCCGCGGCCAGGTCGCGCAGCAGGCGCAGCGCCGAGAAGTCTTCCAGCGCGAAGCCCACGGAGTCGAACACGGTGACCTGCTCCGCCGACGCGCGGCCCGGGGCCTCGCCGGCCAGCACGCGCCAGAACTCGGTGACCGCGAAGTCGGCCGGCATCTGCTGCAGGTCGCCCTCGATGCGGCTCTGCGGCTCGTATTCGACGAACACGGCGCCCGCGCGCAGCACGTCGGCATGCAGCTCGGTCTTGCCGGGGCAGTCGCCGCCCACGCCGTTGACGTGCATGCCGGGTTCCAGCATGTCGGGCGTGATGATGGTGGCGTTGGTCTTGTCGGCCGTCACGGTGGTGACGATGTCGGCGCCGCGCACGGCCTCGGCGGTGCTCGCGCAGACCACGGTCTTCAGCGCGGGCGCGGCGTCGCGCAGGTTGGCCACCAGCCTGGCGGTGGCGCGCGGGTCGACGTCGAACAGGCGCACTTCCGAGATGCCCATCAGCAGGTGGAAGGCCAGGGCCTGGAACTCGCTCTGCGCGCCGTTGCCGATCAAGGCCATCACGCGGCTGTCGGCGCGCGCCAGGCGGCGCGCCACCATCACCGACGTGGCGGCGGTGCGCATCGCGGTGGTGAGCGTGAGTTCGCTGAGCAGTTCGGGCCGGCCGGTGTCGACGTCGGCCAGCAGGCCGAAGGCCATCACGGTGGGCAGGCCGGCGCGCGTGTTCTTCGGGTGGCCGTTGACGTACTTGAAGCTGTAGAGGCGGGCGTCCGAGATCGGCATCAGCTCGATCACGCCATCCCTGGAGTGGTTGGCCACGCGGGCCGACTTGTCGAACTCGCCCCAGCGGGCGAAGTCTTCCTCGAGGTAGTTGACCAGCGTGTCCAGGCAGGCGCCCAGGCCCTTCGCGCCGACGATGGCGCCGATGTCGCGGGTGGTGAGCAGGGTCGTCATGAAATGTCTCCGGTATCGATAAGGAGATTGTTTCGGGACCGCGCGGCAAGCGAAACGGGCACTAGTGCGTCGTTTCGATCAATAATTTGTCATATCGGCAGAATTTACTGCCATTTAGTCAATTTCCGTTGATGGAATCTTTATACCCATGGACACGCTGGACCAGCAACTGATCGCGCTGCTGCGCACCGACGCCCGCGCCTCCGTGGCCACGCTGGCCCACCGGCTGGGCGTGTCGCGCGGCACGGTCAACAACCGCATCACCAAGCTGGAGGACAGCGGCACCATCGTGGGCTACACGGTGCGGCTGCGGCCCGACATCGAGCACAACGAGATCACCGCCTGGATGAGCATCGCCGTCGAGGGCAACCAGACGCGCGAGGTGATCGCCATCCTGCTGGGCGAGCCGGGCATCGGCGAGCTGCACGACACCAACGGCCGCTGGGACCTGTTGGCCGAGGTGCGTTCAGCCAATCTCGCGGACCTGGCCGCCGTGCTCGAACGCGTGCGGCTGATCAAAGGCATTGGCGCGACGGAGACGTCGATCCACCTGCAGAGCTACAAGTGACAGGGCTGGCGCGCGTGGCTCCCCGGGCGCCCTCGCCCTTCAGCGCCTCAGCCCCAGCAGCGCCAGCGCATGCCGGTGCAGCCGGCCGTTCGGATCGGCGAGGTTGTGCAGGATCGTGAAGTGGTTGGCGCTGGGAATCGTCTCGCTCACCGGCACGCTGGTGGGGCCCCACTGGTCGCGGATCAGCGCCGCCTGGCGCTTGAACTCCGCGGTCTCCTCGCCGCCGACCGCCGTGTAGAGCGGCTTGCGCGGACGCGGGAAGAAGGCCGGGCTGAGCCGCTTCACCGACGCCGGCGTGAGCGGCACGTCGTTGCGGATGAAGGGCGCGTGGCGCAGCGGCTCGAGGTCGTACACGCCCGAGATCGCGAGCGCGCCGCTCACCAGTTGCGCCGGCAGCGACGCGTCGACGTCCTTCCAGCGGCAACCGAGCATCATCGCGGCCAGGTGCCCGCCGCCGGAATGCCCGGCCACCACGATGCGCGACGGGTCGCCGCCGTACAGCGCGGCGTGCCGGTGCACCCAGGCCAGGCAGCGCGCGAGCTGCAGCGCGATGTGCTCGACGCCCACCGCGGGGCTCAGCGCGTAGTTGGGCACGATCACCAGCACGCCGTCGGCCGTGAACGCAGGCGCGAGGAAGCCGTGCAGGCTCTTGTCGGACGAGCGCCAGTAGCCGCCGTGGATGAAGACCAGCACCGGCGCATTGGCCGCCGGCGTCGGGTAGATGTCCAGCGTCTCGCCGTCGCCGGGGCCGTAGCGCACGTCGCGGCGCCACGATTCCAGGCGTTGCACCAGCGCCGACGCGGTCTGCCAGCGGGCGCCGATCTCCACGTGCTCGGGATGGCGCGCGCGCTGGTCGTACTCGGCGTCCAGCCACGTCGGATCCAGGCGCGCGGCGCGCGGGGCGGTGCTCAGGCTCACTCGGGGACTCCCTGCTGCAAAGGACGGGCGGGGCCATCCTAGACGATGCGAGGCGCAAGGTCGCGTAGGGTCTTGGCTATGAAAGCGCTTTCTGTTTTAGCTGCCATCAACCCCCTGGAGAGCCGGACGGGATCGGACCGCGTCGCCCGTCCAAGGTCGTGAGCTATGAGCAAGCTGCGGCCAGGTGGGCGCTGCAACGCAGACGCTTTCCAGACACGGACCGACCATCGGACAGGTTGGACCGCCGGCTCTCACCCTGGGACAAACCCGGAAAACATGTAGAAACGTTGCCCGGATAACGCAAAACGCGGCCATATGCGGGAGTTCCCTAGATCACTTGCCGAACAAGTGCCCTACATTTGAAACCGCTTTCACGGGGCTGCACGTCAAACTCTGAAAGCGCTTTCACAAACCCGCGATCAACGACGGGCAGGAATTGGGCGCAGGTTTCCCACCGGCGACTCGGCTCACCAAAACAATCGGAGACAAGTCAATGAAGATCCCCCACGCGCCGTCGTTCCGGCGAACCCGTCTCGCATCGGCCTGCGGACTGCTGCTGGCCGGCGTCACGGTCGCCCATGCGCAGGGCGTGGCCGCGGCGGCCTCGCCCGCGTCGGCGGCCAGCGCGGCCGACCGCTCCGACGTCCAGAGCGTCACGGTCACGGGCATCCGCGCCAGCCTGGAGACTTCGGTGGCGATGAAGCGCGATGCCCACGGCATCGTCGACGGCATCGTCGCGGAGGACGTCGGCAAGTTCCCCGACACCAACCTGGCGGAAGCCATGCAGCGCATCAGCGGCGTGTCCATCGACCGCGTCGCGGGCGAAGGCTCCAGGGTGACGGTGCGCGGCTTCGGTCCCGACTACAACATGATCCTGTTGAACGGCCGCCAGATGCCGGCGACGACGGTGGCCGACACCGGCCCGTCCGGCTCGCGCGCGTTCGACTTCGCCAACCTCGCCGCCGAATCGATCTCGTCGCTGGAGGTCTGGAAGACCAGCCGCGCCGCGACGCCTGCAGGCGGCATCGGCGCCACCATCAACATCAAGACGGCACGGCCGCTGGAGAACCACAGCGGCCGCATCGCCTCCTTCGGCATCGAAGGCCTGCTGGACGACGCGAACAAGCGCCTGCCCAAGGACGACCGCGGCAACACCCTGACGCCGGAGGTATCGGGCATCTACAGCGACACCTTCGCCAACCACACGATCGGCATCGCGCTGACCGGCAACTACGAGGAGCGCGACGGCGGCTACAACGCGGCGGGCGTCACCAGCGGCTGGCGCAACTGCCTGGCCACGCAGGACAACACGAACTGCTGGGGCGGCATCCCGCAGTCCGGCCCGGGCATCACCAACCGGCCGTCGGGCTCGGGCATCTACTCGGTGCCGCAGAACATCGACTATGCCGTCAGCGGCATCAAGCGCAAGCGCACCAACGGCCAGTTGACCCTCCAATGGGAGCCGGTCAAGACCTTCACGGGCACGCTGGACTACACCTACTCGCAGAACAAGCTGGACACGAAGCGCAACGACATCTCGTCGTGGTTCAACTTCGGCCCGTCGACCAGCAGCTGGACCAACGGCCCGGCGGCCACGCCGACGTTCTACTCCGAGACCGTCACGAACGCCGACGTGGCGATGGGCGCGGCGGACTTCGGCATCAAGACGACGCTGCGCTCGCTGGGCGTGAACCTGCAGTGGAAGGCCACCGACAAGCTCAAGTTCGAGCTGGACGCGCACTCGTCGAACTCCACCTCCGGCTCCGACAACCCGTACGGCACCAACAACGTCCTGGGCACGGCCGCCTTCAACCGCGGCACCACGTCGGTGGACTTCTCGCACGACTTCCCGGTGATGAGCATCGCCAACACGTCGACCAACGCCGCGCTGCAGCAGGTCACCGGCTCGTCGTTCCGCAACAGCTACATGAAGGCCAATGTCGACCAGTTGCAACTCAAGGGCAGCTGGGAAGCCAACGAGCAGTCGTCGGTGGACTTCGGCCTCAACGTCACGCACGTGAAGAACCGCACCGCCTACGCCAACGTCCAGCAGGACAGCTGGGGCGGCGCCACCAACCCGGGCGACTACCCCGACAGCATCTGGCACCCGGACACGCTCAGCAAGTACTTCAGCCGCATGAGCGGCAGCGGCAATCCGGCGCTGTTCAACAACTGGTTCACGTTCGACTTCAACCAGGTGCGCGGCATCGCCGCGTCGGTAGGCAACCCCGCGCACTACGTGGCCTCCTCCGACTTCGACGGCCCCGGCGGCACCGACCGCCGCACGAAGGAAGACACGCTGAGCCTGTACACCCAGTACAACCGCGACTGGGAATCGTTCGGCATCCCGATGAACCTGACGGCCGGCCTGCGCTACGAAAAGACCGACGTCACTGCCGCGGCCGTGGTGCCCACCCCGACCGGCACCACGTGGGGCTCGGTCAACGAGCTCGACCTGACCTACAACGGCCAGGCCGCGACCACGCAGAAAGGCAGCTACAAGTACTTCCTGCCCAGCATCGACTACGACGCCGAGCTTGTCAGGAACGTGAAGCTGCGCCTGAGCTACGGCGACACCATCGCGCGTCCGGGCTGGGACCAGATCCAGGGTGGCCGCTCGCTCGACCAGCTGTTCCGCGTCAACGGCGGCACCGGCTCGCAGGGCAATCCGGACCTGAAGCCGCTGCTGTCGCACAACGTCGACGGCTCGGTGGAGTGGTACTACGGCAAGGCCAGCTACGCCTCGGTGGGTTTCTTCCACAAGAACATCCAGAACTACATCGGCCAGGGGCAGACCACCTACACGTCCGCCCTCAACACCCCGGTGGGTGGCACGTACTGGCACGCGGCCGTGGGCACGGGCGGCTGCGCCACCACCAACCTGCAGTGCATCCGCAACTACATCTTCACCAACTACAACGGCCAGCCGGGCGTGAACCAGACCGGCACCGACACGACCGGCAACCCGACCGGCACGATCACGGGCCAGGCCGGCGACCCGCACCTGACGTTCGCGATCAACACGCCGAAGAACGAGCACTCGGCCAGCCTGCGCGGATTCGAGTTCAACATCGTCAACGAATTCGGCAACAGCGGATTCGGCGTGAGCACGAACTACACGCTGGTGATGTCGGGCCTCAAGTACGACAACTCGAACATGAACGACCAGTTCGCGCTGGTGGGCCTGAGCAACTCGGCCAATGTGGTCGCGTTCTATGAAAACGACCATGTCAACGCCCGTGTGGCCTACAACTGGCGCGGCCAGTTCCTGGCGAGCACGTTCGACGGCTCCGGCCCGAACCCGGTCTACACCGAGCCCTACGGCCAGGTGGACATGACGCTGGGCTACAAGTTCAACGAGCACCTGTCGTTCCAGCTGGACGCCATCAACCTGAACGACGGCGTGCTGCGCCAGCACAGCCGCACGAAGGAGGAGCTCGAATCGATCACGCAGACGGGCCGCCGCTACATGTTCGGCGCGCACTACAAGTTCTGACCTGATCCGACCCCGGCGCCACCCGGCGATTCCCCTGGGAATCGCCGGGTGGCGTTTCATTTCGAGCCCGGCATGATGGCCGGAGATGAAGATGCGCGACAAAGATGACGTCCAGCACGTCGTGATCCTCGGGGGCGGATCGGCCGGCTGGCTGACCGCCGCCCTCCTCGCGCGCGCGCACCACGCGGGCGAGCCCGGCGGGCTCGCCGTCACGCTGATCGAATCCCCCAATACGCCGCCCATCGGCGTGGGCGAAGGCACGTGGCCGTCGATGCGCGACACCCTGCGCCGCATCGGCCTGCCCGAGACCACGCTGTTCCGCGACTGCGACGCCTCGTTCAAGCAGGGCTCGCACTTCCACGGCTGGATGCGCGGCGCGAGCGCGGCCGCCGGCGACCACTACCGCCACCCGTTCACCCTGCCGCTGGGCTTCGGCGACGTCGACCTCGTGGCCGGCTGGCTGCAGCGCCATGGCGACCGTGCCTTCGCCGACGTCGTCAGCGCGCAGCCGGCCGTGTGCGCGGCCGGGCACGCGCCCAAGCAGGCGACCACGCCCGAGTACGCCGCAGTGGCGAACTATGGCTACCACTTCGACGCCGGCAAGTTCGGCATGAAACTGCGCGAGCACGCCATCGCGAACCTCCACGTGCGCCACGTGCACGACGATGTCGATCAGGTGCTGTCGCACGACGACGGCGACATCGCCGCGCTGCGCACCCGCGCCCATGGCGACATCGCGGGCGACCTGTTCATCGACTGCTCCGGCCTCGCGTCCGTGCTCATCGGCCAGCACTTCGGCATCGGCGTGCGCTCGCAGAAACACCTGCTGTTCAACGATACCGCGCTGGCCCTGCAGGTGCCCTACGCCACGCCCGACGCGCCCATCGCCACCGAGACCATCTCCACCGCGCAATCCGCCGGCTGGACCTGGGACATCGGCCTGCCCACGCGGCGCGGCATCGGCCACGTCTACTCCAGCGCACACCTGTCGCACGACGAGGCCGAGCGGCACCTGCGGGCCTATATCCGGCGCACCGGCGGCCCCCACGAACCCGGAACGCCACGCCGCATCGCGTTCGACCCCGGCTACCGCGAGCGCTTCTGGCACCGCAACTGCGTGGCCGTGGGCCTGTCCGCCGGCTTCGTCGAGCCGCTGGAGGCCTCGGCGCTGGCGCTGGTGGAGCTCTCGGCCTCGATGATCAGCGACGAGATGCCCGCCACGCGCGCGGAGATGGCGCTGGTGGAGCGCCGCTTCAACGACGCGTTCACCTACCGCTGGGAACGCGTGGTCGACTTCCTCAAGCTGCACTACGTGCTCAGCCGCCGAGACGACACCGCCTACTGGCGCGACCACCGGGATCCCGCCACGATCCCCGGCCGCCTGGCCGACCTGCTCACGCTGTGGCGCCATCGCGCGCCCTACCGGCAAGACTTCTTCCGCATCGAGGAGGTGTTCCCCGCCGCCAGCTACCAGTACGTGGCGCACGGCATGGGCTTCGTGCCCAAGCCCTCCGCGCGCCTGCGCCACGCGAGCGCGGGCGAGGCCGCCGAGCCGTTCTTCCGCGAGACCGCCCACCTGGCGCGACGCATGCTCGGCGCCTTGCCGTTGCAACGTCCGCTCATCGCTCACATCCACGCGCACGGACTCCCGCGCGCCTGACCACGCCGACCCGCCATGAATCCCGTCCAGCTCGACAACAACACCCACCGCGACCTGCGCATCGTCACCACCCACGGCGCGCCCTGGGGCGACGACCAGATGACCACGCCCGTCTTCATCACCGAGTTCCGCGACGTGCAGGCGCACTATCCGATCGTCTTCCAGCAGGCCGACGACGGTCCCGGAATGCAGCCGGTGGCGCTGCTGGGCCTGCGCTCGGGCGAAAACCTGTTCCTCGACGCGCACGGCTGGGACGCGAACTACATCCCGCTGGCGCTGCAGCGCGGCCCGTTCATGATCGGCCGCGCCGGCCCCGAACTGACGATCCACGTCGACATGGACAGCCCGCGCATCGGCCGCGGCGAGGGCGAGCCCGTGTTCATGCCGCACGGCACCGCCACCGAGTACCTGGAGCGCATGAACTCGGTGCTGTCGGCCATCCACCAGGGCGTGCAGGGCGTGCCTGCCTTCGTCGCCGCGCTGCTGCGCCACGGCCTGCTCGAGTCCTTCGTGCTGGACGTGGAGGCCGCCGACGATTCGCAGAACCGCCTGGCCGGCTTCCACACGATCAACGAGGAGCGCCTGCGCGCGCTCGACGCCGCCGCGCTGGCCGACCTGCACTCGCAGGGCTACCTCGCCGCGATCTTCATGGTGGTGGCGTCGACCACGCACCTGCGCGACCTGATCGCGCGCCACGACAAGCGGATCACCCGCCAGGCGTGATGCGCGACCTGACACCCATTCGCGAGCTCGCGGGCGCACCGGCGGACGCGATGTCCGACGAGCGGCTGCGCGACACCCAGCCCTGGGTGCAGCGCGGCATGGTGGCGCACTGGCCCATGGTGCAGGCGGCGAGCCGCTCCGACGCCGACGCGATGGCCTACCTCAAGAGCACGTGGGGCGGCGAACTGGTGGGCATGCTGCTGGCGCCACCGCAGACGCAAGGCCGGTTCTTCTACAACGACACGCTCACCGGCATGAACTTCAGCCGCGAGAAGGCGCCGCTCGACGTGGTGCTCGACGCGCTGGCTCAGATGGCCGGCAAGCCGGACGCGCCCGCGTTGTACGTGGGCTCCACCACCGTCGACACCTGCCTGCCCAGGTTCCGCGCGGCCAACGACCTGCCCTTCGGCGACCGCGATCCGCTGGTGAGCATCTGGTTCGGCAACCGCAGCCGCATCTCGGCGCACTTCGACCTGCCCGACAACCTGGCGTGCGTGACCGCCGGCCGCCGCCGCTTCACGCTGTTCCCGCCCGAGCAACTGGCCAACCTCTACGTGGGCCCGCTGGACGTCACGCCCGCCGGCCAGGCCGTCAGCCTCGTCGACTTCGCCAACCCCGACTTCGAACGCCACCCACGCTTCGCGCAGGCGCTCGCGCATGCGCAGGTGGTGGAGCTCGAGCCGGGAGACGCCGTGTTCATCCCCAGCATGTGGTGGCACCACGTGGAGTCGCTCACCGACTTCAACGTGCTGATCAACTACTGGTGGCGCCAGTCGCCAGACTACATGGACTCGCCCATCGGCGCGCTGATGGCGGCGCTGCTGACCATCCGCGACCTGCCGCCCGCCCAGCGCGAGATCTGGCGCAACGTGTTCGACCACTACGTCTTCCGCGCCGACGAGAGCACCGCCGCGCACATCCCGCCGCACGCCCGCAGCGCGCTGGCCCCCATCACCGACAGCGGCGCCCGGCACCTGCGCCAGGCGCTGCTCAACCGATTCAAACGCTGAGGCCGCCATGACCACGGAACACACCGAACGCTCACGCCGACCCGTCCGCCGCGTGGTCATCGCCGGCGGCGGCACCGCCGGGTGGATGACCGCCGCCTGCCTGTCCAACACGCTGGGCAAGGGCCTGGACATCATGCTGGTGGAGTCCGACGAGATCGGCACCGTCGGCGTCGGCGAGGCCACCATCCCCACGCTGCTCACCTTCAACAGCGTGGCCGGCATCAACGAGCAGGAGTTCATGGCCGAGACCCAGGCCGTGTTCAAGCTGGGCATCAAGTTCGAGGGCTGGCGCGACGTCGGCCAGGACTACATCCACAGCTTCGGCACCACCGGCCAGGACCACTGGACGGCCGGCTTCCAGCACTTCTGGCTCAAGGGCCGCGACCGCGGCCTGGCACGCACCTACGGCGAGTACTGCCTGGAGCTACGCGCCGCCGAGGAAAACAAGTTCGCGCACCTGCCGCGCAACGGCCTCAACTACGCGTTCCACCTCGACGCCTCGCTGTACGCCAAGTACCTGCGCAAGCTCAGCGAGGGCCACGGCGTCAAGCGCATCGAGGGCAAGATCGCCGAGGTGATCCGCCACCCCGACGGCGACATCGCCGCGCTGAAGCTGGGCGACGGCTCGGTGCTGGAAGGCGACCTGTTCATCGACTGCACCGGCATGCGCGGCCTCCTGATCGGCGACGCGCTGGGCGTGGAGATGGAGGACTGGAGCCAGTGGCTGCCGTGCGATCGCGCCATCGCGCTGCAGACGCGCTCGGTGGCCCCGCCGATCCCCTACGTGCGCGCCATCGCGCACCCGTTCGGCTGGCAGTGGCAGATCCCGTTGCAGCACCGCGTGGGCAACGGCATGGTCTTCAGCAGCAAGCACGTCGGCGACGACGAGGCGCTGTCGACGCTGCTCGGCAACATCCAGGGCGAGGTACTCACCAGGCCGCGGGTGATCCCGTTCAAGCCGTGCCAGCGCGAAAGCGTGTGGGAACGCAACTGCGTGGCCATCGGGTTGTCGAGCGGCTTCCTCGAGCCGCTGGAGTCCACCAGCATCCACCTGATCCAGCGCGGCATCATCCGGCTGCTGCAGTGCTTCCCGAACAATGGCGTGCGCCAGGTCGACATCGACGAGTACAACGCCCAGACCCGCTACGAGATGGAGCACATCCGCGACTTCATCATCCTTCACTACAAGGTCACCAACCGCGACGACAGCGACTTCTGGAACCAGGTGCGCACGATGGACATCCCCGCGTCGCTGAAGCACCGCATCGACATGTTCCGCGAGAGCGGCCGCGTCTTCCGCATCCCCAACGAGCTCTTCGCCGAGAACTCGTGGATCCAGGTGATGCTGGGCCAGGGCATCACGCCCGAGCAGCACCACCACGTCGCCGACCTGATGGACGACCGCGAGCTCGGCGGCTTCCTGGAAGAGATCCGCACCCGCGTGGAACGCACGGTGGCCCAGCTGCCGCCCCACGCGGACTACGTGGCCAACTACTGCGCGCACCGCGACGCGACGGCCAGGCCCGTTCCAGCCGCCGCCTGAACCCGCCGCGCGCCGCTTTTCGGCGTCGCGGGAAATCTGCCATGGCTGCGGGCTGCCGGGGGTGCCGCCCAGCTGGGAGAGCGTCGCATTCGCAATGCGGCTGTCGCACTGCACGCCGGGCACATCGCCGCGCGGATCGGCGGCGCACTGCTCATCCATGCGCCTCTGCAAGGCGGCAGTATTTCACGGCGCACGACTGACAAATCGCAACGGAGTTTGCCGGGGGGGCTGCGCGAGTCACGGAGTAGTACTACTGTACATCTTGTGACATTCTCGGAAGCAGACGAACCCAACCATGTTGAGGCTCTTCGAAGAACAAGCAGGTGACGAGGCGGCTGGGGGCGGCCCGTCACCCGAGATGCGGCGATTTTCGGCCGGCATACGCATGGTCACGGCACTGCTGTGCACGATCATGCTGCTGGCCGTCGCCCCGCAGGTCGGGGCCTGGCCCATCGGCGCCTTGATGCTCTACTGCGCCTGGTCCGCCTACCTGCTGTGGGTCGAGGCCACCGAACAATCGCACGTCGTGGGCCTGGGGCCCTACTGGATCGACGTGCTGTGGTCGTGCGTGATCATGAAGCTGTTCGCCGTCAGCGGCATGATGATGATCATCACGCTGGTCCACCCCGTCGTGCTGGCCACCATCGGCTTCGGCATCGGGCCGGGCTTGATCCTCGCGCTCTTCGCGTCGATGGGCGTGCTCTACGGCGACTACGGCGACCTGCGCACGTTGCTCGCGCTCGGATGGGTCCATGCGCTCCCGGGCCTGCTGGTGCTGATGCTGGTGCCGGCCGCGGCCTTCATCGCGCGGCCGATGAGCGTGCTGCGGCATCGCCTGGCCCTCATCGGCGAGCTCGAGACGCAGCTCGACCCGCGCCGCGGCCTCGAGGCGATCTGCGCCGCGCTGGTGGAACGCCTGCGCGTGGGCACCGAAGCCGACGTCGTCGCACTGGTCCTCCCGAGCAGCCGCGCCGCGCCCGCGATGCTGGCGAGCCGCGAGGACGGCAGCTTTCGCGCCAAGGACGACGTCCACCGGACCCTGGAGGCCTTGCTGGCGCTGACGCCGCCGCACCCGCTGAGCTTCGTCTCGCGCCGCTGGTGGGACCCGCGCTCGCGCATCCGCACCTACGGCAAGCAGGCCGTGTTCCGCGGACTCACGGCGCCGCTGTCCGAACTCGCGCGCACCCTCGGCGTGCGCAGCCTGCACGTGGTGCCGCTGACACGCTACGCGCGCCAGCACGGGCACTTCGTGGTCGGCTACGGCGGCTCGCGCAGCCTGATGCAGAACGTCTGGGCGCTGGTGAGCGCCGCCCCCGAGTTGCTGCGCATCGTCGAACAGGCGACGCTGGTCGACCAGTTGCAGGATGAAAGCGCCAGCCATGAACGCGCACGCATCGGCCGCGATCTCCACGACAGCGCGATCCAGCCGTACCTGGGCCTGAAATACGCCGTCGAATGCGTGGCGCTGCGCATCGCGCCGGAGAACCCGGCGCGCGCCGAGGTGGATGCGCTGGCGGCGCTCGTCAACGGCGAGGTGGCCGCCCTGCGCGAGCTGATCTCTGGGCTGCGCACCGGCAGCGAGCAAGGCGACAACGCGCTGGTGCCGGCCGTGCGCCGCCAGGCCAGGCGCTTCGCGTTGCTGTTCGGCATCGATGTCGAGATCGAATCGCCCGACAACCTGCCCACGACCCGCGCGCTCGCCGGATCGATGTTCCACATGGTCAACGAGGCGCTCAACAACATCCGCAAGCACACGGTGGCGCGCCACGTGCAGGTCGCGCTGTCCGTCGTCGACTCGGCCATCCGGCTGTCCATCCGCGACGACGCCGGCCACATCCGCGGCCGCAAGGTCGACAACTTCAAGCCGGCGTCGCTGAGCGAACGCGTGGCCGAACTCGGGGGCTCGCTCGCGATCGGCCACCCGGATGGCCTGAACACCGAACTGCTGATCCACATCCCCATCTAGCCGACCCGAGAGAGACGCCATGAACAGCCATCAACTCGTCCAAGCCATTCCCGGGGCGCCGCAGCGCGCGATCAGGGTGTTCATCGCGGAGGATCACCAGATCACGCTGTGGGGGCTGCGCCAGCTCGTGGAGGCGTCGGGCACGCGCATGGAAGTCATCGGCACGGCCTCCTCGCACGGCGAGCTGATGAACCACGATGCCACGAGCAGCGCGGACGTGATCCTGCTCGACCTCGACCTCGGCGGCGAGGACATGGGCGCATCCCTCGGCAGCCTGCGCGAGCGCTGCCCGGGCCACGTGCTCGTGCTCACCGGCACCGACAGCGTGGCCACGCATCGCGCAGTCATGCTCAAGGGCGCGCGCGGCGTGATCCACAAGTCCGAACCGGCGGAAAGCATCCTGCGCGCGGTGGAGAAGGTCAGCCAGGGCGAGATCTGGCTCAATCGCATGCTGGTCGGCCAGTTGATGGGCATGTTGACGGACGGCGAACACCGGCCCGCGCCGCGCCCGGCCGATCCCGAATCGGAACGCATCGACAGCCTGACCCAGCGCGAACGCGATATCGTCGCGGCGATGGTGCGTGCCTGCGGCAGCAAGCAGCTCGCCGTCGCCGCCGACCTCGGCATCAGCGAGCACACCCTGCGCAACCACCTGACCACCATCTACAGCAAGCTGTGCGTGCACGGCCGACTCGAACTTCACGTCTACGCCATGGCGCATGGCCTGGACGCGCCGGCGCAGGGCAAGCGCGCGGCTTGAGGAAGGGGCCCCGCGTGGGATGAAGCTCCTACGCGCTTCCACGCCGACTCCCATGGCCGCCGCCGCGGCGGAGGTCGACCATCGCGAGACAGCACCGCGAAAGCCGCGGCCACTCAACTCGCGCCGCTCGACCACCGACATGACACTGCAGGCCCTCTCGACGCGCCACCCCTGGCCCGGTCTCGTCGCCACGCACCGCCTCGGCGTCGCCTGGACGCTCACCTGGCTCGTCCTGGCCATCGACGCGGTGTGGCTGCTGCTCGGTTCGTGGACGGTCCCGGTGCGCGGCGTCGCGACGATCCTGGCCGCGATCGCGGTCTTCCACGCGCCGCTGGCGTTCAGGCGCTACCGGCACGACCCGCTCCTTCGTCCGACCGCGAAGGCGGCCGCCCTGCTGATCGTGTTCATGGCCGCGGCCGGGACGCTGAGCTACCTGGTGGTCGCGACGAACGCGCGGCTGGTCGACGCGTCCCTGGCCGCCTGGGATCGCGCGCTCGGCTTCGACTGGCCGGCGTTCGCCGCCTGGCTGCAGGCTCGCCCCGGCGTGGAAGGGCCGCTCCATGTCGCCTACGCGAGCGGCATGCCGCAGATCGTCTTCGTGGTGCTGTTCCTCGGCCTCACCGCACGAGCCGCGCAGCTCGACACGTTCCTGCGCCTGTTCATCCTCGCGACGCTCGCCACGGTGGTGCTGTCGGGCCTGTTTCCCGCCGCCGGCAGCTGGAAGCATTTCGCCGCCGGCGTGCCCGCGGCCGACATCGCCCTGCTGTCGCACTTCGAGCCGCTGCGCGATGGCCGCCTGCGCGACATCCCGCTGCGCGAGATGCAGGGCCTGATCTCGTTCCCCTCGCTGCACACCGTGCTGGCGGTGCTGCTCGTGCATGCGATGCGGGGCACGATCCTGCTGCCGGCGTTCGTCGTCCTCGACGCGGCGATGATCGTGTCGACGCCGGTCGACGGCGGCCACTATCTCGTCGACGTGCTGGCCGGCGCCCTGCTGGCCGGCGCCCTGATCGCGCTCGAGCGCCACCGCGCGTCCCGCATGCGCGAGACGCCGCTGCCCATGCGCCTGCAGGGGAGTGCCCGATGAGCGCGATCGCGCCACCCGCGGCCGAGGGCAGGCTGACCGAATGGCTGTTGCGCGCCTTCGCGATGGTCGTGCTGGCGTTCATCGTCGCCCGCTGGGGCTACGCCTGGGCGATCGCGCCCGAGCGCTGGACCGCGCTGCTGCTGCTGGTGACCGAGAGCTACACGCTGATCCTGGTCCTCGTCGCCCGGCGGGCCCTGCAACGCGACCTGTCGATCCCGGCGCTGGCGGCGACGATCTACGCCACCTGCTTCGTGATGATGCTCCAGCCGCAGGGCACGACCCACCTGCTGCCCGAATGGGCGGGCGCCGGCCTGCAGTTGGCCAGCATGGCATGGCAGTTCACCGCCAAGATCTTCCTCGGCCGGTCGTTCGGACTGCTGCCCGCGCAGCGCGGCGTCGTCACGGCCGGGCCCTATCGCTTCGTGCGCCACCCGATCTACTTCGGCTACCTGATCGGCCACGTCGGCTTCCTGCTCGCGAACTACACCTGGCGCAACGCCGTCGTGCTGGCGCTGCTGTACGCCGCCCAGGTGATCCGCATGCGGCGCGAGGAGGCGATCCTCGCCGCCACGGACGCCGGCTATCGCGCCTACCAGCGGCGCGTGCGCTGGCACCTGCTGCCGTTCGTGTACTAGGACGTTCCTGCACCCGGGAGCAATCTTCCCCCCTGCCTGCCGGGACCTCCCATGCGCGGCAGCGACCTCCTCCATAGGATGGCCCCATGTCACAGCCCCGCCTTCCCGACACCGAGGCCGACTGCCTGCCGGCGCCCATCGGCGTCCTCGTCGTCGATGATCAATTCGCCGTGCGCGAGGGGGTCGCGCGGCTGATCACCTGCGGCGCGACGCCGCTGCTCTATGTCAGCACGGCCGCCACCGGCGCCGAGGCGCTGCGCGCCGCCGCCCGGCTGCTGCCCGACGTGGTCGTGCTCGACGCCGATCTCGACGGCGAGGACGGCCTCGCCCTCATTCCGCAACTGGCGTTGACGGCGGGCGTGCTCGTGCTCACCAGCCACGGGGATGCCGGCACGCGCGCACGGGCCGCCGGTCTCGGCGCCTCGGCCTTCATCGAGAAGCACCAGCCCGCGGCCGACCTGCTGGACGCCATCGAACGCGTCGGCCAGCAACAGGCGCAGGGGGGATAAACCTCCTGGGTCGCCCTTGCACAAGTTCCTCTCCCCGATGGCCGCAACCTCCGCTGTGCCGACCGCCCACAGTCCCTAGTGGACTGTAACGTTTAAAACGGAAGTATCATTGAGGCCTCGGAGGTCGCCATGAAGCTTACCGAAACCGAAGCTGTGGAATTG
>JABCYW010000008.1 GCA_013289985.1 Betaproteobacteria bacterium | reverse complement strand
AATGACACAGATGACCCGCCGAGACCCCTCCCCTCGCTTCCGCGCGCTTCGCGCCTTGCTTCCCGCCCTGCTGCTGGGCCTGGTCGCCCAGGCCGGCGCCAACACGCTGACCCAGAACGTGTCGTGGACGATAGACCGCGCCGGCACCTCCACCAAGTACCGCGTGGTGGCCTACGGCGACTCGATCTACGCCGGCTACAACACGTCCATCTTCAACGCCGCCAAGTACTCGGCGCCGACGGTGGACGCCGAGTACCTGTCCGCGCTGTGGAACGCCGACATCGAGAGCGTGCGCCGCGCCAAGTCGGGCGCCGTGGCCTCCGACGTCTACGCCAACAAGATCGTAGCCGAGAAGTCCTGGATGCAGGACAGCTCCACGCGCGTGGTCACCTTCGAGATGTGCGGCAACGACGGCCTGCAGGCCCGCTCGTCGTTCAAGAGCCAGACCGGCACCTGCGACTACTCCGGCATGGACGCCGCGGTCACCACCTGCAAGCAGTACGTGGCCGCCGCGATGGACTTCATCAACGCCAACGCCTACGCCGGCGTGAAGGTGAAGGTCATCTCCAACCTGCACTATCCCGGCTACGCCGCCGACAACGTGCAGAGCTCGTGCAAGGATGCCAGCACCGGGGCCACCGTCAACCTGCAGCAGATCTTCCTGCCGCGCCTGGCCAAGATGAACTACTGGATGTGCGAATACGGCCGCGAGAAGGGCTTCCAGTGCGCCGACAACTTCGCCGGCTTCATGGGTGCCGACTACGACAGCAACGGCGACGGCATCGTCGACTCCGTGGGCCTGCAATGGGTGCCCGGCGAGAGCGAGACGAGCTACGTCACGCGCACGACGACCACGCTGCGCTCGACGATCCGCGACGCCAACACCCATTTCGCCTCGGCCAACACCAGCTACGACTACATCCAGTCCGACGACACGCACCCGACCTACACCGGCGGCACCGTCACCGCCGGCCTGTTCGGCGGCACCACGGGCTCCGGCGCGCCGCGCTACACATCGTTCACGAACGGCAAGAGCCCGATCTGGAACCAGTACGGGCACGAGCGCATGGGCTGGACGGTGTCCACGTCCAACACGGCGGCGCCCTGAAATCGCGCCATGGGCGAGCCTCGCCACGTTCCGGACCGCGGGCGCTGGCGCCCCGCGGGCGGCTTCCTCGTGGCCGCGCTGGTGCTGGTCGGCGGCACGGCGGTGGCCTGGTGGCCGTCGCCCGGCCCGGCGGCGCCTGGCGGCATCGCCGAGTCCGCATCCGGCGGCACGGCGCCTGACACGCCGGCGCCGGCCGCGGCGAGCGCCGCGTCCGCGACCGTCCTCGTGCGCGCGCCGGCACCAGCCGCCAGCGCGTCGTCCGCGCCCGCTCCGCGCATCGCGCGCCTGCGCGACCCGAACGGCGACCAGACGCCCGACATCTCCGACTACATCAACGCCGGGGAGAAGCCGACGATGAACGAAGTGATCGCGCGGCTGCACGCGGCCGGCGTCCACACCGGCCTGGGCGCGTTCAACCCGCCGGGCACCCGCCCGCCGCTGATCGGCCTGGCCGTGCCCGAGGACTTCCCGCTGCCGCCCGGCTATGTGCGCCACTACCAGGCCACCGACGACGGCCAGCGCATCGAGCCCATCCTGATGTTCGCGCCCGACTACCAGGCCCGGACGCCCGACGGCCAGCCCCTGGCGATGCCGCCGGATCGCGTCGTGCCGCCCGAGCTCGCGCCGCCGGGCCTGCCCATCCGCCGCATCGCCGTCCCCGCGCCCATCGAAGGCCCCTGATGACGCCCTCCTCGCTCGTCGCCGGCCCGCGCGCACGCGCCGCGGCCGGCATCCTCGCCACCGCATCGCTGGCGTGGGCCTATACCCAAGGGGGTGTCGCGTGCGCGCTCGGCTTCGTCGCCCTGGTGCCGTGGCTGCGCACGCTGGACGCGCCCGCCTCCCAGGCCGGCACGCTGCTCAATGCGTGGGCGATGTCCGTCGCGTTCACGCTGGCCGTGTTCGGCTGGTTCGCCGGCGCCATCGGCTCGTACACGCAGTTCGGCGAGCCAGCCGGCTTCGCGGTGCTGCTGGTGGCGGCGCCCGTGTTCCAGCCGCAGTTCCTCGCCTTCGCCATCGCGCGCCGGCTCGCCGGACGGCGCCACGGCGTCGCGCTGCGAGCCCTCGTGGCCGCGTCGGCCTGGGTGGCCGCCGAGTGGCTGCTGCCCAAGGTGCTGGGCGACACCCTGGGCCACGGCCTGCATCCGTCGCGGCTGCTGCGCCAGGCCGCCGACCTGGGCGGCGCCGCCGGACTCACGCTGGCGCTGCTGCTGGCCAACGAGGCCATCGCGGCCGCGCTCGCGTCCCGCGCGCGCGGCGCCCGCGCGATCGCCGCGCCGCTGGCGCTCGCCGCCTCGCTGCCCCTGCTGCTGGCCGGCTACGGCGCCGCCGTGCTGGCCGTCGCGCCGGCGACGGGCGGACAGCCGCTGCGCGTGGGCCTCGTGCAGTCCGACATCGTCGACTACGAACGCCTGCGCCAGGAGCGTGGCGCGGCGGCGGTGGTGCGGGAGGTGCTGGACACGCATTTCGCGATGTCCTACGACGCCGTCGTGCGCCAGCATGCCGACGCGGTGCTGTGGTCGGAGACGGTCTATCCCACCACCTTCGGCCACGCCAGGAGCGAGGCCGGCGCCGAGCTCGACCGCGAGATCCAGTCCATCGTCAACGCCGCCGGCGTGCCCTTCGTGTTCGGCACCTACGACGTCGACGCCGCGGGCGAGTACAACGCCGCGGCCTTCGTCGAGCCGGGCAAGGGCCTGCTGGGCTTCTACCGCAAGACACGGCTGTTCCCGCTCACCGAGGAGGTGCCCGCGTGGCTGGACGGCGCGACCTTGCGCCGCTGGCTGCCGTGGGCCGGCACGTGGAAGGCCGGCAGCGGCGCGCGCGTGTTCCCGCTGCGCCTGGCCGACGGCCGCGAGATCCCGGTGCTGCCGCTGATCTGCCGCGACGACGTCGACCCGTCTCTGGCCATCGACGGGGCGCGACTGGGCGGGCAGGCCATCCTCACGCTGTCCAACGACGCCTGGTTCACCGGGCACCCGCAAGGCGCGGCGCTGCACCAGGCCGTGGCCGCGTTCCGCAGCATCGAGACGCGGCTGCCGCAGTTCCGCGTCACCACCAACGGCTACAGCGCGGTGATCGACGCGAGCGGCAGCGTCGTCGCGGGCACGCGCATGGGCGAACGCACGCTGGTGGTGGGCGACGTGCGGGTGCGCACGCCGCCGCGCACGTTGATGGTGGCCTGGGGCGACTGGGTCGGCCGCGCGGCCGCCGTGTTCCTCGCATCGCTGGGTGCATGGGCCGCCTGGCGGCGCTGGGCCCCGTCCGCGTCGGGGGTGCCGCTGCCGGCGGCGGCGGACCTGCCCGAGTTTCCCGTCGACGTCTCCGTGCTGCCCGTCGCCGCGCGCTGGGTCGCGGGCGCCCTGCGCGCGTTCGCCCGCGGCGGACTGCTGTGGATGATCGCCGCGGTGCTGCTGGGCGACGCCGCGCTGCAGTCCAACACGCTGGCCCAGATCCGCAGCTTCGTCTCGCTGTTCCTCGTGCCCGAGGCCGCCGCCTGGTGCGTCTTGCGAGCGTTCGCGGCGCGCGCGAGCCTCGTCGACGGCGTGCTGGTGCTGGCCAGCGGCACGCGCCGGCTGGAGCTGCCGGTGGCGCGGGTGGCGGCTGTCGAGGCGTGGCGCGTCCCGCTTCCCGGCCCGGGCGCGACCCTGCGGCTCGCCGACGGAAGCCGCTGGCGCCACGGCCTCGCGATCGCTCATCCGATGGCGCTGGCACGCGCGATGGCGGCCGCCGGCGGGCCGCCCGCGGCGGCCGGCGCGTCCACCTACGCCCAGGTTCGCTCGGCGCCGCAGCGCACGCGCCTGGACAGCCCGGCGATCAAGTTCGTGCTGTTCCCGCTGCTGCTGGCGATCCCCGCGTTCCGGCTCCACCAGCACATCGCGTACGGCAGCGCGTTCGGCGAGTACTACACGTTCGGCCTGAAGGCCTGGGCGACGACGTTCGCGCTGTGGTGGGCCGCGTGGATCATCGGCGTGGTGCTGTGCGCCGCGGCGCTGCGGGCCGCCATCGAGGCCGGCACGCTGGCGGGCGTGGTGCTCGCACCGCGCCGCGCGCTGCAGGCGCGGCGCGTGCTCGACCGGCTGGGCCTGCTGGCGCTGTACGCCGGCATGCCGGCGTGGCTGGCGGCGCGGCTACTGGGCGCGTGAGGCAAGCGCCGCATCGACCGCATGGGCCAGCAAGGCCGGGGCGACCACGCGGCGATGCGTCCGCGCGATGAGCGACATGTAGAGCCGGCCGAACAGATTGCTGCAGGCGACGCGATCCGACAGCGAGAACTCGACGCCGCCGTCGTCCAGCAGCCGCACGCCCACGCAGGAGCGGAACACCAGGTGCTTGTCATCGGCGCCGAGCAGGACCTGCGCCTGGCGGCCATCGGCGGACATCCGCTGTGCATGCACCGGAAAGCGCCCATCGAAGATCGCCGCCGCGCTGGCCGCCAGCAGCGACGACACCGGACAGCCCAACGGCGAAGTGCGCAATCCCAGCGGACGAACCAGCAGGTTGCGCAAGGCCATCATCCGCGCGACGTTCGCCGGCGGGTTGTCGATGAATCCCTGCAGCGCCGCGGCCAGCCACGCGGTGGCGTCCCGGCGATCGGATTGCCCGGGCCGCACAACCAGCGTGAAGGCATCCTGGTGATGGACGACGCGATCGCGGAGTGCGCCGCGAAGAAGGCAATCGCCGGGCAGGTCGGCATGCTCACGCACCCGGGGCTGCCGCACGGTACTCACGAAGCCCGGCCGGAATCCGAAGCCGAAGCGCCAGCGCTGCAGGTGGCCCGCCAGCGAGCGGTAGCGCGTGCACGCGGCCTCGAGCAGGCTGCCGGGACGGTCGTGCAGCGAGAGTTCGGTGGTGGGTACGATGCCGGGACGCATCGGCTCGGCCTCCAGGCAGCGGACGACCACCGCCGGCAGCAGCTCGGTGAGCGAGGGGATGTCGGCCTCGTCGCGCAGCACGCGCTCCCGCGCGGCCTCGCCAAGCTCACCGCCAAGCTCGTTGGTGTGCGTCGACAGGGCGAACAGCGCGGGGTGCCCGGAGCGCGGGTGCATCGGCGCGAACTGGTGCCAGGTCGCGCCGGAGAAGCGCACCGTGAACAGGCAGTCCGGCGGCACGTTCACGTGGTGCATCGCGCGCGAGAAGCTGGCGGGATTGCGCGCGAGTTCGTCGGACGATGCGCCGGAGAAGCGGAGTTGCGCGCCCCCGCTGCCCGAGACCGCGGTGAACACGCGGTGGCCCGCATGGCGGTGGAACGGATGACCCGCCGGGCCGACGCCGAAGGAATACAGCGCCGTCGCGTCGCCGCTCTCGAAGTCGGTGGCACCGAGCTTGGCGGAAGGCTCGTCGAGTTCGTCGACGAAGCGCGCGTGCCGGCCCTGGCGCGCGAGTGCCTCGAAGAACAGCCTGTCGCCGGCGCCATGCCCCAGCCTCGCGACGAGCGTCACCTCCACCGGCACGCGCCCTGCGCCGGCGGGCAGGCTCACGAACGGGAACGTCCGCGTGCGGCGGATGTCGCGGGCCGCACGCCCGGCTGGATGAGCCATCGAGGAGGTCATGGGGTTCCTTCGTGACGGGGATCGGGGGTCAGCGGGCCTCGCGCTTGCGGGTCTTCGCGATCGCCGCGCTTTCCTTCTTCAGCGGGCCGCCCACCGGACAGAACGTGGCGAGCAGGTCGTGCAGCTTGCCCAGCAGGTTGGCGTCGGCGAGGCGGTAATGGACGAACTGGCCGCGCTTCTCGCTGGCGACGAGGCCGGCGCCCTCCAGGATGCGCAGGTGCTTGGACAGCGACGGCTTGCTCATTTCGAAGCGCTCGGCGATCTCGCCGGCGGTGAGCGAGGCCTCGGAGAGATAGGCGAGGATCCTGCGGCGGGGCGTCGAGGCCAGGGCCGCGAACACGTTGTCTTCGTTCATGAGCCGTCAGTGTTTAGCCATTTAGCTAATTAGTTCATCGTAACATCGACCCCATACCACGCGCAATCGATTCCAGGCCGGTTGACGTCGAATCCAACATATTGGACACTTAATCCACCATGGAAGAAGCCCCCGTCCAATCCCTCAACGACCGCATCGCCCAGCGCGTGCGCGACCTGCGCGCCTCGTCGGGCCTGTCGCTGGACGCGCTGGCCACGCACTGCGGCATCAGCCGCTCGATGATCTCGCTCATCGAGCGCGGCGAGAGCAGTCCCACCGCGGTGCTGCTGGAGAAGCTCGCCAGCGGCCTGGGCGTGCCGCTGGCCGCGTTGTTCGACGCGCCGCAGCCCTCCGCCAGCCCCGTCGCGCGCGCGGTCGACCAGCCCTCGTGGCGCGATCCGCATTCGGGCTACGTGCGGCGCAACGTGTCGCCCAGCGGCGTGGGCTCGCAGATCCAGATCGTCGAGGTGATGTTTCCGGCCAAGGCGCGCGTGTCGTACGAGACGGGCCCGCGCGAGCCGGTGATGCACCAGCAGGTGTGGGTCCTCTCGGGCGCCATCGACATCACCGTGGGCGACGAGCGCCACGCGCTGGCGACCGGCGACTGCCTGGCCATGGTGCTGGACAAGCCCATCATGTTCCACAACCCGCACAAGGTCGCCGCGCGCTACGCCGTGGTGCTGGCGTCCATGCCCTACCCCTTGCCTTTCAGGAGATCCCATGGCGACCAGCGCCCCAGCCTCTACCCTTGAAATCCGCCGGCTGGCAGCCGTCGATGCCGAGCAGCTGCAGGCGCTTGCCGACGTGCTGACCGACTGCGTCGAGGGCGGCGCGTCGGTGAGCTTCATGCTGCCGATGACGCGCGACAAGTCGCTCGCGTTCTGGCGCAAGGTCGCCGACGGCGTGACGCGCGGCGAGCGCGTGCTGCTGGTGGCGGAGGACGCGCAGGGCATCGTCGGCACGGTGCAGGTGATCCTGGCCCAGCCCGAGAACCAGCCGCACCGTGCCGACGTCGCCAAGATGCTGGTGCACCGGCGCGCGCGCCGCCAGGGCGCGGGTGCAGCGCTGATGCACGCGGCCGAGGACGCCGCGCGGCAGGCGGGCAAGACGCTGCTGGTGCTGGACACCGGCGACGCCACCGCCGCCCGGCTCTATGCGCGCCTGGGCTGGCAGGCCGTGGGCGCCATCCCGGGGTACGCGCTGATGCCCGAGGGCGGCGAATGCGACACGACGTTCTACTACCGCGACCTGCGGGGCATCTAGCTCGATAAGTCCGCGTTCGGCGCCGCGGAACGAACAAGGTGTGGCGCGTGGCCGCACGGCTGCTAGAGTGGCGTTCATGACGATCCACAGCACACTCCTCGGCCCCATCACGCTGACGGGTGACGACGCGAAGTCGTTCATCCGCAAGATCACCTACGGTCGCGGCACGAAGGCGGCCACCGAGTCGGCGATCAACGGCCGCAAGCTGGTCGCCGTCTTCGCCAGGAAGGGCGCCGTGCCCATCCGGCTCAAGGCGGTCAAGGCCGGCACGAAGAAGAAGTAGTCGCGTGTGTCCTACGAGATACGCGCGCTCGCCGATGGCGATGGCTGCAATTCGCTGAGCCTCGGCGATGCGGCACTCGTGCCCCTCAAGACGTTTCTTCGCAAGGAAGCCAAGCGCCTCCACAAGGACAATCTCGCGAAGACCTTCGTGCTGGTCAGGGCCCGCGAAACCACGCCGCTCGCGTACGCCACGCTGGTCTGCACCCATGTTTCCGTCCGGCAGTTCGGTGACCTCGCGCCGGTCGATGGCTTCAGGTACACCGACTACCCGGCCGTGAGGTTGGCGAGGCTGGCCGTCGATGCCCACCTTCAAGGCCAGGGCGTCGGCGCACAGCTCGTGGACTTCGCCGTCGCACTGACGGGGCAATTCATCATGCCGCATGCCGGATGCAGATTCCTCGTCGTGGACTCGAAGCCGAACGCGGTGGGGTTCTATCAACGCAAGGGTTTCACCCCGATGGGCGCGAGCGAGGAAGGCAACACCGCGTTCACGAGGATGTTCGTCGACCTCCATCGCTTGCAGGCCACCTGACGAAAGTACCGGCCCAGTTCCCGGGCGGGCGCCGAAGCTTCAGGCCTTGGCCCGCTCGGCGAGCCACGCATCCACCGCCTTCACCGTGTCGCCGTAGAACACGCGATAGAGGTCGTCGGCCACGTAGCCGATGTGCGGCGTACCCAGCACGTTCTCCAGCGAGCGCAGCGGATGGTCGGCGGGCAGCGGCTCCGTGTCGAAGACGTCCAGCGCGGCCAGCGCGATGCGCCGCGAGGTCAGCGCCGACACGAGCGCCGCCTCGTCGACGAGCGGGCCGCGCGAGGTGTTCACCAGCAGGCTGCTGGGTTTCATCAGCGCGAGCTCGTCGGCGCCCAGCAGGCCGCGCGTCTTGGGGCTGAGCACCATGTGGATCGTGAGCACGTCGGACTGGCGCAGCAGTTCCTCCTTGCTCACCGCCGTCGCCCCGCCCTCGGCGGCGCGCTCGGGCGTCATGTGCGGGCTCCACGTGATCACCTTCATGCCGAACAGCGTGCCCACCCTGGCCACCGCGCCGCCCACGCGGCCCAGCCCCAGCACGCCCAGCGTCTTGCCGGCCAGGCCGATGCCGACGCCCTGCTGCCACGCCCCGCGCCGGAACGCGAGGTTCTCGGCGACGACGTGGCGGCTGGCCGCGAGGATCAACGCCCAGGTCATCTCGATGGTGGGCGCGGAGGTGTAGCCGGTGAACGCCAGCGCCACGCCGCGCTCGGCGGCCGCGACCACGTCGATGGCCGCGTTGCGCGCGCCGGTGGACACGATCAGCTTCAGGCGCGGCAGTCGCTCCAGCGTCGCGCGCGGCAGCGGCGTGCGCTCGCGCATCACGCACAGCACGTCGAAGCCCTTGAGGCGCTCCACCACCGCGTCGGCGTCGGCCAGGTGGTCGTTGAAGACGGTGACCGCCGCGCGGCCGTCCAGCACCGCCCAGTCGGCCAGGCGCAACGCCGCGTTCTGGTAGTCGTCCAGCACCGCCACCGAGACGGGCTTGTTGTTGGCTGCCATGGAGTCCTCCTGCGTTGCGGCCCACTGTAGTCGCAACGGCGCGGGCGTGCGTGTCCACGGTCTTGCGGCAAGGCCCGTGCCGGACCCGCGGCGAAAGCCGCGGCGCTGCCCGCGACTCGAGGCCACGTCGCACCTCTCGCATGAAGGAAGGCCCCGCCGGTCGCGGAACCGGCGGGGCCTCGTGCCTTCTGGCCGCCTACTTGGTCTGGACGTTGATGTCCTGCGTCTCCTGCTTGTGGATCAGGTTGGCATCGGCCTTTTCCTTCGCTTCCTGCGCGCGGGCGTCGGACTTGCAGGCGCGCTCGACGGCGCCGTCCGAGCCCACCTTGCAGTCGGCCTTGTTCAGGTCGTGGTGGGCTTCGGCGATGTTCTTGCGGGCGTTGTAGTCGGCCTTGGACTCGATCTTCAGGTCCTTGGCCTGCGACTTCGTGATGCCCGGGGCCGGCACCATCCTGGTCTCCACCGTGTCGGTGGTGACCGTCGTGGTGGTCGTGGTGGTGCCGGGCGTGCCCGGGGCCGGCTGCGCATCCTGCGCGTAGGCGCCCAGGCTGAAGCCGGCGGCCGCGGCGGTGACGAGAAGCGTGGTGAGGGACTTGTTCATTGTGTTCTCCAGATCGATGAAACGACCCAGGGAACGTGGCAATCGAGGGTCCCGCAGGCCACCCTCGATGCATCGCGTCACATCTTCGCCGCGAGCGCCGCCACCGCGTCGTCGACGCTGCCGGCCTCCAGGTGCGTGGATGCCTGACCCGCCATGGCCGAGTGCAGCAGCGCCAGCACGGGATCCTTCAGCCGCGCGAGCACCATCGCGCGACCCGCGGCGGCCTGCTCCGCGGTGAACGCGGTGAGCGCCTCGATGGTGGTGCCGTCGAGATCGGGCGTCTCCTCCAGGCTCAGCACGAACGCGCGCGGCGACCTGTCGGCGATGCGCCTGCGCATCTCGCCCAGCATGTGCTCCACGTTGGCGAAGAACAGCGGCGCCTCGGGACGCAGGATCAGCACGCCGGCCACCGGCACCACCCCGTCGTGCTGCAGGCCGAGGTAGTCGTGGCCCTCGCACTGGCGGCCCAGCTCGCTCATGCGCGGCGCCGACAGGCCGCGCAAGGTCATCGCCAGGCTGATCGCGATGCCCGCCAGCAGGCCGTTGAGCACGCCCAGCGCCACCACCGCCACCGCGGCCGCCACGACCACGAAGCGGTCGCGCCGCCATGCGAAGTACGGGCGGAACGCGGTCAGCGACAGCGTGTGCGAGACCGCGTGGATCACCACCGCGGCCAGCACCGGCTCGGGCGTGAGCTCGATCCACGGCAGGCACAGCGCCACCAGCGCGAGCACCACGGCGCCCGCGACCCACGCCGAGCGGCGGCTCGTGGCGCCCGCCGCCTCGTTGGCCGCCGTGGCCGAGAAGCCGGCGCCCACCACCAGGCCGTGGACCAGGCCGGACAGCAGGTTGGACGCGCCCAGCGCCAGCAGGTCGCGATTCGGATCGACGTCGTCGCCGTGCTTCATGGCCATCGTGCGGATCGCGCCATAGCTCTCCGCGAAGACCAGCAGCACCAGCGCGAACGACAGCTCCGCGAGGCTGGTCCATTGCGCCTGCGTCAACGCGGGCAACGACGGCGCGGCCAGTCCCAGGTCGATGCGCCCGACCACCGCGACGCCGCGCGCGCCCAGGTGCAGCGCCTGCGCCGCGGCGATGCCCACCGCGATGACCACCAGCGCCCCGGGCAGCTTCGGCAGGCGCGCCAGCAGCGCCAGCGCCACCAGCGCCCCGACGCCCAGCGTGATCGCGCTCCAGTTCCACTGCGGCAGTTGCGCGACCCAGTTCAAGGCCACCAGCGGCGCCGAGTCGGCGCCGGCGGGCGTGCCCGAGAGCTTGGGCAACTGCTTGGCGATGATCACCAGCGCAAGGCCGAACGAGAAGCCGCGCAGCACCGGCTTGGAGATGAAGGCGCAGATGCCGCCCAGGCGCATCGTGCCCGCGGCAAGAAAGGCCAGGCCCGTGGCCAGCACCAGGCCGGCGGCCAGCGCGGCGCGCAGCACGGCGTCGTGCCCCGCGAGCGACAGCGTGGCCGCGCCCAGCACCGCGGCCGACGACGACGTCGCCGACACGACGGCGAAGCGCGAGCGCCCGATCAGCCCGTAGACCAGCAACCCGGCAAACAGCGCCAGCACGCCGGCCTGCGGCGGCATGCCGGCGATGCCGGAATAGGCGACGGCCTCCGGCAGCAGCAGGCCGGCCATCGACACGCCGGCGACGAGATCCGCCGCGATCGACGCGCTCTCGCGATCGCTCATTTGTGCAGGTCGCCCATGGCCACCGACACGCCCGACCATCCCGGCAGGTAACGCGCGAGCGGGCTCTTCGCCAGGCCCTGCGCCTCGCGCAGCGCCAGGTCGATGTCCTTGCGGATCTGCGCGCGCGAGACGTGCGGGCGCAGGTAGTCGGCCCACAGGAACTCGGCGAACGGCGACGTGTCCTTCGCGTAGCCGCCGCCCGTGCGCAGCATGCCGGCGAGGCTGCGATGCGGATCGTCGCGCAGGTCGGTGATGCGCGTGGGGATGTCGGCGTACGGGCGGCGCTTGCCGCCATCGTCGAACGGGTGCACCCAGTTGCGCTGCTCCATCACGCGCCAGAACACCGCGGGCGCGAGGTAGGACAGGTCGTCGAGCACCGCCAGCTTCACGCGCTCCACGCCCTCCTCGTGCAAGGCCAGGCCAAGGTGGTGGTGGTCGACGATGTAGTTGCGGCCGCGCGGCCCCAGCACCGCCGGGAACCAGTGCGACTGCAGCAACTGCTTGCGATCCTTCTTCGACAGCGCCGCCCATTCGCGGCGCTTGAGCGCCACCTCGGCGAAGCCCGCTGTCATCTGCGTGGGACGCAGGGCCAGGATGGCGGATTCGATGAAGTGATGGTGCGCGGCTGGCGTCATGGCGGTCGGGGGCCGCGTGGCCGCGGGAAGGTCTCGCGGCGCCAGCCCCTGCAGTGGCGAGGCTCCGATTGTGCGGCCGATCGCGGATCAGCCGAAGAAGATCTGGAAGATGTCCGGCTCGCGCACCTCGCGCATCGACAGGCCCGGCAGCGCCTCGTGGAACGGCTCCGAGGGCTCGACGAGATCCAGTTCCGACGGCACTGTTTCCATCCAGGCCGGTTGCGCGCGTTGGCGACGACCCAGCAAGTTCCGCAACGAGGGCAGCAGCTCCCATTCGACGCGGGCGACGGCGGTGGAGGCGGTGTGCGTGTTCATGATGAGCCTTGGCGAGACGATGAGGTGGGCTGGCCACCGATGAGCCGTTATCGTCGTCGCCCGCTCGAGCTGTAACCAATTGCTGGGCGGGATGTGACATCTGCACACCCGCGGCATCGGTTCAACAAGGCTTCAGCTTGGCGGGAGCGAGAGTGTTCAAGGTCGGCGCCGCCGCGTCCGATCACTGACCATCCACCATCCCCTCACCAGGAGCCACCGATGATGATTTCATCGCCTTCCGCGAGCGACCCGTACGCGGCGGCCGCGGCGCTCGATCGCGCGCTGCGTTCCAACCCCGGCGCCGACGGCGGCCCGCCGTCGAGCGACAGCGCGCCGCAATCCGGCCCCGACGTCGTCGTGAGCCTGAGCAGCGGCGCCGCGGCGCCGCCGGCGACCTACGACGCATCGGGCCGCATGGGCGGCGCGCCGACGCTAGCCGACATGGGCGCCAACGCGCCCGATTCAATGGCTCACGCGACCGAATCGGGCGGCGACGGCGGCGCGCCGGACACGACCGCCACGGCGAGCGCTCCGGCGGCCGCCGACGCCGCCACCGTCGACCAGGACGCGGCCGTGCCGGCCTGATCGCCGACAATCGGCGGCAGCGGCCGCGCGGGCATCTCGATGCCCGCGCGGCCTTTTCCACTGCCCTGCCGACGATTGCCATGCGACATCCGCTGAAGTCCGTTCTGTGCGCGCTCGCGCTCGCGAGCACCGCCGTCGAGGCCGCCGTTCCCAAGACGGTCACCATCGCCCGGCCGGCGCAGTTCGATTCGCTCGACCCGGTGCGCCAGAACGACGCCGTGTCGGCGCAGCTCGTGCAGCTGCTGTTCGACTCGCTGCTGCAATACCGCTACCTGTCCGCCACGCCGCAGCTGGAGCCCGACCTGCTCGAGCGCATGCCCGAGCTCAGCGCCGACAAGCTCACCTACACGTTCACGCTGCGCAAGGGCGTGCGCTTCCATGACGACCCCTGCTTTCCCGGCGGCCAGGGCCGCGAGCTGACCAGCGACGACGTGCTGTTCTCGATGAAGCGCTTCGGCGACGCGCGGCTCAACACCAAGAGCTGGTTCGCGATCGACGGTGCCGTCGTCGGCTACGACGCGTTCCATGCCGCCACCGCCGCGCCGGGCGCGCCCGCCGACACGGGCAAGCTGGACATCGCCGGCTTCCACAAGATCGACGCCACGCATTTCACGCTGCGCCTCACGCACCCGAACCCGCTGTTCCTCACCGCGCTGTCGTACGCCAGCGCCGGCGTCGTGCCGCCCGAGGCCTTGAGGATGTACGGCGACCAGTTCGCCAACCATCCGGTGGGCACGGGCCCGTACATCCTCAAGGAGGTCGACCGCAAGGGCGTGCTGCGCTTCGAGAAGTACGCGCGCTACCACGGCAGGTACCCGTCTGCCGGAGCCCCCGGCGACGCGGAAAAGGGCCTGCTGAAGGACGCCGGCCGCCAGGTGCCGCTGATCGACGTGCTGCTGATGCCGCTGATCGAGGAGGCCCAGCCGATGGCGCTGCAGTTCCAGCGCGGGCAGATCGACGTGCAGCGACTCGACCAGGCCAGCTTCAACAAGATGGTTGCCCGCAACCCGGACGGCACGTTCCGCGTCGCGGACGCCTACGCCGCGCGATTCGACGTCTTCTCCTATCCCGAGCAGGCGATGTTCTATTACGGCTTCAACATGCGCGACGCGCTCGTGGGCCGCAACAAGCTCCTGCGCCAGGCCTTCGCGCGCCTGGTGGACACGCGCGGCGAGGTCGACACGCTGCTCAACGGCCGTGGCGTGAAGCTCCAGAGCATCGTCTCGGTGACCGTGCCGGGCAACGAGCACGACACCGGCGCCCGCTTCCCCGACTACGACCTGGCCGCCGCGAGGAAGCTGCTGGCCCAGGCCGGCTACCCGGACGGCAGGGGCCTGCCGGTGATCTCGGTGTCCTATCCGGCGGCGCGCCTGGAGGATCGCAACGCGTTCGACTACCTCAAGGCCCGCTTCGCCGCCGCGGGCGTGCAGCTCGCCCCGGTGTTCATGGACAACGCCAACTTCATCAAGCGCGCCGCCGGCGGCGACTTCCAGATGATGTTCTACGGCTGGTCGGGCGACCCCGACGCCGCCGACTTCTACCAGCAACTGCTGTCACGCAACGTGGGTGCCGGCTCCAACCTCACCGCCTTCGCCAACGCGGCCTTCGACCGCGAGTACGACGCCGCCCTGCTCCTGCCCAACGGCCCCGGGCGCTACGCGCACTTCCGGAAGATGAACGACATCCTGGCCGACGAGATGCCGATGATCTTCACCTACGACCCGGTCTACGTGGGGCTGAAGCAGAAGTGGCTGCTGAACTACAAGCCGAGCTCGCTGTCGTCGGAGCTGATCTACGTGGACGTGGACATGGGGTCGAAGGCCAGGCGGCCCTGACCGCGCGGCCCGCGCGTCAGACCACGCTCAGCCAGCGCAGCAGGCACTTGTTCAAGGCCTCGGGCGACAGCGGCTTGGAAAGGTAGTCGTCCATGCCGGCCGCCAGGCAACGCGCCCGGTCGCCCGGCAGCGCGTGCGCCGTGAGCGCCACGATGACCAGGTTCGCGCCACCGGGCATCGCGCGCAGCACGCGGGTGGCCTCCAGGCCGTCCATGTCGGCCATCTGGACGTCCATGAACAGCAGGTCGAAGCGGGCACCTCCCTGCACCAGGGCGATGGCCTCGCGCGCGCTCGACGCCGACGTCACCCCGACGCCGGCGGCCTTCAGGAACTCGCGGGCAATGAGCAGGTTGACCTCGTTGTCCTCGACCACCAGCACGTGCCGGCCCTTGACCAGCGCGGCGGCGCGCGGCTCCGATCCGGCCTGCGCGTCGACGATCCGCGCCGGGGGCCGATGCAGGCCCGCGAGGATCGCCTCCAGCAGCGACGACGGCGTGGTGGGCTTGGAGATGAGGCCGGCGATGCGGGCCTCCTTGATGCATTGCTCCACCTCCGGAAGCCGGTCGGCGGCGACCATGATGAACTCGGTGCTCGCCGAAGGCGCCCGCTCGCGCATGCGTTGGATCACCTCCAGGCCGGTGACGCCCTGCAGCGTCCAGTCCACCAGGACGAAGCGGTAGCCCGCGCCGGCACTCTCCGCGCGGACGAAGTCCTCGACGGCGGCGTCGCCGTCGGCCAGCGCCACGCAGGCGACGTCGAACGAGTCGAGGATCTCGCACAGCGCGCCCAGCGACGTGGCGTTGTCGTCGACCACCAGCGCGCGCATGCCGCGCAGCGGATGCCAGGGCCTGGCGTCGGCGTGGCCGTCCACGGGCGCGATCGCGCGCAGCGGCACCGACACGCGGAACGTGCTGCCCGCCATCAGGGTGCTCTCGACGGCTATCGTGCCGCCCATCAGCTCCACCAGGTGCTTGCTGATGGCCAGGCCCAGCCCGGTGCCGCCGAAGCGCCGCGCCATCGAGTCGTCGCCCTGGCGGAACGGCATGAACAGCTGCTGCATCTGCTGCGCGCTCATGCCGATGCCGCTGTCGCGGATGATGAAGCGCACCCGCACGCGATCGGGCCCGGACGTCTCGAGCACCGCCTCGACCAGCACCTCGCCCGTGGCCGTGAACTTGACGGCGTTGCCGGCCAGGTTGATCAGCACCTGCTCCAGGCGCGTGGCGTCGCCCACCAGCAGGTTGGGAACGTCCGGTGCGCGCCGCATCACCACTTCCAGCGGCTTGTCCTGCCTCACCGGGATGAGCAGGTTGGCCACGCGTTGCAGCATGTCGTCCAGCGAGAACTCCGTCTGGTCCAGCGTGAGCTTGCCGGCCTCGATCTTGGAGAAGTCGAGCACGTCGTTGACGATGTGCAGCAGCAGGCGCGCCGCGTCGTCCAGGCGCCTGAGGTAATCGCGCTGGGTATCGTCGAGGGTCGTCTTCAGCAGCAGTGTGGTGAGGCCGAGGATCGCGTTGAGCGGCGTGCGGATCTCGTGGCTCATGTTGGCCAGGAACGCCGCCTTCGCGCGCGCCGCCTCGTCGGCCGCGGCCACCGCCACCGTGAGCTGCGTCGTCCGGCGCTCCACCGCGGCCTCCAGGCCCGCCGTGGCCTGCAGCAGGCGCTGGCGCATCACTTCCTGCGCGCGCGCCGTCTCGGCGACCTCGCGCCAGCGCGTGGGCACGTGCACGGGCCTGGCCAGGTCGAGGCGGCCGATGCGCTCGGCCGCGGCCGCGAGCGCCATCAGGGGCCGGGCGAACCGGCGCGCGCGGCTCAGGGCGGCCCAGGCCGAGAGCGACACCGTCACGAGCAGGATGACGGCCAGCATCGTCCATTGCCGCGGCCCCGCGATCGCGAAGTCGGATTCGGGCGCGACGACGCCCACGACCAGGTGCGTCGGCCCTTCGAGCGGCACGCGCGCGAAGGAGGCCAGCCACGACTGGCCGTTCGACGAGAAGCGCAGCACCGGATCCGAGTCCGCCGCCCAAGCCGAAGCCTTCCATTGCGCGAAGGCCGCGTCGAGCGCGGGCTGGCCCAGCGCGGACAACGGCTGCAGCAGCAGGTCGCGCGCGTGCGCGACGTCCGGGGCCGCATCGCCGCCCGGCACGCCGATGAGGGCGCCGTCGCCCGTCAGCACCAGCGCGAAGCCGTGGCGGCCGACCTCGAGGTCACGCGTGAAGCGCGAGATGTCGGCGAGCGGGATGTCGGTGGTGCTGATGTTGCGCCGGCCGTCGGGCGATTTCCATTGCACCAGCGCCGACATGCCCGGCAAGCCGTTCGACTTGAAGATGAACGGCGCCGTCCAGACCACGCGCGCATCGGGCGGCGCGTCGGCCACCTGCCGGAACCACGGGCGTCGGCGCGTGTCGTAGTCGCTGGCGCGTTCCGTGCGATCGAGGCGCTGGCCGTCGGTCGTCCAGGTGGTGTCGATCTCAGTGCCGCGATGCACGTCCGGATCGGTCTGCCGCGTGACGAAGCCGCCGGCCGGCGAACGGCGGATCAACACCTCGCGCCCGGTCTCGTCGCCGATGGCCACCGACGAGAAGCTGGGCTCGTGCGTCAGCTCGGTGCCGATGAGGCGCACGATGCCCTGCTCGTCGCCCGTGGACAGCATGCCCAGCGCGCCCCAGTCGCGCTTCAGGCGGGAAATGGTGTCCACGCGCTTGAGCAGGCCGGCCAGCGACGACTCCACCTGGCGCGCCGTGCGGCCCAGTTCGGCCTGCGCCACCGCGCGCCGTGCCGGCTCGTAGACCAGCGCCTGCACGCCCGCGAAGGCCACCGCCAGCGACAGGCTCGCGACAGCCAGCGACGAGACCAGGAGGCTGCGCCCGATCGGGATGTCACCACCGTGCGATCCGGCCTCGTCGACAGCGTCTGCTTCCATCCATTCTCCCTGGTGCGTGGCATGGCGCGTCCTCCGGCGCTGGCAGGCACGCGGGGATCGGTCGACGGAGTCTAGGCGCAGTCGCGCCGGGAGCGCCATGCGCGACAGTCCCCGAGTTGCGGGAATCGAACGCGGGCCGGGTTCGGAGGCGTCAGTGAGATTCGGAGGGGATGGATCGTGTTGCGTCTCGATCGGTTTCAAGGCAAATCGTGAAAATGGATCTTGGCTTTGAAACCCTGGAACCGGGCGCCGGCGCCGCCTGACAGCACGTCGACGCACGCGCGGTCTTCGCTGTTCACGAGAAGGCGCTCGAAGCGGCGAAGAGCGTGCGTGGCGGTCAGCCCTTCCTCGGAGAATTGTCAACCATTATGGACACAAAGGCACCAATTTGACTACAATGGTGGACATGCCGAGCAAGCCACCCATCGTCTTTCCCTCCGAGAAAAAGCTCCTCGCCGAATTCGGCGAGCGGCTTCGCCTCGCCCGCTTGCGCCGCAAGTGGGCCGTGGCCACGGTGGCCGGCCGCGCGGGCGTTTCGCGCACGACGGTCTATCACGTCGAGGCCGGCGACGCGTCGGTGACGATGGGCACCTACATGCGCGTCATGGCCGTGCTCGGCCTGCAGGCCAGCTTCGCACTTCTGGCGGCTGAGGACAAGGTCGGCCGCGCCCTCCAGGACGCCGAGCTCGACGCCGGGAGCGCCTCATGAGCGACACGATCGAGGTGTGGCTCGACAGCGACCTCATGCCGCTGGCCCGGGTGGGCACGCTGACGCGTGGGGCGAAGGGCATCGTGCGCTTCCAGTACTCAGCTGAATGGCTGAAGAATCCGCTGAAATTCGCAATCGACCCGGGAACCTTCCTGGACACGGCGCCGTTCTATCCGGAAAACGGCATGGCCAATTTCGGCGCATTCCTGGACTCGTCGCCTGATCGTTGGGGCGAGACGCTGATGCAGCGACGCGAAGCACTGGCGGCACTCGACGAACAGCGCGCGCCACGGACACTGCACGCGTGGGACTTCCTGCTCGGCGTCCAGGATCTGACGCGGCAAGGAGCGCTACGATTCCGCCGACCACCCGCCGGGGAGGACGAGGCCAGGCGCGCCGCCGTGTTCCTCGCCTGCGACGACCTGCCGGCGCCGCCCTTGTCGAGCCTGCGCGAGCTCGAGGAGGTCGCGCGCGAGCTGACCCGCAAGAACATCGACGACCTGCAGAGCCTGCGCCGCTGGCTGGCCGTCCTCGTCGCGCACGGCGCATCGCTCGGCGGTGCGCGACCCAAGGCAAACTTCACCGACGTCGACGGCACGCTGTGGATCGCCAAGTTCCCCGCGCACGATGACGACCGCGACATCGGCGCATGGGAGAAGGTCGCGCACGACCTGGCGCACGCTGCCGGCGTGGACGTGCCCGAGGCCCGCCTCCTAAGCTTCAACAACGAGTTCCGCACCTTCTGCGTCAAGCGCTTCGACCGCGAAGACGGGCATCGCCGCTTCTACTCGTCGGCCATGACCCTCCTGCTCAAGAACGTCGAGTCCGGCAACGAGGCCTCGTACCTCGAGATCGCCGAGTTCATTGCCAACAATTGCGATCCCGCCCACCGCAGTTCCGACCTCGAGCAGATGTTCCGCCGCGTCGCCTTCAACGTCGCCGTCGGCAACCGCGACGACCACCTCCGCAATCACGGCTTCCTGTACACCCAGGCCGGCTGGCGCCTGGCCAAGGCGTTCGATGTCAATCCGAACAACCACAAGGCGGAACACGTCCTGCGCATCGATGACCGGCACCACCAGGCCAGCCTGGCCCTCGTGAAAGCCACCGCGGCCTTCTACGCCGTCAGCGATGCGCGCGCCGACGTCATCATCGAAGAAGTCGCTGCCGCGATCGACACGTGGCGCGACGTCGCCGAGGGCTACCGGATCAACCGGGCCGACATCGACCTGACCGCGAGCGCGTTCAGCGCCCACCGGGAGTTCCGAACGTCTGGTGCAGCGCCGCCGCTGCCTGTGGCGGCTCGCGCGCCGGGTACGCGGGCGCGGGCGAGACCGGGCCGGCCGAACCCTGCGACGCGCCGGGCCAGCGAGTCAGGGGCGGACGGCGATGAGCCGCCCTACTCCTGAAGTGCAGCAGCGGTCGGGCTGGGCATGGATCCTTGCGCGAATATCAGAACGCTTCTTGAAGATTGTCACGGCGGTTCTGATAACCAACGCAAGGAGCGTGATAGCGGACGCAAGGTACGCAAACAAGAAAAAAGCCCCGCAGATCTCGCGACCTGCGGGGCTTTCCTGCCTGGTGGGTGGTACAGGGATTGAACCTGTGACCCTTGCCGTGTGAATGCGCACGACCCCAAGCATCCATGCGGCCTAGCGGCCGATTCCGGCAAGCCAGTCTTCGGCGCCGGCGATCCCCACAGCATCTCGACCGCTATGCGCCGAGCGGTCAGGCGCGCGCGAATGGTCTATGAGGCCGATTGCGAGGCCCGCGGCGTGCGGCCCGATTCGACCTACATCGTGGGCGCAGGGTTGCACGAGGAGCGCCATGAGGCCGTCTCGCGCCTAGTTGAGGCCGGCGTCGAACAGCTGACTGCAAAAATTGTCGTCCACAAGACGCCGGCGATGACCCAGCGGTACTACACGGCGCGCGATGCGCACTTGCTGGCCGCGGTCGATGCAACTGCATCAATGTGCCGCTAGACCCGCCAAACTTTCAACCTTGGCGAGGCCTTACAGCCTCGCCCGCAACGGCTGGTCCCCGTGGAGAGTGCGAAGCGGACTCGGCAGTTGTGTTGGCGCCGAATGAATATTGAGCCGTCGAGAATCAACGCAAACACAGGGGGCCACAATAATGTGGCCCCCTGAGAATTTGAAAATTATGGCTTATTTATATCAAACTTCAGGTGATGTGAAGATAGGGCCGCCACGGTATGGCGGTGTCGGGCTCGGCAGACGCTGAACAGGATTCACAACCGGATTGGCTGCGATTCCGCCACTGATTTGTTCGATTTCGTTGACCTTCAGTTCAATCACAAATAACTCCCTTGATGATAAAGTTCCAGCCGTGCTGAAATTAAAAACTCGAATCAACCAGTTCGTTGTCGAGTGGCTATATAGTATAGGAAATATGAGACATGTCAGCTCCTCATTATAGGGGGATGCTGTAGACAAAGCTTAGTCGGGAACGAAGGCGACACCCGACCTTTTATGTGGTCTTTGCGCGGGCAGCAGAATTACATGCTTCAAGAAGAAGGCTGATAGAAAATGGAATACATGCCGCTTCGCCGATACCAGGAGATAAATTCCGAATCAAGATCCAAGGGAGTGCACCCGAGTGCCATCGCGTCTCAATTCATAGAACTCTGAAGGTAAATGGCGATGGCGCACCCATTGTAAACGGCATGCGCCGCTGTAAGCCACCCCAACCTGGCCCCGAAGGGGAAACGCCTTTCGATCGCCAACTCATTGGCCGCGCAAAATAAGAGTCCCACCCAGAGCAAGATTAGGTATCCGGCAGGGCTTGGCATGTCGTGCGACAGCGAAAAAACTACAGCCACTGCCGCTATTGCGATGAATCTTGGAAAGATTTTTGATGCAATCTTGCATGCGACAATGATTAATATTGATTCAATAACTGGGGCAACGAGGATAGCGGTCCAATACGCAAAGGCAGGCGAAAATTGCAACAGCCCCTCAATATTTGACGCCGGTATCACCATGCCTAAGGCATTGAGTAGTACCGAGACTCCCAATGCGCCGCCGGTCAATAATACCTGCAACATGGTCGCGACTAGCGCGAAGTGCATACTTATGGCTCGCCGGACGAGTTTGTCGAAGGCACTTCTAGCGCTGGATAGATTAAGCATTATTCGCAACATGCATGTTATACGATGACAGCCCCCGCAGCTATTGAGAGTAGTAACGTCAAGAAATTGTGTAGAATGTGCGTGAGTGTTGTCGCCAGAATAGCAATTTTGCCTGAGCGCCTGATTGTAATGAGAAACACGCTGCCAAGCACCATCCCTCCCAATGCTGACGACAACACGACTACATAACCTTTAGAAATGTGGGCGAAGGCGAAAATCACCGACATCGACAACAGGCATTTGACGCTTGAAAGCCGCTCGTGAAACATCACATAAGGAAGGCCTTGAAGCAACAGGGTCTCGAAGGGGGGGGATACAAATAGTGCTGCAATAACTTCGCCTCTAGAGATGGTTGTAATCGGAACAAAACCACCTCCTAACGCCGATTCAACAGTACCAGCCAGTAAAACCGACAAGATACTTGCAAGAACGCAAGCGCACGCGATTGCGATCGAGGGAGCTATCCGCAGATTTTCGAACTTCATCGAACCATATCCAGAGTTGCCTTGCCGAGCTATTGCTTGGCAAGGCAACCAGATTACATGTAGTCCTTCATCGCTGCTTTGACGCCAGCAACGAAGCCGGAGGCGAAGTCAGTTACGGCAGTCGCAATGCCTGCAAACGTACCCCAGCTCCCGCCGCCCGAAACCGACTCAATCTCGTCGAAAGAGAGTTCTTGGACATCGCTCATGAATTCTTTCATTTCAACTCCTGTGGGTTTATTGTCTACGCGCCGTATTGCATTGCGCTCATCATCATTACGCCGGACCCATCGATATGGGACATCATGGCACCACCTCCGCCGAGGGCGTAGCCGATAGCAAAACCCACGGAACTAAAAAAGCTGCCGCCATCAACTTGTTCAATTTCTTCCATGCTCAGCTCTTCGAAATTGTTTTCCAAAATTCACTCCATTTAAGTTCGATCAGAACGACTGATCACTCGATTACCCCTGAACTGCCCTATTGACAGTGGCTGGGTTAATTTGGTGCTGCGACTAGCGATGCCCAGGGAGTTACGCGCTATGCGCAGCTCTTGTAGTCCCTTCAGCGCTCGAACTCGGTACTTGCGGCTGCTCGAGGTCACGCACGATCTGCCCTCGCTCAAGAACGACAACTCGCTGCGCCATCGCAATCGTTTCTGGCCGGTGCGCCACGATGACTCGGGTCAACTGGATGCGCTTGATGGCGGCGTTAACCAGTTGCTCATTCCAGATGTCGAGGTGACTCGTCGCCTCGTCAAGGCAGAGCATTTTGGGTGTCTTGTAGAGGGCGCGCGCCAACAGGATGCGCTGCTTCTGCCCGCCGGACAGGCCGCTGCCGATATCGCCGACGAGCGTGTTGTAGCCCATGGGCATGGCCAGGATCTCGTTGTGGATCGCCGCCAGTTGCGCGCTCTCCTCAATGCGTTGCTGCACGGGTGTGGGATCGAAGAAACTGATGTTGTCGCCAACCGAGCCGGCGAACAGCTGATCGTCCTGCATCACTGTTCCCATCAACTGCCGATAATTGGCCAAGCCGAGGTTCTTGAGTTTGATGCCGCCGATGAGGATCTCGCCTTCTGTGGGTTCGATCAGCCCAAGCAGCAGCTTGACGAGCGTTGTTTTGCCGCAGCCCGATGCGCCTGCGATGGCTAGGCATTGGCCTGCTGGCACGGTCAGGTTGAGGCTTTTGATCACCTCGGGTTCGCCATCGGCGTAGCGGAACGTCACGTTGCGCAGCTCGATAGCGGGTGAAATCTTGTCGAGATCGACTTCGACGTCCTGCAGATCGCTTTCTGGTTCGGTCAGCACGATGTCCGCCACACGTTCTCCGTGCAGGCGCAGCATCCGAAATTCGAATACTTTGTCGATCAGCGAGGCCAGGCGCTGGGTGAACTGATCCTTGTAGCTCAGGTATGCGAACAGCATACCGACCGAGAAGCGACCGTCGAGGACAGCGAGCGCTGCCAGCCAAATGACGATGACGCGCTCTGCACCGAACAGAAACGCGTTGGCCGTCTGGTAGGAGATCGACAACTTCGAGATCCGCAGGTCAGCGTTGAATTGATCAGCCAGCGTGTTCATCCAGCCGATGCGGCGCTCTTCGGATCGATTGAACAGGCGGATGCTTTGCACGCCGCGAGCGGACTCCATGAAGTGGCTTTGCTGCTTGGCCGCGTGGATGATCTGCTCGGAAGTCGCCTCGCGCAGCATCTTGAAGATGCTCAGACGGAGCAACGAGTACAGGCATATCGCCCCGATCGCGACGATTGTCAGTTGTACGCTGTACAGCGCCATCACGATCAACGTGCCGATCACGAGCAGTCCATCGATGATGCCGTCGACAAACTGCGTGGTGAGACTGCGTTGAATGGTCTGGATTGAACCGAAGCGCGACACAATGTCGCCCAGGTGGCGCTTCTCGAAGTAGGGCAGCGGCAGCTTCATCAGGTGGCTGAAGGCGTTGCCGAACCATTGGAAATTGAGGTTCGTCGCGAGTACCGTCGTCACCCAGGAGCGGAATGCCGACATGACCGTCTGGATCACGACAAGTAGCAGGAAGCCTGTTCCCAGCACCGTGATCAGGCTGTGGTCGGCTGCGACGAGAGCCTCATCGACGACCCACTGCAGGTAGAACGGGGCGACCAGCGAGCAAACCTGCATGGCGACGCCGATCAAGACGAGCTGAATCAGGCCTCGCTTGAGGCCGATGACGCGTCCCATCAGTCCAAGCAGGCTGAAGCGCACGGTCTCTTCCGTCTTGCGAAACTGGGCTGACGGGGTCAGTTCGAGCGCAACGCCCGTGAAATGCTTGGACAGATCCTCCATCGCAAGGCGTCGCGCCCCGACGGCGGGGTCATGGATGACGGCGCCCTTGCGATCCACCGCTGTCAGCACCACGAAGTGGTTCATGTTCCAGTGCAGGATGCACGGCAGCTTCAGCTTGGACAGGTTGTCTAGATCCAGCTTGAGCGGACGCGCCTGCAGCGACATCGCCTGAGCCATCGCGATCAGGCTCTTGAGTGTGGCGCCCTTGAGCGAGACGGAGAAGCGGCGTCGCATGCTGGCCAGGTCGATCCGGTGGCCCCAGTGGCCAGCGACCATGGCCAGGCACGCCAGACCGCACTCCGTGGCCTCTGTTTGCAGAATGGTCGGAACGCGCCGGCTGGTCCAGAAGCGCAGGTTTGGGGCGTGGGTCGCGGTCATCTCACAGGTGTCCGGTAATCGTGTACAGCGGTTCGAGCACCCATTCGTAGAGGTGGCGCTTCTCGAGGACGATGCTGCCGTCGAGCGTGGCGCCCGAGCGCAAGGGCTGGTCAACGCCATATGTCGCAACGGTCTGCCGGTCGAGGGCCACGCGAACCCGATATACCGGCTCGCCGGTAGGGGTGGCACTGGGCAGGCTCAATTCGTCGGGACGCATGGCGGTGCGCGATATCTCGCGAACGTGACCCTTGGCCTGGCCGAACTTCTGATAGGAATAGGCCTGGTAGCGCAATTGCACTTCCATGCCGGGCTTGAGAAAGCCAACGGCGCGCGATGGTGCATAGAGATCGGCCTCGAGTTCCGAGCCTGCGGGAAGAATTGACGCAAGCGATTGGCTTGCGCCCACGGTTTGACCTGGCTCGGCCGTGATCGCCGTCACCGTACCGGCGTTCGGCGCCCGCACAAGGATCTGTCGGCGCGCCTCGTTCTCGGTCAAATCCTGTTCCGTTGCCGCCACGTTGCGTTCACCCGCTTGCTGGTCGCGAACGGCTTGCACTTGCAGGTCGCGGATTTCCGCCTGCGCTGTCGACAGGTCGCGCGCGCTGGCAGCGCTGGCGCGCTGGAGTTCCGCCAGTCGTTGTTCCTGGTCGAGAAGTTCCGCCTGTTTGTCCTGCACTTGCACGGGCGAGACGAAGTTGCTCGCGGCGAGGTCGCTATAGCGCTTCAACGTCGTCTGCGCTATATCAATGCGACGCTGTTGGAGGGACACCTGATCGTCGATGCGGCGAATCTCGGCGGCCATGTCATTCGCGCGGTGACGCGCGGCATCGAGTCGCTGTGAGTCCTGCAGACGCAATTGGTCTTGTTCCCGCTGTAGGCTGTCTCGGCGAGCCTTCAGCAGTTCTGAAATTGCCTGTTCTGCGTTGCCTTGACTGGTAGTCTGGCGCTCGCTGGACAGCACGAAAAGGACGTCTCCCGCCTGAACAGCCTGCCCTTCCTTGACGCGGCTCTCGGAGATCAATCCGGCCTGCGCGGGGATCACCTTAATCAGCCCGTGTGATGGCGCGAGCATGCCCTGCACATCCATCTTGCGGGTGTAACTACTGAAGGTGAAGAACGCCACGATCGCCCCCGCAATGGCGGCAAACAGTGCGGTAAGGATGGAGTGGCTAAGCGGACGGGCTAGCAATACTTCACCATGGGCGCGGGTGCCCGCGTGTTCCAGGGCTTCAATTCGAAAAAGAGATTGAGCAGTGGCAGACATTTACTAGATGCAATATTCCAGAATTAATCTGACAATGAACCGAACTATAATGAATAGAAATTAACGAAAGTGCTAACTTCTATTCTTGTTTGAAGATGAATTGCAGGCTTGCGTGATCAAATATCAGGTGTTGGTGACGACGTATGCAGACGAGTTCAAAAGGGGCGGACCGTAAGGATTCGGATGGAGCGGGTTGTAGGTCGGACCCGGAAACTCAGTCGCAATGCCACCGCTGATCTGTTCGATTTCCATGTCGTTCAAAGACTGCATTTGTGAATCCCTGTTAAATGTCTTGGGATGCGCCCAAGTTCCGCTTCGGGGTGCTCATCGAACATCAGTTCAACGTGTCTCCCAGAACAATTCGCGAGTATCAAGTCGCTTCATGAGGCAAGGATCGCAGGCACTTCGCCGAGGCCTACCCCCCGTAAGGGGGTGTAGTTGTTTTTAAGTGACGAACATTAAGGGGGGAGGCTGCCAGAGTTGGAAGCCAGGTTCGCGAAATCAATGTTTGCGAAAAACGAAGGCGCGCGCCGGACTCATGCAACCTAATAGCTGGAGTGGTTCGCCAACATCGCCAACCCGAATACGCGTCGCGCCTACGAGCGCGCGTTGGGCGACTTCATGGCGTTCGTGAACATCACCCGGCCGGAGGAATTTCGCGCTGTGACGCGCTCGCACCTCATCGCCTGGCGCGACAACCTCACCCGCCGTGGCGCCAGCGGCGTGACGATTCGGCACTGCCTGGCCGCGCTCTCGTCGCTGTTCGAGCACCTGTGCGACAGCAATGCCGTCACGCACAACCCCGTCAAAGGCATCAAGCGCCCGCCCGTCGACACCTCCGAAGGCAAGACCCCGGCGCTGGGCGACCACCAGGCGCGCCGCCTCCTCGAGGCGCCGGGTGCCGACGCTGTGAAGGCGGACTTCCTGAAGAGCAAACGCGATCGCGCGATGTTGGCCACCCTGCTCTATCACGCGTTGCGCCGCGAGGAACTGTGCAAGCTGACGGTGGCGGATGCGCGCCATGAGCGTCGAGGGATCGTGCACCTGCGGGTGTCGGGTAAATGGAACAAGACGCGCTATTTGCCGTTGCACCCGGCGGCGGGAGCCTTGATTCACGACTACCTGCAGGCCGATGGACGTGGCCAGGACGGCACGGGCGCCCTCTTCCGGCCGCTGCGCAACAACCGGCCAGGCCGCGCCGTCGACGGCGAGCTGCCGGCCATCACCGCCGATGGCGTCTACAAGATCGTGCGGGCCTACTCGTCGAGGCTGGGGTTTGAGATCGGCGTGCACGCGCTGCGCGCCACCGCCGCGACCAACGCCCTGGACCACCAGGCCGACATCGCCAAGGTACAGGAGTGGCTGGGGCACGCGAACATTTCGACCACGCGGATCTACGATCACCGCAAGACGCGGCCGGAGGACAGCCCGACTTTCAAGGTGGCGTACTAGGTTTGCCGACGGGCTGGTGAGCGGCAGCTTCCGACTCCGTTGCTGACACTTCGGTACTGCGAGCGCAAAGGCCTAGCAATCGCGTCGTTGAGCGAGTAGCGGCCAGTTGGCGCTCTCACGAACGTGTTTGCGCGCCGTCACGAGGATGGTTCGTTGGCGAACCAGCCACGCTCCCACCGCCAACACGACATAGCCGAAGCCCACGCAGATCCAAAGCCCGCGATGGCTATTCGACAGGGTGTTCCTGATGATGTTTGGGGCGTTTGCAGCTGCCAGAAAGATCAGGATCGGCCACGCTGGCCTGTTGCGGGCGGCGAGCGTGCTGCGCGGCACGCCGAGCGTGGCGCGGATCTCGGCCAAGGTTGCACCGCGTCGGCGCATCGAGCGGGCCGCCTCAACCGCGGCGCGCAGCTTCCATCAGCGCGGACGCGCACATGCGGCTGACTCGCTGGGTGAACGCGTTCGCGGGCTTCGAGGGCATCGCCTCAGCTCTGCATCCGGGCAACGTCGGCCTTGAATTTCGCCATCGCAGCCGACGCACGAGCGAACATCGTTTCCGTTTGCAGGATCAGTTCTTCAGCGCTGCCGGAAAGGCCCAGTTCGGCTCGGGCGAGCGCGAGAAACGCGACAAACGGCCTGTGCACATCATGCAACTGGCTCATCATCGAGTCTTGATACTCTGCAAGCAGCGCGTTCCTGTGCGCCCATGCTTTCTGCTGCTGCGCCGCGAGATTTTCAAAGTCAGCACTGAGTTTATCGCTGTTGAATTTGTACCTGCCCCATGCCGCGACGTTCTCGGGAGTCACCGCCCCAAACTCCGCATTCAACGCGGCAAGTTGTTCTCGATTGCGTGCCAGCCTTTTTGCGACTTCATCGATGTCCGTCTGCGCGTTCGCTAGCGGAATCAGTCTCGGAAACAGCGAGAACAAAAACTCGTTCACCTTGGCATGCGCATCGGTGGCTGCACGCGACGTGGACACCTCACTGATGATCATGGTTTTCTGCGCTGCCGCGGCGTAGCCAAGGAGCTTCGCGGGAGCCGAAGATATTTCAGCGATCGGAACCGTCGGCAGAAAGGCAACCAGTGCGACCGCCTTTTGGTGTTCCTCGATCAATGTCTGATAGAGCACCTTTCGCATTTCCATCAGACGCGCGACGTGCTCTTGATTCGCCGAGTTCTCACGATCAATCGCCGCTTCTTTGCGGGAGTGCTCGCGATCTTCAGACGCCTGCTTGGTGTTGAAAGCGCGGTTGCGCTCGGCCTCGACCTCAGCAGCTCGTAGCTGCTTGAGCAAGCCGGCGCGGTTCACCCACAGGGTGATCCCGACACCCGACAGCGTGAGGATGCCGACCAGCGCGCTGCCGGCAATTGACAGCAGGCTTCCGGCCGCCGCAGGGTTCGCGAAAAAGTAGTCCGCCGAGAAGATCGAGCCCCAGCTGTGATGCAAGGCCGTCGCAGTCAATGAAACGGGGGTCGATGCGGCGATGGCCGGCAGCTCCGCCGATGCAGCTTTGGCGGTCAAGGGGGCCGATGCGGTCATTGCAGGCAGCGTCATGGCAGCAGTGTATTCGTGCTGCAACGGCGCGTTAGGAGCCCTCGTCAGGGGACTCGCGCGACACCCGCCCTGGCGAATTGCTTGCTGTTGCATCGCTCGCGCGTGCTGACTCGGCCGTCTGCTTCGCGCGTGCCGCTGATCCATTGATCCTGCCGACCCGGGCCTGCCAGAAGCCGAGCGCTTCCTCGAAGCTCTCTTGATCCGGGAAGTGCGCGCGATGGCGCCTTGGGCAGCGTTGCCATGTTCGATCCTCATCCCGCGTGCCGAAAGAAAAGCCGGCAGGGCGACGCGGGGCTCGGCAGCGCGACGCTTTACCTGCATGACGCGCCAGGAAGCATGTCTGCAACCCCGCGGCCAGCATCGCTGCTGGCAGGCCCAATTCTACGGGTGCGGCGCGCACGAGGCGGACAGCGCCGTGTCATAGAGCAAGGTTCGGCTATCGTTGAGCATGGCAACTCACGTCCAGCAGCACTACGTCCCCAAATTTGTGCTTGAGCAGTGGCACACCGGCCCGGACAGCAAGCTCACGGCGTTTCGCTGGGCGCACGGCAAGCTCGACGCCCAGCGGTACAAGGCGAAGTCCGTCGCACGAATGGCGCACCTTTACTCGCTGCATCGGAACGATGGGCATTTGGACGTGGCGCTGGAGAGAGATTTTCTCGGGCCTCACGTTGACGATCCAGCGGCGCTTGTTCACCAGGCAATCTTGAAGGCCGGCCTGACTCTGACGAACGAGCAGCAGCTGACATGGGCGAAATTTGTCGTCTCGTTGCTCGTTCGCGGCCCAGGGATGATCGAGCATCTGAGAGCGTTGGGAAGGGAGGAACTGACGACTTCGCTTGAAGAAAATCCGCTCGACTATGAAGCTGTTCGAGGCGATGCCAAAGAGGCGACGCTGCTCGAATTCGTCAGCGCTAGGAACGCGCCTCTGTTCGAGAATTTTGGAGTCCAACTCCTGCCGCAAGTGCTCAGTCGTGAGCAGTTTCTGGGGCCGCTGTTGGCAGGAAAAACCTGGTTGGTGCGTCCGCTCAAGGATGCCAAACACGACCTTCTGATCGGCGATCGGCCAGTGATTCAGGAGGGGCTGATCACCGGCGAGCATGTCTTCACGCTGCCACTATCGCCCCACGTGTTGTTCGCAGTCTGTAGTAGCCAGCAGGCTGCGTCCCGCTTGGGATCGATGGCGCCGGACGAACTGGTGAGACGCTTGAACACCGCCACCGTGCGTCGCGCAGAAACCCACGTGTTCGCCACCTCAGCTCGCCAGGAGCCGTTGATCCGAAAGTGGCTCGTCAATCCGTGAAGATCGAATCGCGGCGACAGGATCGCCCGCGATCTGGAGTCTCAGATTGTGGAGTCCCTGAAGGAGTCCCGGCCTCGGCGGGGACGCCATTGGGACTCCACCGCGGAAAGCAAAAAAGGCCTGTAAGTCGTTGAACTTACAGGCCTTTTGATTGGTGGGTGGTACAGGGATTGAACCTGTGACCCTTGCCGTGTGAAGGCAATGCTCTACCGCTGAGCTAACCACCCGATAACTTGTTGTCCTGTTGTCAGGACAGCCTTGGATTATGCCACAGCTTCTTGCTGTTGTGCACGCCAGATCGTCTTTCCGCCGCTTGCCTTGTCGATCTCGCCCAACACGCGCTCGTGGTCGGCGAGTTCGGTGTCGCTCGCCGCGAGCACCGGCAGCGCGAACACGCTGAGGTCGACCGGGCCGCCGACGTCGCCGGCGTTGCCGCGGCTCTCCTCGGTCATGTCCATCACCAGAGAGTCCTGGCCGCGGGTGAGGCGGATGTAGACCTCGGCGAGCAGGTTGGCGTCGATCAGCGCGCCGTGCAGCGTGCGGTTGGTGTTGTCCACCTCGAGGCGCTTGCACAGCGCGTCGAGCGAGTTGGACTTGCCCGGGAACTGGTCGCGCGCCATCTGCAGCGTGTCGGTGACGGCCGCCACGTGCGTGCTGAACTTGGGCAGGCCGCAGCGGCGCAGTTCCTCGTTGAGGAAGCCGACGTCGAAGCTGGCGTTGTGGATGATGATCTCGGCGCCGCGGATGAACTCGATCACCTCGTCGGCCACCTGCGCGAACAGCGGCTTGTCGGACAGGAATTCATCCGTGAGGCCGTGCACCGCGACCGCGCCCTCGCCGTTCCTGCGCTCCGGGTTCAGGTAGAAGTGCAGGTGGCGGCCGGTGAGGCGGCGGTTGTCCATCTCCACGCAGCCGATCTCGACCATGCGGTCGCCGCTCTCGGGGCTCAGGCCGGTGGTTTCGGTGTCGAGGAAGATCTGGCGCATGAGGCTCTCGAAAGGATGCGGGACGTAGTTTCGCAGATCAGGCGGCGGGCGCCGCGCCGCCGCGCGGCTGGCGCGAGCCCCACCAGAACACCAGCAGGCCGGCCACGATCATCGGCACGCACAGCCACTGGCCCTCGCTCCAGCCGAAGGCGAGCAGGTGCGTGGCCGGGTCGCCCACCAGCGTGGTCTTGTCGCCGATGAAGTCATCCGGCGCGCGGAAGTACTCCGCCACGAAGCGGAAGAAGCCGTAGCCGATCAGGAACAGGCCGGCGACCTGGCCGCGGCCGCGTTCCTTCTTGCCGAAGATCCACAGGATCAGGAACAGGCAGATGCCCTCGCCCAGGAACTGGTAGATCTGCGACGGATGACGCGGCTGCAGCGTGCCCGACTCGGGAAACACCATGGCCCATGGCAGCGACGGATCGGCCACGCGTCCCCACAGCTCGCCGTTGATGAAGTTGCCCACGCGTCCGCTCGCCAGGCCCAGCGGCACGCACGGCGCGATGAGGTCGATCACCTGCAGGAACGGCCGCTTGCGCTGCCAGCCGAAGAACGCCATCGCGACGGCCACGCCCAGCATGCCGCCGTGGAAGGACATGCCGCCGTTCCACACCGCGACGATCTCGCCCAGGTGCTGGGCGTAGTACAGCGGCTTGTAGAAGATCACGTAGCCCAGGCGTCCGCCCAGCACCACGCCCAGCACGCCGTAGAACAGCAGGTCCTCCACGTCGCGGCGCACCCAGCCCTCGCGCGCGAACCACGGGTATTGCGCGCGCTTGCCGGCCAGCCACACGAACAGGCCGAACGCGACCATGTAGGTGAGGCCGTACCAGTGGATCGCCGGCGCGAAGTCGTGGCCGAACAGGTGCCAGTGGCCGAGGTTGAGCGCGACGGGATCGATGTGGGGGTGCTCCAGCATCAGCTTGGACTCCTTGAACAGGCGGCGATTGTCGCTGTTTTGACAGGCCATTTTCCCGCGCCATACTTGCGTCCGCCCCCTTCGCCCGTCCGAACGATTCCAGGAGATCGCCATGTCCGCCGCCAACCGCCGCTCGAGGAACATCACCGAGGGCGTCGCCCGCGCGCCCAACCGCTCGATGTACTACGCGATGGGCTACCAGGAGGCCGACTTCGGCAAGCCGATGATCGGCGTGGCCAACGGGCACTCCACCATCACGCCGTGCAACTCGGGCCTGCAGCCGCTGGCCGACGCGGCCGTAGCCGCGCTGAAGGCGGCCGGCGCCAATGCGCAGCTCTTCGGCACGCCCACCATCTCCGACGGCATGGCCATGGGCACCGAGGGCATGAAGTACAGCCTGGTCTCGCGCGAGGTGATCTCCGACTGCGTGGAGACCTGCGTGGGCGGCCAGTGGATGGACGGCGTGATGGTGATCGGCGGCTGCGACAAGAACATGCCCGGCGGCATGATGGGCATGCTGCGCGCCAACGTGCCGGCCATCTACGTCTACGGCGGCACCATCCTGCCGGGCCGCTACAAGGGCGAGGATCTCAACATCGTGAGCGTGTTCGAGGCCGTGGGCCAGTTCTCGGCCGGCAGGATGAGCGAGGAGGACTTCTGCCAGATCGAACGCCGCGCCATCCCCGGCCCGGGCTCGTGCGGCGGCATGTACACGGCCAACACGATGTCGTCGTCGTTCGAGGCGCTGGGCATGAGCCTGCCGTACTCGTCCACCATGGCCAACGTGGAGGGCGAGAAGATCGAGAACACGCGCGAATCGGCGCGCGTGCTGGTGGAGGCCGTGAAGGCCGACCTGAAGCCGCGCGACATCGTCACCCGCGAGGCCATCGAGAACGCGGTGGCCGTGATCATGGCCACCGGCGGCTCCACCAACGCGGTGCTGCACTTCCTGGCCATCGCGCATGCGGCCGAGGTCGAGTGGACCATCGACGACTTCGAGCGCATCCGCAAGCGCACGCCGGTGCTGTGCGACCTGAAGCCCAGCGGCCGCTTCCTGGCGATCGACCTGCACCGCGCCGGCGGCATCCCGCAGGTGATGAAGCTGCTGCTCGATGCCGGCCTGCTGCACGGCCACTGCATGACCATCACCGGCCAGACCGTGGCCGAGTCGCTGGCCGGCGTGCCCTCGGCGCCGCGCGCCGACCAGCAGGTGATCCGCCCCATCGCCGACGCGATGTACGCCGACGGCCACCTGGCCATCCTGCGCGGCAACCTCGCCACCGAGGGCTGCGTGGCCAAGATCACGGGCCTGAAGAACCCGGTCATCACCGGCCCGGCGCGGGTGTTCGACGACGAGCAGTCGGCACTGGCCGCCATCATGGCAGGGAAGATCGTGGCCGGCGACGTGATGATCCTGCGCTACCTCGGCCCCAAGGGCGGCCCGGGCATGCCCGAGATGCTGGCGCCCACCGGCGCGCTCATCGGACAGGGCCTGGGCGAATCGGTGGGGCTGATCACCGACGGCCGCTTCTCGGGCGGCACCTGGGGCATGGTGGTGGGCCACGTGGCGCCCGAGGCCTACGAGGGCGGCGCCATCGCGCTGGTGCACGAAGGCGACTCGATCACCATCGACGCGCACCGGCTGGTGCTGGAACTGCACGTGCCGGACGTCGAGCTCGCGCGCCGCAGGGCCGCGTGGAAACAGCCCGCGCCGCGCTACACCCGGGGCGTGCTGGCCAAGTTCGCGCGGCACTCGTCGAGCGCGAGCTTCGGGGCGGTGCTCGACAAGTTCGAGTGAGTGACGGCCGCGCTCAGGCCCGGGCTTCGAGCCACTCGAGCGCCTGCACCACCAGCCGCCGCGCCCCGCTGCGTATCTCGTCGCCGGGATACGCGCGGTAGGCGCACTCGGTCTCCATCACGAGGCCCAGGTGCAGCGTGTAGAGCCAGCAGCGGCGCAGTTCGTCGTCCGTGAAAGTGTCCTTGCCGTAGCCGCGCATGGCGTCGGTGACGCCGCTCCACGTGAGCCCGCGGAACAGCGCCTCCATCAGGGGGTCGGCCCACAGCGCGCGTTCGAAGTCGATCAGGCCGCGGACATGGCCGTCGGCCACGAAGACGTTGGAGTCCCACGAGTCCCAGTGCACCAGGCGCGGCTCGCGCACCTCGTCCAGGCTGGAGGCATGCGCGTCGACGAGGGTGCGGATGCATGCCGCCGGCCAGGCGAACCGCACGTCCTTGCGCGCCGCGTCCGCCAGCACCGACTCGACGATGGCCAGGAAGGCCTCGCGCCACGTCGATGCACGCAGCGCCGGGTTGCCCGGATAGCCGAACCACTCGCCACGGAAGCCGTTGAGCTCGCGCAGCATCGCGCCGAGCTCGCGGTCGATGGCCGCCGCCACGTCGGGCGGGAGCGACTTGCGCACGTGATCGAGGACGTCGCCGGCGATGCGCTCCATGACGAACCAGGGCGAGTCGCAGATCTCCCGCGAGTCGTCGTGGAACAGCACGGCCGGCACCGGGATGGCCGGGTTCGCGCGGACGCGGCGCATCGTCGCGACCTCGGTGGCCATCAGGTCGCGCTCGTAGCCCATCACCTCGGCGCCCGGCGGCGGCGCGATCTTCAGGATGACCTCGCGCCCGTCGGCCAGCACCAGTGCGTAGGCCGCGTTGAACCAGCCGTCCTTCAGCTCGCGCAGCGCCGATTCGCCGGTCGCCAGTCCGAGGCCGCCGAACGCACGGCGCGCCAGTGTCTCGATCTGCGCGCGCGACTTGGAATTCTTGGTCTTGCTGTCCACCGTCCGCTCATTCTCGCCGCCGCGCGGCCTCTCGTTGATGCACGATCATACGTGATTGCATTCTTGTTTGTGCACGTTTAAGATGGCGGCATGCAAGTGCCTCTTCCCCTCGCCCGCCGCGACGTGATCGCCGACCGGCTGGCCGGCGGCCAGGCCGTGGTGGCCGCCACGCTGGCCCTCGAATTCGACGTCTCGGAGGACGCGATCCGGCGCGACCTGCGCGCGCTCGCGGCGGAAGGCCGCTGCCGCCGCGTCTACGGCGGCGCCCTGCCCGTCACGCCGCAGACGCAGCCGATGTTCGCGCGCATCGACGAGTCTCGCGGCCGCAAGGAGGCGCTCGCGCGCACCGCGGCCGAGTCCATCCGGCCCGGCGAGCTGCTGTTCCTCGACGCGGGCAGCACCAACCTCGCGCTCACCGAGTTCCTGCCCGAGGACCAGGAACTGACGGTGGCCACCAACGCCATCGACATCGCCGGCGCCGTGCTGCGCCGGCCCGACCTGCGCCTGATCATGATCGGCGGCAGCGTCGACACCACCGTGGGCGGCTGCGTCGACACGGCCGCCGTGCAGGCCGTGGCCCAGCTCAACGTCGATCGCTGCTTCCTGGGCGCGTGCGCCGTGCATCCCCAGCGCGGCATCGGCGCGGCGCTGCACGCCGACGCGTTGTTCAAGCGCGTGCTGATGGAGGTCACGCGCGACTGCGTGGTGCTGGCGATGAACTCGAAGTTCGAGGCACGCGCCCCGCATCGCGCGTGCGCGCTCGCCGACGTCGACCTCCTCGTGGTGGAGCATGACGCCCCGGCCGCATTCATCGATCCCCTGCGCGCCGCCGGCGCCACCCTCGCCGTGGCCGGCCCGGCCGCCTGACTTCATGACCTCTGCCGCGATCCCCGCTTCCGCCTTCTCCGCCGACAGTCCCGGCGCCCGCCTCGCCACGCGCATCGCCTTCCTCGTGGCCGGCTTCGGCGTCGCGGCCTGGGCCCCGCTGATCCCGTTCGCCAAGCAGCGCCTGGTCGCCGATGACGGCCTCATGGGGCTGCTGCTGCTGTGCCTGGGCGCGGGCTCGGTCACCGCGATGCAGCGCACCGGCCCGCTGTGCGCGCGCTACGGCTGCAAGCCCGTGGTGGTCGGCAGCGGCCTGGCGATGGCCCTGCTGCTGCCGCTGTTGGCGATCGCCGGCTCGCCCTGGACGCTGGGCACCGTGCTGCTCGTGTTCGGCGCGGCGCTCGGATCGCTCGACGTGGCCATGAACGTGCATGCCGTGGAGGTGGAGCGCGGCGCGCGCGTGCCGCTGATGTCCGGCTTCCACGCGATGTACTCCATCGGCGGCTTCGGCGGCGCCGCGCTGGTCACGTGCCTGCTCTCGTGGGGCGTCGGCCCGCTCGCCTGCACGCTGGGCTGCCTGGCGATCATGGTGGTCGCCATGGCCGCCGTCGCGCCGCGGCTGGCCGAGACGCCCCGGGTCGCCGCCGGCCATTCGCTGGCCTGGCCGCGCGGCCCTGTCGTGCTGCTGGCCGCGCTGGCGGCGGTGTGTTTCCTGGTAGAGGGCGCGATGCTCGACTGGAGCGCCCTGTTGCTGACCACGCGCGGCCTCGCGGCCACCGTGCAGGGCGGCCTCGGCTACGCGTTCTTCTCGGTGGCGATGACGGCCGGCCGGCTCGGCGGCGACGCCATCACCGGGCGCTTCGGCGACCGCGCCACCATGCAGTGGGGCGGCGCCGTGTCGCTGCTGGGCTTCGCGGTGCTGCTGGCGGGCGGCCGGCTGGAGACGGCACTGGCCGGCTTCGTGCTGATCGGGCTGGGCGCGTCCAACATCGTGCCGGTGCTGTTCCGCCGCGCCGGCAACGTACCGGGCACCTCGGCGGCGATGGCCGTGGCCGCGCTCACCACGGTGGGCTACGCGGGCCAGCTGATGGGCCCGGCCGCCGTCGGCTTCGTCTCGCACCTGGCGAGCCTGCCCCTCGCGTTCTGGGTGCTGGCGGCGCTGATGGCGCTGGTGCCCGCCTGCGCCGGCCGGGTGGTCGCCCGATAATGGGGACATGACGACGCCGCCACCGTCACCCGGACCCGACGACCCCGATCCGATGCCCGCCGCCCCGCCCCAGCCCGACTTCGAGCTGTGCTGCGGCAACGGCTGCGATCCGTGCATCTTCGACCTGCACGATCTCGCGATGGATGCGTGGCGGCAGGCCATGCGGGCCTGGCGGGCACGCCATCCGGACGCGCCCTGACAACGTCAGTCGAACAAGGCCTCGACGTCCTCGCTCCAGGCTCGTGAACCGGGCGACCAGCCCGTGCCGCCCGCGGCCGGCTGGCCGCTCTGGCACCAGCCCTGGCGGCGCTGGAAGTCGAATGCCGCGTGGGGCTCGTCGTTGATCAGCAGCAAGGCCTTGAGGCCGTCGTCCGACCAGCCGATCTCCAGCGTCGACGCGAGCTGCGCATCGGTGACGTCGGCGGCCACGTAGACCAGCAGCGCGTCGCGCACCGGATTGCCGTCTTCCACGTCGGTGTCCACCGCATAGAAGACGCCGGTCTCGCCGTCGTCCTCGAACACCGTGGCGTAGCGTCCGGCGGGCGAGTCGGCGTCGACGACCAGCGGCTGGCCGACCTTCAACGCTTCCCTGGCGACGATGCTCAGCGGCATCGGCTCACTTCGGACGGGTCTTGCCGTCGCGGTGCTTGTGCAGGTGGCCGAGGCCCATCGCGTCGATGTTGCGATCGAGGCGGTCGCGCTTGCGGTCGGCGTCCTTCTGCATCGCCTTTCGCTTGGTCCAGCCGGAGGCGTCCGACCAGATCCACCACACCGCGGCGAGCGCGAAGGGCAGCACGAACTTCCACAGGTCGCCCGAGAACTCGAAGTTCCAGGTGGCCATCGGCCCCCAGTCCATGAAGTTGCAGACGAGCAGCGCGATGCCGATGAGGACGAAGAACATGCCGGAACTCCCGCCCGTCCGCCGCCCGGCGTGGACGGGCGAGCGCGTCCGGGATCACATTGAAAGGACGAATCGGCTCAATGTAGCAGCATCGCCGCCCGCAGCCGCCTTCCGGCGGCCGCGCAAAGCGTCAATTGTTCTCGGAGAGCTGGTCCAGGATGGCCGGGTTCTCCAGCGTGCTGGTGTCCTGGGTGACCTTCTGGCCCTTGGCGATGTCGCGCAGCAGGCGCCGCATGATCTTGCCGGAACGCGTCTTGGGCAGGTTGTCGCCGAAGCGGATGTCCTTGGGCTTGGCGATCGGGCCGATCTCCTTGCCGACCCAGTCGCGCAACTGCCTGGCGATGGCCTTGGCCTCGTCGCCGGTCGGGCGCGAGCGCTTGAGCACGACGAAGGCGCAGATCGCCTCGCCCGTGGTGTCGTCGGGGCGGCCCACCACGGCGGCCTCGGCCACCAGTTCGGTGCACGACACCAGCGCCGACTCGATCTCCATCGTGCCCATGCGGTGGCCCGACACGTTGAGCACGTCGTCGATGCGGCCGGTGATGGTGAAGTAGCCCGTCTTGGCGTCACGAATCGAACCATCGCCGGCGAGATAGAAGCCCTTGAGCTCCGGCGGGTAGTAGCTCTTCTTGAAGCGCTCCGGGTCGCCGAAGATCGTGCGGATCATGGACGGCCACGGCTTCTTGACCACCAGCAGCCCGCCGGTGCCGTTCTCCACGTCGTTGCCCAGTTCGTCGACGATGGCCGCGGCGATGCCGGGGAACGGCAGCGTGCACGAGCCCGGCACCAGCGGCGTGGCGCCCGGCAGCGGCGTGATCATGTGGCCGCCCGTCTCGGTCTGCCAGAAGGTGTCGACGATGGGGCAGCGGCCGCCGCCCACGTGCCGGTGGTACCACTCCCACGCGGCCGGGTTGATGGGCTCGCCCACCGAGCCCAGGATCTTCAGGCTGGACAGGTCGTAGGACTTCGGGTGCACCTTGTCGTTGGCCTCGGCCGCCTTGATCAGCGAGCGGATGGCCGTGGGCGCCGTGTAGAACTTGGACACCTTGTGATCCTGGATCATCTTCCAGAACCGGCCCGCGTCCGGGTACGTGGGCACGCCCTCGAACACGACCTCGGTGCCGCCGAGCGCCAGCGGGCCGTAGGTGATGTAGGTGTGGCCGGTGACCCAGCCGATGTCGGCGGTGCACCAGAAGACGTCGTCGGCCTTCAGGTCGAACGTCCACCTGGTGGTGAGCGCCGCGTGCAGCAGGTAGCCGCCGGTGGAGTGCTGCACGCCCTTGGGCTTGCCGGTGGAGCCCGAGGTGTAGAGCAGGAACAGCGGGTGCTCGGCGCTGACCCATTCCGGCTCGCAGGTGTCGGCGGCCGCGGCCGTGACCTCGTGCAGCCAGTGGTCGCGCGGCGTCCAGGCGATCTTGCCGCCGGTGCGCCTGTAGACGATGACGTCCTTGACCGCGTCGCAGCCGCCCAGCGCGATCGCGTCGTCGACGATGGCCTTCAGCGGCAGCGCCTTGCCGCCGCGCTGCTGCTCGTCGGCGGTGATGACGGCGACGGCGCCGGTGTCCTCGATGCGGTCGCGCAGGCTCTGCGCCGAGAAGCCGCCGAAGACCACCGAGTGCGGCGCGCCGATGCGGGCGCAGGCCTGCATGGCGACCACGCCTTCGACCGACATCGACATGTAGATGACGACCCGGTCGCCCTTCCTGACGCCGCGCGCCTTCAGGGCGTTGGCCATGCGGCAGGTGCGCGCGAGCAGGTCGGTGTAGGTGACGCGCGAGACGCTGCCGTCGTCGGCCTCGAAGATGATCGCCACCTTGTCGCCGAGCCCCGCCTCCACCTGGCGGTCGAGGCAGTTGTACGACGCGTTGAGCGTGCCGTCCTCGAACCACTTGAAGAACGGCGCGTTGCTCTCGTCGAGCGTCTTCGTGAACGGGGTCTTCCACGTCAGCAGCTCGCGCGCCTGGCGCGCCCAGAAGCCTTCGTGGTCGGCCTCGGCCTCGGCGCACAGCGCGTCGTAGGCGTCCATGCCGCTGACCCAGGCGTGGGCCTTCATGTCGGCCGGCGGGTCGTAGGTCTTGAGTTCGTGCGGGGTGTGCTCTGCGTCGCTCATCGGGTCTGTCTCCTGGAAATCCGGATCCTCGAAGGATCGCTGTCTGAATCTTGATTCTGCTCCGCGCACGCACGGCTGGCGATGCGCACGGCCGCTACCTTAGGGGTCGGCTCTTACCCGACACTGACTCGGGACGATCCCTACAATCGCTCGCATTCAACGACCCGAGCGCCACCCCATGACACCGCAGACGCCCCCGCCCCGCCTCCGACCGCTGCCGCGACTGATCTTCGCGAGCCGCTGGATCCAGGTCCCACTCTACCTGGGGCTGATCGTGGCGCAGTGTGTCTATGTGGCGCATTTCTGGGTCGAACTGGTACATCTTCTGCAAGCGGTCTTCGGCGACGGTCATGCACTGCAAATTCTCGTCCAGGGCATCGGATACCACCCGGCACCGAGCGAAGACGGCGTGCCGCTGCCGCCGGTCACCTCGCTCAACGAAACCGTCATCATGCTCGTGGTGCTGGGCCTGATCGACGTGGTGATGATCTCCAACCTGCTGATCATGGTGATCATCGGCGGCTACGAGACCTTCGTGTCGCGCCTGGATCTCGACGGCCACCGCGACCAGCCCGAGTGGCTCGATCACGTCAATGCGTCGGTGCTGAAGGTCAAGCTGGCCACCGCCATCATCGGCATCAGCTCCATCCACCTGCTGAAGACCTTCATCAACGCCGGCGCCTACGACACCAAGGTGCTGCTGTGGCAGACGGTGATACACGTCGCCTTCCTCGGTTCGGCGATGGCGCTGGCCTTCACCGACCGCCTGCTCGGCCCGCACCCCGCCCAGCCGCACTGATCGCTCAGGCGCTCTCGGCGCTCCTGGCGCCGCGGCTCAGGATCAGCGCGCCGATGACCCCGGACAGCAGCGAGCCGCCCAGCACGCCCAGCTTCACCCGCGTCTCGAAGCTGGCGTCCATGCCCTCGAAGGCCAGGCCGCCGATGAACAGGCTCATCGTGAAGCCGATGCCGCACAGCACGCACACGCCGAAGAACTGCAGCCAGCTGGCATCCTTCGGACGTGCGGCCAGGCCGCTCCTCACCAGCAGCCAGGAGCTGCCGAACACGCCCACCGCCTTGCCGCCCAGCAGGCCCAGCGCGATGCCCATCGGCAGCGGCGCGAGCAGGTCGGACGGCGCCATGCCCTTGAGCGACACGCCCGCATTGGAAAAGGCGAACATCGGCAACACCAGGAACGCCACCCACGGATGCAGGCCGTGCTCCAGCGCCTCGGCGGGCGAGCCGCCCTTGGCGTCGCGCACCGGGATGAACAGCGCCGTGGCGACGCCGGCCAGCGTGGCGTGCACGCCGGACTTCAGCACGCACAGCCACAGCACGAGCCCGACCAGGATGTAGGGGTCGGCACGCGTGACGCCCGCGCGGTTCAGCAACGCCAGCACGATGAGGCAGGCGGCCGCGCCGCCCAGCGCCACCATCGACAGCTGCGACGTGTAGAACAACGCGATGATGACGATGGCGCCCAGGTCGTCGATGATGGCCACCGCGGTCAGGAAGATCTTCAGCGACGGCGGCACGCGCGATCCGAGCAGCATCAGGATGCCGATCGCGAACGCGATGTCGGTGGCCGCCGGGATGGCCCAGCCTCGCAGCGCCGCCGGGTCAGCGTGGTTGATCGCCACGTAGATCAGCGCCGGCGCCACCATGCCGCCGAGCGCGGCGGCCGCAGGCAACACCACCTGGGCGCGCGTGGCCAGTTCGCCGGCCACGAACTCGCGCTTGATCTCCAGGCCGACCAGGAAGAAGAACACCGCCATCCACAGGTCGTTGACCCACACGATCAGCGGCTTGGCCAGCACCAGCGCATCGCCGCCGATGCGCAGTTCGCCCGGGATCTGCGTGAACGCCGCGTAGGCGTCGGCCCAGCCGGAATTGCTGATCACCAACGCCAGCGCGGCGGCGAGCGCGAGCACGATGCCGCCGCTCGATTCGCTGGCGAAGAATTTCCTGAAGCCTTCGGTCACTGGCGCCTCCCGTCGATGAGCGGCCAGTTTCGCAGAGATTTCGCCGGCGCAGCCGAGCCGGCGGGCCCCACGCCGATAGTCGCCAAGCCCGACGAAGGCGCTCTGGCAACCTCGCGGCGGATAATGGCGGACTGCCTCCAGCAACCCGGCCAGACACCATGACGACCACCCTCAAAGCCGCCGACCTGATCGAAAGCGTCGCCGCCGCCCTGCAGTACATCTCGTACTACCACCCCGCCGACTACATCGCCCACCTCGCCCGCGCCTACGCCCGCGAGGAAAGCCCCGCGGCCAAGGACGCGATCGCGCAGATCCTCACGAACTCGCGCATGAGCGCCGAGGGCAGGCGCCCGATCTGCCAGGACACCGGCATCGTCAACGTGTTCCTCAAGATCGGCATGGACGTGCGCTTCGAGGGCTTCCCGGGCTCCATCGCCGACGCCGTCAACCAGGGCGTGCGCCAGGGCTACCTGAACCCGGACAACGTGCTGCGCGCCTCGGTGCTGGACGACCCGATCTTCACGCGCAAGAACACGAAGGACAACACGCCCGCCGTGATCCACATGGAGCTGGTGCCGGGCGACAGGATCGACGTCACCGTCGCGGCCAAGGGCGGCGGCTCGGAGAACAAGAGCAAGTTCGCGATGATGAATCCGAACGACAGCGTGGTCGACTGGGTCCTCAAGACCGTGCCGTTGATGGGCGCCGGCTGGTGCCCGCCCGGCATGCTGGGCATCGGCATGGGCGGCACCGCCGAGAAGGCGATGCTGATGGCCAAGGAAGTGTTGATGGAAGACATCGACATGTACGAGCTGCTGGAGCGCGGCCCGAGCAACAAGCTCGAGGAACTGCGCATCGAGCTGTACGAGAAGGTCAACGCGCTGGGCATCGGCGCGCAGGGCCTGGGCGGCCTCACCACCGTGCTGGACGTCAAGATCCGCACCTACCCGACGCACGCCGCGTCGCAGCCGATCGCGATGATCCCCAACTGCGCGGCCACGCGCCACGCGCACTTCGTGCTCGACGGCTCCGGCCCGGCCTACCTCGAGGCACCCAGCCTGGACCTGTGGCCCGACGTGAAGTGGGCGCCCGACTACAACAAGAGCAAGCGCGTCGACCTGAACACGCTGACGCCGGCGGAAGTGGCCACGTGGAAGCACGGCGACACCATCCTGCTCAACGGCAAGATGCTCACCGGCCGCGACGCCGCGCACAAGCGCATCCAGGACATGCTGGCCAAGGGCGAGCCGCTTCCGGTCGCCTTCACCAACCGCGTCATCTACTACGTGGGCCCTGTCGATCCGGTGCGCGACGAGGTGGTCGGCCCGGCCGGCCCCACCACGGCCACGCGCATGGACAAGTTCACCGAGATGATGCTGGCCAAGACGGGGCTCATCGCGATGATCGGCAAGGCCGAGCGCGGCCCGGTCGCCATCGAGGCGATCAAGAAGCACAAGTCGGCCTACCTGATGGCCGTCGGCGGCGCGGCCTACCTCGTGTCCAAGGCGATCAAGTCGGCCAAGGTCGTGGGCTTCGCGGACCTCGGCATGGAAGCCATCTACGAGTTCGACGTCGTCGACATGCCGGTGACGGTGGCGGTCGACTCGGGCGGCACCTCGGCGCACATCACGGGGCCGAAGGAGTGGCAGGCGCGGATCGGCAAGATTCCGGTGGCCGTGGCCTGAACACCGCCTCGATCGCGACCAGGGGGCCCGCGCCGCGGGCCCATTTTCATTCTCAGGCGCCGCCCGAACCGCCGGGCTCCAGGAAGCCCGGCCCCTGGCCTTTCGACGCGGGCGCATCCTTCAGTTCCTCGGCACTCGCGGCCGGCTCGGATGAAGTCACCGGCGTCGGCGACGACTGCGCTCCAGGAATGACCCCTTCGGCCGCCAGCCCGCCCTGCACCGGCATCACCCGCACCACCCGCTGCGGGAACGGGATCTCGATCGAGTTGGCGTTGAACAGCCGCAGCAAGGCCATGTTGACGTCGGACTTCACGCTGCCCGTGCCGTTCTCCGGATCGTTGATCCAGAACGAGACCGTCAGCTCCAGCCCGTCGGACGCGAAGGCGCTCAACTGCACCGACGGCTTGGGGTCGGCGATCACCCGGGCGATCTTCGGGATGGTCTCGAGGATCTGCGGCACCAGCTTGTCGATGTCGGTGTCGTAGCCCACCTGCACCACCGTGCTCAACGCCAGCCGCGGATCCGCCAGCGTGGCGCTCTCCACGCGCTGCGTGATCATCATCTCGTTCGGGACGATGGATTCGCGGCCGTTGAGCGCGCGCATCACGGTGTAGCGCGTGGTGATGTCGGTGATGCGGCCTTCGAAGCCGTCCACCTTCACGGTGTCGCCGATGCGCAGCGCACGCTCGGCCAGGATCACGAAGCCGCTCACGTAGTTGGCCGCGAGCTTCTGCAGGCCCAAGCCCAGGCCCACGCCGATGGCGCCGCCCAGCACCGACAGCGCGGTGAGGTCGATGCCCACCGCCGACAGCGCCAGCAGCAGGCCGACGAAGACCAGCACGGCGCGCACGACGTTGGACGCCGCCTTGCGCCACGACAGCTGCTGGCCGGTGGCGCCCTTGAGCAGCCTGGACTCGATCGCCGACGAGATCCACAGCGTCACCATCAGCACGGCGCCGGCGACGATGACGCCCTCCAGGATCGTGGCCAGGCTCATCGTGCTGGAGCCCATCTTCCAGTGCACGTCGTCGAGCGCGTCGATGAACGACGGCAGCACGCCGGTGATCCACAGCACCACGCCGCCCCAGGCCATCCAGGACACCGTCTTCTCGACCGCGCGCACCAGCTGCGACTTCGGGAACGCCACGCGCATCACGCGCACGGTCAGCCGGATCACCAGCAGCGACAGCAGGATGGGCACCACCACCTTGAACACCGCCAGCGGCAGGTGCTGGCGCAGGCAGAAGACGCGGGCGATCCACACCAGGCCCAGCCACAGCGCGGGAAACAGCACGCCGTCGAAGATGCGGCCGCCGAAGATGATCGAGCCGTGGCGCGGCTCGGGCCCGCGCAGCAGGCGTGGAATGCCCCAGGCGATCGGGAAGGCCGCCGCGATCAGCAGCAGCGCGATGTAGGCATAGGGCTGCTCGGCTTCCCGGATGAGGGCGATGAGTTCGGGCGAAAACCAGTTTTCCATGCGGCGATTGTGCGGGAGCTGGACGGGAGAGAGGGAAGGGTCGGCCCTGCGGGGCTCCGTCGCCGCCGTCATCGACCGGAAACCCGCGTGGACTATTTTGGCCCGACCTGTCGAATCCGTGTCACGTCGAACGTCGTGGACGTGAAGCCGCGGATTCGAAACCGGCTTTGCAGACCCTTCCCACGACAACCCAAGGAGCCACCATGACCGAATCCGTCAATCCCATTCCGCCGGGCATGCACACCGTGACGCCGCACCTCGTGTGCGCCGGCGCCGCCGCCGCCATCGAGTTCTACAAGGAGGCGTTCGGCGCCGTCGAGGTGACGCGGCTCGCCGGCCCCGATGGCAAGCTGATGCACGCCATGCTGCGCATCGGCGACTCCCCCATCATGCTGGTGGACGAGTTCCCCGAGATGCACGCGCTCGGGCCCAAGGCCCTGGGCGGCTCGTCGGTGACGATCCACCTGTCCGTGCCCGACGCCGACGCGTCGTTCAAGCGCGCGACCGCCGCCGGTGCCACGCCGCGCATGCCCGTGACCGAGATGTTCTGGGGTGCCCGCTACGGATTCGTCCAGGACCCGTTCGGCCACCTGTGGTCGATCGCCACGCAGGTGCGCAACCTGACGCCCGAGCAGATCGCCGCGGCCATGCTCACGCAGCCGCCCATGGAAGGCTGCGGCCCGCAGGGCTGAGCGCGGACGCGTCGGCAGGCGCTTGCCGTCCGATGCCTCAACGGGCGCGCGCCTCGCGCGCCCGCTCGAGCAGCAAGGCCTTCTCGCGCTCGTTGGCCGTCAGCGCGGCCGCGCGTTCGAACTCAGCGCGCGCCTCGTCGTGGCGCTCGAGCCTGGCCAGCAGGTCGCCGCGCGCCGCGTGCAGCAGGTGGTAGCGCGCTAGGTGGCCGTCGGTGACCAGGCCGTCCACCAGCAGCAGCGCCGCCGCGGGCCCGGAGGCCATGCTCACGGCAACCGCGCGATTGAGCTCGACCACCGGAGACGGCGCGCGCAGCATCAGGTCGCCGTACAGCGCGACGATGCGGCGCCAGTCGGTGGCCTCGGGGGTGCGGGCGCGCGCGTGGCAGGCCGCGATCGCGGCCTGCAACCGGTACGGGCCGCCGCCGCTGTCGAGCTGCTCCGCGCGCGCCAGCGCCGCGAGCCCGCGGCCGATCAGCAGTTGATCCCAGCGGCTGCGGTCCTGCGCCATGAGCAGGATGGGCTTGCCGTCGGGTGCCAGGCGGGCGCGCATGCGCGAGGCCTGGATCTCCATCAGCGCGACGAGCCCATGGACCTCGGCCGTGTCCGGCGACAGCTGCGCCAGGATGCGGCCCAGGCGCAGCGCCTCGTCGCACAGCGCGGGCCGCGTCCAGTCGTCGCCCGCCGTGGCCGAGTAGCCCTCGTTGAAGATGAGGTAGACCACCTCCAGCACGGCGGCCAGGCGATCCCGCAGCGCCTCGCCGCGCGGCACCTCGAAGGGCACCTGCGCGTCACCCAGCGTGCGCTTGGCCCGCACGATGCGCTGGGCGATGGTGGGTTCGGGCACCAGGAAGGCGCGCGCGATCTCGGGCGTGCTCATGCCGGCCAGGAGCTTCAGCGTGAGCGCCACCTGGGCCTCGCGCGACAGCACCGGGTGGCAGGCGGTGAACACGAGGCGCAGCAGGTCGTCGCCGATGTCGTCGGCGTCGTCCAGCGAATCGGAGAAGTCGGGCACCACGTGGTCGCCGCGGGCGTCGGCGTCGGCGCCCAGCTCCTCCTGCTTCTGGCGATGCAGCGCGAACTGGCGCAGCCGGTCGAGCCCGCGGTTCTTGGCGGTGGTCATGAGCCAGGCCGCCGGGTTGTCGGGCATGCCGTCGCGCGGCCAGTGCTCCAGCGCGGCGACGAGGGCGTCCTGCGCCAGCTCCTCGGCCAGCCCGACGTCGCGCACCCGCCGCGCGAGCGCGCCGATGATGCGCGCCGACTCCATGCGCCAGACCGTGTCGATGGCGCTGTGGACGTCACGCGCCATGGACGCGCTCCGGCGACGCTGGACACGCGACGCGCATCAGGGACGCAGCCCGGCGTTCTGCGCCTGGATCTCGGGCGTCAGCGCCGCGCCGAAGTCCTCGGCCTCGAACACGGGGCGCAGCTCGAGCTCGCAATCCGACGGATGCGGATTGGGGCAGCGGCGCGCCCATTCGATGGCCTCGTCCATCGAGCGCACCTGCCACAGCCAGAAGCCCGCGATGAGCTCCTTGGTCTCGGCGAACGGGCCGTCGACCACCGTGCGGCTGGCGCCCGAGAACTTCACGCGCGCACCGGCCGACGACGGCTTCAGGCCCTCGCCCGCGAGGATCACGCCGGCCTTGGCCAGCTCTTCGTTGAACCTGCCCATGTCGGCCAGCAGCTTCGCGTCGGGCATCACGCCCGCCTCGGATTCCTTGCTGGCCTTGACGATGACCATCACTCGCATCTCGATTCTCCGGTTGTCGAAAGGCCGCGAACCCGCTGCCCCTGTCTCCACGACGAGCGACACGGCCGCGTTTCGACACGGCCCGCATGAAAGCTTGAAGAAGTGCCGTGCCCGCAGGCAGAATCACATCACCCATCCTGGCCGCCCCCCGTCATCGCACCATGCAATACCTGCTGCTTGTATACACCGACGCCGACCTGCTCGACAAGCTGCCGGCCGAAGAGTTCGTCACCGAGATGCGCGCCTGCCTGAAGCGTTCCGATGCGCTCATGGAGCAGGGCAAGGTGCTCGGCTTCCAGCAACTGCAACCGGCGTCCACCGCCCGCACCGTGCGCGCCCGCGGCGGCCGCACCGCCGTGCTGGACGGCCCGTTCGCCGAGACCAAGGAGATGCTGGCCGGATTCAACCTCGTGGAAGCCGACTCCATGGAAGAGGCCGTGCGCATGGCCCGGGAACTGCCGTGGATCAAGTACGGCTCGGTGGAGGTGCGGCCGGTGGGCGACATCGCGGCGATGCGCGCCCGCGTCGGCGCCTGAGCGTCAGACCCCTGCCAGCACCCGCACGTGCGCGGCCGCGCTCCGCGCGAGCGCGCCCAGGTTGTAGCCGCCTTCCAGGCAGCTCACGATGCGCCCCTGCGCGTGGCGCTTCGCCACGTCCACGAGGCGCGCCGTGATCCATTCGTAGTCGGCTTCCACCAGCCCCATGCGGCCCAGGTCATCGTCGCGGTGGGCGTCGAAGCCGGCCGACACGAAGATCATCTCGGGCCGGAACTTGTCCAGCAGCGGCAGCCACTGGTACTCGACGATCTCGCGCACCTCGGGGCCCTTGGTGTACGCCGGCACCGGCACGTTGAGCATGTTGTCGCCCGCGGGCACGTTGCCGCTGAACGGGTAGAGCTGGTCCTGGAAGAAGCTCACCATCAGCACGCGCTCGTCGCCGGCGATGATGTCTTCCGTGCCGTTGCCGTGGTGCACGTCGAAGTCGACGATGGCCACGCGCTTGAGGCCGCGCACGTCCAGCGCGTGGCGGGCCGCGATGGCCACGTTGTTGTAGAAGCAGAAGCCCATGGCGGCGGCGCGCGTGGCGTGGTGGCCGGGCGGGCGGATGGCGCAGAAGGCGTTCTCGGCGCGGCCGTCGAGCACCAGGTCGGTGGCGGCCACCGCGGCGCCGGCGGCGCGCAGCGCGGCCTGGCGGGTGTACGGACAGGCCGTGGTGTCGGGGTCGACCGCGGCCGGCCGGCCGTCGGCGGCCACGCGCTCGAAGGTCTCGTCCAGCTCGCTGATGTAGTTGCTCGCGTGGGCGTGGGCCAGGTCCTGCGGCCGCGCGGGTGCCGCGTCGTCGTGGCGCACCAGGACGTCGGCCAGGCCGGTGGCCAGGAAGTGATCCTCGATCGCGGCCAGGCGCGCGGGCGATTCCGGATGGCCGGGGCCCATGTCGTGGCGGCGGCAGTCGGGGTGGCTGAAGAAGGCGGTGGTCACGCTGACCCCTCCGCACATCCGGCCATCGCGGCCGCTTGTCTCGAATCCTGGGTTCTCATCTCGATCTCGCCCGCTCGCGCGTATGCGTTGTCTGCCGTTCGGATATCGTTGTCGTCATGACCTCATCGCTGCAAGCGCGTCTGACAAGGCTTCGAGCCCAGATTAGCACGATCATCGTCGGCAAGCCGGCCCAGATCGACGACTCCATCGCCTGCCTGCTGGCCGGCGGCCACCTGTTGATCGAGGACGTGCCCGGCGTCGGCAAGACCACGCTGGCGCACGTGCTGGCCGTCTCGCTGGGCCTGAGCTTCTCGCGGGTGCAGTTCACGGCCGACCTGATGCCCAGCGACCTGGTGGGCGTGAGCGTCTACGAGCGCACCAAGGAGGCCTTCGTCTTCCATCCCGGGCCGGTGTTCGCCCAGGTGCTGCTGGCCGACGAGATCAACCGCGCCGGCCCGAAGACGCAGAGCGCGTTGCTGGAGGCGATGGAGGAACAGCAGGTGAGCGTGGACGGCGAGACGCGCCCGCTGCCGCTGCCCTTCTTCGTGATCGCCACGCAGAACCCGGGCGACCAGCTGGGCACCTACGCGCTGCCCGAATCGCAGCTCGATCGCTTCCTCATGTGCATCACGCTGGGCTACCCGGACGCGAAGTCCGAACGCGAGCTGCTCGCCGGCCAGGACCGGCGCGAGGCCGTGGCCAGGCTGGCGCCGGTGATGACGCCCGCCGAACTCGTCGAGCTGATGGGCGCGGTGCGCCGGGTGCACGTCTCGGAGTCTCTGCTCGACTACCTGCAGGCGCTGATCGCGGCCACGCGCTCGGGCCACTGGTTCGGCGAGGGCCTGTCGCCGCGCGCGGGCATCGGCGTTCTGCGCCTTGCGCGCGCCCGCGCCCTGCTGGCCGAGCGCGACTTCGTGAGCCCCGACGACCTGCAGGCCATCCTGCCGCAGGCCATCGCGCACCGCCTGATCCCGGTGCCCGGCGCGGGCCGCGGGCGGCGTGAACAGGTGCGCGCAATGATCGAGTCCGTGGCCCTCCCCTGATCATGCCCGACGCCATCGCGAACGCGGCCAGGCGCCCGTCGATCTTCGACGCCCGCGGCCGCTGGCGCGCCTGGTGGGACGTGCGCCGCCAGCCGCGCGAGAGCCAGACGCTCACCCAGCGCAACATCTACATCGTGCCCTCGCGCGCCGGCCTGGCGTTCTGCCTGACGCTGCTGCTGCTCCTGGTGGTGTCCATCAACTACCAGCTGAGCCTGGGCTTCGCCCTCACCTTCCTGCTGGCCGGCAGCGCGGCGGCATCGATGCAGATGACCCACGGCAGCCTGCGCGGGCTGACGCTGCACCTCAAGCCGCTGGTGCCCGCGTTCGACGGCGACGCCGCGGTGCTGGAGATGGTGGTCACCAACCCGGGCCGCGGCCGGCTGGGCCTGGGCTTCGGGCTGGACCTGGGCGCGCGCCCGATCCCGCTGGCCTACGCCGAGATCGGCGCCAAGGGCCAGACGGTGCTCCACCTGAGCTGGCTCGCGCCGGGCCGCGGCCTGCACGGACTGCCGCTGGTGCGCGTCGAATCGCGCTACCCGTTCGGCCTGTTCCGCGCCTGGACGATCTGGCGGCCCGCGGGCCGGCAGTGGGTCTATCCGCGGCCGGAGTCGCCCACGCCGCCGTGGCCGCTGGCCGAGGCCGCGCAAGGCGACGACAAGCCCGCCGCGCGCACCGGCACGGGCACCGAGTTCGAAGGCGTGCGCGCGTACCGCCGCGGCGACGCGCTGCGCCAGGTGGTCTGGAAGAAGGCCGCGCGCACCGGCGAGATGATCAGCCGCGAGACGGCCGGCGCGGTGCATCGCGAGCTGCGGCTGCACTGGTCGCAGGCGCAGGGCCTGGAGCCCGAGGCGCGGCTGTCGCGCCTGGCGGCGTGGGTGGTCGCCGCCGACGCGGCCGGCCACAACTGGGGCCTCACGCTGCCTGGCGTGGAGCTGGAGCCGGCCAACGGCAGCGCGCAACGCCACGCGGCGCTGCAGGCGCTGGCGCAATGGTGAAGCCCGTGGCCGACGCCTCCGCCCTGCCCTCGACGTCCGGCGCGCGCTGGCGCCCGCCCTCGCGCGAGGCGCGCGACACGCTGTTCATGGTGGCGCTGATCGGCTGGACGATCGCCCCGCACCTGTTGCACCTGCCGCTGTGGGTGGCCGGGCTGACCGGCGTGGTGCTGGCGTGGCGCGGCTGGCTCGCGTGGCGGCAGGCGCCGCTGCCCGGGCGCGGCGCCGTGCTGGCCCTGCTGGGCCTGGCCTCGATCCTCACTTTCTCCGCCGAGAGGTCGCTGGTGAGCAAGGACGCCGGCGTCACGCTGCTGGTGGTGCTGATGGCGCTGAAGACGCTGGAGCTGCGCGCCCGCCGCGACGCCCTGGTGGTGTTCTTCCTCGGCTTCTTCCTGGTGCTCACCACCTTCCTGTATTCGCAGACCGTCCTCACGGCGCTGGGCACCGGCGTGTCGGTGTGGGGCTGGCTCACGGCGCTCACGCTGGCGCACATCCCCGCCGGCCGGCCCACCATCCGCCAGGCCGCCGGGCTGGCCGGGCGCGCCGCGCTGATCGGCACGCCGGTGATGGTGGCGCTGTTCGTGCTGTTCCCGCGCATCGGGCCGCTCTGGCCCTCGGCCAACAGCGCCAACCGCACCGGGCTGTCCGACCACCTGCAGCTGGGCAGCGTGGCCGACCTGGCCAGCGACGACAGCATCGCGATGCGCGTGAAGTTCGACGGCCGCGCGCCCGACCCGTCGCGCCTGTATTTCCGCGGCCCGGTGCTGATCGACACCGACGGCCACGACTGGCGCGCGCAGTCGGTGTTCGACGGCCGCTCGCGGCGCGCCATCGCGCCGCACGGCCGCGGCATCGTGGAAGGCAGCCGCACGGTCGGCTACACGTTGGCGCTGGAGCCCACCGAGCTCACCTGGCTGCCGATGCTGGAGCTCACGCCGCCGTCCGACGCGGCCGCCGACTCCGCCCACGGCGTGCAGGTGCTCGACGGCGCGGACGTGCGGCCGATGGTCGACCTCGACCTGCAATGGCGCACGCGCCGCCCCATCAGCCAGCGCGTGCGCGTGCACGCCGTCGCCGGCCTGGACGACCGGCTGGTGGGCGCCACGCCCTCCGAGCTGAACGAGAACCTGCGCCTGCCGCCGCAGCTGTTTCCGCGCACCCGCGCCTGGGCCCGGCAATGGCTGCTCGACCACCCGCCGCCCGCGCGTTCGGGCGCCGCCGACAACCCCGGCCCGGTCGTCGCGGGCCTGTACCGCCACATCGGCACCGCCGGCTTCAGCTACACGCTGTCGCCAGGCGCGTACGAGCTCGACCCGGTGGACGAGTTCTGGCTCGATCGCAAGGTCGGCTTCTGCGAGCACTTCGCCACCGCCTTCGTGGTGGTGCTGCGCGCGATGGGCATCCCGGCGCGCCTGGTCACCGGCTACCAGGGCGCCGACGCGCAGGCCGAGGACGGCTGGTACGTCGTGCGCCAGAGCAACGCCCACGCGTGGGTCGAGTACTGGAATCCGTCGCGCGGCTGGGTGCGCGCCGACCCCACCGCCGCCGTCGCGCCCGAGCGCGTGCAGCGCGGCCAGGCGATCCGGCCCGCGCAGGGCATCGTGGGCAGCGCCATCAACTCGCTGAGCCCCGGCATGGTCGATCGCCTGCGCAACTGGCGCGAGACGCTGGACAACCGTTGGCAGGAATGGGTGCTGGGCTACAACCGCAACTCGCAGTTCGACCTGCTCAGGAAGGCCGGCTTCAGTGCGCCCGACGCCGATGACCTGGGCCACCTGCTGATCCTCGTCGTCAGTGCCGCCGCCGCCTTCGGCGCCGGCGCCGCGTGGTGGGATTCGCACCGCCGCACGCCGGGCCAGCGCGCGACGCGCCGCCTCGCCTCCGCGCTGCGCGCGCTGCAGGTCCACGGCGTGCAGGTGGCGGCGCACGAGTCGCCGGGCGTCGTCGCCGCGGCGCTGCGGCGGCGCTTCGGCGCGGTTGCCGAAGCCCTGGCGCGCCGGCTCGACGCGATGGAGCGCCAGCGTTATGGGCCGCCCGGCGCGGCCGCCGATGCCGACTGGGCGGGCGTCAAGGCCGGCGCCCGCGATTTGGTGGCTAAACTGGGTCGATGACCCTCTCGCACGAGCCTCGCCCGCCCTCGACTTCCTCTTCCCGTTCCCGCGCGATCGCGGCCATCCTGGGGCTCGTGCTTGCGATCGCCGGCCCGGCCGTCGCCGCGCAGGACACGGCGTCCGCCACCGCGCCGGCCGCGTCCGCCGCGAAACACGCCGCCAAGGCCAAGGTTGCCGCCAAGAAGAAGAAAAAGGCCAAGGCGATCGCCGTGCGCGACGACGACGCGCCCGACAGCGTCGTCTACGGCCGCCGCGACGACGTGCTCGCGTTCGCGGCGCAGGTCGCCGAGGACCGCGGCCTGGATCGCGCCTGGGTGGAAGACCAGCTCGCCAAGGCGCGCTACCAGCCCGGCGTGGCCAAGGCCATCATGCCGGGCCCGCCCGGCACCGCCAAGAACTGGGCCGCGTACCGCGCGCGCTTCATCGAGCCCAGGCGCCTGGCCGCCGGCGTGCAATGGTGGCAGGCCCACGCGGCGGCGCTGGACGAGGCGCAGCGGCGCTACGGCGTGCCGCCCGAACTGGTGGCCGGCGTCGTCGGCGTGGAATCGTTCTACGGCCGCATGACCGGCAACTACCGCGTGCTCGATTCGCTGGCCACCCTCGCCTTCGATTTCCCCCAGGGCCGCTCCGACCGCAGCGCGTTCTATCGCAGCGAACTGCGCGCCTATCTCGTGTGGTGCGCGCTGGAGGGCCGCGAGGCCGACACCGCGCGCGGATCGTTCGCCGGCGCCATCGGCTGGCCGCAGTTCATGCCCAGCAGCCTGCTGAGGTACGCCGTGGACTTCGATCACGACGGCCATGTCGACCTCTCGGCCGGCGGCGACGACGTGATCGGCAGCGTGGCCGGCTACCTGGCGATGTTCGGCTGGCAGCGCGACCAGCCGATCTATTTCCCGGTGCAGCCGCCCGCCGACCCCGAGGCGCGCGCGCGCCTCGTGGCCGCCGACATCGTCCCCACGTTCACGGCCGCGCAGCTGATCGAGGCCGGCGTGCAGTTGCCCGACGCGGCGCGCGACTACACCGGCCCGCTGGCCTTCATCGAGCTGCAGAACGGCGACGCGCCCGCCAGCTACGTGGCCGGCACGCGCAACTTCTACGTGGTGACGCGCTACAACTGGTCGGCCTACTACGCGATGGCGGTGGTCGACCTGGCCGCGGCGCTCAAGCGCGAGATGGCGCTGGCGCCGGCGGCGCGCGTGCTCGCCGACTGAGACTCAGGCCGGCAGCCAGGCGCCCTCGACGCTGCGCCACGCGCAGCCGTAGGTCTGCTCCAGCACCGGCGCGCTGAGGATCTCGTCGACCGGGCCCGCGCGCCAGCGGCCGTCGCCCAGCAGCGCCAGCACGTGCGTGGCGACGCGGGCGATCCAGCTCGGATCGTGCGCGCTCGCCACCCAGGCCTGGCGGCCGACCCGCGCCGGCACGGCCTCGACCAGCCAGCGGCCCACCACCTGCTGGTGCGCCGGATCCTGGAACGACACCGGCTCGTCGAGCAGCATCAGCGCTGCGCCCTGCACCGCGCACTGCGCGAGCGCGACACGCTGGCGTTCGCCGCCCGACAGCTGGTCGGCGCGCCGCGACGCCAGCGATTCGATGTCCAACGCAGTCATCAGTTCGGAAACCCGAAGCGGGGGAGAGCCGGCCACCTCGCTCAGCGCCAGCGTTCGCTCCACCGTCAGCGCGAAGCGATCCTGCGCCTGCTGCGGCATCAGCGCGCGCAGCGTGGCCGCGGTGCCCACGGGCCACTCTTGCTGCGCGCGGCCCTGCCACAGCACCTCGCCGTCGCGCCCGGGCACGCCCAGGCCGGCCAGCGCGCGCAGCACCAGGCTCTTGCCCGCGCCGTTGCGCCCGATCACGCACCAGCGCTCGCCGGCGTTCACGCGCCAGTCGAGGCGCTCCACCAGCGCGCGCCCGGCGGCGCGCACGGTGAGCGCGCGGGTCTCGAGCAGCGAGGCTTCGCTCACTTGACACCTCGTGCCAGGAACCAGATGAAGCACGGCGCGCCCAGCAACGACATCACCGCGCCCACCGGCAGCTCCAGCGGCGCCACCACGAGGCGCGCCAGCAGGTCGGCGGCCATCAGCAGCGCCGCGCCGGACAGCGCCGACAGCAGCGCCAACTCGCGGGTGCGCAGCACGCCGGCGAGGCGCCAGCCCTGCGCCACGACGAGGCCCACGAAGCCGATCGCGCCGGCCGTCGCCACGGCCAGGCCCACCGCGATGGAGGCCAGCAGCAGCAGCTCCAGCCGCAGCCGGCGCACCGGCTCGCCCAGCAGCCAGGCGGCGTCGGCGCCCAGCATCAGGCGGTCGACCGAGCGTCCGCGCGCCCATAGCCAGGCCACGAACAGCGCGGCGCCGGCGAGATTCCAGAGGCTGGCGGCGGCGCCGGACAGGTCGCCCACCATCCAGAAGATCGCGCCGCGCAGGCGCTGGTCGGGCACCAGCGCCAGCAGCAGCGTGGCGACGCTGCCGAAGATCGCCGCGAGCATCGCGCCCAGCAGGATCAGCCGCGGCGACGCGTCGTCGGCCACCGCCAGCGCCGGCCGCGCGAGCCACAGCAGCGCGAGCCCGGCCAGCAACGCGCCGGCCGCCGCGCCCATCCACAGCTGCACGCCCAGCAGCAACGCCACCAGCGCGCCCACGGACGCGCCGGTGGAGTGCCCCAGCACGTACGGGTCGGCCAGCGGATTGCGCAGCAGCACCTGCAGGCTCAGGCCCGCCAGCGCGAGCAGGCTGCCCACGCCCGCCGCCGCCGCCACGCGCGGGGCGCGCAGCGTGGCGATCAGCTGCCAGTCCAGGCCGCCCGAGCCGAGGCCCAGCGCCAGCGCGGCCACCAGCGCCGTCGCGAGCGCCAGCAAGGCGATGCGAAGGACAGCGGGATTGCGGGCGGGCATGGAGGCGGTCGGAAGCGAGGGCGGGGGCAAGGACGGGTCAGCCGATTATTGCCACTGGCCGCGCAGCGTGAACAGCACGCTCAGGCCCGGCACGTTGTAGCCCACGACCTCCGGCGCGCGGTTGTCGAACAGGTTGTCCACCTTGGCGGCGATGGTCCAGTTCGGTGACAGCGGATGCGAGGTCGTCAGGCCGACGACCGTGCGCGCCGACGCGGTGGTGGTGCCGAACGTGACCGGGTCGATGTCCAGGCGCTTGCCGGTGTAGCGCACGTAGCCGCCCGTCTCCCAGCCCAGCACGGGCAGGCGGTAGTTGACCGACGCGTTGGTGCGGGCGCGGCGCAGCAGGCCCGTGCCGGCGACGTCGTCGCGCGGGTTCTGGAACGTCGCGTCGACGCCCAGCGTACCCGGACCGGCGTTGCCGTCCGCGCCCAGCTCGATGCCGCGGTTGTGCGCGCGGCCGATGTTGGATTCGCCCTGCGGGTAGGTGTAGACGAACAGATCCTTCTGGTGCTGCGTGAAGAACGTGGCGCGCGCCAGCCAGCCGGCGCCGCTCCAGTGCACCCCCACCTCGGCGTTGCGCGAGCGCTCCGGCTTGAGCGTGGTGCCCGCGACGGCGTAGGCCTGGTCGACGAAGGTCGGTGCCGCGAAAGCGGTGGAGTACTGGCCGACGATCTTCCACGCGGGCGAGAGGCGCCAGCCCAGCGCCAGCAGGCCGGTGTCGGCCTTGCCGTAGTCGGCCGCGTCGTCGTGGCGCAGGTTGGCCTGCACTTCCAGCGCCGAGGCGAAGGTGGCCAGGTAGCCCACGCGCACCGACTTCGTCAGGCGCACTTCCTCAGGCGTGGAGGTGTCGCTGTAGCGCTCGTTCCTGGCTTCGAAGCCGAGCTGCACGTCCTGGTCCTCGGCGACGTTGAAGTTCGCGTCGGCACCCAGCAGGCGCGTGCGCGCGGTGCCGGCGGGCGTGTACGCGCTCGTCGGGTTCTGGTACTTGATGAAGGTCTCGCCGGCGCTCAGGTTGAAGTTGATCGCCGAGCCGATCGCGTGGTGCGACTGCAGGTTGTAGGCGTCCAGGCTGGTCCTGAGCACGTCGTCCACCGGCGCGCCGCCGTAGGCGTCGTAGTGGGTGTCGGTGTCGGTGTGCGAGACGGAGAACTCGGTGCGCTGGTTGGGCGCCCAGGTCTTGCCGCCGCGGATCGCAGCGCCGAGCTGGTGCGAGCCGTCGCGATCGGGGTTGTAGCCCGGGTTGGTGGCCGGGTTGGTGGCGTTGAAGCCGTCCGTCGCGGTGCCCGAGAAGCTGGCGCCCAGGTCGAGCGGGGTGGCGCTGTCGCCCCAGCGGCCGGCGACGGAGCCGCTGCCCACGAACTGGCCGTCGCTGCCCATGCCGAACAGCACGCTGCTGCCCGGACGGCGCTTGGTGAAGATCTGCACCACGCCGCCCACGGCCGCCGAGCCGTAGAGGCTGGACAGGTTGCCGCGCACGATCTCGACGTGGTCGATGTCGCCCATCGGCACGAGTTCCCACGGGGCCGAGCCCAGGTCGGCGCGCGACAGCGGCGCGCCGTCGATCAGCACCAGCACGCGGTTGGACGCGGTGCCGCGCATGAAGACGCCGGTGGCCGAGCCGGCGGGGCCTGTCTGGGCGATGTCGAGGCTGGTGAGCTCGCGCAGCAGGCCGGGCACGTCGGTGGCGTTGGCCGCCTGGATGTCGGCCTGCGTGATGACCGTGGTGCTGGGCAGCGCATCGAACAGCTTCTGCTCGACGCGGGCGGCGGTGATCACCACTTGCTGCTCGGGCGAGTCGGACGACGCCTGCGCGTGCGCGGCCGGGGCCGCCAGCAGCGCGGCGGCGATGGAGGACAGGGAGACGGACAACGCCGCGACGCGACTGTTCACGGGCGCGGTCGACCCGGTGTGGCGAAACTTCATGGGAGTACTTCGATGCATCAAACGCGGCAGCCAGCGTCCCCGCAGGTGCCACAGAACGGCCTCGCGCGCTCGCGCGCGCTCGACCCCGAGCAATTGGCCGGTATCCGGGCTGGCGGAGGGGTTGCGTGTCGAGGGCCTTCCCATGCCTTCTTGCGAAATGCACAGTGACCACGAGGAACGACAGCCGATGCACAACGCCTTGTCAGGCGACGACATCCTCCGCGACCGTTGCGGGGGCAGCTCAGGTCGGGTCGGCGCTTCGTGACGAAGACGACCCTCCTGATTCCCGTTTGACTCGGACGGCACGACAGGCCATCCGGAGCACCAACTGAAGAGGGCATCCTACCATTCGGCACTCTTTCCGCGCCCCCGGCGAAGCCTGCGCGCAACGCCGGACGCGTGCGCGGCGCGCGGCCTCGTTCAAGGGCTTGCGAGTGAACGGACGCACGCGTCGCGCCCCTACAATGGGTCTTTGTCGCCCCAGCGTCCTCGCCCATGTCACGACTGCCGGATCTTGCCGAACGCATCGAACGACTCCTGCTGCGCCATGACGAGCAGAAGCGCACGAACACCTTGCTCGAACAGCAGTTGCGCGCCGTCACCGACGAGCGCGACAACCTGCGCTCGCGGCTGGCCGCGGCGCGCGCGCGCATCGACGCGCTGATCGACCGCCTGCCGGCGTCCGAAGGCGGCCGCGCCGACGATGCGGGCACAGACACCAGCGACAGCCCGCGGAGCGTGCAGCCATGAAGCAAGTGGAAGTGACCATCCTGGGCCAGAGCTACCTGCTGGCCTGTCCCGAAGGCGGCGAGGCGCTGCTGCAGGCCGCCGTCGCCTCGGTCGACCGCGAGATGAGCGGCATCCGCGACGCCGGCAAGGTGAAGGCGCGCGAGCGCATCGCCGTGCTCGCCGCGCTCAACCTGGCCTACCGGCTCGCGGAGGCGCCGCGCGCGGCGGCGGCGCCCGTGGAAAGCGGCGAGTCCAGGACCCACGTGGAGCATGCCGAAGCCAGCGAGGCACGGCGCGCCGCGGCCGCGCAGGTGGAGAGCCTGATCGCCCGCCTCGACACCGCGTTGAACGAAGACGGACGGCTGCTGTAACGCCTTTCGAAATCACGTTCGTCAAGTGATTTTTCAGGCCCTCTTTACGTCTCAGATGCTCGCCTTCGCGCGGCGCCGACGCATAGAATGGATTCGTCCGTCGCGTTCGCGAGGGTTTTATATTTCCTTGAACCGATGCGCTTTGCGCTAGGGCTTGGAACATCGTCTGGTTGGTGTGATCGTCTCGCGTCAGATGAACCCGATTCCAGACTGACCTCGCCCACCTGAACACCCCTGGGTTCAGGAATGCGGCCCGAGGTTCGCGGCGGACACCTTATTCCTCCTGTTCGAGCAATGCCTTCGTACTGGCTGATGAAAAGCGAGCCCGACGAGTGCTCGATCTCCGACGTTGCCAACGCCCCCGGCCATCGCGTGCCGTGGATCGGCGTGCGCAACTACCAGGCGCGCAACTTCATGCGCGACCAGATGCGCGTCGGTGACGGCGTGCTGTTCTACCACTCGAGCTGCGCCGAACCCGGCGTGGCCGGCATCGCCGAGGTGGCCAGCGCGGCCTACGACGACGCGTCGCAGTTCGACGCGAAGAGCCCCTACTTCGACGCCAAGTCCGATCCGGCCAAACCGCGCTGGCAGCACGTGGACGTGAGGCACCTGGCCACCACGCCGCTGCTGTCGCTCAAGGCGATGCGCGCGCGACCCGAGTTCGCCTCGATGGTGCTGCTCAAGCCGGGCAGCCGGCTGTCCATCACGCCCGTCACGCGCGCGGAATGGGACGCCGTGATCGCGGCCCTGGTCGAGCTGGGCGCGGAACCCGAGATCCGCAAGCTCGTCGCCGGGCTGGTCGCGACTTGAAGCGCGTCGACGTCGTCGTGATCGGTGCCGGCGCGGCCGGCCTGTTCTGCGCGGCGCAGGCCGGGCAGCGCGGCGCGCGCGTGCTGCTCGTCGACCATGCCGAGAAGGTGGCCGAGAAGATCCGCATCTCGGGCGGCGGCCGCTGCAACTTCACCAACCGCGATGCGACGCCGGCGCAGTTCCACTCGCGCAATCCGCACTTCTGCCGCTCGGCGCTGGCGCGCTACACCGCGCAGGACTTCATCGCGCTGGTGCAGCGCCACCGCATCCCGTTCCACGAGAAGCATCGCGGGCAACTGTTCTGCGACGAGTCCAGCCAGGACGTCATCGACCTGCTGCTGCGCGAGTGCGACGACGGTCGGGTGGAGCACTGGCAACCCTGCGCGGTCTCGGCCGTGCGCGCTCGCGCGGACGCTGGCGTAACCGGCGCGCGCTTCGAGGTCGACACGGCGCGCGGCCCGGTCGAGGCGCGCAGCGTGGTCGTCGCCACCGGCGGCCTGCCGGTGCCCAAGATCGGCGCCACCGACTTCGGGCTGCGGCTGGCCAGGCAGTTCGGCCATGCCATCGTGGAGCCGCGCCCGGCGCTGGTGCCGCTGGTGTTCGACGCCGCCACGTGGGCGCCGTTCGTCGACCTGTCGGGGGTGTCGCTGGAGGTGGAGATCTCGGCCGGCACGGGCCGGCAGCGCGCGCGCTTCGTCGAGGACCTGCTGTTCACCCACCGCGGCCTCAGCGGCCCGGCCGTGCTGCAGGCGTCCAGCTACTGGCAGCCGGGCGAGGCGCTGCAGATCGCGTTCGCGCCCGGCACCGACTGGCCCGGGACGCTGCAGCGCGCCAAGGCCACGTCGCGCCGGCAGCTCGGCAACGAGCTGGCCACCCACCTGCCCCAGCGGCTGGCGCAGGCCTGGCTGGCGCGCGGCGGCCTGCCCGAGGAGCGCACCATGCCCGAGGTCGCCGACAAGCCATTGCGCCAGCTGGCCGAGTCGCTGTCGGCCTGGCACGTGGCGCCCACCGGCACCGAGGGCTGGAAGAAGGCCGAGGTGATGGCCGGCGGCGTCGACACCCGCGAGATCGACTCCCGCACCATGGAAAGCCGGCGCGCGCCCGGGCTGCACTTCATCGGCGAGGTGATGGACGTCACCGGGTGGCTGGGCGGCTACAACTTCCAGTGGGCCTGGGCCAGCGGCTACGCCTGCGCGGAGGCCCTGGCGGCGGAACGCGCCCGCGATGCCCAAACGGCTGCCTGAAGCGCCGCTCCGCAGAATATGTGGCGCGGGCTGGCATTTCGGGGTAGAATCCTAGGCTTTGCTGGCAAACCGCGTGTCGATCTTTGTCCAACTTCTAGAAGCCGAGGCGCTTTCCTCATCACAATGAGCGAGTGCAGCGGGTCTGGACAAGGACTCCGAGCGCAATATTTCTCCCGAAGGATTCTTCGAAAAATGACGACCATCCGTGTCAAGGAAAACGAGCCGTTCGACGTGGCCCTTCGCCGCTTCAAGCGCACCATCGAAAAGCTGGGTCTTCTGACCGAACTGCGCGCCCGCGAGTTCTACGAGAAGCCCACTGCCGAGCGCAAGCGCAAGAAGGCCGCGGCCGTCAAGCGTCACTACAAGCGCGTTCGCAGCATGCAGCTGCCCAAGAAGCTCTACTAAAAGCAGAGTTTCCTGGAGCTCTCGAGCTCGTTTCCTGCGAGCCGGCGCGAAAATCGCCGGCACGCAAGCCGAAAGCCCGTGCGGGACGCCGTAGCGGGCTTTTTGCATTCCAGAACCCATCCGAAAGTCGAACCATGACGCTCAAGCAACGAATCTCCGACGACATGAAGACCGCCATGCGCGCCAAGGACGCCGATCGCCTGCTCGCGATCCGCAACCTGATGGCCGCGATGAAGCAGCGCGAGGTGGACGAGCGCGTGGAACTGGACGACGCGGCCATCGTGGCGATCGTCGACAAGCTCGTGAAGCAGCGCAAGGACTCGATCGACGCGTTCGCCAAGGCCGCCCGCACCGACCTGGTCGACAAGGAGACCGCCGAACTCAACGTGCTGCTGGGCTACCTGCCCGAGCGCCTGGACGCCGCCGCGATCACCGCCGAGGTGAACGCCATCGTGGCCGAGCTGGGCGCCGCCGGTCCGGGCGACATGGGCAAGGTCATGGCCGCCGTCAAGGCCAAGCTGGCCGGCAAGGCCGACATGGGCCAGGTCTCCGCCGCGGTCAAGGCCGCGCTGAGCAAGTAACCGATCCGAGGGAAGCATCGCCATGGAAACCACCCTGCCCCTGCGCCAGATCGCCGACGACGTGTTCGTGGCCCCGCAGCTCGACGCCGCCGCGATGGCCGAGCTCGCGCGCCTGGGCTTCAAGAGCGTCGTCAACAACCGCCCCGATTTCGAGCACGGTCCCGACCAGCCGGCCTCCGCCCAGGTCGAGGCCGCGGCCATCGCCGCCGGGCTGCAGTACCGCCACCTGCCGGTGGCCGGCGGCTACCAGTCGCCCGAGGAAGTGGCCGCGTTCCGCGAACTGCTCGCCGAGCTGCCGCATCCGCTGCTGGCGTTCTGCCGCTCGGGCGCGCGCTCGACGCGGCTGTACCAGCTGGCGCAGGGCTGAACTTCTCCGGCGTGGATCCGCGCCACCCGCGGTTCACGCGTTGTTGACATGATGCAACGGCCGACTTACATGTCAGGTCGACAATGCATCGGCGGCAGATGCCGTCCAACCGAGTCGACACGACCATGCGCAAGTCCCTTCTCGCAGCCACCTTCGTCCTGCTCGCCGGAGCGGCGGCCGGCGCGCTGGCCCAGGATCGCGATCGCGGCGGCCCGCCGCAGGCCAGGGGCGGCCCCGGCCCGACCCGCGGCGGCCCGGTACCCGGCCAGGCCTGGAGCGGCGGCCACGCCCGCGGCTACGTCGACTTCGACGCCCGCTACGGCCACAACCACTACTACCCCTCGCGCGGCTTCGTCTACGGCACGCTGCCGCTCGGCGCGGTGAGCGTGGGCTACGGCCGCGGCAACTACTTCTTCCACGGCGGCGTGTGGTTCCGTCCGTACGGCGGCCGCTACATCGTCGTGCAGCCGCCGCTCGGCATCTACCTGCCGGTGCTGCCGCCCGACTACGCCACCGTCTGGGTGGCCGGCGCGCCCTACTACTACGCGGACGGCGTGTACTACAACGTGGCGCCGGGACGCGGCTACGTGGTGGTCGCGCCGCCGCCGGGCGTCGATCCGACGATGACCACGCCGCCGCCCGCGCCGGCGCCGGCCGCGCCGGAGCCGATCTTCTATCCGCGCAACAACCAGAGCGCGGCGCAGACCGAGGCCGATCGGCGCGACTGCAACTCGTGGGCGACGTCGCAGCCGAACGCCATGGCCGACGCGAAGGTGTTCCAGCGCGCCACCGAAGCCTGCATGGACGGTCGCGGCTACACCGTCCGCTGAGAAACGGAACGGGCGCGATGGCGGAGTCCCCCGCCATCGCGCCCGTTCCCGTCAGGCCATGCCGCCACGCTCGCGCGGCGGCGGCCGCCCGTCAGATCAATGCCAGCCCCTGTGCCAGCCGTACTGCGGGTGGTGCCAGCCCCAGCCGTAGGTGGCGTGGTATTCCCAACCCCAGCCCGGGCCGGGCGACGCGTAGGTCGGCGCCACGTAGACGACGCCCGGCGGCGCGACATAGCCGCCACCGCCGTAGTAGGGACGGGCCGGCTCGACGATGCAGCCGGCCATGGAGGCCAGCGCGACGCTGGCGACGGCGATTGCAAGTGCGTTTCTCATGATCATTCCTTGTGGGCTCGTGGAGTCTTCGAAGGGGTGACGGCAAACGGCACACCCTGTGTCTCGACAACGGCCGGATCGACACGGACGTTGACGCCGCCAGCCGCCCACGGCCGAGCAGCCGGCCCGTCTTTACGTGCCTCGCCCATGACGAGCTCATCCATGGTTTACGCGGCTTTGCAATCCGGAAACCCGATGCTTGTCATCGATCGATGACAACTGGCGTTGAATGAAGCAGGCGGCACTGACGCAGCCTTTCAGGAGACCCGAATGAATTCGAATCGAAAGCTCGTGCGCTGGGCCGCTCTGGCCTTGCTCGTGACGCTGATGAGCGGCTGCTGCATCGCACCCTGGGGCGGCCGCTACTACGGCGGCGGCCACTACTACCAAGGTGGCGGTGACCGCGACCGCGGCGGCGACCACGACGGTGGCGGCTGGCGCCATTGATGCCTTCGTGACGCGCGCCGTCCTGCCCGAGCACGGCGGCGCGTGAAACGAAGAAGGCCGCGCGATGCGGCCTTCTGTCGTCGGGCGTGGAGCGCGTCAGTGCAGGTTGCGTCCGCGGCCCTTGGCGCCGCCCGGCGGCGTGGCCGCGGTCTTCGCATCGACGTTGCGCAGGATGTCCTTGCCGCTGATGCCGGCGAACAGCGCGGCCGCGCGCACCTTGATCTCGAGCAGCTCGCTCGCGCTCACCGAATACTGGCCGGTGACCTTGTTGACGTCGACCTTGAACTCGACGTCCTTGCCGTTGTTCGACAGCGTGCCGACGGTGAACTCATAGTCGCCGCTGTCGGCCGGCAGGCCACGGCCCGCGAGGTCGTAGTCTTCGTACTCGATCCGATGGATTTCCCCGCTGGCCAGGTCGAGCAGGCCGGTCGAGTCGATGATGTCCTCGCTCAGTTCATCGGAAATCTTGATCGGTACCTTCAGGTCCACAGGCTTACCTCGTCTTGTTCTTGAAAACCCGATTTTCTCATGCGCGACGGCGATGCGCACCGAACCCGCCTCGCCAGTGTGGGACTCACGCGTCGGCGCGCACCAGCAGGCCGGAGGTGAGCCCCTGCCAGTCAGGAACCCGCCACCTTCATCGGCGACAGCAGCACCGAGCCCACCGTCTTCGCGCCGTAGTTGTAGGTGTCGGCGCCGATCGCCTGGATGCCCATCAGCATCGCGCGCAGGTGGCCGGCGATGGTCACCTCCTCCACCGGATGCACGATGCGGCCGTTCTCCACCCAGAACCCGGCGGCGCCGCGCGAGTAGTCGCCGGTGACGTAGTTGACGCCCTGCCCCATCAGCTCGATGACGAACAGCCCGCGATCGAGCTTGCGCAGCATGGCGGGCAGGTCGTCGCCCGGCTGCGTGCGGCGGTGCGTCATGCGCAGGTTCTGCGAGCCGCCCGCGTGGCCGGTGGTCTTCATGCCCAGCTTGCGCGCGGAGTAGCTGGAGAGGAAATAGCCCTGCACCTCGCCGGCGTTGACCACGTCGCGCGCCTTCGTGCGCACGCCTTCGTCGTCGAACGGCGCGCTGCCCTTGCCCTTGGGCTCGTGCGGGAACTCGAAGATGTCGATGTCCTTGGGGAACACGGCGGTACCCAGGCTGTCCTGCAGGAAGCTCGCCTTGCGGTACAGCGCCCCGCCGCTGACGCCCTGCACGAACGCGCCCAGCAGTCCCGCCGCGAGGCTGGACTCGAACAGGATCGGCACCTCGCAGGTGGCCACCTTGCGCGACTTCAGCCGCGACAGCGCGCGCTCGGCGGCGTAGCGGCCCACGGCCTCGGGCGCCGACATGTCGCCGGCATCGCGCATCGACGTGTACCAGTGGTCGCGCTGCATGCCGCCGCCCTTGCCGGCGATGGGCGCCACCGACAGCGAATGGCGCGAGCTGGCGTAGCCGCCGCGAAAGCCGCGGCTGTTGCCCGTCCAGAAGTGCGACTGCTGCGCCGACACGCCGGCGCCCTCGGAGTTGGTGATGCGGCGGTCGGTGGCGAACGCCGCGTCCTCGCAGCGCTTGGCCAGCGCGGTGGCCTGCGCCACGTCCACGTCCCAGGGATGGAACAGGTCGAGATCCATGCCCGCCTCGGCCGGCGTGGCCAGGTCCGCGGCGTCGGGCAGGCCCGCGGCCGGGTCTTCCGCAGTGAAGCGCGCGATGTCGTAGGCCGCGCGAACCGTCTGCTCGAGCGCCTTGGCCGAGAAGTCGGAGGTGCTGGCGTTGCCGCGGCGCTGGCCGATGTACACCGCCACGCCCACCGACTTGTCGCGGTTGCGCTCGACGTTCTCGACCTCGCCCTTGCGCACCGACACCGACAGTCCGCTGCCCTCGGACACCTCGGCCGCCGCATCGGTGGCGCCGGTCGCCTTGGCGATCTTCAGGACGTCTTCGATGATCTGCTGGAATTGCGCCGGTTCGAAGGCAAAACCCCGGTTTTTCGTGACGGCCATCGGCATTCCTTGCTTTGTGTTTGTAGGGGCGGCCCAGCCCTGGCTGGCGAACCGCGTCAATTGCAGGACAATCCGGGCCATCATAGCGATCCCAGAGAGTCCGTCGAACCATGCCCCGTGAGCCCAAGCACGCCTCCAACCGACAGGTGCCGGAGATCGATGCCGACATGGCCGACATGCCCGTCAGCAAGCGCCAGGCCGCCATCGACGGCATCACGCCCAGCCGCAACGAGCTCAAGCAACAGATGCAGGATCTGCAGGAGCTGGGGGAGGCCGTGTCCGCCTTGCCGCCGGATCGGCTGGACAAGCTGCAGATCGACGAGCGCCTGCGCGACGCGATCGATGAGCTGCGCCGCACCCGCTCCTTCGAGGGCAGGCGCCGCCAGGTGCAATACATCGGCAAGCTGATGAAGCACGAGAACCCGGAGCCACTGCGCGAGGCCGTCGCGTCGTACCGCGTCGGCAGCGCCACCGACACGCTGGCCCTGCACCAGGCCGAATACTGGCGCGACCAGCTGCTGGCCACCGACGATGCGCTGGCCCTGTGGGTCAAGGAGTACCCGTCGACCGACGTCCAGCAACTGCGCAGCCTCGTGCGTTCCGCGCGCAAGGAGAAGCTGGAGCCGGGCGAGCGCCACGGCCGCGCGTACCGCGACCTGTTCAAGCTGGTCAAGGAACAGATGCTGGCCGTGCCCGAAGGCGACGGCGACGCGGCCGGGGCCGATCCGTCCCACGATGACTGAGGCCGCCGACATGGCGCTGGAGACGGTGCGCATCGGGCTCGTCTCGATCAGCGACCGCGCCTCGGCGGGCGTCTACGAGGACAAGGGCCTGCCCGCGCTGCGCGACTGGCTCGCCCGCGCCGTGCGGAACCCGCTGGCCTGCGAGGAGCGGCTGATCGCCGACGACGCGCCCACCATCAGCGCCACGCTGCGGGCGCTGGTGGACGAGTCCCGCTGCGACCTCGTGCTCACCACCGGCGGCACCGGCCCCGCGCCGCGCGACGTCACGCCCGAGGCCACGCTGGCCGTGGCCGACCGCGAGATGCCCGGCTTCGGCGAGCAGATGCGCCAGATCAGCCTGCGCTTCGTGCCCACCGCCATCCTCTCGCGCCAGGTGGGTGTCATTCGCGGCCACGCGCTCATCCTCAACCTGCCCGGCCAGCCGAAGGCCATTGCCGAGACGCTGCAGGGCCTGCCCGATCTCGCGCCGCCGGTGCCCGGCATCTTCGCGGCCGTGCCGTACTGCATCGACCTGATCGGCGGCCCGTACATCGAGACCGATCCCGCCCTGTGCAAGGCCTTCCGTCCCAAGTCGGCCCAACGCGCACCCTCCGGCGCCGCGTGACCGCCCTTCGCCCTTCCTGCCTCCGGTGCCCATGCCGCTGACGTCCCGTCGCTCGAACCCGCATCACAAGGTGCTCGCGTCGCTGTGCGCGGCCGGCCTGCTGCCCGTCGCGCTCGCGGCGCCGGCCGCCGCTCCGGCCCCGGCGGCGTCGCAGCCGCTGCTGGTGCCCTGCACGGTCACGTCGCACGACACCCTGATCGGCCTGAACCGCACGCTGTTCACGACGCCCGGCGCGTGGAAGGAAGTCTCGCGCATCAACCACCTGCCCGACTCGAACCGCATCACGCCGGGCCAGGTGCTGATGGTGCCGGCCGACTACCTGCACAACAAGGTCGTGCCGGCGCAGCTGGTGAGCGCGTTCGGCGACGTGCGCATCGGCGACAGGCCGGCGGCCGGCGGCGCGATGCTGAACGTCGGCGAATCGATCCGCACCGGCGAGGCCAGCACGGCCGTCGTGCAGCTGGCCGACGGCTCGCGCGTGAAGCTCGCGCCCAGCACCGAGGGCCGCCTCGACGAGCAGCGCCGCTTCCGGGTGAAGGCCACGGCCGCCGCGATCGACGAGGGCCTGGTGGCCGCGTCGCTGCGCCTGATCAGCGGCAGCGTGGAGGTGTTCGCCAGCAAGGTGCTGCGCGCCCGCCCGCTGGAGGTGAGCACGCCCACGGCCGTCATCGGCGTGCGCGGCACCGTCTACCGCGTGCGCAACGACGTCACGCCGGCCGCCGGCGGTGCCGCGGCCGTCAACGCCTCGGCCACCGAGGTGCTGGAAGGCAAGGTGCACGCGCAGGTGGGCGCCTCCGCCACGCAGGCGGCCGACGTTCCGGCCAACTTCGGCGCGTCGCTGGAGGCCGGCAGGAAGCCCGTTGTGCTGCCGCTGCCGCCCGCGCCCGACCTCGCCGACGTGCCCGCGCTGTTCGACCACCTGCCCATCAAGGCGCACCTGGCCGGCAACTGGCCGCTGCGCGTGCAAGTGGCCAACGACGCCGCGTTCGACCACATCACGCTGGACCTGCACGTGGCCGCCGGCGACGACATCCGCATCCCGCAACTGGCCGACGGCGACTGGCACCTGCGCGTGCGCCGCATCGGCCCCGAGGGCCTCGAGGGCCTGGACGGCGTGCGCGGCTTCCGGCTGCGCGCGCGGCCCGAGTCGCCCTTCCTGCTCGATCCGCCGGCCAACGCCAAGCGCCCGGTGGGCGACGTCACGCTGCGCTGGACCCACAACCCCGACGCCGTCCGCTACGTGCTCGAGGTGGCGCGCGACGCGCAGTTCACGCAGACCGCGCTGCGCGACGACCAGGTGCGCGGCGAACAGGTGGTGTTCCATCCGCTGGACACCGACTACGGCGCCGCCGACGGCGTCTACTGGTGGCACGTGGTGAGCGTCGACGCCGAGGGCCGCCGCGGCGCCTGGAGCGACACGCAGGCGCTCATCCTGCGCCCGACGCCGCGCGCGCCGCTGGGCCGGCTGAGCCCCGACGGCGCGGCCATCGAGCTCGCGTGGGGCGGCCGCCCCGAGGATCGCGTCGAGGTGGAACTGGCGGCCGATCCCGACTACCGACAGATCGTGGCCCGCGGGGATTTCGGCGCGCCGAACGGCCGCCTGGGCCGGCCCGCCACCGGCACCTACTGGGCCCGCTACCGCTTCGCGGAGCCCGACGGCTTCAAGACGGCCTGGAGCGGCTCGGTGAAGATCGACGTCGACAGCAACTGGCACCAGGCGTTGCGCGCGCTGCTGCCATAGGGGTCTGGCTCCCGCCAGAATGCGCCCCCGGTTGGCTGCAGCGCCCCGGGCGGGTGCCTGACCCCGCTTCTCACTTCACCAGCCGGCTCAGGCCTTCGGCGTCGAAGTTCTCGGCGGTCTGCGCGTCGGTGGGCACGCAGTCGCGCGCCTGCAGCACGCCCTCGTCGAGCACGCGCTCGATCGCGTTCCACAGCAGCGCGATCTGGTGCTCGTGCGCGGAGGCGTTGTCGATCAGGCCCTTCATCGCCAGCGCCACCGGATCGTCGCCCTGCGTGACGCCGTAGGCCGAGAAGCCCAGGCGTGCGGCCGTGGCCTCGCGCGCGGCGTCGGTCTCGGCCGCGATGATGCGCGCCGGATTGCCGACCGCCGTCGCGCCCGCGGGCACGGGGCGCGTGACGACCGCGCCCGAGCCCACGCGCGCGCCCGCGCCCACGATGAAGCCGCCCAGCACGCTGGCGTTGGCGCCGACGATCACGCCGGCCTCCAGCGTGGGATGGCGCTTGGCGCCCTTCACCAGCGAGGTACCGCCGAGGGTGACGCCCTGGTAGATCGTGCAGTCGTCGTGGATCTCGGCCATCTCGCCGATGACGACGCCCATGCCGTGGTCGATGAACACGCGCCGGCCGATGGTGGCGCCCGGGTGGATCTCGATGCCCGTGAAGAAGCGTCCCAGGTGCGACAGGAAGCGGCCGGCCACGTGCATGCCGTGCGACCAGAACCACTTGGCGCGGCGATGCCAGATCAGCGCGTGCAGGCCCGGGTAACAGAGCAGCACCTCCAGGCGCGAGCGCGCGGCAGGGTCGCGCTCGAGGATGCAGGTGATGTCTTCGCGCAGGCGATCGAACATGGGAACGGACGGTGACGGACGGAACGGGAAGTGTATCGGCAGCCCCCGGCCTGCACGGCCGTGCGGGCTTAGCGCCTCTTCTGAACCTGGCGCGCGATGCCGCGCAGGATGTGCACCTCTTCCGTGGTCACCTGCGCGCGGTTGACGAGCTGGTGCAGGCGCGCCATCAGCTTGCGCGGCACGGCCGGGTCTAGGAACCCGATCTCGACGAGCATCTCGCGCCAGTGCGCCAGCAGGCCGGTCACCGCGGCGGCGTCGGCCTGCTCCGGCGTGCGCGTGCGCTCCACCACCGGGAAGCCACCGAGCGCCTGGCGCCAGTCGTAGGACAGCAGCTGCACCGCCTGGGCCAGGTTCAGCGAGCCGTACTCGGGCTGCGTGGGGATGCTGATGCACAGGTGGCAGGCGCGCACGTGCTCGTTGGACAGTCCGAAGCGCTCGCCGCCGAACACGAAGGCCACGCGGTGGCCGGTGCGCGCGAGCTCGGCGAACGCGTCGCGCGGCGCGCGCGTGGGCGGGCCGAAGTCGCGCGGCGTCATCGCGGTGGCGCAGGCGAAGGTGGTGCCGGCCAGCGCCTCGTCCAGCGTCGCGACGATGCGGGCGCGCTCGAGGATGTCGGTGGCACCGGAGGCCATGGCGATCGCCTCGGGCTGCGCCAGCACGTCGGCGTAGCGCGGCGTCACCAGCACCAGGTCGGAGAAACCCATCACCTTCATCGCGCGGGCGGTGGCACCGACGTTGCCGGGATGGCTGGTGTCGACCAGGATGAATCGGGTGGAATCTGTCAAGAACTGCACCGGCTGGCAAGGGCGCCGGGACGGCGCGCGTGGACTTCGCGGCGCCGGCCCGGATAGAATGGGGGTTACCCGCATTGTCGCGCCTGCCGCCGTTCCCGGCCGCCGTTCGGCATTGCCCCCGCTCTTTCGTCGCTGTCGCCCTGTTCCCTGCCCTTGCCGGCGCTCCGCGTGGAGCGCCGCAGCCTCCTCCATTGGAAAGCCCATGTCCCAGTCCCTGCACCCCATGCTCAACATCGCCATCAAGGCGGCACGCGCTGCGGGGTCGGTCATCAACCGGGCCTCGCTCGACGTGGACAAGGTGCAGGTCGAAAGCAAGGGCGTGAACGACTTCGTCACCGAGGTCGACAAGCATGCGGAAGCGGTCATCGTCGACACCCTCCTGGCCGCCTACCCCGGCCACGGCATCCTGGCGGAGGAATCGGGCCGCGAGCTGGGCGCCAAGGACAGCGAATTCCTGTGGATCATCGACCCGCTGGACGGCACCACCAACTTCATCCACGGCTTCCCGCAGTACGCGGTGTCGATTGCGCTCGCCTGGCGCGGCGTGGTGCAGCAGGCCGTGGTCTACGACCCGAACCGCAACGACCTCTTCTACGCCTCGCGCGGCCGCGGCGCCTACCTCAACGACCGCCGCCTGCGCGTGTCCAAGCGCCTGCGCCTGGCCGACTCGCTGATCGGCACCGGCTTCCCGTTCCGCAAGGGCGACAACTTCAAGCGCTACATGAAGATGTTCGAGGAGATCTCGCAGCAGTGCGCCGGCCTGCGCCGCCCGGGCGCCGCGTCGCTGGACCTCTGCTATGTCGCGGCCGGCTACTACGACGGCTTCTTCGAGACCGGACTCAGTCCCTGGGACATCGCGGCGGCTTCGCTGATCATCACCGAGGCCGGCGGCCTGATCGGCAACTTCAGCGGCGAGTCCGACTTCCTGTACCAGCGCGAGGTGGTCGCCGGCAATCCGAAGGTGTACGGCCAGCTCGTCAACATCCTCACGCCGTACACCCGCGTGATCAAGGACGACGGCAGCACGCCGGCCACCGCCGAGGCCGCCGCCGCCCCGGACGCCACGGACGCGTTCGTGGCCGCCAACACCGAGGCCGCCCCGGCCGAGCCCAAGCCGCGCAAGGCCATCAAGGTCAGCGGGCCGCGCACGCCGCGCAATCGGCTCTGAGGCCGGCGGGGCCGCCTTGCGTGGGCGGAAATTTTGTAGTAACGTTTCTACAAACCTCCAGGAGGACTCCGCCATGTCCCCTCCCAAGCACTACACCACGCTCACAAGCCGGGAATTCAACCAGGACGCCGGGGGCGCCAAGCGCGCCGCCGAGGAAGGTCCGGTCTACATCACCGACCGCGGCCGTCCCGCACACGTGCTGCTGAGCATCGACGAATACCGGCGGCTGACCGAGCCGGCCGCCAGCATCGTCGACCTGATCGCGATGCCCGTGGACGGCGACATCGACTTCGAGCCGGGCCGCGCCCGCATCGGCCTGCGGCCCACCGATCTCGGCTGATGTTCGTCCTCGACACGAACGTCGTCTCCGAACTGCGCAAGGCCGCCAGCGGAAAGGCGGACCCGCGTGTCGTCGCCTGGGCGTCGTCGATCCGGCCCGCGGCCCTGTTTCTCTCCGTCGTCACGCTGATGGAGATCGAACAGGGCATCCTGCAGCTCGAGCGGCGCGACCTGCGCCAGGGCGCCGTGATCCGGCACTGGTTCGTGCGCCAGGTCCAGCCGGCCTTCGCCGGGCGCGTGCTGCCGATCGACGACACGGTCGCGCTGCGCTGCGCGCGGCTGCACGTGCCCGATCCGCGCCAGGAACGCGACGCGCTGATCGCCGCCACGGCGCTGGTGCACGGGATGACGGTCGTCACCCGCAACATCGCCGATTTCGCGCCGATCGGCGTGCCCCTGCTCGACCCCTGGGCCTGACGGGCGGAGCGGCACGCGATAATCCGCGTCCTGCCGCGCGGCCCGCGTGCGCCCTCTCCCAGAAGCCCCGTCGTCGATGACTGCCGAAACTCCCGTGAACCCGAAGGACCTCACCGGCCACACCCCGATGATGGCCCAGTACTTCGGACTGAAGGCCGACCACCCCGACACGCTCCTGTTCTACCGCATGGGCGACTTCTACGAGGTGTTCTTCGACGACGCCCGCAAGGCCAACCGACTGCTGGACATCACGCTGACCACCCGCGGCGCGTCCGCCGGCCAGCCGGTGGTGATGGCCGGGGTACCGGTGCACGCGCTGGAGTCCTACCTGGCGCGCCTGGTCAAGCTGGGCGAGGCCGTGGCCATCGCCGAGCAGGTGGGCGAGGTCGGCGCCGCCAAGGGGCCGGTCGAGCGCCGCGTCACGCGGGTGGTCACGCCGGGCACCGTCACCGACTCCGAACTCCTGTCCGACCGCCAGGACACCGTGCTGCTGGCGGTGTTCGCCCATCGTGCGCGCGTGGGCCTCGCGTGGCTGGCGCTGGCCGAGGGCCGGCTGGGCCTGGGCGAGTGCACCGAGGCCGAGCTCCCGTCGTGGCTGGCGCGCCTGGTGCCGGCGGAGATCCTGGTGTCGACCGAGGGCGCGCCGGCGGCCGTGCGCCAGGGCACGGTGGCCGTGGTCAACCGTCCCGCGTGGCAGTTCGACACCGAGCTGGGGCTGCGCAAGCTGTGCGAGCTGCTGGGCGTGTCCACGCTGGCCGGCTTCAACGCGCAGGAGCTGCCGCGCGCGCACGCCGCGGCGGCCGCGCTGATCAGCTACGCCGAGCACACCTCGGGCGGCGCGAAGCACGCGCTGGGGCACGTGAAGTCGCTGGGCGTGGAAAAGGCCAGCGACCTGCTGGAGCTGCCGCCGGCCACGCTGCGCAACCTCGAGCTGACGCAGACGCTGCGCGGCGAATCGGCGCCCACGCTGCTGTCGCTGCTGGACACCTGCCGCACCGGCATGGGCAGCCGCCAGCTGCGGCTGTGGCTCACGCATCCGCTGCGCGAACGCCGGGACGCGCTGGAGCGGCACGCCGCCATCGCCGTGCTGACGACGCACGGCCCCGAGCCGCTGCGCCAGGCGCTGCGCGGCGTGAGCGACGTGCAGCGCATCGTCGCGCGCATCGCGCTGCGCCAGGTGCGCCCGCGCGAGCTCGCCGGCCTGCGCGACACGCTCGCCCTGCTGCCGCAGCTGGTGGCCTGCCTGCCGCCGGGCCACTGCCGGCTGCCCGCCGCGGGGGAGGACGTCGAGCCCCTGCTGGACGACGAGCCCACCAGCGCCCTGCTGCTGCGCCTGCACGCCGCGCTGCACCCGGATGAGCGCATCGCGCGGCACCTGGCCGCCACGATCGCCGCCGAGCCCGCGGTGCTGCTGCGCGACGGCGGCGTGATCGCGTCGGGCTTCGACGCCGAGCTCGACGAGCTGCGCGCCATCGCCACCAACTGCGACGACTTCCTGGTGGCGCTGGAGGCGCGCGAGCGCGAGCGCACGGGCATCGCCAACCTGCGCGTGCAGTACAACAAGGTGCACGGCTTCTACATCGAGGTCACCACCTCGGGCCTCGACAAGGTGCCGGCCGACTACCAGCGCCGCCAGACGCTGAAGAACGCCGAGCGCTACATCACGCCCGAGCTGCGCGCCTTCGAGGACAAGGCGCTGTCGGCGCAGGAGCGCTCGCTGTCGCGCGAGAAGCTGCTGTGGGAGACGCTGCTGGACGACCTGCAGCCCACGCTGGGCATCCTCGGCGAGCTGGCGCGCGCGCTGGCCTCGCTCGACGCGCTGTGCGCCCTCACCGAACGCGCGCAGACGCTGGGCTGGTGCCGGCCGGAATTCGTCAGCCACCCGTGCCTGGACATCGAGCGCGGCCGCCATCCGGTGGTGGAGGCGCGCCTGGCCGAGACCGGCGGCGGCAGCTTCATCGCCAACGACTGCCGGCTGGACGCCCGCACGCGCATGCTCATCGTCACCGGCCCCAACATGGGCGGCAAGAGCACGTTCATGCGCCAGGTGGCGCTGATCACGCTGATGGCCGCCATCGGCTCCTACGTGCCGGCGGCGCGCTGCCGCCTGGGCCCCATCGACGCGATCCACACCCGCATCGGCGCGGCCGACGACCTGGCCAACGCGCAGTCCACGTTCATGGTGGAGATGACCGAGGCCGCCGCCATCATCCACTCGGCCACCGACCGCTCGCTGGTGCTGATGGACGAGATCGGCCGCGGCACGTCCACCTTCGACGGCCTGGCGCTGGCAGGCGCGATCGCCTCGCAGCTGCACGAGAAGAACCGCTCGTTCACGCTGTTCGCCACCCATTACTTCGAGCTCACCGACTTCCCCACGAAGCACGCGGGCGCGCTCAACATGCACGTGTCGGCGGCCGAGAGCGGCGACCAGATCGTGTTCCTGCACGCGATCGAGGCCGGCCCGGCCAGCCGCAGCTACGGCGTGCAGGTGGCCAAGCTGGCCGGCATGCCCGCGGGCCTGGTGCGCCAGGCCCGGGCCACGCTGGAGGCGCTGGAGGCCCAGCAGTCCAGCGGCGCGGCCCAGGTCGACCTGTTCGCGGCGCCGGCGGCGGCCGATGCGGCCGCCGCCGCTGCGGGGCCCTCGCGCGCCGAGGCCGCGCTGATGGCGCTGGACCCCGACCAGCTGGCGCCGCGCGAGGCGCTGGAGGCGCTCTACCGGCTCAAGGCCTTGTTGCCGAAAGACTGAAACCGTCGGGCAATAGGCCGCCTCGTCCAGGCGGTTATCGACCGCAGGCGCGACAATCGGCCCTGCACCGCACAACAAGAGACACCCCATGACTTACTGCGTCGGAATCAGGCTCAACGCCGGGCTCGTCTTCCTGTCGGACTCGCGCACCAATGCCGGGCTCGACCAGATCAGCATCTTCCGCAAGATGATCGTCTACGAGAAGCCTGGCGACCGATTCATGACGCTGCTGTCGGCCGGCAACCTGTCGATCTCGCAGTCCGTGCGCGAGATCCTCCAGGTGGAATCGTTGCCCAACGGCGACGACGAACCCATCACCATCTGGAACGCGACAAGCATGTTCGACGCCGCCCGCGTGCTGGGCGCGGCCGTGCGCCGGGTCTACGAGAACGACGGCCCGAGCCTGAAGAACAACGGCATGGACTTCGTGGCCAGCTTCATCTTCGGCGGCCAGATCGGCGGCGAGGCGATGCGCCTGTTCCTGGTGTATTCGGCCGGCAACTTCATCGAGGCCACGCGCGAGACCTGCTTCTTCCAGATCGGCGAGTCGAAATACGGCAAGCCCATCCTCGACCGCGTGCTCACGCCCACCACGCCGCTGGAGGAGGCCGCCAAGTGCGCGCTGGTATCGATGGACTCGACGCTGAAGTCCAACCTGTCCGTGGGCCTACCGCTGGACCTGGTCGTCTACGAGAACGGCAGGCTGCAGTCCGACCAGATCGCCTGCATCGACGACCAGAACCCGTATTTCCGCATGGTGCGCGACTCGTGGGGCAAGCGCCTGCGCGAGGTGTTCGAGGGCATGGAGGACCCGCAATGGGGCGCCGATGCCGGCACCACGAGCACGCCGCTGATCGTGGGCGCGCCGCGCTACGAGGCGCTGAAGAAGATCCACAACGAAACCGAGAAAGTGGTGTGACCCGAACGATCGTCTTCGCCCACGCGAACGGCTTCCCCGCAGGCACGTACGAACCGATCTTCGACGTCTGGCGCGCGCAGGGCTGGCGCGTGGAGGCGCCGCCGCGCTTCAGCCACGACGCGCGCTATCCCGTCACCAGCAACTGGCCGCGGCTGCGCGACCAGCTGATCGACTTCATCGTCGCCAACGACCTGCCCGGCGCCATGCTGGTCGGCCATTCGCTGGGCGGCCTGGTGAGCCTGCTCACCGCGTGCAAGCGGCCCGACCTGGTGGGCGGGCTGGTGATGCTGGACTCGCCCGTGATCACCGGATGGCGCGCGCACAGCGTGCACATGGCCAAGCGCGCGGGCCTGATCGAGCGCGTGGGGCCCGGCGCGGTCGCACGCAAGCGGCGCCACGAATGGCCGTCGCGCGAGGCGGTGCACGCGCACTTCGCCGGCAAGTCGGCCTTCGCGCGCTGGGATCCGCGCATGCTGGCCGCCTACGTGAAGGCCGGCTTCGAGGACGCGGACGACAAGGTGGTGCTGGCCGTGCGCCGCGAGATCGAGACCCGCATCTACAACACGCTGCCGCACCACGTGCCGGCGCTGCTGAGGAAGCACCCGCCGCGCTGCGCCGTGGGCTTCATCGCCGGCACCCGCTCGGCCGAGATGCGCCAGGGCGGCTTCGCCAGCTCGCACAAGCTGGCCGGCGACCGCTGGCGCTGGATCGAGGGCTCGCACCTGTACCCGATGGAGCGGCCGGACGACACCGCTCTGCTGGTGCTGGAGCTGCTGAACTCGATGACGCCCGTGGCGCCGCGCCCGCGCCACGCGCCGCGCGCCTGACCTTAAGATCGGAGACGGCGGCCGCCGCCCTCCGCGCGGCCCGGCCCCGGCAACACGCAGCAACGGAGAGACCATGCGCGCACGCGACAGGAAGAACCACGGGGCCAAGCCCGCCAGCCGCGCCGCGGTCGCCAGCGCGCCCTCGCCCGACGTCGCGCGGTCGCCCGAGCCGGAGTTCGCGCTGCCGCCGGGGCTCGTGATGCCCACCGGCAAGGAGGTGCTCGGCAAGTGCCCGCCGCCGCTCGACGAGGCCGCCGCGATCAAGCCGCTCGACGACCCGTGGCGCCAATGGATCGTCGACAACGCGCTGCGCCGTTGCTCGGCCGACAACATGATCTCCACGGTGGCCGCCGCCGGCTTCGATCCGGCGCAGGCCAGCGGCTTCATCGCCGCCCTGCCACACAACCCGATGTACCGCGCGGCCGAACGGCAACGCGACCGCTACGAGCGCTACGCCCGCGTGATGCAGAACGTGCAGGCGGTGCGCGAGAGCGGCGACGACTACACGCGGGTGGAGCGCCGCGCCGGCCTCTCGCGCGACGAATTCATCGAGCGCTACGTGCGCGGCTGCCGCCCGGTGGTGATCACCGACCTCGCGCGCGACTGGCCCGCGATGAAGCGCTGGAGCTTCGCCGAGTTCAAGCGGCGCTACGGCTCGATGACGGTGCAGGTGCAGGCCGGGCGCGACCGGGACGACGACTACGAGATCAACAAGGTGCGCCTGCGCCACAACACCAACTTCGCGGCCTTCCTCGACCGCGTCGCCACCAGCGACGTCACCAACGACGAATACCTCACGGCCAGCAACGAACTGCTGCGCCGCCCCGAGTTCGCCGGCCTGCTCGAGGACGTGGGCCCGCTGCCCGACTACTGCGACGACCAGCTGCGCAACTCGGCCTCGCTGTGGGTGGGTCCGGCGGGCACCCGCACGCCGCTGCACCACGACACGCTGATGCTGCTGCACACGCAGATCGTGGGCCGCAAGCGCTGGCGCTTCGTGTCGCCGCTGTCCGCACCGAGGCTGTACAACGACTTCGATGTCTACAGCCCGGTCGACTTCGAGGCGCTGGACCTCGAACGCTTCCCCGAGGCCGCCAACGTGGCGGTGCTGGACGTGGTGGTGGAGCCCGGCGAGACCGTCTTCCTGCCGCTGGCGTGGTGGCACCAGGTGACCTCGCTGGACAAGTGCATCTCGCTGTCGTTCACCAACCTCGACGTGCCCAACAAGTTCGACTTCGGGCACGCGCCTCCCGCCTGACGGTCATCCTGCGCGAAGTCGCAGGATCCACGCGCGCGGACAACGCTGCTCCAGGGGTGGATTCCGCGACTGCGCGCGGAATGACACACCTGGGCTCCCGTATAATCGCGCTTTACCACCATGGCATTCCTGCGACGTCGACGCAGATGCCCACTGACATGACCAAGTTCGTCTTCGTCACCGGCGGCGTGGTGTCCTCGCTAGGCAAGGGCATCGCAGCGGCTTCCCTGGCGGCGATCCTCGAATCGCGCGGCCTCAAGGTCACCCTCATCAAGCTGGATCCGTACCTCAACGTCGATCCGGGCACGATGTCCCCGATGCAGCATGGCGAGGTGTTCGTCACCGACGACGGCGCGGAGACCGACCTCGACCTCGGCCACTACGAGCGCTTCATCAACACGCGCATGCGGCGCGCCAACAACTTCACGTCCGGCCAGATCTACAAGTCGGTGCTCGAGAAGGAACGCCGCGGCGACTACCTCGGCAAGACGGTGCAGGTGATCCCGCACGTCACCAACGAGATCCAGGAATTCGTGCGCCGCGGCGCCACGCTGGACGCCGTCGACGTGGCCATCTGCGAGGTGGGCGGCACGGTGGGCGACATCGAGTCCCTGCCCTTCCTCGAGGCGGTGCGCCAGATGGCGCTCAAGCTGGGCCCCACCAACTCGGCGTTCGTGCACCTGACCTACGTGCCGTTCATCGCCGCCGCCGGCGAGCTCAAGACCAAGCCCACGCAGCACACCGTGCAGAAGATGCGCGAGATCGGCATCCAGCCCGACGTGCTGCTGTGCCGCGCCGACCGCGAGATCCCCATCGACGAACGCGAGAAGATCTCGCTGTTCACCAACGTGCCGATGCACGGCGTGATCTCCATGTGGGACGTGAAGTCGATCTACAGCGTGCCGCGCATGCTGCACGAACAGGGCCTGGACGAGCAGATCTGCATGAAGCTGCAGCTGCTCACGCGCCCGGCCGACCTCAAGCGCTGGGACCTGCTGGTGCACGAGGTCAACCACCCGACGCGCGAGATCACCATCGCGATGGCCGGCAAGTACACCGACCTGTCCGACTCGTACAAGTCGCTCAACGAGGCGCTGCGCCATGCAGGCATCCACAACCACGCCCGCGTCAACATCGAGTACGTCGACTCCGAGACGCTGACGCCGGAGAACGTGGTGCAGCTCGACAAGTTCGATGCCATCCTGGTGCCCGGCGGCTTCGGCAAGCGCGGCGTGGAAGGCAAGATCCTGGCGGCGCAGTACGCGCGCGAGCACGCCATCCCCTATCTGGGCATCTGCCTGGGCATGCAGGTGGCCACCATCGAGTACGCGCGCCACAAGGCGGGCCTGGCCAACGCCAACTCCACCGAGTTCGACCCGCACACGCCGCATCCGGTGATCGCGCTGATCGACGAGTGGCAGGACGCCGACGGCTCCATCCAGAAGCGCGACGCGAACTCCGATCTCGGCGGCACGATGCGCCTGGGCGCGCAGAGCTCCGACGTGGAGGCCGGCACGCTGGCCAGCCAGATCTACGGCAAGGTCGTCACCGAGCGCCACCGCCACCGCTACGAGGCCAACGAGCACTACCTCGATCGCCTCAAGGAAGCCGGCCTGGTCATCTCCGCGCTCACGCAGCGCGAGAAGCTCACCGAGATGGTGGAGCTGCCGCAGGACGTGCACCCGTGGTTCGTGGGCGTGCAGTTCCACCCCGAGTTCAAGTCCACGCCGTGGGACGGCCATCCGCTGTTCATCAGCTTCATCAAGGCCGCCCTCGCCCACCACGCCGCGACCGACGCCACGCAGAAGGCCGCGGCCTGAGATTGACGCACGCCTGTAACCGCGCGGAGGGTGAAATGCCCTCGCGCTGTGGCAGAGTGCAGCCCGTACCTGCGCGCCCGGCGGTCCACCCCGCCCGGCCACGACATTTCGAAAAACTGGAGCAAAGACAATGAGTGCCATCGTTGACATCGTCGGCCGCGAGATCCTCGACAGCCGCGGCAACCCCACCGTCGAATGCGACGTGCTGCTGGAAAGCGGCGTGATGGGCCGCGCGGCCGTGCCCTCGGGCGCGTCCACCGGCTCGCGCGAGGCCATCGAGCTGCGCGACGGCGACAAGGGCCGCTACGGCGGCAAGGGCGTGCTCAAGGCGGTGGAGCACATCAACACCGAGATCTCCGAGGCCGTGCTGGGCCTGGACGCCTCCGAGCAGGCCTTCCTGGACCAGACCCTCATCGACCTCGACGGCACCGACAACAAGGGCCGCCTGGGCGCCAACGCGACGCTGGCCGTCTCGATGGCCGTGGCGCGCGCCGCCGCGGAGGAAAGCGGCCTGCCGCTGTACCGCTACTTCGGCGGCATGGGCAAGATGCAGATGCCCGTCCCGATGATCAACGTGATCAACGGCGGCGAGCACGCCAACAACAACCTCGACATCCAGGAATTCATGATCCTGCCGATCGGCGCGCCCTCGTTCCGCGAGGCGGTGCGCTACGGCGCCGAGGTGTTCCACGCCCTCAAGAAGATCCTGGGCGAGCGCGGCATCTCCACCGCGGTCGGCGACGAGGGCGGCTTCGCCCCCAGCGTGGCCAGCCACGAGGAAGCCATCCAGCTGCTGCTGCAGGCCATCGAGAAGGCCGGCTACACCGCCGGCGAGCAGATCGCCATCGGCCTCGACTGCGCGGCCAGCGAGTTCTACAAGGACGGCAAGTACCACCTCGACTGCGAAGGCCTCAAGCTGAGCGCCGAGGAGTGGACGTCGATGCTGGCCAGCTGGGTCGACAAGTACCCGATCATCTCGATCGAGGACGCCATGCACGAAGGCGACTGGGCCGGCTGGAAGCACCTCACCGACGTGCTGGGCAAGAAGGTGCAGCTGGTGGGCGACGACCTGTTCGTCACCAACCCGAAGATCTTGAGCGAAGGCATCGCCAAGGGCATCGCCAACTCGATCCTGATCAAGGTCAACCAGATCGGCACGCTCACCGAGACCTTCGAGGCCATCGAGATGGCCAAGCGCGCCGGCTACACGGCCGTCATCAGCCACCGTTCGGGCGAGACGGAAGACTCGACGATCGCGGACATCGCCGTCGGCACCAACGCCGGCCAGATCAAGACCGGCTCGATGAGCCGCTCCGACCGCATCGCCAAGTACAACCAGCTGCTGCGCATCGAGGAAGACCTGGGCGACATCGCCACCTACCCGGGCCGCGCCGCGTTCTACAACCTGCGTTGAGCCGGGGACAGCAGACTCCGCCGATGCCCTCCGCCTCGAACTGAGAACCCATGCGACTCGTCACGATCGCGCTGATGGTGCTCATCGCCTGGGTGCAGGCGGAGCTGTGGTTCGGCAAGGCGGGCGTCGCGCACGTGCACGAGATGAGCCGCGACCTGGCCACGCTGCGTGCCGCCAACGACGCGGCGCGCCAGCGCAACGACCAGCTCCAGGCCGAGGTCTCCGACCTGAAGGAAGGCCTGGAGATGGTCGAGGAGAAGGCGCGCTCCGAGCTGGGCATGACCCGACCCGGCGAACTGCTGGTCGTCCTCACGCCCGGCAAGTGACGCCTCCCGCGCGCGTCTCGCGCGCGACCCTGATGCTGCAGTCCCTCCTCGCCCTCGCCCACCCCTTGCTCGCACCGGCCTTCACGGCCTGGGGTGTGCCGGTGACCTGGATCGAGGTCGTCGCCTTCGTCGCCTCGCTGTGGATGGTGGGCTGCGAGATGCGGGTCCACCCGCTCGCCTGGCCCCTGGCGATGCTGTCGTCGCTGCTGTACGCGCTGCTGTTCGCCGACAGCCGGCTCTACGGCGAGGCCTCGCTGCAGCTGTTCTTCGTGGCGATGTCGCTGTGGGGCTGGTGGCAGTGGCTGCGCGGCCACGCCAGCGACGGCGGCGTGCTGGTGGTGCATCGCGCCACGCCGCGCGTGGCCTGGACGGCGCTGGCGCTCACGCTGCTCGCCTGGCCGGCGGTCGCCTGGCTGCTGCGCCGCTACACCGACTCCGACGTGCCCTGGCTCGACGCCCTGCCCACGGTCGGCAGCGTGCTGGGCACCTGGCTGCTGGGGCGCAAGTTCATCGAGAACTGGCTCGCCTGGATCGTCGTGAACGCCTTCAGCGTGGCGCTGTTCGGCTACAAGCACCTGTGGCTCACGGTGATCCTGTATACCTTGTTCACCGGGCTGTCGTGGGCCGGGCTGCGTTCGTGGCGCCGCCTTCTCGGATCGGCGCGCGCATGACGGCGCTGCGCATCGCCATCGTCGGAGCGGAGAGCACCGGCAAGACGACGCTCGCCGGTGAGCTCGTGCGGCGGCTGCGCGACGAATTCGCGCTCAACGCCGTCGAGGTGTCCGAGGTGCTGCGGCAATGGTGCGACGACCGCGGCCGCACGCCGCGCCGCGACGAGCAACGCGACATCGCGCAGCTGCAGCAGCAGCGGATCGACGATGCGGCGCGGGATGCCGACGTGGTCATCTGCGACACCACGCCGCTGATGATCGCCGTCTACAGCCAGGTCGTCTTCGGCGACGACTCGCTCGTGGCGATGGCCCGCACGCTGCACGCCTCGAACGCGTTCACCCTCCTGACTGGGCTGGACATCGCCTGGACGCCTGACGGCCTGCAGCGCGACGGCCCGCACGTGCGCGCGCCGGTCGACGAAGCCATCCGCGGCCATCTGCTCGCCACCGGCGCCGACTGGGCCGTCGTGATGGGCGAAGGCGAAGTCCGCACCCAGAACGCGTTGGCGGCACTGCGGCCCGTGCTGGCGGCCTGGTGCACCTGTCCCGGCGGATCGGCTGGGCTGTTCTCCGCGCTGCTGGAAAGTCGGCGGGGGCCGGCGCGGCCGCCCGCGGCGCCGTGCCTGCGTTGCGATCCGCCGCAAGTCCCGGGCTGAAGACACCGGCGCGCGGCGCAAGCCAAAACCGCGCCGCCCATCCGCTCACCCCGACCGTTCGGGCCGACCGGGCCTGCACGGGGCCGAGCGACGCCGTAATCTGGCATGAGGCAAGATGATCGAATGGCGTGCCGGGACGGCGTGGCCCCTGCCCCTGACGGAAAGCGGTGCGGCGCCACATCAAACCCGCGCGCGTCCGTCCCCGTCAAGCAACAGGCGTCCCTGACCCGACCGCTTACGTCCACCGATGACCCACCCGCGCAGCGCTCACACCATGTCCAAACAACATAAAACCGCCGGCTTCACGCTGATCGAACTGATGATCACCGTCGCGATCGTTGGCATCCTGGTGGCGGTCGCGCTGCCGGCGTACAAGAACTACGTCATCCGCTCGCGGCTGGTGACGGGCACCAACGCGCTGGCGACGATGCGCGCGCAGATGGAGCAGTACTACCTGGACAACCGCACCTACATGACGGTGTCGTCGCCCTCGATCGTCACGCCATGCACGCAATACGCCGTCACGGCGACAACCTCGCAGATGCCGTTCACGGTGGGCTGCTCCGCCGTCGGCGACGTGCCCACGGCCACCACCTACACGCTGCGCGCCACCGGCTCGGGCGTGGTGGCGGGCGCCGTCTATACGGTCGACAACTTCAACAACATGGTGACGGTGAGCTTCCCCAGCAGCTGGGGAACGGTGCCCAGCAACAACTGCTGGCTCATGCGCAAGGGCGACGCATGCTGAAGCACGCGCGCCGCCGCGATGGCGGGTTCTCGATCATCGAGCTGATGGTGACGCTCACGCTGATCTCCTTCCTGCTAGTGCTCGGGGTACCCGCGTTCGGCAAGTGGACCGCCGACGGCCATGTCCGCGCCGCCGCGGAAGCCCTGACCAACGCCATCCGCCTGACGCAGTCGATGGCAGTCGCGCAGGGCCGCACCGGTCTGTTCGCGCTGACCGCCGACACGTCGCCGGTCTACAACTCGACGCCTTCGGGCACCGGCTCGAACTGGATCGGCGAGATCAACCCGCTCAGCGGTTCTGACGAGACCGCCGCCACGCTCCCACTGATCCTGAAGTCCACCGAGGGCACGCAGCACAGCGTCAGCATTTCCGGGCCCGCGCTGATCTGCTTCAGCTCCGTGGGCCGCCAGACCAGCCTGGCCGCCACGCAGACGAGCCTTTCCACGGCTTGCACTACCGGTGCGGACGATACCCACCCCACGACCTACACCGTCTCGAAGACCGGCGCAACGCGCACGTTCAACGTGCTCGTCTACCTGGGCGGGCGCGTGCGCATGTGCGACGCCGCGAAGACCCTTTCCTCATCGAACCCCGACGGATGCTGATGAAAACGCCCGCGATTCCTTCTCGCTGCCGACACGCGTCGGCCGGCTTCACGCTGATCGAAGTGCTGATCTCGATCCTCATCTTCTCGCTAGGCGTTCTCGGCACCGTCGCGCTGCAGGCGCGCGCGGCGCAGTTCACGGAACAGAACGGCGATCGCTCGCGCGCGGCAGTGCTGGCCAACGAGCTTGTGTCCAACATGTGGGCGCACCAGTCGGCGACGCCGGATTCCACCTACCTCTCCAGCTGGACGACGGCCGTGTCCAACCCCGGCGTCTCGGGACTTCCCAACGGCAGCAGTAAGGTCGCGACGACCGGCAACAGCGCCACCATCACGGTCTACTGGAAAGGCCCCACGGTCGCGGCCACCGCGGCGTCCGCCAGCTACTCGACCACAGTGGTGATCCAATGATGCGCCGTCGTGTCCAGGCCGGCCTGACGCTGATCGAGCTGATGATCGCGATCCTGATCAGCATGATCCTATCGATCGCCGTGATGAAGGTGATGTCGACGTTCGAAGGTAAGCGCCGGACGCTGGGCTCCTCGTCGGATCTCGATTCGGCGGGCAACCTCGCGATGTTCCAGCTCGATCACTGGATCCGCAGCGCGGGCACAGGGCTCGTGCAGGGCAATGCCTACACCTACGGCTGCCGGCTGTTCGCGTCCAAGAGCTCGACCCAGTTGCTGCCCCTGACCGCGTCCCTGCCCGCGCCGTTCACCAACACTGCGGAGAATTCCGCCGCCACGACGACCTATCGTCTCGCCCCGGTGGTCATCGTCAGCGGTGGCACCACGCCCGCGGCCAGCGGTCAGGCTTCCGACGTGCTGGTGGTGATGGCCTCCGGCAACGAGGGCTCGCAGGTGCCTTCGCCGCTGACGTCGTCGCCGACGGCCTCCAGCTTGCCGCTCGCCAACGTCACCGAGTTCCAGCCCAGCGACCTGCTGCTGGTCACCGACCAGCAGATGCTGACGACCGGCCCGCAGGATTGCATGGTGTCGCAGGCGGATCCCGCCACGCCCACGAACGGCGTGTCGACCACCCTGTCGCTTTCCGGCACCTACTACGCCTCGTCGATCGGCACGCGTGCGCTCACCGCCTTCACCTTCTCCTCCATGGCCATCGACCTCGGGGGAGCCACCACCACCGGCGGCAACGCGCCGCCGTCGTTCCAGGTCGTCGGCGTGGGAGACAACAACACGCTCTACAGCTACGACCTGCTGGCCGTGAACTCGCCGGCGCTACAGGCGCAGGCCGAGGGCGTGTTCGAGATGCACGCCGTCTACGGCATCAACTCCACGGGCAATGCCAACAACGTGATCGACCAGTGGGTCGATGCGACGTCCGCCAGTGCCTACAGCGCGGACAAGGTCACCGCCGGCACCTTTGCCGCGGCCCAGTTGCTGAAGAACATCCGGGCCGTGCACGTCGCCATCATCATGCGTACCTCGTTGCCTGAGCGGGATCCGACCGGCACGCCCAGCAAGCTGACGTACTTTTCCAATGTGCCGGGCATGACCGCCCAGACGCGCACCATGTCGACGGCCGAACAGGCCTACCGCTATCGCGTCATCGAGACGACGATCCCGGTGCGCAACAACCAGTACTGATGGACACGCCGATGACCTCCCTCCGCGTCCGCCCACGTCTCGCGAACCGCCCGCGCCGCCATGCGCAGCGTGGCGTCATCCTGATCCTGACGCTCATCGCGCTGGTACTGCTGCTGATCGGAGTGGCCGCGATGATGCGCACCACCAACAACGCCACCGCCGTGATCGGCAACCTGGCCTTCCGTCGCGACCTGACCAACCGTGCCGAGGTGGCGATCGCCACGGCCAAGGCGGTCTTGAACAGCGGGGGCGCCCTATTCACCGACACCTCCCGCAGCAGCGACTCGGCCGTCAACAACTACTCCGCGACACGCCTCGCGAACGCCAGCAGCATCGGCGTGCCGAGCGTGCTGCTCAGCAATTCGGCCTATACCACGGCCGGGTACCAGTGCCTGCCCGCCGGCTGCACGCCAGGCGCCGACGGCGTCGTGCTGCGCTGGGTCATCGACCGCCAATGCAGCGGAACCGCGGGCACCGCGCTCACCTTCAACATTGCCGACTGTGGCTACCTCGGTACCACCAAGGACAAGGGCGGCACCGATTGGCTAAACCCGAAGAAGCCGGGCAGCTCTGCTCGAGGCTTGTTCCGGATCAGCGTGCGGGTCACCGGCCCGCGCAACACCGAAGCTTATATCCAGACCACTGCAGGCTGAGGCTCCCATGACCACATCTTCGCTTGCGCGCCGTTCGCTGCGCGTCCTGGCCCGGCTGACGCTGCCCTTGTCCCTGTTCGCCGCGTTGGGCGCAGGGGCGCAGACCGTCGACCTGGCCGACAGGCCGCTGTTCTCCACCACCAACGTGCCGGGCAACCTGCTGCTGGACTTGTCGGTGGAATATCCCACCGCCAACAGCTCGGCGTACTTCAGCACGACCGCCTATTCGTCCAGTACGATTTATCTGGGTTACTTCGACGGTGCGAAGTGCTACAGCTACGTCTACAACTCGTCGACACCATCACTCAGCTATTTCCAGCCCAAGTCGGCCGCCACGTCGCAGAAGTGCTCGAGCACGTCGACGGCACCACTGTGGAGCGGCAACTGGCTGAACTACGCGTCGATGCAGGGCCTGGATATCTTCCGCTGGGTGCTCACCGGCGGCAATCGCACCGTCGACACGTCCGGTACGGGCGGAATGACGATCCTCACGCGCTCCACCCATTCGGGACAGGGCGGCTCGGGCGACGCACCCAACAAGACTCTGACAAGCAGCGACGAGCCGGGTGCGACGCCGTTCAACTGGAGCACCCAGAACAACACCCGCGTCTGGGGTGCCGGCACCCAGCTGTGGATCACCGGCAACAACACCGGCATCACGGGCAGCGTAACCACGGCGGACTACAAGGCGCAGTACTGCAGCAGCTGCGATTCGGGGACGGACTCCGACGGCAACAACTACAAGTCCGTCGTCTACAGGCTCTACATGAACGTGCGGGTGTGCGACTCCGCGGTCAGCCTTGAGTCCAACTGCGTGCAGTACGGGACGATCTACAAGCCCGAAGGGCTGATGCAGCAGTACTCGCAGACGCTGCGCTACGGCGCCTTCGGCTACCTCAACGACAGCAACAACAACCGCGACGGCGGCGTGCTGCGCGCTCGCATGGCCTACATCGGCCCGACGCAACCGGTTCCCGGCTCCGCAGCGATCACCAATCCGAATCCGGAATGGAGCGGGACGACCGGCATCATGGTGGCCAATCCCGATCCGAGCGACGCCAACGACACCAACACCTTCGCGCAAGGGTTCGCGAGCACCGCCGCCAGCGTCACGCAGAGCGGCGTGATGAACTACCTGAACAAGTTCGGATACGCTGCGGCCGCAATCAGCCTGGGCAGCGCCTACAAAACCTACGATCCGGTCAGCGAGTTGTACTACGCGTCAATACGCTACCTCAAGGGACTGAGCAACGTCAGCTCGTACACGGACATGACCGGTGCGAGCGCGTCCACCATCAACACCTGGGTCGACGGATCGCCGGTGATCACCAAGTGGGCAACGGTTGCCAACACCCCCTCGTATGACCCTATCGTCTACAGCTGCCAGAAAAACTTCATCCTCGGTATCGGCGACGTCAACACCCACCACGACGGCAACCTGCCCGGCAGCTCGCTGACCGCGCAGGAGCCGACGATGCCCCCCGAGGTGTCCGCCGACCACTCCATCGATGTCCCCGGTACCAACGGGTCCGGCGTGACCGGGGCGACCAACACCGTCGGCATGATGGAGAGCACGACCAACACCACCCTGGGCTCGACCTATCTCGGCGACTACGCCACCTACTACATCGCCGGCCTGGCGTATGACGCGCACATCCCGCTGGCCGGCCATGGGGTGCGCACGAACTCGGATAACAGCATCAGCACTGTCAGCACGTACTGGCTCGATGTGCAGGAATACCAGACCTACGTCAACAACAACCAGTACTACTACGCCACGAAGTACGGCGGCTTCACCGTGCCCGGGACGCAGAACCCCTCGGAGCTGTACACCTACGGCACGCCTCCGACGCAGGCCAGTTGGTACACCACCACGAACACCCAGGGCACCAACAAGCAGCCCGACAACTACTTCACTGCCAGCAACGCGCCGGCGATGCAGGCCGGCCTGACGAGCGCGTTCGCCAAGATCGCCAGCGAGAGCACCCAGTCGTTCGGTACCGCGCTCTCCGTGCCCACGCCCAACGTGGTCACCGGCTCCACGGCGAGCTATGCGAGCAACTACGACCCGCGTAGCTGGACGGGCCAGGTGCTCGGCAAGCTCGTGACTTTGGACTCCACCGGTGCGATCACGCTCACCCAGCAATGGGATGCAGGGGCGCTGCTGACCGCGGCGACCCAGACGCGCAAGATCGTCACGTGCTGCACGACGACCGCGGGGGCCCCAGGCCTGCCGTTCACGTATGCGGCGTTGAATGCCGCGGCGACCGCAGCGACGCTCAATGCGCGTACCTACTATGCGTCGTTCGCAAGCGTGCCGGGCACGACGTGCACTGCCGGGACGGTGCAATGCATCACCAACTACATCGCCTACCTGCGCGGCGACACCACACAGGAAATCGGCAATGCCAGCACGGCTACCCCGCCTGTGCCTGGCGCGTACCGGGCCCGCACGTCCCTGCTGGGCGACATCGTCAATTCCAAGCCCGTCGTCGTGGGAACGCCGGCCTACCAGTTCTACGACAACGCCAATCCCGGCTATTCCGCGTTCAAGGCCAAATACGCCAACCGCAAGAACGTCGTCTTCGCCGGCGCCAACGACGGCATGCTGCATGCCTTCAACGGCTCGGTTACCCCGAACACGACCCCTGCCAGCACGCCCGACCCCAACGCGGGCCAGGAGCTGTTCGCCTACATCCCGAGCTTCGCCTACGGCTCGTCCAGCACCGCCGCGACGACGGGCCTGGCCTCGCTGGGCAACCCGTCCTTCACGCACCACTACCTCGTGGATGCGCCGGCCGGCGAGTTCGACGTCGACTTCGGCAAAACGTACCAAGCCAGCCCGAGCACCACCGACTGGCACACGATCCTGATCGGCGGCCTCGGCAAGGGCGGCAAGGGCCTCTACGCGCTCGACGTCACCGATCCGACGACATGGACGAGCGAAACCGCCGTCGCAGGCAAGGTCCTATGGGAGTTCACGGATTCGCGCCTGGGCTACACCTACGGCACCCCTTCGGTCGTCAAGACCAAGAAGTACGGCTGGACCGTCGTCTTCACGTCGGGCTACAACAATGCCGATGGCATGGGCTACATCTTCTTCTTGAACCCGAAGACGGGTGCGCTGCTTGAGGTGGTCTCGACGCCGACCGGCTCGGGAACCGTCGCGAAGCC
>JABCYW010000007.1 GCA_013289985.1 Betaproteobacteria bacterium | reverse complement strand
TCGCGCTGGCCACCGAGAACGTGCAGGCCGACGGCGCCTTGGCCAGCGGCAGCGCCGAGGTCGTGGCCAGCGCGACGTTCGTGCAGGCGGGCAGGCCGAACTTGGCGGAGAACTTGCCCAGGTCGCTGAACACGTTCGGGTGGTCGTAGGCATCGACGATGTAGACGGTCTGGCCGGCGCCGAAGCTGGCGGCGTCCGCGGCCGACAGCGTGGCGGTCGAGGCGGGCAGCGCCGGCAGGCCGTACGCCGCGCGGATCTGCGCGGGCGTGTAGACGGCCGCCGTGATGGCGGTGCCGGCCGGCCGGGTGCTGACCGATTCGGCGCGCGCGCGCTGCAGCGTGGCCACGCGCTGCGCGAGCAGGGCGGGCGTCAGGCGCGCGGTGGACAGGCCGGCCGCGTCCGCGTCGATCTGGAAGTGGCGCGGGGTCGCGCTCGCCGCGTCGGCGTCCGCCGGCTCGTCGAGTTGTGCCGGAGCCATGTGGAAGGTCGGCTGGGCCTCGGCGCCCGAGGACGCGGCGGATTCGAGCGCAGCCGGCATCGCCGACGGTTCCGCACCGCCGCCGCACGCGGTCAGCGCGGCCGCGGCCAGGCAGGACAGGAGCGCGACGAAACGCGAGCGGGAAACCAGGGCCGGTTGGCGATGCTGAAACAAGATCGATCCTTGGGGGGCATGTTCGTTACCGCCCCTATCGACGGCGCCGCGGTCCTGCTGAGCGAGCGCGACGGCAATCGACGCAACCTGCCCAAAAGATCACGCAAGTCGCCGTCGCGGGGCGCGGCGCGCGCTCGTACGTCGGCACGCCGCGAACGGATTCATGTCAGCGCGCCGCAAGCGGTTAACCAATCGTTTGCATCCGCAAGCATCTCCCGCGTCGTAACGACATGAGCCAGCACAAGGAATCGACCGTGTCCGCGCTGCTCGACACCGCTGCCCTGCGCCACGGCATCCATCACAAGCTCCAGGAGTAGAGACATGCGACAAGACCGCCCCCATCCGTTCCGCGCCGCGCCCGTCGCGGCCGCGGTGCTGCTCTCCCTCGCCGGCGGCTCGTTCGCGTCGAGCCACCGCGAGGCGCCGTTCATCACGACCTCGCCCAAGGTCGATGCGTCCGACTTCTACATGTTCAACAGCTACGAGACCGGCCGCGGCGGCTTCGTGACGCTGGTGGCCAACTACCAGCCGCTGCAGGACGGCTTCGACGGCCCGAACTACCACGCCATGGACGCCAACGCGCTCTACGAGATCCACATCGACAACGTCGGCGACGCGCACGAGCACCTCACGTTCCAGTTCCGCTTCCAGAACAACTTCAGCGCGAGGACCGTGTCGCCCGGCGGCACCAGCGTGGACATCGCGACTATGCAGAACGGCGCGGTGAGCGCCCCGCACGACCCGCACCTGCAGGTCAACGAGACCTACACGCTGACGCTGGTCACCGGCGACCGCCGCACCGGCACGGCGGCGGCCATCACCAACGCCACCACCGGCGCGACCACCTTCGACAAGCCGGTGGACAACATCGGCGAGAAGACCATCGCCGACTATCCGACCTACGCGGCCGCGCACATCTACCCGATCAACATTCCCGGCTGTTCCACCGCCGGCAAGGTCTTCGTCGGCGCGCGCCAGGACCCGTTCGCGGTCAACCTCGGCGTGGTGTTCGACATGGTGGACGCGCCCGTCTCCGCGCTCACCGACCCGAGCGCCTACAACGCCACGCCGCGCGGCACGCTGTACTACAAGAACGTCACCGCGCTGGAGCTGGAAGTGCCCGCCACCTGCCTGGGCGCCACCGCCGCGAACCCCGTGATCGGCGGCTGGACCACGGCCTCGCTGCGCCAGACCCGCGTGCTCGACCCGGCGCCCAAGCCGGGCTACCAGACCACCGACCGCAACGGCGGCGCGTGGACGCAGGTGTCGCGCCTGGGCATGCCGCTGGTCAACGAGCTGATCATCGGCATGCAGGACAAGGATCGGTTCAACGGCTCCAAGCCCAGCGGCGACGCGCAGTTCCTGGCCTACGTCACCAACCCGGCGTACCCGACGCTGCTGGCGAGCTACCTGAACATCCCGGGCACGGCGCCCACCAACTTCCCGCGCAACGACCTGGTCACCACGTTCCTGACCGGCATCACGGGGCTGAACCAGCTCGCCACGGTGACGCCGTCGGAGATGCTGCGCCTGAACACGTCCAAGCCGGCCGTGCCCTTCGCCCAGCAGAACCGCCTGGGCTACGTGGGCAACGCGCTGGCCGGCGGCCAGGATTTCGCCGGCTACCCGAACGGCCGCCGCCCCAAGGACGACGTGGTCGACATCACGCTGATCGCGGCGATGGGCGGCCTGTGCGTGGCCAACGGCACGATGGACGCCTTCGGATTCGGCGCGGCGTGCAACCCGAGCGCGGTGCCGCTGGGGCAGACCGCGTTCGCGCTGAACGACACCGTCGACCAGGCGGCGCAACCGTTCCTGCCCGGGTTCCCGTACCTCAACACGCCGATCCCCGGCACCGGTCCGCGGGCCGAGGTGGTGCCGGCACCGACCGCCACCGCGGCCTCGGTCAAGCGCGGCAACGGCTCCAGGTGAGCGGACGGAGGCACACGACATGACCAACTCACCTTGCCCCAGCCCCGGCCGCACGTCCGTGCTCGTCGGCGTCACCGCGCTGGCCAGCCTGTTCCTCGCCGCGTGCGGCGGCGACAGCGCCTCGCCCGTCCCGCCTCCGGCGCCGGTCACGCAGGTGCCGGCGTCGGCCGCCGCCAGCGACATGGCCCTCGAGGCCTTCGCGTTCAACCTGCCGGAGACCGAGAACACGGAGCCGCTGGCGCTGGACCTCGTGCCCACGTTCCCCAGCAGCGAGACCGAAGAGCCGATCGCCACGCCATGACGATCGTCGCCGCCACCCGGCTCGCACTCGCGCTGCTCGTCGGCGCGGCGGCGCCCGCCTTCGCGGCCGAGGAATCGGCCCTCCAGTTCCCCGCGCGGGACGACGCGATCGTCGAACACCTGCCGAGCCACGTGGGCGACGCCGCCGAACGGCGCGCCGCCCGCGCCGCCGAACGCGCGCAACGCGACGCGCTGCAACGCCACCCCGACGAACTGGGCCTGGCGCTGCAGGCCGCGCACGATGCCCTCGCGCGCGGCCGCCTGCGCGGCGACCCGCGCGAGCTGGGCGTGGCACAGGCCGCGCTCGCGCCGTGGTGGACGCGCGCCGACGCGCCGCCCGAGGTGCGCCTGGTGCGCGCCACCGTTCTGCAGAGCCAGCACGAGTTCAACGCCGCGCTGGTGGAGCTCGACGCCGTGCTCGCGCGGCCCGACGTCGCGCTGCCCGTGCGTGCCCAGGCCGAGTTGACTCGCGCCGGCGTGCAACAGGTGCTGGGCCACTTCGCCGAAGCCGATGCGGGCTGCCGCCGGCTGGTCGGCGCCGACTACTTCGCGCTCGGCGCGAGCGTGCGCCAGAACGGCCTGGCCTGCATCGCGGAGCTCGCCAGCCTGCAGGGACACGCCGACACGGCCGCCGCGACGCTCGCGCGTCTCGCCGGCGCGCCCGACGCGGGCAGCGTCGCCCCGGGCGCGCCCGGCTGGCTCGCGTTGATGCGCGCCGAGCTCGCGCAACGGCGTGGCGACCCGTCCGCCGGCGCGCTGTTCGCGGCGGCGCTGAAGGCCAATCCCGACGTCTACACGCAGTGCGCCTACGCGGACTGGTTGCTCGACGAACACCGCGCGGCCGACGTCGTCGCGCTGCTGAAGGGCAACGAGGCCGCCGACCCGGTGCTGCTGCGCGTGGCGCTCGCCTATCGTCAACTGCACGGCCGCGACAGCCCGCTGACGCGCGACGCCGCCGCGATGCTGGGCGATCGCTACGATGCGGCGCTGCTGCGCGGCGACAGGAGCCACGGCCGCGAGCAGTCGCGCTTCGAGCTCGACCTGCGCGGCGACACACGCGCCGCGCTCGCGCTGGCGCAATCGAACTGGCACGTGCAGCACGAGCCCGCCGACGAGGTGGTGCTGGCCCATGCGGCACGCGCCGCCCGCCGCGACGACGCGGCCGAGCCGCTGTGGCAGTTCCTGCGCGAGACCGGCGGCCGCGACGCGCGGCTTGCCGTCGGCGGCCCGAACGCCACGCCCTTCCTGCCGGCGCCCGCGACCTCGCCCGCGTTGCAGGCCGCCCGGCGGAGCACGCCATGAAGCGCCTCTTCCTCGCCCTCGCGGCCCTGATCCTGGCGGCGCACGCGCACGCCCACAAGGCCAGCGACGCCTACGTGACGCTGCGCGTGGACGGCGCCACCGTCGACGCCCGCATCGACATCGCGTTGCGCGACCTCGACCGCGACCTGGACCTCGACACCGACGCCGACGACCAGCTCAGCTGGAAGGAGGTGCGCACGCGCTGGGCCGACATCGCGGCGCTGGCGCGCACCGACATCCGCCTGAGCGCCGACGGCGCTCGCTGCACGCCCGAAGCGGCGGACGCGCCGGCACTCACGCAGCACAGCGATGGAACGTACGCGGTGCTGCGCATGCAGTGGCAATGCATGGCGCCGGTGCAGCAGCTGGGCGTGGACTACCGGATCTTCGCGACAACGGATCCGACGCACCGCGGCATCGCCAGGGTCGCACGCGCGGACGCATCGACATTGCAGCTGGCCGTGCTGAGCCCGGGCAAGGGCTGGCACCGCTTCAGGTTGCCGGCCCTGCCGGTCGCCGCGACGGCGAGTGCCGCGGCGGCCGACGCGCCCGCGCCGGTCGCGCAGCCCGAAGCCGACACGGCCGCCGCCGAGGACGCCCCGCCCTGGTCGTTCCCCGGCTTCGTGCGCGAAGGCGTGCACCACATCCTGATCGGCTACGACCACATCCTGTTCCTGCTGTCGCTGCTGCTGCCCGCGGTGTGGACCCGCAGCGCCGTCACCGACCCGCGCACGGGCGTCACGCGCACGCGCTGGTTGCCGGCCCGGAACCTGAGGCTCGCGTTGACCAACGTGCTGAAGGTGGTCACCGCATTCACGGTGGCGCACTCGATCACGCTGGCGCTGTCGGTGCTCGACATCGTGAACCCGCCGTCGCGCTGGGTGGAGTCCATCATCGCGGCGAGCGTCGTGCTGGCCGCGCTGAACAACATCTGGCCGGTGATCAGCGAGGCGCGCTGGAAGCTCACCTTCGTGTTCGGCCTCGTGCACGGCTTCGGTTTCGCGTCGGCGCTGAAGGACGCGGGGCTGGCCAAGGGCGCGCTGGTCGGGCCGTTGGTGGGCTTCAACGTGGGCGTGGAGATCGGCCAGCTGTGCATCGTGGCCCTGGTGCTGCCCGTCGCCTGGTCGCTGCGCGGCACGCGCACCTACCGCGGCGCGTTCGCGGGCGGCTCCCTGGCCATCGCGGGCGTGGCCGGGCTGTGGCTGGTGCAGCGCGCGTTCGACCTGAGCCTGATTGCGGGCTAGGATCGCCGTTCTTCCGCAAAGGAGTCGGCATGTACACGCTGTTCGGATTCAAGGGCTCGGGCTCGGCATCGGTGGAATGCGCGCTGGAGATGACCGGCGCGCCGTACCGCATCGTCGAGACGGCGTCGTGGGAGAAGAACGACGCGCTCGCAGAGCTCGAGAGCGTCAATCCGCTCAAGCAGATCCCCACGCTGCGGCTGCCCGACGGCACCGTGCTCAGCGAGAGCGCCGCGATCCTGATGCACCTGGGGCTCGCGTTCCCCGACTCGGGCCTGCTCGACGCGGACGCCAACGAGCGGGATCGCGCGCTGCGCGGGCTGGTCTACATCGCGGCCAACTGCTACTCGTGCATCACGGTCGTCGACTACCCCGAGCGCTTCACCACGCAGACCGACGACGCGGCGCTGGCGGCCGTGCGCGCCGGCGCCAAGGCCAGGCTGCACGCGCACTGGGACATCTTCGCCGACCTGTATCCGGTGACCGGCGAACGCTTCATCGCCGGCCTGCAGCCGGGCGCGCTGGACCTGCTGGCCGCGGTCGTGTCGAAGTGGTCGGGTACGCGCCAGCACGTGAAGACGTCGCGGCCGGCGTTCTCGGCGCTGCTGGAGCGCATCGATTCGCATCCGGCGGTGGCACCGGTGTTCGGCCGCCATTGGCCGACGCCGGCACAGACGCCCACCGGCGCCTGACCGCGCGGAAGTTCAGGCCAGCAGGCCCATTTCCACGCCAGGGACCAGGTTCATGCGGCTGGCGAGGCCGGCGCGCAGCTCGAGCACGGTGCGCGCGTCGGGGCAGCTGGACATGCGCCACGGCTTCATGCCGGACACGACCTTGGTGACCACGCCGTCGGCGCTCAGGAAGACGACATCGACCGGCTGCGCGAAGCCGAAGGTATTGATGGAGCGGCAGCGCTTGACCCAGACGCCGCAGGACTTCTTGAGCTCGGGGGCGCCGGCCAGGCCGAGGAAGCGGCTGCGCCATTGACCGGTCGTGCGCACGGGGACGCGATTGCGCGTGCCGGGCACCTTGAGATCGATCGTCTGTGACATTGAATTCCTGCTCTCGTTTGCTTTTCTTGTTGCCGGAGCGGCTCCTCTTCGTGAGCCGAGCCCTTCCTTGACGATCCGTAGCTTACCTGTCGAGCGTGCGGAATTTCACGTCGACTCGGGTAAACCACGGCACACGAGACACACCGTTACGAGTGCGCAGTGACAAGGTGCATCGGCTCTTGACAAGCGCCTGGGTTCGAACAGGAACGGTGCGCGTTTCGCACCATGGCGGGCTGCCGGACGGGGGCCGCAGGTCTAGGCGTCGCGTTCCCAGAACACGCCGTCCTCGGTGATCATCGCGTCGAGCGGCATGTCGTGCGGCTCGGCCTCGAGCCAGGGCACATACCCGTGGCCGTATCCGATGCCCACCGTGAAGGGTCGCGGCGTGAGCGCGGCCAGCGTGCGGTCGTAGAAGCCGCCGCCGTAGCCCAGGCGCACGCCGTTGTCGCCGAAGCCCACGCAGGGCACCAGCAGCAACTCGGGCTCGAACTTGTCGGTGCCCTTGGGCTTGGGGATGCCGTAGGCGTCGTCTTCCATGGGGCAGCCGGGGTACCAGACATGGAAGTCGAGCTGCCTGGTCTCGCGGTCGATCACCGGCAGGCCGATGAGCCGGTAGGGCTCGCCCTCCGTCCAGCGGAACAGCGCGGGCATGGCGTCGAACTCGCCCTTGATGGGCCAGTAGGCGCCGATGGAGGTCTCCGGCCGGGTGACCAGCCACACACGCAGCACCTCCTGCAGGTGCACCGAGCGTTGGTGGCGGTCGGTCATCGCGAGCCGTTCGGCCTTCAGCTGGCGGCGCAGCGTGGGCTTGTCGCGGGCGGGCTCGAGCGAGAACTTCCAGGGCGGCGTGGTCATGGATGGATTGTGGGGGGCGACAAGGCATCCTGCAAATGCTGGAGGCATGCGGCAGATTCGCCGCTTAAACTGCGACGCATGAACGATTCCGGTTTCGTCAGCCATTGCCTGGAACTGCTGTCCCCGCTGGGCGGCACGTCGTCGCGCCGCATGTTCGGCGGCCACGCGCTCTACATCGACGGACTGTGCACGGCGCTGGTCATCCAGGACACGCTCTACCTGAAGGTGGACGACACGCACCGGGCCGTGTTCGAGCGCGCCGGCTGCACGCCTTTCACCTACGCGGGCAAGACTGCGGACGTCCGCGTGACGAGCTACTACACGGCGCCGGAGGAGGCGATGGAGTCGCCGGCCGAGATGCTGCCGTGGGCCCGCCGAGGCCTCGCCGCCGCCGTGGCCGCACGCGCGAAGACGCCGCCGGCGAAGAAGAAGGCCGCCGCGGCCAAGGCCCCGGCGAAGAAGGCTCCGGCGAAAAAGGTCGCTGCCCGGAAGGCCGCCAAGCCATGAACATGGGCCGCCAGCGCCCGCTGGTCCTCGACCACCTGCGCAGCTTCGAGGCCGTGGCCCGGCGCGCCGGCTTCGGCGCCGCGGCCGAGGAACTGCACGTCACGCAGTCGGCCGTCAGCCGCCAGATCAAGAGCCTCGAGGACGAGCTTGGCGCGCCGCTGTTCACGCGCGGCACGCGGCGCGTGGAGCTGACCCAGGCCGGCCAGTTGCTGCTGCGCGCGATCACGCCGGCGCTGGGCCGCATCGACAGCGCCGTGCGCCAGATCCGCCAGTTGCGCGGGCGGGCGCAGGTGAGCCTGTCCACCTTCCCGTCGTTCGCCTCGCTGTGGCTGCTGCCGCGCCTGCCCACCTTCGAGAAGGGCCAGCCGGCCATCGACATCCGCATCTCCGCCACCGACCGGCTGGTGGAACTGGACGATCCCGACCACGACCTCGTGCTGCGCCAGTGCCGCCCCGAGGACGCGCCGGCCGGCGCGATCCGCATGTTCGGCGAGGTGTGCACGCCGGTGATCGGCGCGAGCCTGGCCGACGCCATCGCGCGCGGCGCCGCGCCGCCGCTGAAGACGCCGCAGGACCTGGTGGACTGCACGCTCATCGAGATGGACGACGACCGCCCGAGCAGCGACGTGCTGGGCTGGCCCTACTGGCTGCTGCAGCGCGGCCTGGCACAGCTGGAGCCGCGGCGCTGGATCAGCGTCAACTTCACGCACCAGCAGGTGCAGACGGCGCTCGCCGGCCAGGGCGTGGCGCTGGCGCGCCTGCCCTTGATCCACGACGCGCTGGAGCGCGGCGACCTGATCGAGCCCTTCGGGCGCGAAGGCCGCATGACCTCGCCGTGGGCCTACTGGCAGATCGCGCTGAGCAGCGCACGGCCGCGGCCGGAGCTGGACAGCTTCAGCCAATGGTTGCAGCAGGCCGCGCGGGAGACGCGGCAGGCCATCGGAGAAGCCTAGGTCAGCAGGCCGAGCGCCATCTCGATCTGCTCGGTCGGGCTGCGCTTGAAGCCCGAGCGCGTGTAGCGCTGCAGGCGGCCCACGGCCAGGGCGGTGAGCGCCGAGGCGCGGCCGTTGGCGTCGACGGTGGGCGTCTGCGAGCCGGCGCGCTCGGCGGCGGCTCGCAACGACTGGCGCAGCTGCGACTCCACCTTGTCGAAGAACTGGTTCATGCGCGTGGACAGGCGCTCGTTCTCGAACACCAGCGCGTCGCCCACCATCACGCGGGCCATGCCGGGGTTCTTCTCGCCGAACTGCAGCAGCATGAAGACGATGCGGCGGGCCTGCAGCGCCGGGTCGGCGTCGCGCTCGGTGATCTGGTTGATCAGCGTGAAGATGCTCTGCTCGATGAACTCGATGAGCCCTTCGAACATCTGCGCCTTGCTGGCGAAATGGCGGTACAGCGCGGCCTCGCTCACCTGCAGCTTGGCGGCCAGCGCGGCCGTGGTGATGCGATCGGCGCCGGGCTCTTCCAGCATGGCGGCCAGCGTCTGCAGGATCTGCACGCGGCGTTCGCCCGGCTTGGGACGCTTGCGCGCCGGCGCGGCGCCCTCGGCCGCGTTGGGGGACTCGGTGCCCCCGTCGGCGCGGGCGTCGGCGGCGGCGTCCTCGTCGTTCAAGTCCCGACCTGCTTGCGGTGATGGCATCGTGATCTCGGGTGCCGGAATGCCGGAACCGGCTACGGCAGAAAGGTCGGTGGGAAGGTCTGGCATCGCTGACGGCGGCCGGCATGGCGCAGGGTGTGAACCCATTTTTGCACACCACTGCCGCGCTGCTGCCTGCAGGTAAACACCAAGCAAAGTTTCCGTGAAGGCCGGCACGGTCGAGGTTTGCACGGAGGTGGGCGCCGACTGCCCCAGTCGGGTGCCGGGCGCCCCGGGTTAGCCCAGCGAGCGCAAGTTGCGGATGATGCGCACGCCGCTCGGGTGGACCGTCCAGCGCCGGACGCGCGGGCCGGCGTGGGCGCCGCGGCGGGCGAAGCGCTGCATCCAGACCGGCTGCATGCCCACCCGGCGGGCCGCCAGCACGTTGTCCAGCGAGTCCTCCACCAGCACGCAGCGCGACGGGTGCACGCCCAGGCGCACGGCCACCTGGCGCAGCATGCGGCAGTCGGGCTTGGGCCGCCAGTCGCCGAACATGCGCATGTCCTCGATGGACAGCACCGCGTCGAACAGCTGCACGATGCCCAGCGCGCCCAGCACGCGCATCGCGTACGCGCGCGGCGCGTTCGTGAGCACGACGCGGCGCCCGCGCAGGCGCGCGATGGCCGCCAGGTCGTGGCGATGGCCCGTGACGCGCTGCTCCAGGCCCGGGAAGCGGTGCGTCTCGTGCAGGAAGTGCGCGGGGCTGACGTCATGGTGGCGCACCAGGCCCAGCATCGTCGAGCCGTAGCGACGCCAGTACCGGTCACGCAAGGCGTCGGCCTCCGCGGCGCTGACGCCCAGCGTGTCGACCACGTAGCTCCGCATGGTGTCGTTCATCTGCGCGAACACCCACGCGCCGGCGTCATGCAGCGTGTTGTCCAGGTCGAACAGCCAGACGCGTTCGTTCATCCATGTTCTCCGCGGGACAAGCCCCAGATGCCCCCCATCAGCAGCAGGGCGCCCAGCCACTGCGCCGGCTGCAGGCGCTCGCCGAGGAAGGCCGCGGCCAGCAGCACCGCCGTCAACGGCTCCACCAGCGTGGCCACGGTCAGCGCCGTGGGACTCAGGCGCGCCGCGCCCCAGCTGAATGCCAGCAGGGCCAGCGCCGCGGTGACCATGCCCAGGTAGAGCAGCCAGGCCTCGGGCGTGGCCTCGTGCGGCAGTTGCAGCGGCCAGACCAGGCCCGACAGGCCCATCACGGCGGTGGCCGCCAGGGTCAGCGCCGTGGTCGCGGTGCCCGCCCCCCATTGGCGCGAGATCGCCGGGCTCACGAGCGTGAAGCCCGCGTAGAGAAGCGCCGAGCCGACCGACGCTGCCACGCCCCACGCCCAGTCGTCCAGCGTGGCGCCGGGACGCGCGCCGCCCTCGGTACCGCCGCCAACGATCAGCAGCACCGTGCCGGCCAGCGACGCCCCCAGGATCGCCAGCAGCGCCAGGCTCGCGCGCTGGCGTCCCCGCGCGAGGGCCCACGCGGTGACGAAGACGGGCGGCAGGCACAGCGCGATCAGCGTGGGAATGGCCGCGCCGATGTGGGCGATGCCGATGAACCACAGCAGCACGTACGACGCCATCACGGCGCCGGCGGCCAGCAGCGGCGCGCCCTCGCGCAGGAGCCGGCCCCACGGCATCGAGCGCCCGAACACGAGCAGCAGCGACGCGGCGCCCAGCACGAAGCGCCAGAACGAGATGCTTTGCGGGTGGTAGCCGTGGCGGGCCACGAGCAGGTTCACCACCAGCGAGCCCGTGCCCCAGAGGAAAGCGGCGCCGCACGCCGCGCCGAGACGCAGGCCGGTTCCCGTCACCGGGCCCGGATCATGGTGCCGTAGGCCTGATCCGTCAGGATTTCCAGCAGCATCGCATGCGGCACGCGGCCATCGATGATGTGCACGGCGTTGACGCCCGACCGTGCGGCGTCGAGCGCCGACGCGATCTTGGGCAGCATGCCGCCCGAGATGGTGCCGTCGGCGAACAGGTCGTCGATCTGGCGCGCGCTCAGGTCGGTGAGCAGCTTGCCCTGCTTGTCCAGCACGCCCGGCGTGTTGGTGAGCAGCACCAGCTTCTCGGCGCCCAGCACCTCGGCCAGCTTGCCGGCCACGACGTCGGCGTTGATGTTGTAGCTGACGTTGCCCTCGCCGAAACCGATGGGGCTGATGACGGGGATGAACTGGTCGTCCTGCAGCGCCTTGACCACCGCCGGGTCGATGGAGACGATGTCGCCCACCCGGCCCACGTCGTGCTCGATCTCGGGGTTGTCCTTGTCCTGCATCTTGAGCTTGCGCGCGCGGATCATGCCGCCGTCGAAGCCGGTGAGGCCCACGGCCTTGCCGCCGGCGGAATTGATCAGGCCCACGATGTCCTGCTGCACCTCGCCGCCCAGCACCCATTCGACGACGTCCATCGTCTCCTGGTCGGTGACGCGCATGCCCTGGATGAAGGTGCCCTTCTTGCCGAGCTTGGACAGCGCCGAGTCGATCTGCGGGCCGCCGCCGTGCACCACGACAGGGTTCAGGCCCACCAGCTTCAGCAGCACCACGTCTTCCGCGAAGTCCTGCTGCAGCGCCGGCTCCGTCATCGCGTTGCCGCCGTACTTGATGATGATGGTCTTGCCGTGGAACTTGCGGATGTAGGGCAACGCCTGCGACAGGATCTCGGCCTTGTCGCGCGGGGCGATGTGCGAAAGATCGACCGACGCGTGCGTCGAATCGGCGGCGGAGGGGGTCGTGGGCGTGGTCATGCGGCGATTCTATTGACGTTGCGCGACGCACGCATGTCGATCCGGCCCGTTTTGACCCGGAGGCGCCGCCCACGCCTGCCGAGCAGCCTCTGTATTCCGGAAAGGCTCCCAGCGCGTTATGGAGATAGCAAGCACAATGGAATCATGAAACGCCTCCTCGCCACCGCCGCCCTGCTGGCCGTCTCGGCCTTCGCTTCCGCCCAGGCCCTCGTGGCCGGCGAGGTGAAGAAGATCGACAAGCCGGCCGGCCGCATCACCCTGAAGCACGCCGAGATCAAGGCCTACGACATGCCCGGCATGACCGGCGCGTACAAGGTGCAGGATCCGGCCATGCTCGACAAGGTGCAGGTCGGCGACCGGGTGCAGTTCAGCCTGGACCGCCTCAACTCGGTGTACACGATCACCAAGATCGACGTGCAGAAATAAATGGCGCCCGACGGTCGCTAGCGCTCCCTGCCCCCGAGGGGCCGGCCGCGAGCGGCCCGGCAAAGCCGGATCCGCCGCTCCCTTGACTCTCTTGGCCAGCGTCCGAGCGGCAGCGCCGGCCTGGAAAGGCTACTTCGCGGCCACGTCCAGCGGCTTCAGGTGCTCACTGAAGAAGGTCTCCATCGCGCCGTAGAAGTCGAACTGGTTCTCCTCGTTGTGGAAGCCGTGGCCCTCGTTGTCCTTGACCATGTACTGGACATCGACGCCGCGCTTCTTCAACGCGTCCACCATCTGGTCGCTCTCGGCCTTGTTGACGCGCGGGTCGTTGGCACCCTGCGCCACCAGCAGCGGCGTGACGATGCGGTCGGCGTGCAGGGCCGGCGACGTCGCCTCCAGCCGCGCCTTGTCGCGCACCGGGTCGCCCACCATGTCGTGGAACTGCGGCAGTTGCGGGCGCCAGTACGGGGGCACGGTGTTCATGAACGTGAGCAGGTTGCTGACGCCCACGTAGTCGACCGCCGCCGCGTAGAGGTCGGGCGTGAACGCGACGCCCGCCAGCGTGGCGTAGCCGCCGTAGCTGCCGCCGTAGATGCCCACGCGCTTCGGATCGGCGATGCCCTGCGCCACCAGCCACTTCACGCCGTCGGTGACGTCGTCCTGCATCTTCAGGCCCCACTGCCCGAAGCCCGCCTCCCAGAACTGCCGGCCGTAGCCGGTGGAGCTGCGGAAGTTCACCTGCAGCACGCAGTAGCCGCGGCTGGCCAGGAACTGCACCTCGGGGTTATAGCCCCAGGCGTCGCGCGCCCACGGGCCGCCGTGCGGGTTGACGACGCAGGCCAGATTCTTCCGGTCCGGCCGCCCCAGCACCGCCGCCGTCGGCAGCGTCAGGTAGCCGTGGATGGTCAGCCCGTCGCGCGACTTGTACTGGACGGGCGTCATCGGCGCCATCGCGTCCTCGGCGATCTTCGGGTTGATCACGGCCAGCTTGCCGAGCGTGTCGGCCCGGGCGTCGTAGAGATAGCGCGCGCCCTCGGTGCGGTCGTTGAACGCGGCGACGATGAACTTGTCCTCGTCCTTCGTGGCGCTCTGCACCAGGATGTCGTAGCCGGCCAGCTTCGCGCCCATGCGCTGCCAGGTGCGCTCGGTGCCGGCATCGAAGAACTTGCGCGACGTGCGGTCGTCGACGTACTCGGCGCGGGTCAGCTTCTTCAGCTTGCGCGACCAGACCGCGCCGGCGAGGTCGACGTCGGGCGCCTCGAACACCACCTGCTCCGCGTCGGGCTTGCTGACGTCGATCAGCACCAGCGCCTTCTTGTCGCGGCCCCGGTTGCTGATCGCGTAGAGCTTCCTGCCCGTGGTGTCGAAGAACTGCGGCGCGATCTCGGTCTTGTAGTCGGTGGACGCGAACGTGGTCCAGGCCGACTTCTCGTCGGCGCGGTACAGCAGCGTGGTGGTGAGGCCCTCGACCTTGGTGGCCATGCGGATGCGGCCCTGCTGGTCGGTCACCCAGCCGACGACGCCGCCCGGGTTCTCGGCCACCAGCGTCTGCGCGCCGGTGCGCAGGTCGACCTTGTAGACGTCGAACAGCTCGGGGTTGCGCTTGTTGCTCTGGACGAGGATGTGGTCCGGGTCGTCGGGCAGGTCGTCCAGCACCTCGGCGCGGATCTTGTCGCCCGGCGTCAGGTCGGTCACCTTGCCCGTGACCGTGTCGATGGCCACGACGTGGAAGTTCTCGTCGCCGCCGAAGTCCTTGCCGAACAGGATGGTGCGGCCGCTCTTCCAGCCGATGTCGGGCACGTCGCGCGCGGTCTCGTGCGTGAGCAGGCGCACGGGGCCGGTGGGCGTGCTGCCGGACAGCGCCTGCACGAACACGTTGCCGCGGCGGGTGCCGTCCGGCTGCGCGACCGGCGCGATCCACGCGAGCTGCCTGCCGTCCGTCGACACGCGGAAGTGGCCGCGCTCGGGCTGGCTGAAGAAATCCTTGATGGGAATGGCGGCGGCCTGCTGGGCCCAGGCCGGCAGGCCGGCGCCCAGGCAGGCCAGCGCGGCGGCGATCGGGGAGAGGACGCGGACGAAACGACGGACGTTCATCGGAATGGCTCCTTGAGTGAGTGATCGTGCACGGCACGGCGGCCGCGCCGCGCAGTGTGCATCCGATTCACGACCCCGCCCGCGGCGGTGCGACGAACCGCCCTTTTCACGGGACGATCCGCCGCCTGGCGGCGCTCAGAAGTGGATGCCGCGCATCATCTGCTGCATGGCGACGGCCTCGGCCGACAGCTTGGGCTTGCCGCTCTTGTCGCCGCTGGCCGCCGGCGAGTCGGGGAACATGCGGAACGTGGTGTTGCTCACGATCTGCGCCACGCGCGGCACGAACGCGTGCAGCACCTCGCCGAACACGCCCAGGCGGGTGGCGATGCGCACCGGCTTCTCCACGCAGGCCTGCGCGATCATGTCGGCGGCCTCCTCGGGCGACAGCGTGGGCACGTTGTTGTAGATCTTGGTGGGCGCGATCATCGGCGTGCGCACCAGCGGCATGTTGATGGTGGTGAAGGTGACGCCCACGTCGGCGTACTCGCTCGACGCGCAGCGCGTCCACGCGTCCAGCGCGGCCTTGCTGGCCACATAGGCCGAGAACCGCGGCGCGTTGGTGAGCACGCCGATGGAGCTGATGTTGACGACGTGGCCCTTCTTCCTGGCCACCATGCCGGGCAGCACGCCCATCGTCACGCGGATGCAGCCGAAGTAGTTGAGCTGCATCGTGCGCTCGAAGTCGTGGAAGCGGTCGTAGCTCGCCTCGATGGCGCGGCGGATCGAGCGGCCGGCGTTGTTGATCAGGAAGTCGACGCCGCCCAGCGTCTCGTCGAGCCAGGCGATGAAGGCCCGCGTGGGCGCATCGTCGGCGATGTCGACCGCGTAGGTGTGCACCTGAGCGTCGGCGCGGCCGCTGTTCTTCGCGAAGGCAAGGATCTCCTTCCTGGCCTCGGCGAGCTTGTCCGCGTCGCGGGCGCAGATCACGGTGATCGCGCCGGCCTCGGCGAACTTGCAGGCAGCGGCGAGGCCGATGCCCGACGAGCCGCCGGTGACCAGCACCACCTTGCCCGCGACCGTGCCCTTGAGGCTGTGGTCGATCTTCAGCGCCGGGTCGAGGTGGCGCTCCCAGTAGTCCCACAGGCGCCACGCGTAGTCCTTCAGCGGCGGGCAGGCGATGCCCGAGCCCTTGAGTGCCTTCTGCGTGTCGCGGTCGTCGAAGCGCGTGGGGTAGTTGACGAAGGTGAGGATGTCTTCCGGCAGGCCGAGATCCTTCATCACCGCGTTGCGCACGCGGCGCACCGGCGCCAGCGCCATCAGGCTCTTCTTGACGCCGCGCGGGATGAAGCCCAGCAGCGCGGCGTTGACGAACACGTTCATCTTCGGCGCGTGCGCCGCCTTGGAGAAGATGGCCAGCACGTCGCCCACGCGCAGGCCCTCGGGGTCGACCAGGTGGAAGCACTGGCCGCTGCCTTCGAGCGGGCCATGGCTGATGTGGTCGAGCGCGGACACGACGAAGTCCACCGGCACGATGTTGATGCGCCCGCCCTCGAGGCCGATGGACGGCATCCACGGCGGCAGGACCTGGCGCATGCGCTGGATCAGCTTGAAGAAGTAGTACGGGCCGTCGATCTTGTCCATCTCGCCCGTGGTCGAGTCGCCCACCACCATCGCGGGGCGGTACACCGTCCACGGCACCTTGCACTCGGTGCGCACGATCTTCTCGGACTCGTGCTTGGTGGCGAAGTACGGGTGGTCGAGGTTATCGGCCTCGTCGAACATGTCCTCGCGGAACACGCCTTCGTACAGCCCCGCGGCCGCGATCGACGACACGTGGTTGAAGCGCTTCGCCTCGATGGCCTTGGCGAATTCCACCGCGTTGCGCGTGCCGTCGACGTTGACGGCCACCTGCGACTCCTCGTCGGCCGACAGGTCGTAGACCGCGGCCAGGTGGTACATCTGGTCGATGTGGCCCTTGAGCGCCTTGACCTGGTCGGCCGCCACGCCCAGCTTCTTGCCGGTGAGGTCGCCCGTGACGGGAACGGCGCGGCCCTTGGCGGCCCCCCAGTACGCGAGCAGTTCGGGCACCTTGCCCTCGGAGCCCGGGCGCAGCAGGAAATACACCGTGGCGCCGCGGCGGGCGAGCAGGGACTTGACGAGTCGCTTGCCGATGAAGCCGGTGGCCCCGGTCACGAAATACTGCATTCGGTGTCTCCTCTGGTGGAACGGTCGTTTGCAGCCGATTGTGGGACAAGGCCGAGCGCGGGTGCACGCGTGTTTGTCCGATGCAACGTCCCTCGGCTGGGGTAGAGCGGCCACCCTACGCGATTAGGTTTCGCGCTCCATTGGCGGGCCCTATATTCCAGTCTCGACCCGAGTGGTCACGCCCCCTCCAAGCAACAAAAGGATCACGACATGGTCAAGAAGCTCTCCAAGATCGCCGCCAAGAAGGCTGCCTCCGCCGCCGGCCTGCTCGACAGCCAGCTCGCCAGCTCCGTCAAGGACTCCGCGCAGCAGATCTGGCTCGCCGGCATGGGCGCGTTCGCCAAGGCCCAGGCCGAAGGCGGCAAGGTGTTCGAGGCACTGGTCAAGGAGGGCGTCAGCCTGCAGCGCAAGACGCAGGCCGTCGCCGAAGAGAAGCTGGGCGACGTCACCGGCAAGATGAGCTCGATGGCCTCGGAAGTCACCAACAAGGCCGGCGCCTCGTGGGACAAGCTCGAGAACATCTTCGAGGAGCGCACCGCCAAGGCACTCGGCAAGTTGGGCGTGCCTACCGCCAAGGACGTGGCCGAACTGACGCGCCGCGTCGAGGAACTGGGCGCCGCCGTGGCGAAGCTGTCGAAGTCGCCGAAGGCCGCCCCGGTCACGGCCGCCGCGAAGGCGCCCGCAAAGAAGGTCGCTGCCAAGGCGCCCGCCAAGAAGGCCGCCGCCAGGCGCGTGCCCGCCAGGAAGGCCGCGCCGGCCGCCTGATCGGCCCCTTGCAAGCCGCTGCCGCGGCGGGTCAGCCCAGGTAGCGCTTCTCCAGGTGCGCCTTGAAGTGCGCCGGATTCAGCGTCTCGCCCGAGGCGCGCACGGCCAGTTCGTCGCTCGTCCAGCGGCTGCCCTGCAGCCAGATGTTCTCGCGCAGCCAGTCGAACACCGGCGTCAGGTTGCCGGCCGCGATCTGGGCGTCGAGGTCGGGCATCTGGCGGCGCATCGCGGCGAACCACTGCGCCGCGTACATCGCGCCCAGCGAGTAGCAGGCGAAATAGCCGAACAGGCCCTCGGGCCAGTGCACGTCCTGCATCGGGCCGTCGCGGAAGTTGCCGCGCGTGTCCACGCCCAGCAGCTTCATCATCTGCTCGTCCCACAGCGCGGGGATGTCGTCGACCTGGTAGGTGCCCTCGATGAGGCCGCGCTCGAGCTCGTAGCGCATGATGACGTGGGCCGGGTACGTGACCTCGTCGGCGTCGACGCGGATGGTGCCGGGCTGCACGCGCGTGAGCAGGCGCTGCAGGTTGTCGGTGGCCAGCGCGGGCTGGTCGCCGAACGTGGCGCGGATGCGCGGGGCGATGTGCGCGACGAAGCCCGGGTGGCAGCCCACCTGCATCTCGAACGACAGGCTCTGGCTCTCGTGGAACGCCATCGAGCGCGCCTCGGCCACCGGCTGGCCCAGCAGCTCGCGCGGCAGGTTCTGCTCGTAGCGGCCGTGGCCGGTCTCGTGCACGGTGCCCATCAGGCTCTGCACGAACTCGTCGTCGCGGAAGCGGGTGGTGAGGCGCACGTCCTCGGGCACGCCGCCCGAGAACGGGTGCGCGCTGACGTCGAGCCGGCCGCCGTCGAAATCGAACTGCAGCACGCGCATGACCTGCTCGCACAGGTCGCGCTGCCTGGCCAGGTCGAACGGGCCTTGCGGCACCAGCGTCCGCTCGTTCGCCTGCTTGTGGGTGATGCGGGAAATGAGGCCCGGCAGCCATTCCTTGACGTCGCCGAAGATGCGGTCGATGGTGGCGCCGCGCATGCCCGGCTCGTAGCGGTCGATGAGCGCGTCGTAGGGCGACAGGCCGCTCCTGTCGGCCAGGAAGCGCGCCTCCTCGCGGCCCACCTCCAGCACGCTCTTCAGGTTGACGGCGAAGCCCGCCCAGTCGTTTTCCTTGCGTTGTGTGCGCCACGCGTATTCGCAGCGCGAGGTGGCCAGCGCGCGGCGCTCCACCAGTTCGGCCGGCAGCGCGTTGGCGCGGAACCAGTCGCGCTCGATCTCGCGCAGGTTGGCGCGCTGCGCGTCGCTGAGCGCCTCGTCCTTCGCGCGGGCGAGGTGGTTCTTCAGCGCCGGTTCGGTGCGCATGCCGTGCGTGAGCATCGCGATCTCGGCCAGCGCCTGGCCGCGCGCGGTGTTGCCCTTGGGCGGCATGTTGGCGGCCTGGTCCCAGCTGGCCATGCTTTGCAGGTGGCCCAGGCGGTAGAGCCGCTGCCAGGTGGCAGTGAGGGCGTCGTAGGAAGGCGTGGCGGTGGCGGTCATGGTTTGTCCCTGAAGTCGTTGTTCCGGAAGGTTCGTCGCGCGAAGCCCCGGCGCCAGCATTTTCGCCGGGCCCCCGATGATCGCCGCCTCCCCATTTGCCCGCACACCCCCAGATGGGCGAGGCGCGAAGCCTTTCAGATGCCGCGCGACGTCAGCCAGGGCTGCAGGTGCGGCCACAACCACACCAGCGCCGTGGTGTAGACCAGGTAGCGCAGGAACTTGCCGATGGCCATGTAGCCCACGCAGGGCCAGAACGGCAGCCTCAGCCAGCCGGCCACGGCGCACAGCGGGTCGCCCACCACCGGCAGCCAGCTGAGCAGGCAGGCACGCGTGCCGTAGCGCTCCACCAGCGCCCGCGCGCGCCGGCTGGCCGGCCCGGGCGGCTTCTTGTGGGCGAGGCCTTCGTAGGCCCGTTCGGCGCCGTAGCCCGTGGCCCAGCTGATGGCCCCGCCGATGGTGTTGCCCAGCGTGGCGACGACGATCGCCCACCAGACGAGCGCGGGATTGAGCAGCACCAGCCCGGCGAGCGCGGGCTCGGAGCCCAGCGGCAGCAGCGTGGCCGACACCAGCGAGACGACGAACAGCGTCAGCAGCCCGTACTGCGGCAGCGACAGCCAGGCGATGACGCCGGCGAACCAGTGATCCATGCGACCGCATTGTGCGCGAGCGCGGCACCTGTGCGGATTCGCACGCGCCGGGGCGCCCGCGCCACGGACGGGGAGCCGCCGTCCGGCTATACTTCTGCCTCGTTTTGCAGCACACCCTGCCTGTCCGACCCTCGCTCGACAGCCGCTGCACCCCACTCCACCCCGCAAGCCTTCCCCCCATGCACATTGGCGCGATCGAGCTGCCGAATGCCTTGTTCGTCGCTCCCATGGCCGGGGTGACGGATCGGCCTTTCCGCATGCTTTGCAAGCGCCTCGGGGCGGGCTACGCGGTCAGCGAGATGGTCACGTCGCGCAAGGACCTGTGGCACACGCTCAAGACCTCGCGCCGCGCCAACCACGACGGCGAGACGGCGCCGATCTCGGTGCAGATCGCCGGCACCGACGCCCAGATGATGGCCGACGCCGCGCGCTACAACATCGACCGCGGCGCCCGGATCATCGACATCAACATGGGCTGCCCCGCCAAGAAGGTCTGCAACAAGTGGGCCGGCTCGGCGCTGATGCAGGACGAGCCGCTGGCCCTCGAGATCGTCGAGGCCGTGGTGGCCGCGTGCGCGCCCGCCAACGTGCCCGTCACGCTGAAGATGCGCACCGGCTGGTGCGACACCGAGCGCAACGCGCTGCGCATCGCCCGCGCGGCCGAGAGCGCCGGCGTGGCCATGGTCACCGTGCACGGCCGCACCCGCGAGCAGGGCTACAAGGGCTTCGCCGAGTACGACACCATCGCCGCGGTGAAGGCCGCGCTGCGCATCCCCGTGGTGGCCAACGGCGACATCGATTCGCCCGAGAAGGCCGCCGCGGTGTTGAAGGCCACCGGCGCCGACGCGCTGATGGTGGGCCGCGCGGCGCAAGGCCGCCCGTGGATCTTCAACGAGATCGCCCACTACCTGGCGACGGGGCAGCGCCTCGCCGCCCCGGCCACGCGCGACGTCGCGCGCTGGCTCACCGAACATCTGCACGACCACTACGGCCTCTATGGCGAGGACCTGGGCGTGCGGACGGCCCGCAAGCACATCGGCTGGGCCGTCCACGCGCTCCCGGGAGGGCCGGAGTTCCGCGCGGTGATGAACACGCACGCCGACTGCAGGACGCAGATGGCCGGCGTGACCGACTACTTCGACCAGCTGGCCGACCGCTACACCCTGTGGCCGGCCGCCAACGAAGCGCAGCTACAACAAGAAGCCTGAGAGCATGAGCAAGAAACAGATCGAAGCCTGCGTCCGCGAGACGCTGGAACAGTATTTCAAGGACCTGCACGGCGTCGAGCCGAACTCGATGCACGAGATGTTCATGAACACCGTCGAGAAGCCCCTGCTGGACGTCGTGCTGCGCCACGCCGACGGCAACCAGAGCAAGGCTGCCGAGTGGCTGGGCATCAACCGCAACACGCTGCGCCGCAAGCTGCTCGAGCACAAGCTCGTCGACCAATAAGATTTCATTTCCGGAAGAACGAACCATGTCCCTCACCGCCCTGCTCTCCGTCTCCGACAAGACCGGCATCGTCGAGTTCGCACGCACGCTGCACGACAGCGGCGTGAAGCTGCTGTCCACCGGCGGCACGGCCAAGCTGCTGGCCGAGAACGGCCTGCCCGTGACCGAGGTCTCGGAGATCACCGGCTTTCCCGAGATGCTCGACGGCCGCGTGAAGACGCTGCACCCGCGCGTGCACGGCGGCCTGCTGGCGCGGCGCGACGTGCCCGAGCACATGGCCGCGCTCAAGGAGCACGGCATCGGCACCATCGACCTGCTCGTCATCAACCTGTACCCGTTCGCCAAGGCCACCGCGAATCCCGACTGCACGCTGGAGGACGCGATCGAGAACATCGACATCGGCGGCCCCGCGATGCTGCGCGCCGCGGCCAAGAACTGGCAGGACGTGGCCGTGGTGATCGACCCCGCGGACTACCCGCAGGTGATCGCCGAACTCAAGTCGCCCGAAGGCCTGCGGAAGAAGACCAAGTTCGCGCTCGCCAAGAAGGTGTTCGCGCACACGGCGGCCTACGACGGCATGATCACCAACTACCTCACGGCGCTCGAGGACGGCGCCGAGAGCCACGGCGAGGCCGTGCCCAAGCGCGGCGACTGGCCCGCCACCTTCACGCTGCAGCTCACCAAGGTGCAGGACATGCGCTACGGCGAGAACCCGCACCAGGGTGCCGCGTTCTACCGCGACGCGCAGCCCGCGCCGGGCACGCTGGCCGGCTGGCACCAGCTGCAGGGCAAGGAACTCTCGTTCAACAACATCGCCGACTCCGACGCGGCGTGGGAATGCGTCAAGACCTTCGACGTGCCCGCGTGCGTGATCGTCAAGCACGCCAACCCGTGCGGCGTGGCCATCGGCGCCAGCGCGGCCGAGGCCTACGCCAAGGCCTTCAAGACCGACCCGACGTCGGCCTTCGGCGGCATCATCGCCTTCAACCGCACGCTGGACGGCGCCGCGGCCGAGGCCGTCGTGCGGCAGTTCGTCGAAGTCGTGATCGCCCCGTCGGTCACGCCGGAAGCGCGCACCATCTTCGCCGCCAAGCAGAACGTGCGCGTGCTCGAGGTGGCGCTGCCGGAAGGCGGCCACGCGATGAACGCGGTCGACATGAAGCGCGTGGGCGGCGGCGTGCTGCTGCAGTCCTCCGACGCGCGCAACGTGGCGCAATCCGAGCTGAAGATCGTCACCAAGGTGCAGCCCACGGCCGCACAGATGGTCGACCTGATGTTCGCGTGGAAGGTGGCCAAGTTCGTCAAGAGCAACGCCATCGTCTTCTGCGCCAACGGCATGACCATGGGCGTGGGCGCCGGCCAGATGAGCCGCATCGACTCGGCCCGCATCGCCGGCATCAAGGCCGAGAACGCCGGCCTCACGCTCAGGGGCACGGCCGTCGCCAGCGACGCGTTCTTCCCGTTCCGCGACGGGCTGGACGTGGTCTGCGACGCCGGCGCCACCTGCGTCATCCAGCCGGGCGGCTCGATGCGCGACGAAGAGGTGATCAACGCGGCCGACGAGCGCGGCATCGCCATGGTGCTCACCGGCACGCGCCACTTCCGTCACTGATCCCCTCGAATCCGCCGCTGGTGGCCACGCGCGTTGCCGGCGGGCGGCGGCTGGGCGAGGATGCGTGTCCTGAACGAGGGACACGCCATGAACCAACTTCGCCGCGCCGCGGGCCTCGTGCTTCCGCTGGCGATCGCGCTGGCATCGTCACCCGCGGCGGCCGACGACTGGCGGGCGCTGAATCGCCAGGCCCGCGCGCAGTCCAGGGCGGGCGACCACGCCGGCCTGCACGACACCCTCGTGCAACTCGCGCCGGCGTTGCCCGGCAGCGCGACCATCGTCTACAAGCTCGCGGCCAGCGCCGCGAAGCTAGCGCACGCCGACGAGGCGATCGCGGCGCTGACACGCCTGGCCGACGCCGGACTCGTCTTCGACCTGGCCAAGGACGCCGACTTCGCATCGCTTGACGAACGCCCCGACTTCCGCGCGCTGCGCGAGCGCCTGCTCGCCAACCAGGCCGCCATCGGCGCTTCCACGCGCCTGATGGCCTTCGCCGCCACCGACGCGCTGCCCGAATCGCTGGCCTGGGACGCGCGCACGAAGCGCCTGTTCGTGAGCGACGTGCGCCACTGCGAGATTCGCGTCGTCGCCGACCCGGCGCGCGCGGGCGCGACCGACCGCCGCTTCGCGCGCCTGCCGTCTTCGGTCTTCGCACTCGGCATCGACGACAGGCGCCACCGGCTCTGGGCCACGATCGCCACCGTGGCACAGGCCGACGGCTGCGGCGAAGGGCCGCCGTCCGCGGAACGCACCGCGCTCGTGGCGCTGGACCTGCGCACCGGCCGCGTCGTGCAACGCGTGGAGGCCGGCCTGCCCGGCGTGCTGGGCGACATGCTGGTGGCCGGCGACGGCACGGTCTACGCGTCTGAGAGCGTGCACGGCGCGGTGCTGCGCCTGCGGCCCGGCGCGCGCGCGTTCGAACGCCTGGACGCGGCCGGCGACTTCGCCTCGCCGCAGACGCCCGCGCTGTCGGCCGACGGCCGCACGCTGCTCGTGCCGGACTACGCGCGCGGCATCGCGTTGCTCGAGCTCTCCGGTTGTCCCTGCGCGGCGCGCTGGCCCGCCAACGGCGCTGGCGTGTTCACCGCCGGCATCGACGGCCTCGTGCGCGACGACGCGACGCTGGTGGCCGTGCAGAACGGCCTCTCGCCGCCGCGAGTGATCCGCTTCTCCGACGACCTGCAGCGCCAGCAGGTGCTCGAGTCGGGCACGCCGGGGCTGGGCGAGCCGACGCATGGCATCGTGGTGGGCCGGTCGCTGTGGTTCATCGCCGACGTCGGCTGGGATCGCTTCGAGGACTCCGGCAAGCGCAAGGCCGATGCCGCGCCGTCGCATGCCGAACTGCGCGCCTTGCCGCTGGGAGCACCCCTGTAGCCTCTACACTGCCGGCATGAACAGAGCCGATGCAATGGGCTTCGTGCTGGCAGCCGTCGCGCGGCTGATCACCGGCGCGCAAGGCCACTGGAAGGGCGTCCCGCCGAAAGCGGAACAGCGCATCTACTTCGCCAACCACCAGAGCCACCTCGACTGGGTGCTCGTCTGGGCCACGCTGCCTTCCGACCTGCGGGCGCAGACCCGGCCCATCGCCGCCGCCGACTACTGGACGAAGACGCCGCTCAAGCACTGGATCACGCGCGAGGTGTTCCGCGCCGTGTACGTCGACCGCGAGCGCAAGGAGGGCGGCCCCGATCCGCTGGAGCCACTGATCGCCGCGCTGGAACAAGGCGACTCGCTGGTGATCTTTCCCGAGGGCACGCGCAGCAACAAGGGCTTGCCGCAGGACTTCAAGAGCGGCCTCTACCGGCTCGCGAAGCAGTTCCCCGCCGTGCAGCTGATCCCGTGCTGGATCGACAACGTGCAGCGCGTGATGCCCAAGGGCGAAGTGGTGCCGGTGCCCATCCTGTGCACCGTCACCTTCGGCGCGCCCTGCCAGCTCGCCGAGGACGAGCCCAAGGCGGATTTCCTGGCGCGCGCGCGTGAGGCCGTCATCGCGCTGAAGCCGGGGGGTGCCGCATGAGATACCTCCAATCGCTCAGCGCGACGCAGCAGATCGGGCTGCTGTTCCTGATCCTGTTCGGCGGGCTGCTGCTCGTCTCGGCCGGCGCCGTCTTCGCGGCGATGCGCGACAAGTCGCCGCAGGACGACCACGGCCTGCCGAAGTTCGCCGCCGACCTGCGCGCCACGTGGACCGGTGCCATCGTGTTCTGGCTCGCCTGGGTGTCGGGCGCGCCCGGCGCCACCTTCCTGTTCGCGGTGATCTCGTTCCTCGCGCTGCGCGAGTTCGTCACGCTGATGCAGACGCGCCGCGCCGACCACCGCAGCCTGATGCTGGCCTTCTTCGTGGTGCTGCCGGTGCAATACGTGCTGGCCGGGGCGCGCAGCTTCGACCTGTTCACGGTGTTCATCCCGGTCTATGTGTTCCTGGCCATCCCCGTGCTGAGCGCGCTGGGCGGCGATCCGCTGCGCTTCCTGGAGCGCAACGCGAAGATCCAGTGGGGCGTGATGGTGTGCGTGTTCGGCCTGTCGCATGCGCCTGCGCTGCTGCTGCTGGACTTCCCGCACGTGCAAGACCGCGGCCCGTTCCTGGTGTTCTTCCTGGTGGTGGTGACGGTGACCGCGCAGATGCTGGAGACCTTCATCAGCGGCCGCCTGCGCCGCCGCCCGGTGGCCCGCATGATCGACCGCAGCTTCGGCCTGCGCGCCTGGGGCCTGGCCTGCCTGGGCGCTGCCGTCGTCGGCGGCCTGCTGTTCTGGATCACGCCGTTCAAGCTGCCGCAGGCGATGGTGATGGCGCTGATCGCCGGCGCGGCCGGCACCCTGGGCGAGTTCGTGATGACGGCGCTGAAGCGCGACGCCGGCGTCAACTACTGGGGCAACACGGGCCAGGTGACCGGCGCCGTCGGGCTGCTGGACCGCGTGGCGCCGCTGTGCTTCGCCGCGCCCGTGTTCTTCCATTCCGTGCGCTGGTACTTCCAGCTCAAGTCATGATCCGCATCCTCGGCATCGACCCCGGCCTGCGCACCACCGGCTTCGGCGTGATCGAGGCCGAGGGCGCCACGCTGCGCTACGTGGCCAGCGGCACGATCAGCACCACGCAGCACGCCCTCGGCGACCTGCCGGGACGCATCAAGGTGCTGTTCGAGGGCGTGCGCGAGGTGGTGCAGCGCTACCAGCCGCAGCAGGCGTCCATGGAGATCGTGTTCGTCAACGTCAACCCGCAGAGCACGCTGCTGCTGGGCCAGGCGCGCGGCGCGGCCATGGCGGCGCTGGTGGCGGCCGACCTGCCGGTGTCCGAGTACACGGCCGTGCAGATGAAGAAGGGCATCGTCGGCCACGGCCAGGCGAAGAAGGAGCAGGTGCAGCAGATGGTGGCGCGCCTGCTGGGCCTGCCCGGCCTGCCCGGCAAGGACGCCGCCGACGCCCTCGGGCTGGCGATCGTGCACGCCCATGCCGGCCACACGCTTGCCGCGCTGGCCGCCGCCACCCCCCTGGCGCGCAAGCAGCACGCCCAATATCGCGGCGGTCGTACATACTGAGGTCCGGACACACTGCCTTCCAGACGAGACCCCATGGCCGACGCTACCCCCTACTTCGGAATCGCTCCCTTCGTGCTGGGCATGAGCCGCGAGCTCGTGCGCGCCACCGCCGGCAAGCCAGACTCCGTGGAAACGTCCGCGGACGACGAAGGCAGTGCCGTGGAGACCTGGTTCTACCAGGGCGGCGACATCGAGCTCGAGTTCGAGGCCGTGCCCGACTCCAAGCTCGAGTCCATCACCGCGTGGTCGGCCGACATCACCGTCAACGGCGTGGCGCTCATCGGCTGCGAGCTGGCCGACCTGAAGCGCCACGCGCGCGACGCCGACATCCACGACCTCGAACTCACCGACGACTTCGCCGACTCCGGCCAGTGCTGGCAAAGCGAGCAGCACGGCCTGATGCTGTGGGTGGCCAAGGGCAAGGTGGTCAACCTGACCATCTTCCCGCGCTTCGACGACAGCGGCGAGGAGCCGCAGTGGCCGGAGTGACCACCCCCTAACACCCGTCCCGTCGTCCCCCGGCCTTCCGGCATCGTCGCCGGCAGCGCCCGCACGAAGCCCCGCGCTTCGCCGGGCACGCCCGGGTCAGGACGCCGGCGTCTCCGGCATCGTCCAGCCGCCGCCCAGCGCCCGGTACACCGCGATCCGGTTCTGCAGCAACGCCAGCTTCACCTGCACCAGCGCCTGCTGCGACGCGAACAGCGAACGCTGCGCATCGAGCTGGTCCAGCGAGCTCGCCACGCCGTTGGTGAACAGCAGGTCGGAGAGCTTGTAGCGCGCCGCCTCGGCATCGGTCTCGGCCTGTTGCGCCGAGAGCTGGTCGGCCAGCGTGGCGCGGCCGGCCAGGGCGTCGGCCACGTCGCGGAACGCCACCTGCACGGCTTTCTCGTACTGGACCACCGCGAGATCGCGCTGGGCCTCGCTCACGCGCAGGTTGTTGCGCGTGCGGCCGGCGTCGAACAGCGGCAGCGTCACCTGCGGGATGAAGCTCCAGGCCGAGTGGTCGAACAGCCCGTTGAGCGACGTGCTCGCCGTGCCGTAGCTGCCGGTGAGCGAGATCGTGGGGAAGAACGCCGCGCGCGCGGCACCGATGTTGGCGTTGGCCGCGATCAGCTGCTCCTCCGCCTGGCGCACGTCCGGGCGGCCCAGCAGCACCTCCGACGGCAGGCCGGCCGGCACGTCGGGCAACGCCATGTCGTCCCACGCCGTCGCCGCAGGCTGCTGCGCCGGCAGCGGGCCGCCGATCAGCAGCTCCAGCGCGTTCTGGTCCAGCGCGCGCTGGCGTTGCGCGGTCACGAAGGCGACGCGAGCGCTCTCCACCAGCGACTTGTTCAGCTGCAGGTCGATGCTGGAGGCCACGCCGTTGTCGAAGCGCAGCTGGATCAGCTTAAGCGTGTCGGTACGCGTGGAGAGCGTCTGCCGCGCGACATCCAGCAAGGCCTGGTCGCCGGCCATCGCGTAGTAGGCGTTGGCTACCGACGCGATCAGCGAGATCTGCGCCGCCTTGCGCGCCTCCTCGGTGGCCGAGAGCTGCGCGAGCGCGGCGTCGGTCAGCGAGCGCACGCGGCCCCACAGGTCGACCTCGTAGCCGGCCACCGCCAGGCCCACGGTGTTGAGGGTCTGGATGCCGGTCTCGCGCGTGCGCGTGCCCTGCAGGTTGATGGTGGGGAAGTCGTTGGCGCGGCTCAGGCCCACCTGCGCGCGCGCGACCTCGATGTTGAGCATGGCCACGCGCAGGTCGCGGTTGTTGGCCAGCGCGGCCGAGATCAGCTGATCCAGGCGCGCGTCCTTGAAGTAGGCCTGCCACGGCTGCGCCGCGGGCGCGACGTCGGTGGACGGCGCGGCGGCCGATGCCGCGGCCGACGGGAACGCCGCCGCCACGGGCGCAGCGGGGCGCTCGTAGCGTGGCGCCATCGTGGAGCAGGCGCACAGCGCGGCGGCGAGCGCCACGCAGGAGAGGGAACGACTCGTCACGAGGGATTTGCGGATGCAGGAATTGCGCATGGCCTCATTCCTTGAAGGATCGCGAGTGCGCGAGATCGAAGTCGTGCTGGCGCTTGCTGCCCTTGAACAGCGAGCGCACGAGTACGAAGAACAGCGGCACGAAGACGACGCCGATGAGCGTGGCCGTGGCCATGCCGCCCATCACGCCGGTGCCGATGGCGCGCTGGCTGGCCGAGCCGGCTCCGGTGGAGATGGCCAGCGGCAGCACGCCCAGCATGAACGCCAGCGAGGTCATGATGATGGGACGGAAGCGCAGGCGGATGGCCTCCAGCGCCGCGTCGACGGCGCTCTTGCCCTGCGCCTGCAGGTCCTTCGCGAACTCGATGATCAGCACCGCGTTCTTCGCCGACAGGCCGATGATGGTGATCAGGCCCACCTTGAAGTAGACGTCGTTGGCGAAGTCGCGCGACCACGCGCCCAGCAGCGCGCCCAGCACGCCCACCGGCACCACCAGCAGCACGGCCGCCGGAATGGACCAGCTCTCGTACAGCGCGGCCAGGCACAGGAACACCGCCAGCATCGAGAACGCGAGCAGGATGGGCGCGGTCGAGCCCGAGAGCTTCTCCTCGCGCGACTGGCCCGTCCACTCGTAGCCGAAGCCCGCCGGCAGCTGCGTGGCCAGCCTCTCCATCTCGTCCATCGCCTCGCCGGTGCTGTGGCCGGCCGACGCGTCGCCGGCGATGCGCATGGCCGGATAGCCGTTGTAGCGGATGCTCTGCACCGGGCCCGTGACCCAGTGCACGCTCGCGAACGCCGACAGCGGCACCGGCTGGCCGGTGGCGTTGACCGCGTTCAGCCGCAGCAGGTCCTCGGGCTGCATGCGCGCCTGCTGGTCGGCCTGCACCACCACGCGCTGCAGGCGGCCGGCGTTCGGGAAGTCGTTGATGTAGGCCGAGCCGAAGCCGGTGGAGATCGCCGAGTTGATGGCGGCGAAGCCCACGCCCTGGCTGGCGGCCTTCTCGCGGTCGATCGTGACCTCCAGCTGCGCGGCGTCTTCCAGCCCGTCGGGGCGGATGCCGGCCAGGATCGGGTCCTTGGACGCCAGTCCCAGCAGCTGGTTGCGGGCCGCGAGCAGCGCGTCGTGGCCCAGGCCGCCGCGATCCTGCAGGCGGAAGCTGAAGCCCGACGCGGTGCCCAGCTCGGGGATGGGCGGCGGGCTCAGCGGGAAGATGAACGCATCGCGCACGTGCGACAGCGCGCCGAACGCGCGCCCCGCCACCGACTGCGCCGCGTGTTCCTTGCCCTTGCGCTCGTCCCAGTCCTTGAGCGTGACGAACGCCAGCGCGGCGTTCTGGCCCGAGCCCGAGAACGAGAAGCCCAGCACGCCGACCATGCTCTGCACCTCGGGCTGCTTGAGCACGTAGCCTTCGACCTGCTTCATCACGTCCAGCGTGCGGTTGCGCGTGGCGCCCGGCGGCAGCTGCACGTTGACGATCAGGTAGCCCTGGTCCTCGCCCGGCAGGAACGACGCCGGCAGCTTCACGAAGAACAGCACGACGCCGCCCACGATCACGGCGAAGAACATCAGCATGAACCGGCGGCCGGTGCGGCCCAGCGCGCGCGCCACCAGGCCCTCGTACCCATGCGTCACCTTGTCGAAGTTGCGGTTGAACAGGCCGAAGAACCCGCGCTTGGCATGGTGGTGGCCGGCCTCCACGGGCCGCAGCAGCATGCCGCACAGCGCCGGCGTGAGCGACAGCGCCATGAACGCCGAAAACGCGATCGAGGCCACCATCACGGTGGAGAACTGGCGGTAGATGTTGCCCACGGCGCCGCCGAAGAACGCCAGCGGCACGAACACCGAGATCAGCACCACGGTCACGCCGATGATGGCGCCCTGGATCTGGCTCATCGCCTTGCGCGTGGCCTCCAGCGGCGGCAGGCCCTCGGTGCTCATGATGCGCTCGACGTTCTCCACCACCACGATCGCGTCGTCCACCACGATGCCGATCACCAGCACCATGCCGAACATCGTGAGCACGTTGATGGAGTAGCCGAGTGCCAGCAGCACGCCGAAGGTGCCGAGCAGCGCCACCGGCACGACGATGGTGGGGATCAGCGTGTAGCGCCAGTCCTGCAGGAACACGAACATCACGACGAAGACGAGCGCGACGGCCTCCAGCAGCGTCTCCACCACCTGGCGGATGGAGATCTTGATGAAGCGCGAGCTGTCGTAGGGGATGCTGTACTTCACGCCTTCGGGGAAGTACTTCGACAGCTGCGCCATGCGCGTCTTGATCGCCTCGGCCGTGGCCAGCGCGTTGCCCGAAGGCGAGAGCTGCACGCCGATGCCGGTGGACGGCTCGCCGTTCAGGCGCGCCGACGTGGCGTAGGTCTGCGCGCCGAGTTCGAGGCGCGCGACGTCGCGCAGCCGCACCGACGAGCCGTCGGGGTTCGCGCGCAGGACGATCGCGCCGAACTGCTCGATGCTGGTGAGCTGGCCCTGCACCACCACCGTGGCCGTGATGCCCTGCGTCAGCACGTTGGGGATGTCGCCAATCGAGCCCGCCGCGACCTGCGCGTTCTGCGCCGCGATCGCCGAGTTGACCGTGTCCATCGAGAGCTTGTAGCCCACCAGCCTGGCCGGATCCACCCACACGCGCATCGCGCGCTCGGTGCCGAACAGCTGGGCCTGGCCGACGCCCGGCAGGCGCTGGATTTCCGGCAGCACGTTGCGCGACGCGTAGTCGCCGAGCGCCACCGGGTCGTAGGCCGGGTTGTCGGACGACAGGATCGTGAACAGCAGGAAGTTCGAGCGCGCCTTGTCCACGCGCACGCCCTGCTGCGTGACGGCCGACGGCAGCCGCGGCGCGGCGCGCGACAGGCGGTTCTGCACGTCCACCTGCGCGAGGTCGGGGCTGGTGCCAGGCTCGTAGCTGACCGTGATGGTGCCGGTGCCGTTGGACTGGCTCACCGACTCCATGTAGATCATGCCGGGCGAGCCGTTCAACTCCTGCTCGATGACGCTGATGACGGCCTCGTCCATGGTCTTGGCCGACGCGCCCGGGTAGGTGGCGGTCAGGACGATGGTGGGCGGCGCCACGGGCGGGTACTGCGCGATCGGCAGCTGCGTGATGGCCACGCTGCCGAACACGAGCACGAACAGCGCGAGGACGATCGCGAAGATCGGACGTTCGATGAAGAACTTGGCCATGTGCGTCGCCCGATCAGCGGCTGGCGGCGGAAGCAGGCGCCGGCGCGCTCGCGCCCCAGGCCACCGGCTTGACGGTGCCGCCCGGACGGATCTTCTGGAATCCGTCGACGATCACCTGCTCGCCCGGCTTCAGGCCGTCGAGGATGATCCACTTGCCGTTGTCCGAGCCGCCCAGCCTGACCACGCGCACCGAGGGCTTGCCTTCGGCGCCGACCACCATTACGGTGTCGTTCTGCGTGGTGCGCTGCACCGCCTGCTGCGGCAGCAGCACGGCCGAGTCCACCTGCTGCTGCGCGATGCGGCCGCGCACGTACATGCCGGGCAGCAGCGCGCCGTCGGGGTTGGGCACCCTGGCGCGCACGTTCACCTGGCCCGAGGTGGGGTCCACCGTCAGGTCGGAGAACAGCAGCTTGCCGGCCTGCGGCAGCTCGCTGCCGTCGTCCAGCGCGATGCGCACGGGAATCGTCAGGCCGAGCGACTTCGACTTGCCGCTGGCGAACGCGTTGCGCAGCTTCGTGATGTCGCTCACCGGCTGCGCGAAGTTCACGTAGACCTGGTCGACCTGCTGGATCAGCGCGAGCTGCGTGGCCTCGGTGGCCGACACCAGCGCGCCCTCGGTGACCAGCGCCTGGCCGATGCGGCCGCTGATGGGCGCGGTGACCGTGGCGTAGTCGAGGTTCAGCTGCGCCGTCTGCACCGCGGCCCTGGCGGCGGCGACGTCGGCCGCGGCCTGGGCGGCCGAGGACGTCGCGTTGACGAAGTCCTGCTGGCTGATGGCGTTGGCCTCGCGCAGCGGCTTGTAGCGGGCGAGCAGGCCCGCGGCCTGCTGCTCGTTGGCCTGGGCCTTGGCGAGCGCGGCCCTGGCGCTGTCGATGGCGGCCTTGTACGGCGCGGGATCGATCTGGAACAGCGGCTCGCCGGCCTTGACGTCGCTGCCTTCGGCGAACAGGCGCTTCTGCACGATGCCGGTCACGCGCGCGCGCACCTGCGCCACGCGGGCGGCCTCGACGCGCCCCGGCAGTTCGGTGGGCACGTCCAGCGTGCGCTGCGCCACGGTGACGACGCCCACTTCGGGCGCCGGCGGCGGACCGGCCGGCGGGGCCTTGGCGCCGCAGGCCGCGAGCGCCAGCAGGCAGGCCAGGACGGCGGCGGTGGCGGAAGTCGAACGCGGCGCGTGGACGGCCAGGGAATGGAACATGCGGCTTGTCTCTTCGAAGTTGTTGGATGGCGGGCGCCGTTGACTGCGGCTGGAGCGTCCCCGGACCGAACGCGACGCGGTCGGGAGGCCGGATGGGGCCGGGGACGGCGTGTCCGGCACCCTCCGCGCACCGGTTGCCGCCCACGTCACCCGGGCACGCGCGTGCCCCCAGGATCCTGGGCATGGAAAATGATAAGCTGGTTTACTTTATCCTGCGGCGCAGTCGGGTATAGCCGCCAGGCCGACCGCGGTCAGAGACGCTTGAGCAGCCCCAGCGCCAGCCGGTACGCCGTGAAGCGCCCGCCGTGCAGCCAGGCCTCCAGGCGCGCGCGCATCGGCGCCTCGACGCATTCGCTGGCGTCCAGCACCTCCTGCCAGCGTCCGGCGCGCCGCAGTTCCACGGCGCGCGCCGGACCGGGGATGGCGGCCCGGCCGGCCAGGCCGATGCGCTCGGCGCAGATCGCGCGCAGCGCGCCCGACAGCGTGGCGAAGCCCAGGGTGTGGGTGGGCGTGGCGTCGCCGTCCGAGGTGCGCGAGAACGTGATCCAGGCCAGGGCATGGCGATCGACCACCAGGTAGCCGGCGTCCAGCCGCACGGGCGGCTCGACATGCTGGCGCGCGTCGACCACGTGCGGCAGGTTCACCACGCGCAGGCCGGTGGCCTCGAAGCAGGACTGCAGGCAGCGTCGGACGATGGAGGAACGCAGGGACATGGTGCCTGGAGGGCGGAACTCGGCAGGTGCCCATTCTCGCCTGCGTGCGGCTTCCGCCCGCGGCGTTCGCGCGTTGTTACCAGGCCGGCGCAAGCTCCGCGAAACCGGCCGGAGCCAGGCGCTCGTCGTCGAAGGTGACCGTCTCGTAGGCGGTGGGATCGGCCAGCAGCTCGCGCAGCAGCATGTTGTTCATGGCGTGGCCGCTCTTGTAGGCGGTGTAGCTGGCCAGCAGCGGATGGCCGATGACGAACAGGTCGCCGATCGCGTCGAGGATCTTGTGCTTGACGAACTCGTCGTCGTAGCGGAGGCCGTCGGCGTTGAGCACGCGCGAGTCGTCGACGACGATCGCGTTGTCCATGCTGCCGCCCATGGTGAGGCCGCGCGAGCGCATCAGGTCGAGATCCTTCGTGAAGCCGAAGGTACGGGCCCGCGCGATGTCGCTCTTGTACTTGCCGCTGCCCATGTCGAAGCTCACCTGCTGGCCGGTGGCGTCCACCGCCGGGTGGTTGAACTCGATCTCGAACGTGAGCTTGTAGCCGTGGTACGGCTCCAGCCGCGCCCAGGCGAGCGACGCGCCCTCGCCGCGGCGCACCTCCACCGGCTTGAGCACCCGAACGAACCTCTTGGGCGCGTCCTGCAGCACGATGCCCGCGCTCTGCAGCAGGAACACGAAGCTGGCCGAGGAGCCGTCGAGGATGGGCACCTCGTCGGCGGTCATGTCGACGACGAGGTTGTCGATGCCCAGGCCCGCGCAGGCCGACATCAGGTGCTCGATCGTCTGCACCTTGGGACCGCCGGGGTCGCCGCCCGAGGAGATGGTGGAGTTCATGCGCGTGTCGGACACCGAGCCGGCGTTGGCCGGGATGTCGACCGGCTGCGGCAGGTCGACGCGGCGGAACACGATGCCGGTGTCGGGCGCCGCGGGCCGCAGCGTCATCTCCACCTTCTGACCGCTGTGCAGGCCCACGCCGACGGCGCGGGTGATGGACTTGAGCGTGCGTTGCTGGAGCATGCCCGGATTGTAGGGACTGGGCCGCGCCCCTGCCGCGCCCGGGGAAACTGTTTGACCATCGCGGCGATGAAGGAAAGCAATGGCCCGGAGACTCCTCAGCGCGCGATCTCGGCCACCGACACCAGCCGGCGGGCCGACATGTCCCACAAGACGTGCTTGAGCGCGCCGGGAATCTCGAACAGCCCCACGCGCCGCACCCCCGAGAACAGCTGTTCGTGTTCCTTGTGGCAGGCCGCGAGCCGGTAGTTGGGAACGCTGGCGCACAGGTGGTGCACGTGGTGGTACGCCGCGTCGGCGGTGATCCAGTTCAGCCAGCGCGGCAGGACGAGGAAGCTCGTCCCGTGCAATGCCGCCTCGTCGCGATCCCAGCCCGCGTCCGCGCTCGCGTAGGAGTGCTCGAAGTTGTGCTGCACCGTGAACAGCACGATGCCGTAGGCGCCGGCCAGCGATCCGCTCACGAGGTAGCAGACGAGGAACTGCAACGGCCCGACCGCCCAGGCCATCGCGCCCCAGGCCGCGAGCAGCAGCAGGTTGTTCCAGAGCATGTGGCGATAGTGCGCCGCGGTGACGGCGGGCAGCGGCGAAGCGGCCGCGGTCCCGGGCCCGGCCGCAGGACGACGGCGCAGGCGCTGGATGCTGGCGCGCAGCCAGGTGATGCGCGGATTGACCAGGAAATAGAGACACCCCGCCAGGGGCGCGATGCGGATGTCGCGCGTGTATCGATAGTGCCGCTGGTCGCGCGCGCTCATGGCCTGGTAGTCGGCGACGCTGGCCACGTTCAGCGGCCCGCGGTACTTCGCCCAGTTGCCGTTGGTCACGTGGTGGTAGCGGTGATTCTCCGCCCACACCTGCTGCGGCAGCCCGGACAACACGCCCAGCAGGAAGCCGCCGAGGCGGTTCAGCGACTTGCTCCGGAACAGGCTGTGATGGCCGCAGTCATGCATCAGCACGAAGCCGCGCAGCAGGAACAGGCTGAGGGCCGCGGTGGCCGCCGCATCGAGCCACGCGGAATCCAGCCAGGTCTGCCGGATCAGGAACCAGAGCCCGGCGATCGGTGCGATGACGGAGAGGAATTGCAGCGAACCGCGCAGGTTGCTGGGAGTGGCGAATCGATCGACGATATCGCTCTTGCACGCTTGCCATTCGGCTTGGGACACGGTCAGCCTTGACAGCTTTGAATGGCGAACTATCCCACGTTTGGGCGTTGCCACTCGGTAAAGGTGGCCCGGATCCGGTGATAGTTTGCTTGGCCCGGCACGAATTGCCGGCCCGCGAGGGCCCCCCGTCAGCCTGCCGGCGGCGCCGTGTTCCGCCCCCTTGCCGCCTCCAGCAGGGGCCCCACGATGTCCAGGGGCAGCGGGAACACGATGGTCGAGTTCTTGTCCGCGGCGATGACCGTGAGCGTCTCGAGGTAGCGCAGCTGCAGCGCCTGCGGATGGCGCCCCAGGATCTCGGCGGCCTCGCTGAGCTTGGTGGAGGCCTGCAGCTCGCCTTCGGCGTGGATCACCTTGGCGCGCCGCTCGCGCTCGGCCTCGGCCTGGCGCGCGATGGCACGCACCATCGTCAAGTCGATGTCGACGTCCTTGATCTCGACGTTGGCGACCTTGATGCCCCAGGCGTCGGTCTGGGAGTCGAGGATCTTCTGCACGTCGAGGTTGAGGCGGTCGCGTTCGGAGAGCAAGGCATCGAGATCGTGCTTGCCGAGTACCGCGCGCAAGGTGGTCTGCGCGAGCTGGCTGGTGGCCACCAGGAAATTCTCGACGCGGATCACGGCGCGTTCCGCGTCGACGACCTTGAAGTACAGCACCGCATTGACCTTGACCGAGACGTTGTCGCGCGTGATGACGTCCTGCTTGGGGATGTCCATCACGACCAGCCGCAGGCTCACGCGCACCATCTGCTGCAGCGCCGGAATCAGCAGCACGAGGCCGGGGCCCTTGACCGCCAGGAAGCGGCCGAGCATGAAGACGACGCCGCGCTCGTACTCGCGCAGCACGCGCAGCGATGCCGTCAGCACGAACAGCAGGAGGACCAGCAGCAACGCGAACCCGAAGGCTCCGATCATGGCGAGGCTCCCTCGACCGCGACGCCGAGCGTCAGCCCGTCGACGCGCAACACGCGCACGCGCTCGCCCGGCCGCAGTGCGCGCTCGGTGCGCACCCGCCAGCGTTCGCCCTGCAGGACGGCCCAGGCGTCCTGCCCGTCGGCCTCGAGGACTTCACCTGCCAGGCCCACCATCGTCGAAGCGCCGCAGGCCGGCGGCCGCCCCCGCAGGCGCGCGGCGAGCGTCGCCAGCAGTCCCACGAACGCCAGCGACACCAGCGCCAGCGCGGCGATCAGCGGCCGCGACACGCCGAAGCCGGGCGCGTCGCTGTCGACCAGCATCAGCGCGCCGAAGGTGAACGCCGCGACCCCGCCGGCTCCCAGGGCACCGTGGCTGGGCACGAAGGCCTCGGCGGCGAAGAATCCCAACCCGAGCAGGAGCAGCGCGACGCCGATGCCGCTGAGCGGCAGCGCCTGCATCCCGAACAGGGCCAGCACCAGGCAGACGGCACCCGTCACGCCGGGCGCCACGAGGCCAGGGGCGGAGAACTCGAACACCAGGCCGTAGAAGCCGACCAGCAGCAACAGCATCGCGATGCTCGGGTCGCCGACAACCGCCAGCAAGCGGTCGCGCCAGTCCGGATCCCAGCGTTCGATGCTCGCGCCGGCCGTCGCCAGCGTCGCGGAGCGGCCGTCGCCCAGCCGCACCGTGCGGCCATCGAGCTGTCGCAACAGGTCTGGCAGGTCGCTCGCCACGACGTCGACGACATGTTGCGACAGGGCTTCCGTGGACGACAGGCTCACCGCCTCGCGCACGGCGCGCTCCGCCCATTCGGCGTTGCGGTGGCGCAGCAGCGCCAGCGCGCGGATGCCAGCGGCGGCGTCGCTGATTCGCTTGGCCTCCAGTGCGTCGCGCGGCGCGGTCGGCGACGGCGCGGCCGCGGCGCTGGCCGCGGCCTGGCCGTTCGGGGGCGGTTGAGCCGGGGACGGATCCGGCGCCAGGCCGATCACGACCGGCGTCGCCGCGCCGAGCGTGGTCGCCGGCGCCATCGCGGCGACATGGCTCGCGTAGAGGATGAACGTGCCGGCGCTGGCGGCTCGCGCGCCGGACGGGCCGACGAAGGTGACCACCGGCACCGTCGACGCCAGGATCGCCTTGATGATCGCGCGCATGGACGTTTCGAGGCCGCCTGGCGTGTCGAGCTGCAGCACGACCACGCCCGCGCCGCGCCGGGCCGCCCGTTGCAGCCCGCGTTCGACGTAATCGGCGCTGGCCGGGCTGATCGCGCCATCGACGCTCAACAACACCACGCCATTCCCGCCGGCAGGGGTGACGGCGGCGGGAGGTGTCTGCGCGCTGGCTGGCGATGCAAGCCACAGGGCCAGCGCGCACAGGGGAGCGGCCAGCCTGTGCATGCCGCAATGGTAGGCCCGACGCGGCCGTCAGTCCATGCCGTTCAGTCAGTGTCCTGCTTCGAAAGGCAAGGTCCACACCATGATGGTGGCCGTGTTGTCGTCGACCGCGGCGAAACGGACGGCGTCGTCGCTCATCCGCAGAAAGCCGAGGCCGAACGATCCGCCCTGAGCGGGGTCGACGGAAAGCTGGGCGACGAACCTGCCGTTCGTCGTGAACTCCACGATCTCGCTCGGGTGCGCCGGGTCGGAATTGACGACGTCGCTGTTGCTCGCGAAGAGGTGGCCGTTCGGCCCCAGCGCCAGGCCCAGCGGCCCGTGAAGATGCACGTTGTCCTGGAAGACCACCGTGCCGCGGCCCGCGTCCGCCGAGGACTTGCCGGCGTCCGCGATGGCGAAGATCGCGTTGTCCGCGGTCGACGCCACATAGAGACGATCTCTTCGGGCGTCGTAGACCAGGCCCGTGGGCCCCACCTCGAGCGCGGCGGGGTCGCCGCGGTGCATGTAGCCCGAGGCGATCTGGACCGCGCGCCCGATGGCCAGCCTGCCATTGCGGATGTCCAGATCGAAGCGCACCACCGTGCCGCCAAGCACGTTCGAGACGAAGAGCTGCGCGCGGTCGCCTTCATCGTGGACGGCCATGTCCCAGGGGCCGTTCACCAGGGGATTCTGCGCGTTGGTCCACTCCGCCACGCGCGCGCCCTGGGCGTTCAGCACCAGGATCGAGCCGGGCAGCACGGTCGCGCTGGTGCCGTCGGCACTCGGCATGTTGCCGACGATCACGAAGCCGCTCTTCAACACGACGAGTCCGGTCGTCAGCCCCAGTCCGGCGGGGCCGCCGAAGAACACCTGGGGCGTCCCGCCGGGCACGATCTTGACGATCGTCGTGCCGGTGCCCTGCAAGTTCTGGTTGTTGTTGAAATTGGACACCAGCAGGTCGCCGGGCTTGAGCACGCCCGATCGCGCGAAGTCCCTGGGAACGAAGACGACGCCGTAGGGGTTCAGATCCCCGTTGAGAGGCACCGTCGACGACACGATGACGGGTGCGGGCAGCAGGGCGCTGTCCCTGTCGTCACGATCGGCCAGTGCATTGCCGGCGAAGGCCGTCGTGAGCAATGCCACCAGCACCGTTGCGCGTGCAGACGCCGTCGTATTCCAGAACGCTCGCTTTTGCATGGTCTGTCTCCGGTTGATCGAGGAAGTGGGTTTGCGCCGAAGCCTGTCGAGCTGTCGCGTGCCCCCTGGCTTCCGTCTGGTCCCACGTTCCGGTCATGCCGCGAACTCGATCGGCGGTTCAAAGACCCTGTCGGGCGCTCGCCCCGCGACGCCGTCGGCGGGATGCCCGCCCGGCAAGCCGCATGTCAGACGCTGTCGGTCTGCGTCTGTTCGGCGTCGGGGCGGTGGATGCCCTGCAGCTGGTGATCCACCTCGTTGGTCATGTAGCCCAGGAAGGCGATCAGGCCAACGTACAGGAGTCCGTATTCCCAGCGCGTGCGCGGCGTCACCGCGTCGTAGTAGCGCTTGACGGCCGGGTCATCGGGATTGAAGCGCAGCGCCGCGAACACGTGCGGCCCGGCCATGATCGCGATCACCAGCAGGATCACGCTGAAGTGGTACCACATCAGCACGCCGATGATGGGAACGCCCAGCAGCCAGATGCGCGGCGACAGGATGGTGGTCACGCGCCCGCCGTCCAGCGGCGGCAGCGGGATCAGGTTGATCAGGTTGATGAAGAAGCCCGTGTAGGCCACGGCCAGCAGCCAGGTGGTGTCGTAGTTGCGCGCGAGGAAGTACGCGCCGATCGCCGCCACCGTGCCCAGCAGCGGGCCGGCCAGGCCGATGTAGGCCTCGGTCTCGGCGTCGTGCGGCGATTCCTCCAGCGTCACCCAGGCGAAGGCGAACGGGATGAACATCGGCAGGCGCACCTTGAGGCCGCGCTGGACCGCCGCGATGTAGTGGCCCATCTCGTGCAGGAACAGCATCGCCACGATGCCCACCGCATAGCGCCACCCGAAGACCATGGCATACGCGCCGATCGAGATCAGCATGGTGATCAGCGTGCCGCTGAGCTTGCCGAACTTCAGCGCGGCGACGACGAGGAGGGCGAGGCGGGCGAACATCGGGATTGCAGGGGAAACGGAATCAGGGCCTGAGAGGCGATTGCGGGGGAGTCGTTCCGGCGTCGCCGACGTCGAGATCCACCGCGTGGGCCACCGACGGCTCGGCGACGGTGTTGGCGAAGACGGGCCGGGCGGGCGCGGGCTGGCGCTTGCGCCGGATCGACATCACCACCACGACGACGACGAACAGGCCGGCGCAGAGGGCACCCAGCTTGTAGTACCGCGCGAGCATTGCGCCCACCTGTGCCGCGAAGCCGGGCCGGGACGAGCCGGTGTCGGCCACCACCAGCGACGCGAGGCCGTAGCCGGCCACCTGATCACTCTTCGAGTCGAAGTCCGCGTAGCGCTTGCCGGGCCTGAACTCGAGTGCGGCGAGCTGCTTCTCGGCCACCGGCCTGAGCGCGTCGAGCTCCTTCAGCGACGTCACCATGTTCATGGAGAAGTAGCCGTCGCGGCCCAGCGCGTACGTGTTGTAGTTGACGTCCACCGGATCCTCGGCCTTGGCGCCCACCGGACGCGAGGTGAGCGACCACGAGAGGCGTTGCGTGGCGGCGTCGTAGCGCGGCGACTCGGACCAGCCGACGATGTCCACGGCCGGCTGTCCGGCCTTCACGCGTTCGCGGTTCTGCTCCTCGGTGCCGTCGCGCAGGCTCTTGAGCATCTCGTCGGCGTTCCACGTCTTCGCATCGTCGTCCTTGATGTAGCCCGACTTGTGGAAGCGCACGGGCATGTACCAGTTCGCGTTGGGCGCACGTGGCAGCAGCAGGCCGGGCATCTCGGGATTGCTGCCCGGATTGCCGAACAGGTTCAGCAGGCGATCGGCCTGCGGCTGCGGCACGAAGACCTCGCCCGCGGGCACGTGCAGCACGGCCTCGTCGAGCAGCGGCACGTCCACCGGGCCCTTCTTCGCGGCCTGGCCGACGTCGTCCCAGACCTTGCGCCGCTCCTCGTCGCCGGGCGCCGCCCGCGCGGCCCCCGCGATCGCGAGCAACATCACGGCCGCGCCCGCGACCCCTCTCATCTGCACCTTGCGCATCGCGCCCTCCCCGATCAATCAGACTTTGACACGCGAACACGCCCACGGCGCGCCGCCGCGAGCAGACCCGACACCCTCACGCGGTTCAAGCCGCCCGCAGGGCCACCCAAGAAGAGGGAAGCGAGGGTCGCACCCGAGCCGAACCGCGCTCCCCCTCGGGGGCAGCAACCGGCGGGAGCGTGGGGGTCGTCGTTCAGTCGGCCTGCTTGCGCAGGAAGGCCGGGATCTCGATCTCGTCCATGCCGTGCGAGCTCAGGGCCTCGACCTTGGCCGCGGCGTGCTGGCGATGGCGCCAGACGCTGGGCGTGCCCAGGTGGCCGTAGTCCGGGTTGGTGGGCATCGCCGGCGCGGACGGCATGCCGCCCTGCGCGTGCGCGCTGCCCATCAGCGGCGCGTTGGCCATCGTGTGCGGCATCTGCGCGTTCATCACGGGCAGGTTGTCGGTGCCGGTGCGCAGCGCCTGCGTGGTCTGGATCACCGTCAGCGGCGCCTGGGCGCGGCGCGACTGCGACAGGCCCGTGGCGATCACCGTGACGCGCAGCTGGTCGCCCAGGCTCTCGTCGTAGGCGGTGCCGAAGATCACGTGCGCTTCCTCGGCGGCATAGCGGCGGATGGTGTTCATCGCCAGCTTGCTTTCCGACAGCTTGAACGTGGAGCGCGAGGCCGCGATCAGCACCAGCACGCCCTTGGCACCGGACAGGTCGATGCCTTCCAGCAGCGGGCAGGCCACGGCCGCGTCGGCGGCCTTGGTGGCGCGATCCGGGCCGGTGGCGATGGCGGTGCCCATCATCGCCTTGCCGGGCTCGCTCATCACCGTCTTCACGTCCTCGAAGTCGACGTTCACGAGGCCCGGGATGTGGATGATGTCCGAGATGCCGCCCACGGCGTTCTTCAGCACGTCGTTGGCGTACGCGAAGGCCTGGTCCTGGGTGACGTCGTCGCCCAGCACCTCCAGCAGCTTCTCGTTGAGCACCACGATCAGCGAATCGACGTTGGCTTCCAGTTCGGCCACGCCGGCGTCGGCCGACTTCATGCGGCGGTTGCCCTCGAACTCGAACGGCTTGGTGACCACGCCCACGGTGAGGATGCCCATCTCCTTGGCCACGCGCGCGATGACGGGCGCGGCGCCGGTGCCGGTACCGCCGCCCATGCCGGCGGTGATGAACAGCATGTTGGAGCCGGCGATCGCGGCCTTGATCTCCTCGACCGCCTCCTCGGCCGCGGCCCGGCCCACCTCGGGCTTGCCGCCGGCGCCGAGGCCCTTGCCGCCCAGCTGGATGATCTGGGTCGCGCCCGAGCGGTTCAGCGCCTGGGCGTCGGTGTTGGCGCAGACGAACTCAACGCCTTGAACGCCTTCGTTGAGCATGTGCTCGACGGCGTTGCCGCCGCCGCCGCCCACGCCGATGACCTTGATCTGCGTGCCTTGATCAAACGGTTCAATCATCTCGATCGCCATGATTTTTCCTTCCTAGATGCTGTTGCAGTTGCCTGTGCCAAAAACCCGTACCCCGTATCCCGAATGCCGCCCCCAAGGTCGCGCTGCGCGCGTCCGGCCCCCAGAGGGGGCGCAAGGAAACTTGGGGCGGCCCGGCGTTTCCTTGCCTGCGACTCGATCGCGTCGTGCGCGTCGCGTCTTATGCGGATGACGCCTCTTCTGTCTCTCGTCATCATCAGAAATTCCCCATGAACCAGTCCCGCGCCTTGCCGAAGAAGGTCTGCATCGAGCCGGCCTGCGCCGCGGCCTTGTGGCCCCGGCTGTGCGCGACGCGGGCTTCCTCGAGCAGACCCATGACGGTCGCCGAACGCGGGTTGGCGACCATGTCGAACAGCGCGCCCGAATAGGTCGGCAGACCCTTGCGGACGGGCTTGAGGAAGATGTCCTCGCCGAGTTCCACCATGCCCGGCATCACCGCGGTGCCGCCGGTGAGCACGATGCCCGAGGACAGCAGCTCCTCGCAGCCCGACTCGCGGATCACCTGGTGCACCAGCGAGAAGATCTCCTCGACGCGCGGCTCGATCACGCCGGCCAGCGCCTGGCGGCTGAGCATGCGCGGCGCGCGGTCGCCCAGGCCCGGCACCTCCACCTGCTCGGTGGCGTCGGCCAGCAGTTGCTTGGCCACGCCGTACTCCACCTTGATCTCCTCGGCGTCCTTGGTGGGCGTGCGCAGCGCCATCGCGATGTCGCTGGTGATCAGGTCGCCGGCGATCGGGATCACCGCGGTGTGGCGCACCGAGCCGCCGGTGAAGATGGCCACGTCGGTGGTGCCCGCGCCGATGTCCACCAGCGCGACGCCCAGGTCCATCTCGTCCTGCGTCAGCACGGCCTGGCTCGACGCGCTCGGGTTGAGCACCAGTTGGTCGACCTCGAGCCCGCAGCGGCGCACGCACTTGACGATGTTCTCGGCGGCGCTCTGCGCGCCGGTGACGATGTGCACGCGCACCTCGAGCCGGCTGCCGCTCATGCCGATCGGCTCCTTCACCTCGTGGCCGTCGATCACGAACTCCTGCGGCTCGACCAGCAGCACGCGCTGGTCGTTGGGGATGTTGATGGCCTTGGCGGTCTCCACCACGCGCGCCATGTCGGTGGGCGTCACCTCGCGGTTGTCGCGCACGATCACCATGCCCGTGGAGTTCTGGCCGCGGATGTGGCTGCCGGTGATGCCCGTGTAGACGCGCGAGATCTTGCAGTCGGCCATCATCTCGGCCTCCTTCAAGGCCTGCTGGATGGACTGCACCGTGGCGTCGATGTTGACCACCACGCCGCGCTTCAGGCCATGCGTGGGCGCGACGCCCAGCCCGGCGAGCCGCAGTTCGCCGCCGGGCAGTATCTCGGCGACGACGGCCATCACCTTGGCGGTGCCGATGTCCAGTCCGACGACGAGATCCTTGTATTCCTTGGCCATGCTGTCCGTTTCCTATTGCTTGCTCGAGGGCTGTTGCGGCTGCTTCGCGTCAGCGTTCACCGACAACCCCTTCAACTTCACTGCATAGCCTTCCGCATGGCGCAGGTCGGCGGTCTCCAGCGGCGCGTGGAACTTGTCGAGCACCTGGGGCAGCGTGCGGATGAAGCGCGTCGTGCGCTCCACCACCTCGTCCTGCGTGCCCCGGCCCAGCTCGATCGTCGCGCCGTCGTCGAGATCCACCTTCCAGCTGCCGCGGCCCGACAGCCGCAGGGCCACCATCTCCGCGTCCATGCCCGAGAACAGCGGCTGCAGGCGGCGGTACATGTCCAGCACCTGCGCCGACGTGCCGTCGGGGCCGGCGAACTGCGGCAGGCTGTCGTCCTCGACGTCGCCCACGTTGGCCTCGAAGACCTCGCCGTGGCTGTTGACCATCTTGTCGCTGCTCTCGTCGCCTTCCCACAGCGCGACGGGCTGGTGCTCCTCCAGCGCCACCACCAGCCGGTTGGGCCACACGCGGCGCACGACCGCGCGGCGCACCCACGGCACCTGCTCGAACGCGGCGCGCGCGCGGGCCAGGTCCATCGTGAAGAAGTTGCCCGCCAGGTGCGGCATCGCGTTGGCGCGCACGGTGGTCACGCTGTTGCGCTGCAGGTCGCCCTCCAGGCGCACGTCGCCGAACTGGAACTGCGGCCGGCGCGCGGCCCACGCCAGCCCCGCCGCCACCAACGCCGCCAGCGCGAGCACGAACACGATCCCGGCGATCGCGTTCATCAGGCGCACGTCCACCGGCAGCGCGCCGGCGGGCGCGTTGTCGGGGGTGGCGGGTTGGCGCAGCAGCATCACGCGCTCGGCTGCTCGTTCTTCGCGGCCTTGCCGCCCTTGCCCACCGGGTCCAGCGCGGCGGTGGCCAGCAGGTGCGCGCACAGCGCCTCGTACGACAGGCCCACGGCGCGCGCGGCCATCGGCACCAGCGAGTGCGTGGTCATGCCCGGCGACGTGTTCATCTCGATCAGGAAGGGCTTGCGATCCGAGTGGCGGATGATCAGGTCGGCCCGGCTCCAGCCGCGGCAGCCCAGCGCGCGGTACGCGGCCACGGCCAGGCGCTGCACGGTCTTCTCCTCGGCGTCGGGCAGGCCGCTGGGGCAGTGGTACTTCACGACGTCGGTGAAGTACTTGTTCTGCAGGTCGTACTGGCCGTCGGGCGCGACGATGCGCACCACCGGCAGCGCCATCGTGTCCATGCCCTCGCCCACCACGGCCACGGTCACCTCGTCGCCATCGATGAACTCCTCGCACAGCACGTCGACGTCGTAGCCCGCGGCCAGCGCCACGGCCTCGTTCATCTGCGACCAGCCCTTGACCTTGGTCACGCCCACCGACGAGCCCTCGTGCGGCGGCTTGACGATCAGCGGCAGGCCCAGCTCGTCGGGCACCTTGGAGACGTACTTGTCGACCTGCTCCTCGCGGCTCAGCACGCGGCCGCGCGGCGTGGGCAGCACCTCGGCGCGCCAGACGCGCTTGGTCATCACCTTGTCCATCGCGATGGCCGAGGCCATCGGGCCCGGGCCCGTGTAGGGGATGCCCAGCAGTTCGAGCGCGCCCTGGATGCAGCCGTCCTCGCCGTGGCGGCCGTGCAGCGCGATGAAGCAGCGCGCGAAGCCGTCGCGCCTGAGCTCGTCGAGCGGGCGCTCGGCCGGATCGAACGCGTGCGCGTCGAAGCCGCCCGACTTCAGCGCGGCCAGCACGCCCGCGCCCGACAGCAGCGAGATCTCGCGTTCGGCCGAGGTACCGCCCATCAGCACGGCCACCTTGCCCAGCTTCCTCGCCTCGTCGGGGGTCAATGAAATGAAGTTCATTGCGCCGCTCCTGTCTTCATGTCGGCCACGCGCTGAGGCACGGCCGCGATGGAGCCCGCGCCCATCGAGATCACCACGTCGCCGCCGCGCGCGTGGTCGACGATGGCCGCGGCCAGGTCGCCCACGTCGTCCACGAACACGGGGTCCACCTTGCCGGCCACGCGCAGCGCGCGCGCCAGCGAACGGCCGTCGGCCGCGACGATGGGCGCCTCGCCGGCCGAGTACACCTCGGTCAGCAGGATGGAATCGGCCTGGCCCATCACCTTGACGAAGTCCTCGAAGCAGTCGCGGGTGCGCGTGTAGCGGTGCGGCTGGAACGCGAGCACCAGCCGGCGCTGCGGGAACGCGCCGCGCGCGGCGGCGATCACCGCGGCCATCTCCACCGGGTGGTGGCCGTAGTCGTCGATGAGCGTGAACGCGCCGCCGCCCTTTTCCGCGTCCACCGGCAGCTCGCCATAGCGCTGGAAGCGGCGGCCGACGCCGGTGAAGCCCTCGAGCGCGCGCTGGATGGCCGCGTCGGGCAGCTCCAGCTCGGTGGCCACGGCGATCGCGGCCAGCGCGTTGCGCACGTTGTGCTCGCCGGGCAGGTTCAGCGTCACCGCGAAGTCCGGCATCTGCACGCCGTTGCGCCGCTGGCAGGTGAAGCGCATCTGGCCGCCCTCGAGCGCCTGCACGTCCACGGCGCGCACCTGCACGTCCTCGTTCATGCCGTAGGTGATCACCGGGCGCGAGACCATCGGGATGATGGAGCGCACGCCGGGGTCGTCGCCGCAGACGATGGCCGAGCCGTAGAACGGCATGCGGTGCAGGAACTCCACGAACGCGGCTTTCAGGCGCGCGAAGTCGTGGCCGTAGGTGTCCATGTGGTCGGCGTCGATATTGGTGACGACGGAGAGGATGGGCATCAGGTTCAGGAACGACGCGTCGGACTCGTCGGCCTCCACCACGATGTACTCGCCCGAGCCCAGGCGCGAGTTGGCGCCGGCCGAGTTCAGCCTGCCGCCGATGACGAAGGTGGGGTCGACGCCGGCCTCGGCCAGCACGCTGGTGACCAGCGACGTGGTGGTGGTCTTGCCGTGCGTGCCCGCGATGGCGATGCCCTTCTTCAGGCGCATCAGCTCGGCCAGCATCACCGCGCGCGGCACCACGGGAATGCGTCTGGCGCGCGCCGCGATCACCTCGGGGTTGTCGCCCTTCACGGCCGTGGAGGTGACCACCGCCTGCGCGTCGGCGATGTTGGCCGCGTCGTGGCCCACGCAGACGCGGATGCCCAGCGAGGCCAGGCGGCGCGAGGTGGCGCTGTCGGACTGGTCGGAGCCGGAGACCTCGTAGCCGAGGTTGTGCAGGATCTCGGCGATGCCGGACATTCCGGCGCCGCCGACGCCCACGAAATGGATCTTCTTGACTGCGTGTTTCATGCCACGAGCCTTTCTAGTTCGTCAGCGACACGCGCCGCCGCCTGCGGTCGCGCAAGGGCGCGAGCGCGTTCCGCCATCGCGAGCAGGTCCGCGCGCGTGGCCGCGCGCAGCTCGGCGGCCAGGCGTTCGGGCGTCAGCTCGGCCTGCGGCAGGTGGCGCGCGGCGCCGTGCCCGGCCATGTATTTCGCGTTGTCGCGTTGATGGGAGGTGGTGCTGATGACCAGCGGCACCAGCACGCTGGCGACGCCGGCGGCGCACAGCTCGCTGACGGTGATCGCGCCGGCACGGCACACGATCAGGTCGCAGTCGGCCAGCCGGCGCGGCATGTCGTCGATGAAGGGCACGACCTCGGCCTCGATGCCGCGCGCGTGGTATTCGGCCTGCACGGATTCCCAGTTCTTCTCGCCCGTCTGGTGCGTCACGCGCGGGCGCTCGCCGGCGGGAATCAGCTTGAGCGCCTGCGGCAGCGTCTCGTTGAGCACCTTGGCGCCCAGGCTGCCGCCCACCAGCAGCACGCGCAGCGGGCCGCTGCGGCGCTCGAAGCGCTGGGCCGGCGGCGCGATGGCCTCGATCTCGGCGCGCACCGGGTTGCCGGTGACCAGCGCCTTGGGCGTGGCGCGCGCGTCGTCGCCGTCGAAGCCGAACGCGATCACGTCGCAGGCCGACAGCAAGGACTTGTTGGACAGCAGCAGCGCGGCATCGGCGTTGACCAGCACCAGCGGCTTCTTCATCCGGCGCGCCACCTTGCCGCCCGGCACGCACACGTAGCCGCCCATGCCCAGCACGGCCGATGCGTTGCGCGTGCGCAGGATGTGCCTGCACGCCCCGAAGGCCGAGGCCAGCTGCAGCAGGCCCTTGAACATGCCCAGCACGCCCTTGCCGCGCACGCCGGCGAAGTTGATCGTGTCCAGCGGGATGCCCGACGGCGGCACGAGCCGGTTCTCCATGCCCGTGCGCGTGCCCAGCCAGCTGACCGTCCAGCCGCGCGCGATCACCTCGCGCGCGACCGCGAGGCCCGGCATCACGTGGCCGCCGGTGCCGGCCGCCATCACCACGAGGTGGCGCGGAGCCTTGGTGACGAGTTGACCGCTCATGCGCGACCTCCCCGCATCAAGGCGCGGCTTTCCATGTCGACGCGCAGCACCAGCGCCAGCGCGACGAGGTTGAGCACCACGCCCGAGCCGCCGTAGCTCAGGAGCGGCAGCGTCAGGCCCTTGGTGGGCAGCACGCCCAGGTTCACGCCGAAGTTGATGAACGACTGTGCGCCCATCCACAGGCCCACGCCCTGGCACATCAGGCCGGCGAACACGCGGTCGAGCGCGATCGCCTGGCGGCCGATGATGAACAGGCGGCGGGTCAGCCAGAAGAACGCCGCCACGATGATGAACACGCCGGCGAAGCCGAGTTCCTCGCCGATCACGGCCAGCAGGAAGTCGGTGTGCGCCTCGGGCAGGTAGTGCAGCTTCTCGATGGAGTTGCCCAGCCCCTGGCCGAAGATCTCGCCCCGGCCGAACGCGATCAGCGAGTGCGTGAGCTGGTAGGCCTTGCCCTGCGCGTAGGTCGGGTTCCATGGATCGAGGTACGCGAAGATGCGCTGGCGGCGGAACTCGGAGAACACGATCATCAGCGTGAACGCCCCCAGCAGCACGCCCACGCTCAGCAGGAACATGCGCCCGTTCACGCCGCCCAGGAACAGCACGCCCAGCGCGATCGCGGCGATCACCATGAACGCGCCCATGTCCGGCTCGGCCAGCAGCAGCACGCCGATCACGCCGAGGGCCACCGCCATCGGCCACACGGCCTTGACGAAGTGCTCCTTGACGTCCATCTTGCGCACCATGTAGCTGGCCGCGTACATGCACATGCCCAGCTTGGCGAGCTCGCTGGGCTGGAAGTTCAGCAGGCCCATCGGGATCCAGCGGCGCGCGCCGTTGACGCCCTTGCCGATGTGCGGGATGAGCACGAGGAACAGCAGCAGCATCGCGAGCGCGAAGATCCACGGCGCCCACTTCTCCCACACCGCGATCGGGATCTGCGCGGTGGCGAACGCGCACACGAGCCCGATGGCGATGAACAGCGCCTGGCGGCTCAGGAAGTGCGTGGACGTGTACAGCGCGAAGCGCGGGCTGTCGGGCAGCGCCACCGACGCCGAATAGACCATCACGAGGCCGAACGCGAGCAGCGCCGACACCACCCAGATCAGCGCCGAGTCGACGCCCATCACGCGCGTGGGCCGGCCCGCGTCGACCCAGTCGCGGATCGGCACGCGCTCGTCGCCCGACGCGGCCTCGCGGCGCTTGCGGAACCACTCGCCCGGACGGAAGCCCGGCCATTCCGGCAAATGCTGCTTGAGGAGCGCGAAAGCACTCATGCGAGCACCTCGCCTGCATCGTCGGCGATGTCGCGCACCGTGGCGACGAACACGTCGGCGCGGTGCTTGTAGTCGCGGAACATGTCGAGGCTCGCGCAGGCCGGGCTCAGCAGCACGGCGTCGCTGCCCAGGGCTTGCGCATGCGCCCAGCGCGTGGCCTCCTCCAGCGTGGGATGGCGCTGGAACGGCACGCCGGCCGACAGGAGGATGGCTTCGATCGCCTCGGCATCCTTGCCGATCGTCGCGGCCGCGCGGGCGTGCCGGCGCAGCGGCTCGGCCAGCGGCGCGAAGTCCTGGCCCTTGCCGTCGCCGCCCAGGATCACCACCAGCTTCGAGGGCATGCGATCCTGGCCCAGGCCATCGAGCGCGGCCACGGTGGCGCCGACGTTGGTGCCCTTGGAGTCGTCGAAGAACTCCACCTGTCCGACCATGCCGATGGGCTCGACGCGGTGCGGCTCGCCACGGTACTCGCGCAGGCCGTGCAGCATCGGCGCGAGCGGGATCCCCACCGAGCTCGCGAGCGCGAGCGCCGCCAGCGCGTTGGAGGCGTTGTGGCGGCCGCGGATGCGCAGCGCGTCGGCGGGCATCAGGCGCTGGATCACCAGCTCGAGCTCGTCGCCGGGCTTGCGCCTGATCGTCGGATCGAGCTCCATCGCGCGAACGAGCCAGGCCATGCCCATCTCGTCGACGAGGCCGAAGTCGCCCGGCTCGCGCGGCGCGTCCAGGCCGAAGCGGACGACGCGGCGGTGCACGAGCTTCGCGCGCTCGCCCCGCCGCGTGGGCTTGACCGTGACCGGCGGCGGGATCATGGCCTCGACCGCCGCGTCGTCGCGGTTGATCACCATCACGGTGTCGGGCATGGCATCGGTGCCGAAGATGCGCGCCTTGGCCGCGGCGTAGGCGGCCATCGTGCCGTGCCAGTCCAGGTGGTCCTGGGTGACGTTGAGCACCGTGGCGGCGCTCGGAGCGAAGTCCTGCACCTCGTCGAGCTGGAAGCTGGAGAGCTCCAGCACCCACACCTGCGGCAGGTGGCTGAACACCGGGTCGGCCGGGGGCGGCGGGATCAGCACGATGGAGGGCGCGTCGTCGTCGGGCAGCTTCGCGACGGCCTCGGCGACCTCGGCCGTCTCGGCGGCCAGCGCCTCGTCGGCGTGGGCCTCGTCCACGTCGTCGGCCAGTTGCGCGGGCACGTCGCTGCCGTCGAGGGCGGCGAGTTCGCGCAGTTCGTCGGCGTCCTCGGTCTCTACCAGTTCTTCCAACGGAGCGTCGGCCTCGACCGGCATCTCGAGCGCCGCATCCGGATTGGCCTTGGCCGCGGCCTTGGCGGCGCGAGCCTCCGCGCGGGCCGTCTTGGCCGCCGCGGCGTCCGCCTTGGCCTGCGCGGCCGCGGCGACCACGGCAGCCTTCGCCTCGTCGGCGGCGCGCAGCTCGGCGTCGAGCCGCGCCTGCTTCTCGGCGGCCGCGCGCGCGACCTCCTGGGTGATCGCGTCCTGCGCGGCCTTGTCGGCGGCTTCCTCGGCATCGATCACGGCCTGCGCCGCGGCCTGCTCGGCGGCCTCGACGTCGGCCACGGCCTGCGCGGCGATCGCCGCGGCCAGCGTGTCCAGCATCGTCGGGCCGATGTTGCCCGCCACGGCCACGCTGCGGCCGGCGCGCTCCACCAGCTGGCCGGCGAGCGACGTGGTGGTGGTCTTGCCGTTGGTGCCCGTGATGGCCAGGATCTTCGGCACGTAGCCGCGCTCGGCCTTCAGCTGCGCGAGCGCCTGCGAGAACAGGTCCAGCTCGCCGCGCACCGGGACGTTGGCCGCACGCGCGGCCTGCAGCAACGCGGCCAGGCGCGCGTCGTTGGGGCCCAGGCCCGGACTCTTGTAGACGCGGGCGATGCCGTCCAGCGCGTCGGCGCCCAGGTCGCCCGAGAAGAACGTGCTGCCCTCGACCTCGGCGGCCAGCGCCGCGGCCTGCGGCGGATTCGCCCGCGAGTCCCACACGCGAACGCGCGCGCCCTGGCCGGCGCACCAGCGCGCCATGGCCAGGCCCGAGGCGCCCAGCCCCAGGATCAGCACGTTCTTGTCGGACAGGTCGTTCACGCTTTTTCCAATGACCTCAACGCAGCTTCAGGCTCGCGAGGCCGACCAGGCACAGCAGCATCGTGACGATCCAGAAGCGGATCACGACCTGCGTCTCGGTCCAGCCGGACTTCTCGAAATGGTGGTGCAGCGGCGCCATCTTCAGGATGCGGCGGCCCTCGCCGTACTTGCGCTTCGTGTACTTGAAGTAGCTCACCTGCGCCATCACCGACAGCGCCTCGGCCACGAACACGCCGCCCATGATCCCCAGCACGATCTCCTGGCGCGTGATCACGGCCACGGTGCCCAGCGCGCCGCCGAGCGCCAGCGCGCCCACGTCGCCCATGAACACCTGCGCCGGATGCGCGTTGAACCACAGGAACGCGAGCCCCGCGCCGGCGATCGCCGAGCAGAAGATCAGCAGCTCGCCGGCGCCCGGGATGTAGGGGAACAGCAGGTACTTCGAATACACCGCGTTGCCCACGATGTAGGCGAACAGGCCCAGCGCGCCCGCCACCAGCACCACCGGCATGATGGCCAGGCCGTCGAGGCCGTCGGTGAGGTTGACCGCGTTGCTGGCGCCCACGATCACGAAGTAGGTCATCGCGATGAAGCCGAACACCCCCAGCGGGTAGCTGACGGTCTTGAAGAACGGCAGCATCAGGTCGGCCTTGGGCGGCAGGTCGTTGGCGAAGCCGCTCTGCACCCAGCGCACGAACAGCTCCAGCACGCGCAGGTTGGAGGTCTCCGACACGCTGAACGCCAGGTACAGCGCGGCCACCAGCCCGATCAGCGACTGCCACATGTACTTCTCGCGCGAAGGCATGCCCTCGGGGTTCTTCTGCACCACCTTGCGCCAGTCGTCCGACCAGCCGACGGCGCCGAAGCCGAAGGTCACGAGCATCACGATCCAGACGAAGCGGTTGCTCCAGTCGCTCCACAACAGCGTGGCGATGGCGATGCCGATCAGCACCAGCACGCCGCCCATCGTGGGCGTGCCGCGCTTGACCATGTGCGACTGCACGCCGTACTCGCGGATCGGCTGGCCGATCTTCAGCTCCGTCAGGCGGCGGATGACCCACGGGCCGAAGAACAGGCCGATCAGCAGCGCCGTCATCGCCGCCATCACCGCGCGGAACGTGTGGTACTGGAACACGCGCAGGAAGCCGAAGTTCTGCGGATAGTGCTCCTGCAGCCAGGACGCGAGGCTAAGCAGCATCGGTGGCTCCCTTGTCGTTGTCGTCGTGCGCGGCCAGCAGGGCCACCACGCGTTCCATGCCCATGAAGCGCGAGCCCTTGACCAGCACAGCGGCGAACGGCGGCTCGGACGCGGTCGAGGCGCCGAGCGCGGCGAGCAGCACGGGCGTGTCGGCGAAGTGGCGCGCGCCGGCGCCATAGGCCGTCGCGGCATGCGCGCACAGCACGCCGGCACACCAGAAGTGATCGATGCCGCGCGCCTTGGCGTACGCGCCGATCTCCTCGTGGAAGGCCGGGCCCTGGTCGCCGACCTCGCCCATGTCGCCCAGGAGCAGCCAGCGCGGTGCCGGCAGGCCGGCCAGCACGTCGATGGCGGCGCGCACGGAGTCGGGGTTGGCGTTGTAGGTGTCGTCGACGAGGGGGATCGCGCGGCCGGCGCGGCGCAGCGACTTCAGCTGCGAGCGGCCCTTGACCGGCGCGAACGACTCGAGGCCGCGCACGACCGCGTCCAGCGGCACGCCGGCGCCCAGCGCGGCGGCCGTCGCGGCCAGTGCGTTGCGCACGTTGTGCCGGCCCGGCGCCCGCAGCGTCATGCGCGCCTGGCCCTCGGGCGTGGTCATCTCCACGTGCCACGCGGTGTCCGCCCAGCGCGCACGCGCCGAGATCTCGGCCCGCGGCCACTCGCCGTCCGGCCCGTCGGCCAACGCGAAGCGCAGGCAGCGGCGCTTGCCGGCCTGCGCCTGCCAGACGTCGGCGTACTCGTCGTCGCACGGGAACACGGCCACGCCGTCGCCCGGCAGGGCCTCGATGGCGGCACCGTTCTCGCGCGCCACGGCCTCGACGGTGCCCATGAATTCCTGGTGCTCGCGCTGGGCGTTGTTGACGAGCGCCACCGTGGCCTGCGCGACGCGCGCCAGCACGGCGATCTCGCCCGGGTGGTTCATGCCCAGCTCGATGACCGCGGCGCGATGGCTCGCGCGCAGCTGCAGCACCGTCAGCGGCACGCCGATGTGGTTGTTGAGGTTGCCCGCGGTCGCGTGCGAGCGCTCGCCGTACGCGGCGCGCAGGATGGACGCGATCATCTGCGTCACGGTGGTCTTGCCGTTGCTGCCGGTGACCGCGATCGCCTGGCCGAACCAGCGGCGGCGCCAGCCGGCGGCCAGCTGTTGCAGCGCCTCGAGCGGGTCGCCGACCACGAGGCCGTCGAGTCCCGCCTCCGCCACGCCGCGCGTGCCGATCGCGGCCACGGCGCCGGCGGCGCGCGCCTGCGGCAGGAAGTCGTGCGCGTCGAAGCGCTCGCCCTTCAGCGCGACGAACAGGTCGCCGGCGCGCAGCGTGCGCGTGTCGGTGTGCACGCGCTCGAACGCCCGCGCGCCATCGCCGACGAGCGCCGAACCCGGCACCATCGCGGCGGCTTGCGCGAGCGTCATCATCGAGTTCACAAGGCTACCCTCCGCCTGACGGCTGCGGTGCGAGCCCCTTCGGGCGGCCGGGCGGTGCTCATGCGGCGAGCCCCCGCTTCTTGAGGCCGGCCAGCGCCTCGTCGACGTCGGAGAACGGCTGGCGCACCCCCATGATTTCCTGGTAGTCCTCGTGGCCCTTGCCGGCGACCAGCACCACGTCGTTCGCGCCCGCGCCGGCGAGCACCTGCGCGATGGCCGCGCGGCGGTCGACGATCCTGACCACCGGGTTGCCGTCGAACGCGCCGTCGGCGATCTGATCGACGATCTTCTGCGGATCCTCGGTGCGCGGGTTGTCGCTGGTGACGACCACCGCGTCGGCCAGGCGCGCGGCGATCTCGCCCATCAGCGGACGCTTGGTGGCATCGCGGTCGCCGCCGCAGCCGAACACGCAGTGCAGCTGGCCGCCGCGCGCGGTGGCCAGCGGGCGCAGCGCGGCGATGACCTTCTCCAGCGCGTCGGGCGTGTGCGCGTAGTCGACCACCACCTCGGGCTGGCCGGCGGCGTTGGGCGCGACACGCTGCATGCGGCCCGGCACCGGCGTCACCAGCCCGGCCACGCGCGCGGCATCGGCCAGCAGCACGCCTTGCGCGCGCAGGCCGCCGATGACGGCCAGCAGGTTGTGCACGTTGTAGTCGCCGATCAGCGTGGTGACCACCGGCTCGCGGCGCGCGCGGCCGCCCACGGCCACGTCCTCCACCAGCGTGAACGCGAGGCCGCCGTCGCGGTATCCGATGTCCTCGGCGATCAGGCGAGCGCCCGAGTCGGCGCGCGTGGAATACGTCCACGAGTCGAGCTGGCCGCGGCGCAGCTCGTCGGCCAGCAACGCGCCGGCATCGTCGTCGATGTTGACCACCGCCGACTTCAGGCCCACCCAGCCGAACAACAGCCGCTTGGCGGCCCAGTAGTTGTCCATGCTGCCGTGGTAGTCGAGGTGGTCGCGCGTGAAGTTGGTGAACAGGGCCACCTCGATGCGCGTGCCGGCCAGGCGCTGCTCGACGATGCCGATGGAGCTGGCCTCGATCGCGCAGGCGGCGAAGCCGTCGTCGGCCATGCGGCGGAACGCGGCCTGCAGCAGCACCGGGTCGGGCGTGGTCAGGCCCGTGGATTTGATCGTCCAATCCTGCTTCGAGTCGGCGGCGGCCACGGGCAGCGGCAGCGGCGGTACGCCCACGCCCAGCGTGCCCACGAAGCCGGCGCGCTTGCCCAGCAGGTTGAGCGTCTGCGCGGTCCACCACGCGGTGGAGGTCTTGCCGTTGGTGCCGGTGGTGGCGGTCACCGACAGGCGCTGGCTGGGCTCGTCGAAGAAGGCCGCGGCGATCTGGCCGGTGGCCGCCTTCATCGACTTCAGCGTGGCGATGCGCGCGTCCTCGAACGCGAACGCATCAACTTCCTTTTCCTCCACCAGGCAGGTGGACGCGCCCGCGGCGAGCGCGGCCGCGACGAAGCCGCGACCGTCGTTGGCGTAGCCCGGCCAGGCGATGAAGCCGTCGCCGGGTTGCACGGCGCGGCTGTCCGTGCGCAGCGTGCCGGTGACCCAGGACTTGAGCCAGCGTGCCGCGGCGGCGGGTGATTTCAGGCGCGTGAGCGGCATGCTAGTTTTCCGGTGTCTGGACGACGTTGACTTGCGTGATCTGCGTGCGGACGTCGAGATCGGGCGCGACGCCCAGCAGTGGCAGCGTCTGCGACACCACCTGGCTGAACACCGGCGCGGCCACGTCGCCGCCGTAGTGCAGGCCGGCCGTGGGCTCGTCGATCATCACGGCGACGACGATGCGCGGGTGCGAGATCGGCGCCAGGCCGACGAACCACGGGCGGTACTTGTTCTGCGCGTAGCCGCGGCCCTCGGCCTTGTACGCGGTGCCCGACTTGCCGCCCACGCTGTAGCCCAGCGTGCGCGCCTTGGGCGCGGTGCCGCCCGGCGCCGCCACCATCTGCAGCATCGTGTTGATTTCCTTGACGGTCTCGGGCTTGAACACGCGCGGACCCGGGCCGGGCGCGGCCTGGCGCAGCATCGACACGCTCTCCAGCACGCCGTCGTTGGCGAACACCGTGTAGGCGCGCGCCAGCTGGAACAGCGAGGCCGACAGCCCGTAGCCGTAGGCCATCGTGGCCTGCTCGATCGGGCGCCAGGTCTTGTACGGACGCAGCCGACCGGTGACGACGCCGGGGAAGTTGATCTGCGGCTTCTGGCCCAGGCCGATGGACGAGAACTTCTCCCACTGCTCCTTGGGCGTGAGCTTCATGGCCAGCCGCGCGGCGCCGATGTTGCTCGACTTCTGGATCACCTGCTGCACGGTGAGGACGCCGTTGGGCTCCGCGTCCTTGGGCGCGAAGCCGCCCACCACGAGCGAGCCCGGCGTGGCGTCGACGAGCGAGAACGGCGTGACCAGGCCCTTCTCCAGCGCGGTGCCGACGATGAACGGCTTCATCGTGGAGCCCGGCTCGAACACGTCGGTGAGCGCGCGGTTGCGCAGCTGCGAGCCCGACAGGTTGCGGCGGTCGCCGGGGTTGAAGCTGGGGTAGTTCGCCAGCGCCAGCACCTCGCCGGTGAGCGTGTCGATGACCACGACGCTGCCGCCCTTGGCCTTCTGCGCGATCACCTGGTCGCGCACGCGCTGGTACGCGAAGAACTGCACCTTGGAATCGATGGCGAGCTCGATGTCCTCGCCGTTGATCGCGCGCTGCGGGTCGCCGATGTCCTCGACGATGCGGCCGAGGCGATCCTTGACGACCTCGCGCGAGCCGTCGCGGCCCTGCAGCTGCTGCTGGTAGGCGAGCTCGATGCCTTCCTGGCCCTTGTCCGCGTCGCCGGTGAAGCCCACCACGTGCGCCGCGGCCTCGCCTTCCGGATAGCGGCGGCGGAACTCGCTGACCTGGTGGATGCCCTTCAGGTCCAGCTGCTTGACGGCCACGCCCACGCCGTCGTCCACCTGGCGCTTGAGCCAGACGAAGTTCGGGTTGCCGTCGAGGCGGTCGTTGAGCTCGGCCACCGTCATGCCCAGCGCCTGCGCGAGCTGCTTCTTCTCGCCGGCGTCGGCGTCCACGTCCTTGGGGATGGCCCAGATCGACGGCGTGGGCACGCTGGTGGCCAGCAGCAGGCCGTTGCGATCGACGATGCGGCCGCGGCTGGCCGGCATCTCCAGCGTATGGGCGTAGCGCGCCTCGCCCTGCTTCAGGTAGAAGTTGGTGGCGATGATCTGGATGTAGGCCGCGCGGCCCACCAGGATCAGCGAGCCGACGCCCACCAGCACGACCAGGAAGCGGCTGCGCCACAGCGGCGTCTTCGAGGCCAGCAGCGGGCTGTTGGCGTACGTGACGTTGCTCACCGCGCGGCCACGCGACGCCTGCGTGCGCCTGTTCTGCTTGTTGGGCTTGTTCACTGCGAGGCCCCCTGCTCCGGCGCGCTGGCGGGCACGGGCGAGCGCATCAGCGGCGCCGTGACGGGCGCGGCGGCCAGGCCGGCGTCGACCACGTACTGCGTGTTGGCCGGCGTGGCCGCGCGCATGTTGAGCTTGCCGCGGGCCGTGGCCTCCACGCGCAGGTGCGTGGCCTGCGCCTGGCGCTCGGCCTCGAGGCGGCGGCGATCGGACTCGAGCTGGCGCTCGGTGCTGTGCGCGCTCTCGATGTCGGCGAACAGGCGGCGCGACTCGTAGCTGATCTTGACGAGGTAGAGCCCGCTGACGATCAGCACGATCGCGAGCAGGAAGTTGAGCCGCGCCATGGCGGATTGACTGGTCATAGCCGCTCCGCCACACGCAGGATCGCCGAACGCGCGCGACCATTGGTCAGCACCTCGGTGGGGCCCGGCTTGATGCGGCCCAGCGAGGCCAGGCGCAGCGAGGTGGACGGCGGCGCCATCGGCGCGCGCCGGTCGATCTCGTCCTTGCTCTCGCGGGCGATGAAGGTCTTGACGATGCGGTCTTCCAGCGAATGGAAGCTGATCACCGAGAGGCGGCCGCCGGACTCCAGCAGGTCCAGCGAGCTCTTCAGTACCTGTTCGAGCTCCTCGAGCTCGGCATTGACGAAAATCCGAAGAGCCTGAAAGGTGCGCGTGGCGGGATCCTGGTTCGGCTCGCGGGTCTTGACCGTACGAGCCACGACGGCGGACAGCTCGCGCGTGGTTCGCACGGGTGCGCCGCTCTCGCGGACAGCAACAAGCGCCTTTGCAATCGACACAGCAAACCGTTCTTCCCCGTAGTCACGAATCACCTCTGCAATGTGACGCTCGTCGGCCCGAGCGAGAAAGTCCGCCGCGGTCTCGCCGCGGGTGGTGTCCATGCGCATGTCCAGCGGGCCGTCGAAACGGAAGCTGAAGCCGCGCTCGGGGGTGTCGATCTGCGGCGACGAGACCCCCAGGTCGAGCAGCAGGCCGGTGATCTTCGGGATGCCGCGCTCGGCCAGCGCCGCGGGCAGCTGCGCGAAGCTCGCGTGCACGATCTCGAAGCGCGGGTCGCTCACGGCGTCGGGGCCCGTGCGGGCCGCCTCCACCGCCACCGGATCGCGGTCGATGCCGATCACGCGCGCGCCCGGGCCGAGGCGCGACAGCAGCTCGCGCGTGTGCCCGCCGCGGCCGAACGTGCCGTCGACATAGATTCCATCCGGCTTCGTCACGAGGGCGTCGATCGCTTCGTGGAGCAGGACGGTGGTGTGCAGCCCCGAGTTGTCCACGATGTTCAGAAGACCAGGTTGTCCAGCGCGGCGCCGGCCTGCGCCTGCATCTCGGCCGCTTCCTTCGCGGCGTAGATGGGCGTCGACCAAAGTTCGAAGTGACTGCCCATGCCCAGCAGCGTCACGTCCTTTTCGAGTCCGGCCCAGGTGCGGAGTTCCGGGCGAATCAGCACGCGCGAGGTGGCGTCCCACTCGACGTCGTCGGCGTGGCCCAGGAAGACGCGCTTGACGCCCACTTGCGAGAACGGCAGCTGCGCCACCTGGTCGCGGAAGCTTTCCCAGCAGGGTCGCGGAAACACCATGAGGCACCCGTGCGGATGCTTGGTGACGGTGAGGCGGCCGGCACACAATGATTGGAGGTCGTCGCGATAACGGGCCGGCATGGAGACTCGCCCCTTGCCGTCCAGCGTCAACGCCGAAGGACCTTCAAAAATCAGAGATGCCACAACCCACCACAAAAGTGCACTTTGATGCACTTTAGCGAATCGCCCTGGGTGGGTCAACGCATCACGCGCCGAAAAAATCAATCAAATCAAGTACTTAGATCACGTTCTGCAAGCGAATGTCGTTCTAAATGAAGGACTTGCGCGCGGCTATGAAAGTGAAGTGTCAGCATCCTTCACGCGTGCACATTCGTGGGGGATTTCCCGCATTCGGACTACTGCCGAGCGAAATTCGGCCGAAATGGGTTGCCGCCGAGTTGGGTGCGGCAATTCGCTGAAGTGCACGATAGGCCGGCAAAAGCTCATGGGATGAGCCTTTGATCTGTCCCTGCCAGTCCGCGCGCAGTCGCGGAATGGCGGGCCGGCTACCGGCGTTCGTGCGCGCGCAGCCGGCGCTCCAGCGCGCGCAAGGCCAGCGACAGCGCCAGCGTCATCACCAGGTAGACCAGCGCGACGACGTTGTAGGTCTCGAAGAACAGGAACGAGCCGCTGGCGTAGACCTTGGCCATCTGCGTGATGTCGGCCACGCCCAGCACCGAGACGAGCGCGGAGTCCTTCACCATCGAGACGAAGTCGTTGCCCAGCGGCGGCAGGATGATGCGCAGCCCGAGCGGGAAGGTGATGTGGCGGAAGACCTGGCGCGGCGTCATGCCCAGGCTGCGCGCGGCGTCGGTCTGGCCGCGCCCGACGGACTGGAAGCCGGCGCGGAACACCTCCGCGATGAAGGCGCTGTAGCTGATCGTGAGCGCCAGGATGGCGCGCCACATCAGGCTGAAGTCGCGTGACTCGAACAGCGGCGGCGCGCCGCTTCCGCGCGCCGCCGCGGCGAGGAAGTTGGCCAGCTGCAGCAGCAGGGGCGCGCCCACGAACGCGATGTAGAACAGCAGCACGAGCACGGGGATGCCGCGGATCAGCTCGCAGTAGCAGCGTGCGGCCTGGCGCACGACGAGAAGGCGCGACTGCAGCCCGATGGCGACGACCAGCCCCAGCAGCGTGGCCGCCGCGAACGCGACGGCCGCGACGAACACGGTGACCCCGATGCCGTCGCTGACGGTGGCGAGGATCTGCCGGTACAGCTCGCTGGAGAACGCCTCGGCCACCAGCCAGCCGACGAGCCCGGCGATGGCGATCAGCCACCACGGGACGAGGCGGAGGAAGTCTTCGGTGCGCGAGGAAGTCATGGGGGTCGGGGTTCGGGACGGCGCCATTGTCCCCGCAGTTCGCGGGCGCCGCGTGGCGCAAGCGCGCCATTCTCAGTTGCACCATCGCCGACCGACTTTGCAGACGGTCCTTCGAGCTCGACAATGATGGATTCACTTTCCCGAGGTCCCCAGATGAGCAAGCCGCCGGTCAACAACCCTGCACGCACCCGACGCACGATTCCCGGCGCGGTCGCCGCGTCGCTGGCCGCTTCGATGGCGGTGTCGGCCAATGCGCAGACGGCGACCGACGCTTCCACGCCCAAGGCCGCCGCCGACGCGTCGCAGCAGGTGGTGATCACCGGCTCGCGGGCCCGCAACCGCACCGTCTTCGACAGCCCCGTGCCCGTCGACCTGTTCTCCGGCACGCAACTGGCGCAGTCGCTCAGTTCCGGCGACGTGGGCCAGGCGCTGCAGGCCCTCGATCCGGCGATCAACATGCCGCGCGTGTCGGCCAGCGGCACCTCCGACACCGTGCGCACGATCCAGCTGCGTGGCCTGGCGCCCGACGAGACGCTGGTGCTGGTCAACGGCAAGCGCCGCCACGTCAGCGCCGTGATGGACACCGAGGGCCTGTTTCCCGGCACCGTCTCCGTGGACATCAACGCGCTGCCCGCCAGCGCCATCGAATCGATCGAGGTGCTGCGCGACGGCGCCGGCGCGCAGTACGGCAGCGACGCGGTGGCCGGCGTGGTGAACTTCCGCCTCAAGAGCGCGCCCACGGGCGGCTCCGCGGTAATCACCGTCGGCGCCAACCACACGAAGTTCGCGCCCGACGGCCGCCACATCACCGATGGCCAGGCCGTCACCGTCAGCGCCGACAAGGGCCTGGCGCTCGGCGACGACGGCTTCTTCCACTTCGGCGGCGACGTGCAGCACCGCAAGGGCACCAACCGGTCCGGCCCGACGTCAGCGGCGGACGCCTCCCAGAACGACACGCCGGCCGACGCGGCCCTCGACGGCCGCGTGCTGTTCAAGTCGGGTGACCCCGACCAGCACGGCGGCGACCTCTTCTACAACGCCGGCCTGTCGCTCGGCACCGGCCTGCGCGCCTATTCGTTCGCCACCTACGCCGACCGCCACAGCGAAGGCGGCGCCTTCTTCCGCTACCCGGGCGACTCCACCAACGTGCCGGCGATCTACCCGCAGGGCTATCGGCCGGTCACCACGAACAACGACACCGACGTGTCCTGGGTGGGTGGCGTGGCCGCCTCCACGGCCGAGTGGACGATCGACGGCAGCGCGCGCGTCGGCCAGAACGACTTCGACTACGGCGTGAAGAACTCGCTCAACGCCTCGCTGGGCGCCGCGAGCCCCACCCAGTTCCACCTGGCCTCGTTCCGCTTCCGGCAGCTCGCGCTCAACGTCGACGCGTCGCGCGAATTCGAATCGCCGGCGCTGGCCGAGGCCGCGAGCCTGGCCATCGGCGGCGAGCTCATGCGCGAGACCTACCGCAGCCGCCCCGGCGATCCGGCCTCCTACGCCGCCGGCCCCGACACCTCGGCCCCGCCCGGCGCCCAGGCCGGCCCCGGCCTGAGCCCGCAGGACGCGGTGTCGCTCGCGCGCACCGTGAAGTCCGCGTACGCCGACCTCGACCTGCCGGTGACCCGCCGGCTGCTGCTGGACGTCGCCGCCCGCTATTCGGACTATGGCGGCTCCGGCGACGCCGCCACGGGCAAGCTGGCGGCGCGCTTCAAGGTCGACGAGGCGTTCCTGCTGCGCGGCTCGTTCTCCAACAGCTTCCGCGCGCCCGCGCTGGCCCAGACCGGCTTCCGCTTCACCACGCTCAACTTCAACGCGAACGGCACCGGGCTGCAGAACGACGCGCTGCTGCCCGCGAACGATCCGCTGGCGCAGGCCTTCGGCGCGAAGGCGCTCAAGCCCGAGCTGTCCACCAACCTGTCGCTGGGCGCGGCCTGGAAGGCGACGGGCACCACCACCGTCTCGGTGGACGCCTACCGCATCCGCATCCGCAACCGCATCACCCGCAGCAGCGACCTGCAGAGCGACGCGGTGAGCAGCTACCTCGACTCCACCGGCCACACCGACATCGCGTCCGTCGCCTTCCTCACCAACGCGCTGGACACCACCACGCAGGGCGTCGACATCGTCGCCAACCAGGGCTTGTCCGTCGCGTCGGGCACGCTCAACCTGAGCGCGGCCCTGAACTTCAACGACACGAAGATAGCCCGCGTGCGCAACAGCTCCGCGGCGCTCGCGTCCATCGACCCGTCGCTGACGCTGCTCACGCCGGGCTCGCTGCTGGTCATCAAGCGCGGGTCGCCGAAGAACAAGTTCGTGCTGGGCGCCGACTGGACGGGCGGCGCGTGGGGCGCGGTGGCGCGCGTGACCCGCTACGGCGCGGTCTACGACCAGTCATACGACTCGAACGCGCCCATCGTCGACGGCACCGGCGCCCAGCGCTACGGCGCCAACTGGTCCACCGACCTGGAGGTGTCCTATCGCTTCACCCCCAGGCTGACGCTGGCGCTGGGCGGCGACAATGTGTTCGATCGCTACCCGGCCCGCACCTATGCCGGGAGCACGCTCGGCGGCGCGCTGCCGTACGACTACATCGCGCCTATCGGCATCAACGGCGCGTTCTACTACGCACGCCTGGCGCTCACCTTCTGAAGTCCATGAGTTCGAAAACATTCCTGACGCGCCGCCTGTTCGCGCTGGCCGTGGCGCTCGCCTCCTGCGCGGCCGGCGCGCAGGCACTGCCGGACCTCGGCGGCCGCAAGGTGGTGGCCGTCACGGAGAACGCGTTCCCGCCGCTCAACATGCTCGACCCGCGCACGGGCAAGGGCGTGGGCTGGGAATACGACTGCTTCAACGAGGTGGCGCGGCGCCTGCACCTGGTGGTCGACTGGCGCGTCAGCAGCTGGGACGTGATGATCGAGTCCATCCGCTCCGGCCAGTTCGACGTGGGCATGGACGGCATCAGCGTCACCGACGAGCGCCGCTCGCAGGTCGACTTCTCCACGCCGTACATGCGCGCGCCGATGCTGATGCTCGTGCGCGCCGACGAGACGCGCTTCCGCGACCCGGCGTCGTTCCGCGCGAACGCGAAGCTGCTGGCCGGCGCGCAGCCCGGTACCACGGGCTTCTATGCGACCGGCCGCGAACTCCTGGGAACGCCGTCCACCAGCCCGCGCATCAAGCTGTTCGAGACCTACGGCGCCACGGTGCAGGCGCTGCGCGCGGGCGACGTCGACGTCGTGCTGTCCGACACGACGGGCGCGAGCGCCAACCTCGCGCACTTCCCCGGCATGTTCAAGATCGTCGGCGCGCCGCTGCCCGGCGAGGACTACGGCTTCATCCTGAAGAAGGGCTCGCCGCTGAAGGCGCCCATCGACGCGGCGCTGGCCTCGATGGTCAAGGACGGCACGATCGCGCGCCTGGACTCCAAGTGGCTGAAGCCGCTGCCGCCCGCGTCGAAGTAGAAGGGACTGTTGCTGGGGTTGTGCTGCGTGCTGCGTGCTGCCTGCTGCGTGCTGTGTTCTCTTCGCTTGAGGTTTTCCGCTTCGCGCACGTCGAGACCATGCTTGCGCCGAGACGGGCGCGAAGCGGAAAACCTCAAGCGAAGAGACCCCGCCAGAAGCACCGCTGGAAAAGAAATGGGGGCGGCTCCCACCGCCCCCCAAGGACAATCCCGCTTCGGCGCCGGCAGGCTGGCGCAACGGGAATGGCACCTCTTACCCCCGGGAAGCGAGGATCGCATCCGAGCCGATCCGGGCTCCCCCGCGGGGGGCAGCGACGGGAGGAGCGAGGGGGCTCACAACTTGGCGCTGAATTCGAACTGGATCTTTCTCGGGTCCGTGTAGGAGGCCGTGTAGGGCACGCCCACGGTGGCCGCCAGGTTGCTCAGGCCCGTCACGTAGCGCTTGTCCAGCAGGTTGTTGACGATCAGCGCCACGCCCCAGTTGTTGGCCGGCGCCGACCAGCCGATGCGCGTGTCGAGCCGGTTGCGGGCCTCGCCCACCTTGAACACCGGCGTCGTGATGCAGCTGCCCTGCGAGGCCGACGCGGCGTTGCAGCGGGTGGCGCCGATGTGGCTGCCCTGCAGCGACCAGTCGGCCTTGCCGCCCGCCAGCGCCACCGTGAAGTCGACGCCCGCGGCCAGCGACAGGCTGGGCGTGCCGTAGGGCTGGCCGGTGAGGTCGGGCTGGGCCGCCGAGACGTTGGCCTGGCTCTTGTACTTCTGGTCGATCCACTCGCCGTTGGCGTACAGCCGCACGGGCGCGGCGGCCTGCCACGAGAGCTCGCCGTCCAGGCCCGTCGCCTCGACGTCGCTCACCGTGATGTTGTAGAACGCCACCGCCGCCGAATGATCCAGCGTGATCGACTGCAGGTTCTTGAACAGGTAGTGGAACAGCGCGGCGCTGTACGTGATGCCGGCCTCGGCGATGCGGCCCTTGGCGCCCAGCTCGTAGCTGGTGATGGTCTCGGGATCGAAGCGGCCGCCGTTGGCCTGCGTGCTCACCGAGTTGAAGCCGCCGGCCTGGTAGCCGCGCGTGACCGAGCCGTAGACCATCGTGTCGGGCGTGAGCTGGTGGTCGACGACCAGGCGCGGGCTGGTGTTGTGCCAGGTCTTGCTCGTGTAGACCGGCGCGGCCGCCCACTCGGGGTTCGTGAACTCGATGTTGGTCTGCTGCAGCCCCTGCGCCAGCCCGGCCAGCGCCGCGGCCGTCGTCGGGTCGAGCGCCCCGGCGGCGACGAGCTGCTGGAAGAACGCCGGCGAAAGGACCGCAAGTTGCGCGTCCAGCCCCGGCGCCGAGCGCAGCGGGTTGTACCAGCTGAACTTCTTGGTGTCCTGCGTGAAGCGCACGCCGGTGGTCACGTTGGTCTTGTCGCCCACGTGCCAGATGACGTCGCCCATCAGCGCCTCCGAGTGCGCCTTCAACGTGTTCTGGATGCCTTCCTTCCAGTCCTGGCCCAGCAGGTCGAAGCCCGTGAGGCCGGCCATCTGGCCGATGCCGGTGAGCAGCGCGAACGGCGGCGCCGGCACCGCGGTGCTCGGATCGCTGTTGAGGATCTGGTAGAGCACCGGGTCGAGCGTGGTGGTGTTGGTGTCCACGCGGCTGGTCTGCGCGGAGCGCTCGCTGGCGAAGCTGGCGCCGACCAGCCAGTCGGCTGTCCTGCTCTTGCCGTTGAGGCGGAATTCCTGCTCGAAGGTGGTGCTCTTCTCGAAGTTGCCGGTGGCCAGGTAGGTGGCCGGGTTGGCGGTGCCGTCGTTGTCCTCGAGGTTGACGGAATTGAAGTGGCGCCAGCCCGTGGTGGAGGTCAGCAGGATCTTGTCGCTCAGCTCGTGCTCGACGCGCAGGTTCATGCCGTTGAACAGGCGCGCCTCCTTGCCGCCGACGACGTCGTTGGCGAGCGGCGCGTGCCGCGGGTCGATCCACGACGCGACGCCGCCCGCGCCGTCCGAGGTGGCCACGGCCCAGGTCGGGCGCGGCCGCTCGTTCAGATCCTCGTGCTCCCAGGTGAGGACGGCGCTCGTGTCTTCCGAAGGCGACCAGCGCGCGCCGATGCGCGTGCCCCAGGTGTGCGACTGCGGGTTCTTCTTGCCGTCGACGGTGTTGGTGGCCCAGCCGTCGCTCTTCTCGCCCACCGCCGAGATGCGCAGGCTCAGGTCCTCGCCCAGCGGCTGGTTGAGCACGCCCTCGGCGTGCACCGTGCCGTAGTTGCCCGCGCGCACCAGGCCCGAGACCAGGTGGTTGCCGTCGGGATCGTTGGTGATGATGGAGATCGCTCCGCCGGCGCTGTTGCGGCCGAACAGCGTGCCCTGCGGGCCCTTGAGCACCTCCACGCGCTTGACGTCGTTGAAGTTCAGCAGCGCGCCGCCGGTCTTGCCGGTGTAGATGCCGTTGACGTACACGCCCACCGGCGCGTCGGTGCCGATGCCGAAGTCGCCGTTGCCCAGTCCGCGCAGCGCGTAGCTGGGCTGCGTGGGCTGGCTCGCGTCGATGGACAGGCCCGGCACGAAGTCGGCCACCTGCGCCAGGTTGACCGCGCCCACCTTGGCGATGTCCTGCGGTCCGACCAGCTGGATCGCGATCGGCACCTTCTGGACTTCCTGCTTGCGCCCCTGCGCCGTGACGGTGACGACCTGCGGATCCCCGGTGGGCGCGGAGGCCGCAGCATCGGGCGCGGGCGCGGCCGCCTGCGCGCGGGCGCCGGTGCTCGCGCCCGCGAGCACCGCGGCCAGGGCGGCCACGGCAAGGGCGACGGAGGTCGGATGGCGTGCGGGGTGTCGTTGCATGTCAGTCCTTCTGAGGAGTGGTGTCCTGGCAATGTCCGGGCGTGGCGGCGATCCAGTCGCGGATCAGCTGCACGCCTTCCTGGTGCACCGTGCTGCGGCCCAGCTCGGGCATCATCACGCCGCCTTCCGTGCTCGCGAGCCGGTAGGGCAGGATGGAGTCGTCCGGCTTGCCCGGCACGATGTCGTGGATGCGGTCGCCGGTGCCCTTGCCGGCGGCCACCGACGGCTTGCACAGGCCCAGCGACCAGTCGGCCGGCCCGAGCGAATCGAGGCGCAGCGAGGTGTTGCTGGCAGTGCCGCCGGCCTGGTGGCAGTGCGCGCAGTTGACGTCGAGGTAGGTGCGCGCGCGGTCGGCCAGCGGCTGCCGCGGGTCGCGCCAGTCGGCGGCGCGCGGCAGTTCACCCGCGGGCACGCCCGTGAGGAAGCCGGCCTTGACCCAGCGCGCGATCTGGTTCTCGGCGCCGTCGGCATAGGCCAGCGTGCGGTTCAGGTTGCGCGCCTTGGGGCCCAGCGGCGTGAACTCGCCGCCCTTCAGGTTCGTGACGTGGCACGAGGCGCACTGGTTCTCGTTGGGCACGACGTACGTGAACTTCTGCCCGTGGCCCTGCGCATCGACCAGGGTGAGGGCCTTCTCGTCGCCCGTGCGCGCCAGGTCGGCCTCGCTCTGGTCGGCGTTCCACACGTAGGGCAGCACGGTCCAGCCGTCGGCGCGGCGCACGAGCACGCGGGTCTCGACCAGGTGCACGCGCGAAAGATCCAGGCCGGCTGCGGGCGCGCCCGGCTCCGCGTCGTAGGTCTCGAGGACGGCATCGGGGCCTCCGGCGCGCGGGTAGTAGAAGGTCTTGGTCAGCACGGTGCCGGCGGGGAAGTCGAACGCCTTGTCGGCCGTGTAGATGGCCGACACGCCCGCGGGCATCCACACCGTGCGCAGCTTGTGCGCGTAGTCGGAGAACAGCGGCGTGACCAGGTCGTAGGGCAGCACGCCCGCGTTGGGCGCGAGGCGGCCGCCGGCCACGTTGAGCAGGTGCCACTCGGACAGGTGCTCGGGCTTGCCCTGCTCGATGAAGTTGACGGGGGCCGGCGCGCGCGTGCAGCTCGCCAGCGCGGCGAGCAGGCACAGGGCCGGTGCCAGGAGGAAATTCACGCGCATGGGAACGGACGGATCAGACCGAGGCGGGGGACGCGGCGGGGCTGGCGGACGGCGGCGCACCGGCGACACCCGTGGCCGTGGCCGGCGACAGCGGCGCGAGCTTGCAGCGCACGGCCTCGTTGATCAGGCGCGGGTTCTTGTACTTGTTGGGGCCGTCGGCGTCGAGCACGCCCGATGCGGTGGCGTCGACGCAGATGCGCTCCTCGGGCACGTTCGCGCGCGCGGCGTCCGCGTAGCCGTCCCACAGCACGTCGGGGAAGTGGCCGTTCAGGCCGAACATCGCCGTCTTGAGCACCTTCAGGTCCATGCCGTCCGGCGAATCGCCGCCGCCGGAGAACCGGTTGCCGTGCACGTGGATGCCGCGCGGGTACGGGTCGTAGTTGGGCTGCACGCCCTTGGTGTTGAAGTAGCCGGTGGAGAAGTAGCTGGAGATGATGACGTTGGCGGTGACGTTGTTGGTGACGTCGTTGTCGAAGATCTCCACCAGCGAGTTCGAGTTCACCACCACGCCGGAGCCGGCCGGCACGCTGGAGACGGCCGTGCCCTTGGCGCCGAAGTTGCCCAGGTTGTTGGCGTCCACCTTGTTGTGGAACACGCGCGTGCTGTGCCCCGGCTGGGACAGGTTGGGCATGTTGAACACGAGGATGCCGCCGGTGTTGCCGGTGGCCACGTTGTCGTGCACGTCGGCGTCGATGGTGTTCTCGATCTCGATGCCGGCCACGTTCTGCTCGGCACGGCAGCCGCGCACGATGACGTTCTTCGACTGGCCCACGTAGATGCCGGCGTCGGCCGCGCCGAACGACTGCGAGTTCTCGATCAGCACGTTCTTCGTCTTGACCGGGTACAGGCCGTAGGCGCCGTTGGTGGTCTTGGGGCCGTCCGTCCAGCGCACGCGCACGCCGCGGATCGTGATGTTCTCGCCGCTGTTGATCTTGAGCGCGTCGCCCTTGGTGTCCTCGATGGTGAGTCCCTCGATGGTGAAGTCGCTCGCCTGCGCCAGCAGCCCCTCGGGACCCGCCACCTGGTCGCGGAACGACAGGATGGTCTGCTCCATGCCGGCGCCGCGGATCGTGACGCCGTTGACGCGCAGCGACAGGCCGCGATCGAGGTGGTAATGGCCGGCGGGGATCTCGATGACCGAGCCAGGCTTGGCGTCGAGCAGTTGCTCCTGCAGCTTCTTGGCGAAGGCCGTGTCCACCGGCAGGTCGCCGACACGGACGTTCGGATCCGTGGAGGATTTGCTGCAACCGCCCATTGCCGCGAGCGCGGCGAGCGCCGATGCGGCAAGAATCGGGACGAATCGGGCACGGGACTGGCGGAATGGATGCATGGGTTCCTCGCTGGCGGCGCGTCGCTGGGTGCGGAAGCGACAGCTCAAAAGATAGCAACAGCTACCGTTCTTGACTTTGGTGCTTTCCCTGAATTGCAAAATTCGACAAGGGGAACACCATAGTCATGGCTACTGTATTGGCCGCGCCTGGCCTTGACTACACCGTGGATACACTCCCCCCCACGCCACCCCCACCACCGACATGCCGCGCAAGACCAACGCCTCCGCCGATCCGCCGACGCCCGTGACCGGCGGGGTGGAACTCGACAGAAAGCGAGCGCCCACTCAGACGCGAGCGCTGGAAACCTGCGAGCGCATCCTGGATGCGGCGGCCAACCTGCTGGGCGAGGTAGGCATCGAGCGGCTGTCGACCAACCTGATCTGCGAGCGCGCCGGACTGTCGCCGCCCGCGCTCTACCGCTACTACCCGAACAAGTACGCGGTGCTGGCCGAGCTCGGCGTGCGGCTGATGATGAGCCAGAACGACCTGCTGGAGAAGTGGGCCTCGCCGGCCACCATGAAGCTGCCGGCGGCCCGGTTCGAGGAGCGCCTGCGCCAGCTGTTCCTGGAAACGCTGGCGATCACCCGCAAGGCGATCGCCGGCGAATGGATCACGCGGGCGCTGCGCGCGGTGCCGTCGCTGGCGCCGGTGCGCATCGAGTCGCACGATCACGTCACCGGGCTGGTGGTGGCCGCCTTCGCGGTGGCCTGGCCCGCGGTGCCGCAGGCGCGCGTGCGCCTGGTGTCGCGCCTGGCCATCGAGGTGATGTACTCGGCGCAGGAACTGCTGGTGGACGACGCCGCCCTCGACGCCGAGGAGGTGGCCACGGTGATGTCGAACATGGTGACGACGCAGGTGGCGCAGCTGCGGCGCGAGACCGGCTCCTCTCAGCCGCTGATCAAGGACGCGTAGGCCCGCTCCAGCGCCCGCGCGTAGGCGGGCGTGTCGAACAGCGGCGCCGTCGTGCGCGCCTGCGCGAGACGCGCGCGCACGCCGGCCAGGCGCGCGGGGTCGCGCGCGAGCGCGACGGCACGCGACTCGTAGCCCGCCGCGTCCTCCACCAGCAGCTCGTCGGCCAGGCCCAGCGCAGCGAGCAGGCTCGCGCCGACGCGGCCCGGGAACGTCGGGCCCCGGCACGACAGCACCGGCAGCCCGGCCCACAGCGCATCGCTGGCGGTGGTGTGCGCGTTGTAGGGCAGCGTGTCCAGGAACAGGTCGGCGCACGCATGGCGCGCGAGGTGCTCGGCCAGCCGGATGCGCGGCGCGAAGTGCAGGCGTTCGGGCGCGATGCCCCGGTCCGCCGCCGCGGCGCGCAGGTTGGCCGTGGCCGCGTCGTTGTCCTGCAGCAGCCACAGCACGCTGCCCTCGACGCTCGCCAGGATGCGCATCCACGCCGCGAACGTGGCCGGCATGATCTTGTAGGTGTTGTTGAAGCACGCGAACACCATCGCATCGGCCGGCAGGCCCAGCTCGGCGCGCGTGGGCGGCGCGGCGATGGCGCGCCGGCGATCGTTGGGCTGGTAGCTGTCGGGCAGGCGCAGCACGCGCTCGACGAACGCGCCCTCCTCGCCCGCGGGAATCACGTGCGCGTCGGCGATGATCGCGTCCAGGTACGGCGCGCCCAGCGTGCCCGGGAAGCCGAGGTAGTTCACCTGCACCGGCGCCGGCCGCCGCGCGAACACGCCGGTGCGGCCGAGGCCGAACCAGCCGTTGAGGTTCACGAGGATGTCGATGCGGCGATCGGCGATGGCCCGCGCCGCCGCGTCGTCGGCCAGCCCGGAGATGTCCAGGATCTCGTCGAACGCGGCGTCCAGGCGCCGGCGCAGCGCGCTGCCGTCGTCCCAGCCGTTGTCGAACGCGATGACCTCGAAACGCTCGCGGTCGTGCAGCTCGAACAGCTCCACCGCGAGGATGGACGTGGCCTGGTCGCGGAACTCGCCGCCGAGGTAGCCGATGCGGATCTTCGCGTTCGCGGGCCGCGTGCCCGGCGCCACCAGCGCGGGCCGCACGGGGAACTGGTCGGCCGCGAACAGCTCGGCGCAACGCCGCGCGGCCATCGGGTCGGTGGCGATGGCCGCGTAGGCGAAGGGCTCGATCGTCGGCCGGCCCGCGGCCAGGCCCTGTTCGACCTGAGCCAGGAGCGCGTCGAGCCCGCGCCAGTCGCAGGCCATCGCCTGCGCGTACAGGCGCTTGCCGACGACGTACGGATAGGCCGCGTCCAGCGCCTGCACGCGTTCGAACGCGAGCGCCGCCTCGTCGTAGCGCTTGAGCTCGAGCAACGCGTTGCCGCGATTGCACGCGACGCCGGCGGCGTCGGGCGTGGCCGCGAGCACCACGTCGAAATCGGCGATGGCCTCGGCGGGCCGGCGCAGCGCGGCCAGCACGTTGCCGCGCTGGATGCGGGCGTCCAGGCGCGCGGCGTCGATCTCCAGGCAGCGCGTGAAGGCCCGCAGCGCGTCCTCGTTGCGCCGCAGCGCCAGCAGCGCGCCGCCCCGGCCCTCGTGCGCCGACGCGTTCTGCGGCTCCAGGCGCAGCGCCGCGTCGAAGTCGGCCAGCGCCTCGGCCGGCCGTTCCAGCGCGAGCCGCGCCGTGCCGCGGCCGACGATGGCGTTCGCGTAGGCCGGCACCAGCGCGACGGCGCGTTCGTAGCTCGCCAGCGCCTCGTCGTGGCGGGCCAGGTCCTGCAGCACGCGTCCGCGGTTGTTGTGGGCCTGCGCGACGTCGGCGCGGCGCGCGATCACCGCGTCGTAGGCCGCCAGCGCGTCGGCCAGCCGGCCGGCGGCGTGCAGCACGTTGCCGCGGTTGTAGGCCGCCTCGACGTAGTCCGGCCGCAGCGCCAGCGCGCGATCGAACGACGCGACGGCGGCGTCGTGGCGACCCAGCGCGCCCAGCGTGTTGCCGCGGTTGTTCAGCGCCTCCAGCATGTCGGGCTGGATCGCCAGCGCGCGCTCCAGGCTTTGCAGCGCCTCGTCGTGGCGGCCCAGCGTGTGCAGCGCGTAGCCGAGGTTGCCGTGCGCGCTCGCGTCGCGCGGATCGACGGCCAGGGCCTGCGCGATGAGGTCGGCCGCCGCCTGCGGGTGGCCGGCCTGGAAGGCCAGCATCCCGAGGCCGTGCAAGGCGTCGACGTGGCGCGGCGAACGCCGCAGCACCTCGCGGTAGACGGGCTCGGCCTGCGCGATGCGGCCGCCGTGGTGCAAGGCCTGGGCCTGGGCCATCAGCTGGTCCAGCGTGGGGATCGCGCCGAACGTCGGTGGATGCAGGAAGGCGGGCTTCTTGGCCATGGGAACGGGTCAGCCCTTCTTCAAGGCCGAGGCCAGGTCGCCGAGGGCCGCGAGCACGCTCTCGACGATCTGCTGCGACTTCGCCTCCTTCAGCGCGCCGGCCTCGTCGAAGGCCTCGCCCGCCTTGACCAGCGCGAACTGCTGCGGCGCGACGATCATCGCGAAGTTGCCCTGCAGGTACTGGCGCAGCAGGTTCATCGAGCGCAGCCCGCCCAGCGGGCCGGGCGAGGACGACAGCAGCGCCGCCGGCTTGTTGGCCGTGGCGGCCAGGCCGGCGCCGCCGGGCGCCGTGGCCGGGATGCGCGACATCCAGTCGAACGCGTTGAGCACCAGCGGCGTGGGAAAGCCGTTGTACTCGGGCGTGACCAGCAGCAGCGCGTCGTGCCCGGCGAGCGCGTCGCGCAGCTGCAGGGCGGGGGCGGGCACGCCGCTGGCGTGCTCGAGGTCGCCGTCGTAGATCGGCAGCGCGAGGGCGCGCAGGTCGAACTCGGTCACGTCGCAGCCGTCGCGGCGCGCGGCGGCCGCGGCCACGCGCGCGAGGCGGCGGCTGTAGGCGCCGGCGCGTTCGCTGCCGGCGATGACGAGGAGTCGGATGGGTTTCATGAAGGCGCTCCGGGTGGGATGCGCCCAGGATACCTAATTCGATTCCTTGATCAGCCGGCCATCGGCCTGCTGGATCGGCCGCGCGTTCATCGGGTACAGGCGCGCGAAGATCGCCACCTGCTCCGCCGAGACCGGCACCGGCTGCTTCATCACCATCCACAGCACGCCCTCGCTGCACGGCGGCGTGGTGAGCGAGCCCATGTAGGTGTAGTAGCGCTTGTCCTCGGGCAGCAGCTGCGACAGGTCGATGCGGGTGCCGGCGTGCACCTCGTCGCCCTTCTCGAGCGGCAGGTTGTTCCAGACGGCCTGCACGATGGCCTGCGCGCTGCCGCGGTCCAGCAGCACCGCCACCACGGCCAGGCGGCCGTCCACGCCCTTGTGCACCAGGTGGGCCACCATGTCGTACTGGCGGCCGTCGATGCGTTCCTCGGACGGGCGATGGAAGTGGAACTGGAGCAGCTCGTAGCGCCTGCCCGTGATGGTGATGGAGTTGCCGGGCTCCACGTTGACCTGCACCGTGTGGCCGTTGTCGATCACCGAGAACGCGCTCGGCCGGTAGTCGAACTTGATCGGCTCCAGGTCGACGGCGATGCCGCCGCGGATGTCGATCGGGCTCTGGCGGTTGCCGGTGGCGCACTTGTCGTACTCGGGGCGCATCCTGCCCCAGGCGTCCGGGCCGACGCTGCCGGTGTAGTCCCAGTGCGTGGGCAGCAGCGACTGGCCGCCGTTGGCCGCGATGTCGAGGTTGGCGTCGCTGGCGGCCGCGGACGCCGGGCGCCTGGCCCTGTGCGCGGCGCTCGGGCGCACCGCGGTGATCACGTTCTCGCCGCTCTCGCCGCGGTTGGACACCTGCATGGCGAACTTGCCGTCCGCCGCCGGCTTCGCGCCGAGCTTGGCGGCGAGTTTCTCGCGCAGCTGGTCCATCGCGCTGCCGCTCGCGGCGGCCTCGGCGGGCTTCGCTTCGGCCGCCTTGGCGCCCCTCTTCCTGCCCTCGCCCTTCCTGGCGGCCTTCTCGTCCTCGTCGTTCTCGGCGGACGGGTGCGACGCGTTGCTGCGCCACTCGGCGCCCCCGGCCGCCGACTTCTTCTCGATCGGCGCGGCACCGATCGCCGTCGGCTCGGGTGCGCCGGTCTCGCCGCGGTTGACGCCCATCTTGAAGCTGGGCGACGTGGGCCCGAGCTGGGCGACGACGACCCCCACGCCCGCCTCGGCCGCGAGCGAAGCGCCGCCTGCCGAGACGAGGGCGGCGGCAACGGCGACGAGGGAAAGGGACAGGCGAGACGACATGGCGGGCTCCGCACGGACGGCGTGCCCCCATGAGATCGGCAGGTGCGGCCGAAAGTTGAGCTTCAGCTTGCGGTTTCGACCACGCCGCGGCGCACGAAGAGCCAGGCCACCATGCCGATGCACGACATCAGCAGCGACGCCAGCGCCAGGCGCACGGTGGAGTGCATCACCAGCGGCGAGATCACGCCCGCGACGAAGGCATTGGCCACGCTGCCGATGCAGGCCTGCAGCGACGAGGCCATGCCGCGCCGCATCGGCGCCTGGTCCAGCACCAGGAGCGTCACCACCGGCACCATCAGCGCCCAGCCGAACGAGAAGATGCCGATGGGCGGGATGGCCCACCACGCCTGCGCCGTGAACAGCAGGTTGAGCACGAGGTTGATCACGGCGATGGTGAACATGATCGTGAAGCCGATGCGGATCTGGCGTGCCGCGGGCATCCGGCCGGCCAGCTTGCCGGACAGGAAGGCGCCGCACATGATGCCGCCGATGGTGAACAGGAACAGGTGGAAGAAGTGCGTGGGCGGCAGGTGCAGCAGGTCGCCCAGGAACACGGGCGCCGACAGGATGTACAGGAACATCCCGTTGAACGGCACGCCCGAGGCCAGCGCCAGCGCGAGGAAGCGCGGACTCGAGAACATCTCCCAGTAGCCCTTGAGCAGGTGCGCCGGATGGAAGGGCTGGACCTGGGTGCGGTGCAGCGTCTCGGGCAGCAGCCGCCAGCTGAGCAGCCACAGCGCCATGCCCACCAGCACGAGGAAGATGAACACCGAATGCCAGCCAAAGTGCACCAGCAGCAGCCCGCCGACGATGGGCGCGACGGCCGGCGCGACGCCGAAGTAGATCGTGACCTGCGACATCACGCGCTGCGCCTCGTCGGGCGGGAACATGTCGCGGATGATGGCGCGGCCCACCACCATGCTGGCGCCCGAGCTCATGCCCTGCGCGAGCCGGAAGAAGATCAGGTGGCCCACCGTCTGCGACATGGCGCAGCCCAGCGAGGACAGCGTGAAGATGGCGATGCCCCAGAGCACCACGGGCCGGCGGCCGAAGCTGTCGGCCAGCGCGCCGTGGAACAGGTTCATCACCGCGAAGCCGAACAGGTAGGCCGACAGCGTCTGCTGCATCTGCACGGGCGTCGCGTCGAGCGCGCGCGCGATGCCCGAGAACGCCGGGATGTAGGTGTCGATGGAGAACGCGCCCAGCATCCCCAGGCAGGCGAGCAGCGCCGCCAACGCCGAGCGCGGTCGGCGCCAGAGTGTGGCGGCGTCAGGATTCATGCAGGGAAAATAGCGTCTCTGGCGCGGCCCGCTTCGGCAAGCGTGCCGCCATGGAATTATTGTGAAGCGAGCCGATAGGCCGGATTCTGTGCGTCGCGACCGCTCTTGCGAGCGTCCGCGCCGTGACCGCCATTCGTCTGGGCCGGCTGTCGCCAGCACGGCTCGATGCCATCTACCCGCGGACTCCCCGGGCCAGGTCGTCGTCCGCCTACTTGATGTTGCTGCGCGCAGAGATTGCCCGTTTCACCCGAACTGAATCGGCTCGTCTCTGTTGCTCTGATCCTCGCCTCGAACCTTGCGGCCCTTGGCGGACAGCCGTTAGCTGCTGCGCTGCCCTGTGCAGTCCGGACCTTCCTCCAGTACGGCCTTTCGGCGGTTGTACCAGCGGCGGTCTGGCTCGCTCCACGCGGTGGATTGTCCCACGCGGCGAGTGCCCGGGCGGCATGCACGGGCTTGGGCGCTCAACGGCGCGCGGGCCGCAGGTAGTGCTCGTCCCAATCGGACGTGCGCTCGTGCACGAAGCCGTGGCGCTCGTAGAAGCGGTTGGCCGCGCTCCCGCGCAGCGCGCCCACGCGCATCGCGAGGCCGCGCGCGTCGGCCTCGGCCAGCAACCGCGCCATCACCTCCGCGCCGAGGCCGCGGCCCTGCTCGGCGGGCAGCAGGTAGAGGTGATCGAGCAGCAGGCCGTCGTCCCGTTCGCGCACGACCACGAAGCCCGCGCGGCGGCCGTCCACCACGATGTGGCGCGTGCAGGCCGGATCGAAGGCGGACAGGAAGCGCTCGCGCGCGCGTTGCGGGTCGAAGCGGCCGAGCCGCTCCAGGCTCTCGCGCATGGCTGCGATGCGGATCGCGACCAGCGCGTCGCCGTCGGTCGCGACGGCGGGCTCGAAGCTGACGACGGGCGCGCTCAGGCCTGCTTCCACGCGAGGGTTTCGCCGCCGCGCAGGGGCTTGAGCAGCGCGTCGCCGAAGGGCACGCTGGCGGGCAGCTCGTTGGCCTCGCGGCGCAGCGTGACGGTGCCGGCGTTGCGCGGCAGGCCGTAGAAGTCGGGGCCGTGGTGGCTCGCGAAGCCTTCCAGCTTGTCGAGCGCGCCCGCGTTGTCGAAGGCCTCGGCGTAGAGCTCGAGCGCCGACAGCGCCGTGAAGCAGCCGGCGCCGCACACCGAGGCCTCCTTCATGACCGAGGCGTGCGGCGCGCTGTCGGTGCCCAGGAAGAACTTGGCGCTGCCCGAGGTGGCGGCGGCCACCAGCGCCTGGCGGTGCACCTCGCGCTTGAGCACGGGCAGGCAGTAGTAGTGCGGGCGCAGGCCGCCGGTGAAGATGGCGTTGCGGTTGTACAGCAGGTGGTGCGCGGTGATGGTGGCGGCGGTGTGCGCGTCGGACTCGGCCACGTACTGCGCCGCCTCCCGGGTGGTGATGTGCTCGAACACCACCTTCAGCTCGGGCAGGTCGCGCCGCAGCGGCCGGAACACGTCGTCGATGAACACGGCCTCGCGGTCGAACAGGTCGATGTCGACGCTGGTGACCTCGCCGTGCACCAGCAGCTTGAGGCCCTCGCGCTGCATCGCCTCCAGCGTCTTGTAGGTCTTGCGCAGGTCGGTGACGCCGGCGTCGGAGTTGGTGGTGGCGCCGGCCGGGTACAGCTTCACGGCCACGATGCCGGCGTCCTTCGCGCGCCTGATCTCGTCGGGCGGCAGGTTGTCGGTGAGGTACAGCGTCATCAACGGCTCGAACGTGCTGCCCTCGGGCAACGCGGCCAGGATGCGCTCGCGGTAGGCCACGGCCTGCGCGGTGGTCGTGATCGGCGGGCGCAGGTTGGGCATGATGATGGCGCGGCCGAACTGGCGCGCCGTGTAGGGCAGCACGGCCGCCATCGCGGCGCCGTCGCGGATGTGCAGGTGCCAGTCGTCGGGCGTCTGGATCGAGAGTTCGTTGAGCGTCGTCATGTTTCGATTTTCGCACCGCGATGCGGATGTCGCAGAATCCCGGCATGACCGATGTCGTCTTCCGCGCCGCCCACCCGCACGCCGACCGCGCCGCGCTCGTCGATCTCAACGTCGAGTATGTGACCTGGGTGTTCGCGGAGATCGAGGCGATGTCGGGCATCCCGGCGCGCGCGATCCTGGGCGCGGAGGTGGCCGACTACGTGCCCACGGTCATCGACAAGGTCTGCGGCGACCCGCCGCCGCGCGGCGTGTTCTATCTCGTCGAGGACGCGGGCGCGCCGGTGGCCATGGGCGGCCTGCGCCGCAGCGAGGACGGCATCGCCGAGCTGAAGCGCGTCTACGTGCGGCCCGCGGGGCGGGGCCGGCGGCTGGGCGAGACGATCACGCGCCGGCTGGTCGACGACGCCCGCACGTTCGGCTATCGGCGCGTGCGGCTGGACACGCTGCCGTTCATGCGTTCGGCGCAGGCGCTGTACGAGGCCATGGGCTTCGTCGACTGCGCGGCCTACCCGGTCGAGATGCCGGAGACATTTCGCGCGCACATCCGCTACATGGCACTGACGCTCTGAAAATCAGTGCTGAAGGATCTTCGACAAGAAGTCCTTGGCGCGCGGCGAGCGCTCCTCCGGCTTGCCGAAGAAATCGGCGCTGGAGCAGTCCTCGACGATCTTGCCGGCGTCCATGAAGATCACCTTGTTGCTGACGCGCTTGGCGAAGCCCATCTCGTGCGTCACGCACATCATGGTCATGCCCTCGTGGGCCAGGCCCACCATCACGTCCAGCACCTCGCCCACCATCTCGGGGTCCAGCGCCGAGGTGGGCTCGTCGAACAGCATCACGATGGGATCCATAGCCAGCGCGCGGGCGATGGCCACGCGCTGCTGCTGGCCGCCGGAGAGCTGGCCGGGGAACTTGTCCTTCTGGCCTGACAGCCCCACGCGGTCGAGCATCTTCAGGCCGCGCTTGAGCGCCTCGTCCTTGCCGCGGCCCAGCACCTTGATCTGCGCCAGCGTGAGGTTGTCCGTGATGGACAGGTGCGGGAACAGCTCGAAATGCTGGAACACCATGCCCACGCGCGAGCGCAGCTTGGGCAGGTTGGTCTTCTTGTCGGAGATGGACGTGCCGTCGACGACGATGTCGCCCTGCTGGATCGGCTCCAGCGCGTTGACCGTCTTGATGAGCGTGGACTTGCCCGAGCCCGACGGGCCGCAGACGACGACGACGTCGCCCTTGGTGATCGTCGTGGTGCAGTCGGTGAGCACCTGGAAGCTGCCGTACCACTTGGAGATGTTCTTGATTTCGATCATGTGGGGACTCTCAGCGGATGATCTGGATCTTGGCCTGCAGGCGACGCACGAGCATCGACAGGCCGAAGCACAGGATGAAGTAGGAGGCGGCGGCCGGCAGCAGCATTTCCGCGGGCCGGTTGTAGATCTGGCCCACCGTCAGGAAGCCCTTCAGGAAGTCGTAGGCGCCGATGGCGTAGACCAGCGACGTGTCCTGGAACAGCACGATGGTCTGCGTCAGCAGCACCGGCAGCATGTTGCGGAAGGCCTGGGGCAGCACGATCAGCTTCATGCACTGCGCGTAGGTCATGCCCATCGCGTAGCCGGCGTTGACCTGGCCGCGCGACACCGACTGGATGCCGGCACGCATGATCTCCGAGTAGTACGCCGCTTCGAAGATCGAGAACGTGATCACCGCGGAGAACTCGGCCCGGTGATCCAGCCCGAACTGCCCGGCGATCGCCGCGTAGAAGCCCGGCGGGATCAGCAGGTAGAACCAGAGGATCACCATCAGCAGCGGGATCGATCGCAGCGCGTCGACGTAGACCGTGGCGAAGCGCTGGAACGCCTTGACGGACGACAGCCGCATCAGCGCGACCAGCGTGCCGATGAAGACGCCGATGGCCATCGCGACAAAGGTGAGCTCGAGCGAGTAGATCAGCCCGGGGACGATGTTGTTCCTGACGACGTCGGGCGTCAGGAACGAGTAGTCGAGGGTGAGGGCCATCAGTGCGCACTCCCCGGCAGACGAGAACGCTTCTCGACACCGGCCGCGAGCCGGTTGATCGTGAACGCGGAGATGAAATAGAGAACGGTGACCGCGAGGTACATCGTGATGTGCATCGACGTCTCCTCGCCCGCCTGCGTCGCGAAGAAGATCATCTCGGTGATGTTGATGGCGTAGGCCACCGACGAGTTCTTGATGATGTTCATGGACTCCGACGTCAGCGTGGGCAGCACCACCCGCAGCGCCACCGGAAGCAGCACGAAGCGATAGGTCTGGGCCAGGGTCAGCCCCATCGCCAGGCCTGCGTAGCGCTGGCCCCTGGGGAGCGTGTTGATGCCTGCCTTGACTTGCTGGCCGATGCGCGCCGAGGTGAACAACCCCAGTCCGACGCAGGCCAGCACCAGATCCGGAACGCTCTTGAGCGCCGGAATCATCTGAGGGATCACGTCGTGCCAGATCAGCAGCTGCACGAGGATCGGGACGTTGCGGAACAGCTCGGTCCAGGCCTCGCCGAAGAGCGCGGCAGCCTTGTTCGGCAGCGTGCGCATGACGCCGATGCCCAGGCCGATCACCAGCGCGATGACCAGCGCGATGAGGGCCACCAGCAGCGTCCAGCCCCAGGCGTGCAGCAACCACTGGAGGTAGGTGAGGTCGCCCTTGCCCGCGAAACAGGTCGAATAGACCGTCTCGTCGGTGGTGCTCTTGCACATCACCTCGGCACTGGCCTTCAGGGCCGGGATCCAGTCGCTCACCCTCTTCTCCTCGTGTCAGGCCGGCCGCTGTCGCGACCCGGCTTCATTTGCGACGCGCGCGGCGCCCGTGTGGCGGGCCCGCGCGCGGGAAAACCTCGTCGCGGGCCACCGGCGGTGGCGCCGCGGCGGCTTACTTCCTGGAAGCGGCGGCCAGCGCCTCGGTGCCCATGTTGTTCGGGTTCTTCCACGCGTTCTTCGTGGCTTCCGACGCCGGCAGGCCCACCTTGGTGTTGGTGGGCGGGATCGGCTGCATGAACCACTTGTCGTAGAGCTTGGCCATCTCGCCCGACTTCTCCAGGCCGTCGATCGTCTTGTTGACGGCCGCCAGGAAGGCCGGGTCGTCCTTGCGCACCATGATGGCGATCGGCTCGACAGACAGCACTTCGCCGACGATGTGGAAGTCGGCCGGGTTCTTGGCCTTGGAGGCGAGGCCGGCGACGATCTGGCCGTCCATCACGAACGCGTCGGCGCGGCCCGATTCCAGCAGCTGGAAGCTGTCGGCGTGGTCCTTGCCGAAGACTTCCTTGAAGTCGACGCCGGTGGCGCGCTCGTGCTTGCGCAGCAGCTGCACGGAGGTGGTGCCGGTGGTGGTGGCCACGCTCTTGCCGTTCAGGTCGGCGATGCCCTTGATGCCCGAGTTGACCTTGGTCAGGATGCGCACTTCCTCGACATAGGCGGTGTGGGCGAAGGCGACGTCCTTGGCGCGGGTGTCGTTGTTGGTGGTGGAGCCGCACTCGATGTCCACCGTGCCGTTCTGCACCAGCGGGATGCGGTTGGCCGAGGTCACTTCCTGGTACTTGATGTCCAGCTTGGCCAGGCCCAGCTGCTTCTGGATGTCGGCCAGCGCGCGCTGGCACAGCTCGACGTGGAAGCCGGTGTACTTGCCTTCGCCGAGGGTGTACGACAGCGCGCCGGACGAACCGCGCACGCCCATCACGACGGAGCCGGTGTCCTTGATCTTCTTGAGCGTGTCGGTGGTCTGCGCCTGGGCCGCGAACGCGGTGGCGAGCAGGGCGGCGGCCAAAAGGGACTTCTTCATGTGAGCTCCTGGTTCTTCGAGGGAGACGGTTTGCAGGTTGCCCGGCTCGTGGCCGGACATGGAAAGGATGGCCTGCTGTCGGCAGGCTTAAGCAAGTCTAGGTTCTATGCGGCTCCCACACCGTTCGTGAAAGCACGTACCGGGCCACGCCATTGTGGTGCTAGTTGTCGACGGCGTCCGAAGGGTAGCGCCAGGAATCGCGCAGCAGGTAGCTCATGGGCAGGTTGAGCGAGCGGTTCTTCGGCGGGATGGGCGAGGTGAACCATCGGGCGTAGATCCTGTCGCCCTCGCCGGAGCGTATGAGGTGCCGCATCTCGTCGTCGACCACCTTCTTGAACGCGGCGTCGTCCTTGCTGAGCATGATGGCCAGCGGCTCGATCGTGAGGAACTTGCCCACGACCTTGAACTGCGCCGGGTTGGCCGACTCGGCGATCAGGCCGTACAACTGGACGTCGTCCATCGCGAAGCCATCGGCGGTCTTGTCGCCCAGCATCTTCATCGCCTCGGCGTTGTCCTTGACCGGCTTCACGGCGATGTGCAGGAGCCGGTCCTCGTTGGCCTGGGCGACGGTCTTGAGCGGCGTCGAGCCGGCGGTGGACACCAGCACATGGCCCTCGAACTGGTTGAGTTCGGCGATGGGGCTGTCGGCGCGCACCGCGAAGCGGGTGCCGGTGATGTAGTGGGGGATCGTGAACGCCACCTTCTGGCGGCGCTCGGCGTTGTTGGTCGTCGACCCGCACTCCAGGTCGGCCTTGCCGGTGGCGATGGCGTCGAGGCGCGTGGACGTGGTGATCGGCAGGTAGTCGATCTCGATGGACTTCAGGCCCAGGTGCTTGCGCACGGCCTCGGCCACGTCCTTGCACAGGTCCAGCGCGTAGCCCACCGGCTTCTTGTCCGCGTCGTAGTAGGAGAACGGCACCGACGACTCGCGGTGGGCCAGCACGATGTGGCCCGAACTGCGGATGCGATCGAGCACGGGATGCGGACCGACGTCGGCCTCCGTTGACTGCGGCGCGGCCGTGTCGGCCTTGGGCCTGGCCTGCACCGGCGCCGCCAGGCACAGGGCGGCGACGAGCGCCGGGATCATCGGGGCACGCCGGACGAAGCGCGCCTTGTGGGCACGTGCTTCCGGGCTCGCGCAGGTGGCGCGGGAGTGCAGGAAAAGTTGCATGGTCGCGGACTGTATGCGGCGCCACGGAGCGGCGCCAATGCCTTTTGAAGGCCGCATCATGCATCATTTGCATGAGCCCATAAGGGTTATTACCAAATTCCACGCGGCGGCCGGACCGGCCAGCATGCGGCGGCGCGCACGGCCCCGCAAGTACTCCAACGGCGGGATCGCGGCTTTTCAGCCCGTGCGCAGGAACTCCCACAACGCCTGCGCGCCCGGCTTCGGGTGGCGGGCGAGCTCGGGGCGTTCGCGGTAGATGCGCACCTCCATCGTCACCTCCCAGGCGTGGCCGGTGTCGTCGTGCAGCGGCGCGGCCGAGACGAGCTTGCGCGTGCGCAGCTCCTTGCGCACCGAGCTGGAGGGCAGGAACGCGATGCCGTGGCCCTCCAGCGCCATGGCCTTCAGGCCTTCGGCCATGTCGGTCTCGTAGACGGTGTCGAGGTGGGGCAGCACCGGGGTGGACTTCAGGATCTGGTCGACCAGGCGCGCCATGTAGGCGCCCGAGGCGTAACCCAGGAACGGGATGCGCGCGGCGCCGCTGGTGGCCAGGCGGAACAGCGGCTGGCCGTCGGCGCCGCCCTTGGCATAGGGCGACAGCGTCTCCTGGCCCAGGCTCAGCATCTCGTAGCGGTCGGGGCTCAGCTGCAGCGGCTGCGAGGCGTGGTGGTAGGCCACCAGCAGGTCGCAGCTGCCTTCGGTGAGGCGCATCACCGCGTCGTGCACGTTGAGCGCGATGAGGCGGCTCTTCATCTCGCCGAAGCGCTTGCGCAGGTCCATCACCCAGGTGGGGAAGAACGTGAACGCGAGCGTGTGCGGCACCGCGAACTCGATCATGTCGGCGCCGCCGGCCTGCAGCCCGCGCATCATGTTGCGGGTGGCCTGCAGGCTGCCCAGAACCTCGAGCGCCTGGCCGTGGAAGGTCTCCCCGGCCGGCGTCAGGCGCGTGGGATACGACGAGCGGTCGACCAGGTCGAGCCCGGCCCAGGCCTCGAGCGCCTGGATGCGGCGCGAGAACGCCGGCTGGGTGACGTGCCGGAGCTGGGCGGAGCGCGAGAAACTGCGCGTCTCGGCCAGGCTCACGAAATCTTCAAGCCACTTGGTTTCCACTCGCCGAGTGTACGGGTTCGAAGGCGGAATCTCCCAGCGTGAGCGACTCCGGCGCGTCGCTCGCGGCGGCCGTGTCGCCGTGCGTCTGCTGCAGCCGCCACATGTGGGCGTAGCGGCCGTCGAGGGCGAGCAGCTCGGGATGCGTGCCGCGCTCGACGATGCGGCCCTCGGCCATCACCAGGATCTGCGCGGCGTTGACCACCGTGGACAGCCGGTGCGCGATCACCAGCGTCGTGCGGCCCTGCGCGGCCTGCGCGAGCTCGGCCTGGATCGCGCGCTCGTTGGCCGAGTCCAGCGCGGACGTGGCCTCGTCGAAGATCATCAGCGGCGGGTTCTTCAGCAGCGTGCGCGCGATCGCGATGCGCTGCTTCTCGCCGCCCGAGAGCTTGAGCCCGCGCTCGCCCACCATCGTGTCGTAGCCCCTGGGCGTGGCGGCGATGAAGTCGTGGATGTGGGCCGCGCGGGCCGCGCCCTCGATCTGTTGCTGCGTCGCGCCGGGGCGGCCGTACGCGATGTTGTAGCCTACCGTGTCGTTGAACAGCACGGTGTCCTGCGGCACGATGCCGATCGCCTTGCGCAGGCTCAGCTGCGTGAGCGCGCGCAGGTCCTGGTCGTCGATGCGGATCGCGCCGCCGCTGACGTCGTAGAAGCGATAGAGCAGCCGCGCCAGCGTGCTCTTGCCGGCACCGCTGGGGCCGACGACGGCCACCGTCTTGCCGGCAGGGATCTCGAAGCTGACGCCGTGCAGGATGGGCCGCGCGGGGTCGTAGGCGAAGCTGACGTCGTCGAAGCGCACCGCGCCCCCGCGCACCTCCAGCACGGTGGCACCGGGGGCGTCGGCCACCTCGCGATCCTTCTCCAGCAGCGCGAACATGCGCTCGAGGTCGGTCAGGCCCTGCTTGACCTCGCGGTAGAGCACGCCCAGGAAGTTCAGCGGCACGTACAGCTGGATCAGCAGCGCGTTGACCATCACGAAGTCGCCCAGCGTCATCGCGTGCGCGATCACGCCGCCGGTGGCGCGCCACAGCAGCGCCACGAGGCTGCCCGCGATGATCAGCTGCTGGCCCGTGTTGAGCATCGACAGCGTGGCCTGCGACTTCATCTGCGCGGCGCGGTAGGCCTCCAGGCCCGTCTCGTAGCGCGCCGACTCGAACTGCTCGTTGTTGAAGTACTTCACCGTCTCGAAGTTCAGCAACGCGTCGATGGCCTTGGTGTTGGCCTTCGAGTCGAGCTCGTTCATCGCCTTGCGGTACTTGGTGCGCCATTCGGTGATGGAGATCGTGAACACGCCGTACAGCAGCAGCGCGCAAAGCGTGATCCACACGTAGCCCATGTCGAACTTGTGGCCCAGCAGGACGAGCACGAACGACAGCTCCACCAGCGTGGGGATGATGGTGTACAGCGAGTACGACACCAGCGTCTGCAGCGCGCCGCGGCCGCGCTCGATGTCGCGCGTGAGTCCGCCGGTCTGGCGTTCCAGGTGGAAGCGCAGCGAGAGCGCGTGCAGGTGCTCGAAGGTCTCCAGCGACACGCGCTTGGCCGCGCCGAAGGTGGCACGCGCGAACACGATCTCGCGCAGCTCGGTGAACAGCGTCATCGCCAGCCGCAGCCCGGCGTAGCCCAGCAGCAGGCCCAGCGGCACCACCAGCAGCGCGCGCGGATCGGTGGTGGAGATGTTGAGCGCGTCCACCAGCTTCTTGAGAAGCAGCGGCACGCTGACGCTGGCCACCTTGGCGCCCACCAGGAACAGCAGCGCGATCACCATGCGCACGCGGTACTCCCAGAAGTACGGCATCAGCCGCTTCAGGGTGTACCAGTCGCTCCGCGGCTGGGTGGCGGGCGTGGCGTCTCGGGCGGCGGCGGGCGGGTTCGGGTGCATGTGAGGCGCAGGTGGGGGCGACCCGGACGATAGCAACAATCGTGGCCAACGTCCGGCGCGGGACTCGGGTAAACCCTTTCAAGCACAATCGCGGACAAGCAGATCGAAGAAAGATTCCCCGATGACCCACGCCGAACTCCAAGCCACCGCGCAAGCGCCCGCCTCGCTCCCGTCCGACAAGGAACTGGTGATGCGCGTGCTGCCGATGCCGGCCGATTCCAACGCGAACGGCGACATCTTCGGCGGCTGGATCATGGCCCAGGTCGACCTGGCCGGCTCGGTGCTGCCGGTGCGCATCGCCAAGGGCCGCGTGACCACGGTCGCGGTGAACCAGTTCGTGTTCAAGCAGCCGGTGTCCATCGGCGACCTGCTGAGCTTCTACGCCACGGTCGAGCGCGTGGGCAACACGTCGATCACGGTGCGCGTGGAGGTCTACGCCGAGCGCAATCCGGCCGACGTGCAGGTGGTGAAGGTGACGGAGGCCAACCTGACCTACGTGGCGATCGACCGCGAAGGCAAGCCGCGGCAGATTCCGCGCTGATCGGCCTGTCGCACAGGATCCGCGCCTGAATCAGCCGATCGCCTCGGCCACCTGCCGGCCCCATTGCCGGTAGCCCAGCAGCCCCGGGTGGAAGCCGTCGCGGGCCATCCAGCCCTCGGGCGTGGCGTCGTCCTTGCCAGGCATGCGCGGCGCCTCGGGCAGCGGCAGGTGCAGCCGCGCGGTCTGGCCCGCGAGATGGCGCGCCAGCGCGTCGTCCAGGTGCGCCGCGTCGCGGCCCAGGATCCATCGCAAGGGCAGCGGCAACAGCGGGAACGTGCCCATGGGCGGCAGGCCGCAGTGCCACGTGTGCGTCACCTGCGCGCGCGTGACCGCGAGCGCGTGGATCTCGTCGAGCGCGGCCAGGAAGGCGGCCGTGCGGGTCTGGCCCACGACGTCGTTGACGCCGAGCGCCGTCACCAGCAGGTCGGCCGTCTGCAGCGTTGCGCCCGCGAGCGCGCGTGCCGCGTCGCCCGCGGTGTGCCCGCTGGTGGCCACCAGTTGCCAGCCCACCGCGGCGCCGGTGCGCTCGGCCAGTGCCTGCGCCAGCTGGCCGGCGAAGGCCTCGTCCTGCGTGCCCACGCCCACGCCCGCGGCCGACGAGTCGCCCACGATCAGCACGCGCAGCGCCACGCGCCCCGTGCCGGCCACGCCGTGGCGCTCTCCGGCCGCCTCGGGCAGCTTCAGCGCGGTGGCGCGCACGCGCTTGCCCTGCACGAGCAGCACGGGCAGCAGCGCGAGCTTGAGCGCCAGCGTCCCGAGGCGGAACGGCACCGCCAGCGGCAACGCGGGACCGCGTTCGCGGGGGGCGAGCGTGAGCTCGGAATTCATGAACGGCTGCGTGTCGATCAGAACTTGGAGAAGTCGGGCTTGCGCTTCTGGAAGAAGGCCTGGAACGCCTCCATCGCCTCGGGGCTGCGCAGGCGCCTGCCAAAGATGCCGGCCTCGACCTCGATGGTCTCGTCCACCAGCGCCTTCTGGCCGCGGCGCATCAGCGCCTTGGTCTCGCGCACCGCGCCCGGGGGCAGCGCGTTGAAGCGCTCGGCCATGCGGCGCGCGTGGTTGACCACCTCGGCGGCCGGCAGCACGGCGTTGGCGATGCCCAGCTCCACGGCCGTCTCGCCGTTGAAGGGCTCACCCAGCAGCAGCAGCTCGGTGGCCTTGGCGTGGCCCACGCGTTGCGGGATCAGCAGGCTGGACGCGTACTCGGGCACCAGGCCCAGCGTGACGAAGGGCATCGCCAGGCGGGCCTCGTCGCTCACGTAGACCAGGTCGCAGTGCAGCAGCATCGTCGTGCCGATGCCGATGGCGCCGCCGGTGACGGCCGCCACCACCGGCTTGCCGCAGTCGGCCAGCGTCTTCATGAAGCGGAACACCGGCGAGTCCTCGCTGGACGGCGGGCGCTGCATGAAGTCCTCGAGGTCGTTGCCCGAGGTGAAGATGCCCGGCTGGCCGGTGATCAGCACGGCGCGGATCGTCGCATCGGCATCGGCCGCGGCAATGGCCTCGGCCATGGCGGTGTACATCGCCTGCGTGAGCGCGTTCTTCTTCTCGGGACGCGCGATCTCGATGACGGCGACGCCGTTGGTGTTGACGGTGCGGATGGTCATTGCGGAACCTTCTGTTGTCTTGGTGCGATTGTCTCGCGGACGAAGAAACGGCGGCAGGGCCGACGGAACGCGGGTAGCGAACCGGTGACTTCCTGCCGCCGTCGATGAACGGCCTCGATCAGAGACGTTCGAAAATGCCCGCGGCTCCCTGGCCGGTGCCGACGCACATCGTCACCATGCCGTACTTCAGGTTGTTGCGGCGCAGCGCGTGCACGACCGTGGCCGAGCGGATCGCGCCGGTGGCGCCCAGCGGGTGGCCGAGGGCGATCGCGCCGCCCATCGGGTTCACCTTGGAGGCGTCGAGGCCGACGGTGTCGATCACGGCCAGCGCCTGCGCGGCGAAGGCCTCGTTGAGCTCGATCCAGTCGAGTTGCGAGATGTTCAGGCCCGCCGACTTGAGCGCGGCGGGGATCGCCTCGATCGGGCCGATGCCCATGATCTCGGGCGGCACGCCCTTGGACGCGAAGCTCACGAAGCGCGCGAGCGGCGTCAGGCCGAACTGCTTGAGGGCCTTCTCGCTGCACAGGATCAGGCAACCGGCACCGTCGCTGGTCTGCGAGCTGTTGCCGGCGGTGACGCTGCCCTTGGCGGCGAACACGGCCTTCAGCCTGGCCAGGCCTTCGAGCGACGTGTCGGGACGCGGGCCCTCGTCGGTGTCGACCTTGCGGCTGGTGACCGTGATCTCGCCCGTGGCCAGGTCCGGCGTGCGCGTGAAGACCTCGACCGGCGTGATCTCGTCCTTGAACTGGCCGTCGGCGATGGCCTTGATGGCCTTCTGGTGCGAGGCCAGCGCGAACGCGTCCTGCGCCTCGCGCGAGACCTTCCACTTCTCGGCGACCTTCTCCGCGGTCAGGCCCATGCCGTACGCGATGCCGATGTTCTCGTCCTTGTCGAACACGTGCGGGTTGAACGAGGGCTTGTTGCCGCTCATCGGCACCATGCTCATGCTCTCGGCGCCGGCGGCGATCATCACGTCGGCCTCGCCCACGCGGATGCGGTCGGCCGCCATCTGCACCGCCGACAGGCCGGACGCGCAGAAGCGGTTCACCGTGATGCCGCCAACGGTATTGGGCAGGCCGGCCAGCAGGACGCTGGTGCGTGCGAAGTTCAGGCCTTGCTCGCCTTCGGGCATCGCGCAGCCGACGATGGCGTCCTCGATGGCGGCCGGGTCGAGCGTGGGCACCTGGGCCAGCGCGGCCTGGATGACGGCGACCAGCAGGTCGTCGGGACGCGTGTTGCGGAACATGCCGCGACCGGACTTGCCGATCGGCGCGCGGGTGGCTGCGACGATGTAGGCGTCGGAAAGTTGCTTGCTCATGTTGCTGTGTCCAATCAGTTGCGGACGGGCTTGCCGGTCTGGAGCATGCCCATGATGCGTTCTTGCGTCTTGGGGTTCTCGAGCAGGCCGCAGAAGTGCTTGCGTTCGAGCGCCATCAGGTACTCCTCGGTCACCAGCGTGCCGGCATCCACTTCGCCGCCACAGCAGACGTCGGCGATCAGGCTGCCGATGTAGAAGTCGTGCTGGCTGATGAAGCCGCCGTCGCGCATCGCCACGAGCGAGGCCTTGACCGTGGCGATGCCGGAGCGGCCGGCCACGGGGATCAGGCGCTTGACCGGCGCGCGGTAGCCGGCGTCGAACATCGCCCTGGCCTGCGTGGAGGCCACGTGCAGCAGCTCGTCGATGTGCGGCACGACGATGTCGGAATCGAGCAGGTAGCCGATCTTGCGCGACTCGAGCGCGCTGGTGCCCACCGTGGCCGAGGCCGCGGCGACCACGCCGTCCTTGAGGAAGGCCAGCAGGTCGGTGCCCGGCGCCTTGGCGGCGTTCTCGGCCGCGCGGCGCGCGATGTAGGCGAGGCCGCCGCCGCCCGGGATCAGGCCGACGCCCACTTCCACCAGGCCCATGTAGCTTTCCATCGCGGCCACGCGCGACGCGCAATGCACGGCCAGCTCGCAGCCGCCGCCCAGCGCGATGCCGCGCACCGCGGCCACCACCGGCACGGTGGCGTAGCGCACGCGCAGCATCATGTCCTGCAGCTTCTTCTCTTCCGGCGCGATGCCCTTGGCACCCGACTTCATGAAGACGGGCATCAGGGCCTCGAGGTTGGCGCCGGCGGAGAACGCCTCGTCCGGCGACCAGATCACCAGGCCCTTGTAGTCCTTCTCGGCGATCTCGACGGCCTTGAGCAGGCCCTCGGTGACCGTGGGCGAGATCAGGTGCAGCTTGGCGGTGATGCTGGCGATCAGCACGTCGCCGTCCAGCGTCCAGACGCGCACTTCGTCGTTCCTGAACACTTCCGTGCCCGACTTCAGCGGGTTGGCCGCGCCGGCGCCCAGCACCGTCTCGGGGAAGGGCTGGCGCTTGTAGACGTCGAGCTGCGACGGCGGCAGGTACTTGCCCTGCGATGCGCTCCAGGAACCCTCTGGGGTATGCACGCCCTCCCGTCCGTCGAACACCCAGTCGGGCAGCGCGGCGGACGACAGCGCCTTGCCGGCCGCGATGTCTTCCTTGATCCACTCGGCGACCTGCTTCCAGCCGGCGTCCTGCCACAGCTCGAACGGGCCCTGCCTGGAGC
>JABCYW010000006.1 GCA_013289985.1 Betaproteobacteria bacterium | reverse complement strand
ACCTCAAACGGAAGTTGATGCGCTACATCCGTCATTACAACAAGCAGCCCAAGCCGGTGAAGTGGAAGTACTTCGACATCGCCCGACGCATCACTCCCGAATCAATCGTTACAGCCCACTAGTCGGCCCACTCGCCATCGACGTCCACGATCTCGCACGCCGCGCTATAGGCCTCGCGGGCCTGCTCGCACTGCTCGAGCGCCTGCGAACGCGCCGTCGCGACTGTCGCGTTCTCGCCGCTCCAGGCGTAGGCGCCCCCGTCCGAGACCGCGAAAGCCTTGTGCGCCTTTGCCGGCCAGTAGACGTCCTTGTAGACACGGCGCGCCGCGCCCGACTTGATGATCCCGGAAAGTTCAGCGTCGGTCGGAATGGCGTGCACGGCCTCGTCCGAACTCGTCCGTCGAGCGATGGTGTCCGGGCTGCGCAGGGGATGACCGACGAGTCCGTCTCCCATCATCCAGCTGTGCCGAAGCATGCCGCCGATGACGACGACCGCAAACAGCACCACGAGCCGCAGCAGACGGCTGCCCGGATCGGGCTCCGAGCCGTACCTGTTGTCGCCGTTCGATCCAGGCACCAGCGACAGGCCCAGGCTGGCCAGCACGCCCAGCAACGGCACGAGGATGATCAAGCCCCACCAGGCGGGCAGGTTCAGGTCGTGAAGACGGAGGACGGTGAGTCGCGCCGTGAACAGCGTGGCCAGCAGCACGCCCAGGCCGATGAGCGCGATCACGCCGGCGGACGGGTGATGCGCGATGCCGACCATGCCCCAGCGAATCGCGGCCCAGCCGAACAGCACGCCGGCGCCGTACGGTCGCCGCGCCAGCCGACCCTTCAAGCTGATTCCGAACACCGAGGCGGGCTCGTGGACAACGACGATCTCGGGCGATACGGCGACCGGGTCGTCCACGTCGTCGCGATACCCTCGCCCGATCGGCGCCCTGCCCGGGATGATCCGGGCAGGCGGCGCGGGCGACGGAACGGGCGGCGCGTCCATGGGCGTCAGCGCAAGTGGTCGCGCGCCGTCGGGCGGCGCGAGCGGCGATGGGGCCGCGGCGGGCTGGGGCGGTGACGCGGGTGTCAGCGGCCGCGCCGGGGCCCCCGGCGGGGCACCGGCCGTCTCGGTATGCAGGCGACCGCCGAACTTGGCGAACAGGGCGACGTAACGCGCGGCGTCCTGGGGCGCGACCGCGCGCTTGACCACATAGGGTGCGCCCAGGAACATGCGCTCGCGCCTGGGTTCGTCCAGCTTGAAGAAGTCGCCGATATCGCGCTTGACGTCTTCGATGTGGAAGCCGGGAAGGATCTCGCCCTTGAACAGCAGGTTCACGGAAGGTGGTGACGACATGAGCGCTTCGATACCCTCGCATGGCGGCGAAACGATCGCCGGTCGTTGCCACTGGTGCGGCGCCGGCCGAAGTTTAAGGGCCTTGCCTGTCAACTTGCCATACGTGTTCCCGAGGGCCGCGCGGATGGTGGCGCGACAAGCGCGCACTAACGCCCGAACATCCCCCGCACCTCGTCCACGTCCACCTGCAGCTTGACGAACGCCTCCGTGCCGCGCGCGATGTTCTCGATGCCCACGCCGCTGTGCGAGCGCGTGGCGCCCACGTACAGCACCGTGCCCATCGAGCGGCGGAAGGCGTAGGTCAGCGAGCTGGTGAGGCCCGACTCGCGGTCGGCGGCCACGATGCCCGGCTCGGCCTTGCGGTCGACCGTGGAGCGCTGCAGGATCAGGCGCAGGTTCTGGCGCGCGTCGATGTGCCACACGCCCAGCAGCTGCGAGGCGGTCTCGCGGTAGGCCAGCAGGCGGCCGTTCTTGAGCCACGCGGCCCACACGCTGGGCTCGATCTCGATGGCCGCGAACGGGCGCGTGGACATCGACAGGTTCAGCTGCCCGCCCGGGCGCACCTGGCCGGCGGAGATGTCGGCCATCCTGCCCAGCGACAGCGTGGCGTTGAACAGCGGGATCCAGCCGGCCAGCGTCGCCATGTACTGGCCGCTGACGTAGTGCTCCGACAGCAGCTCGCCGCCCGCCGTGGCGCGCAGCTTCGACAGCCCGTGCCAGGCGAGGTCGACCTGCGTGTTGTGCGGCAGGCTCATCCACACGTCGGGGGTCGCGTACTCCTGGATCACGTGGCCGTCGATGCGGTCGGTGATCAGCGCGGAGCGCAGGTTCAGCCACAGCTCGTTGGTGGGCGCCAGGTTGCGGAACACATAGCCCTGGTGCAGCTCGATGTCGCGCATGCCCACCTGGTTGACGAAGCCGGAGTCGTGGCGGAACTGCGGGCTGATGTCCAGGTCGGAGAAGTCCAGCTGCAGCCGGTCGGTGTAGCGCGAGGCCTTGAGCATCACCGAGTCGCCCGTGGTCGCGCGGCCACGCACCAGCGTCGCGTCGCCGGTGACGGGGTCGGTGAACGGCTGCGCCGTGGTCTGCGAGCGCAGCCATTGCGCGCGCACGCGCCAGGCGTCGTTGACCTGCCAGCTGATGTCGGGGCCGGCCACGGTGTTGTCGCCGAGGTCGCCCTCGTAGTTGCGCGCCGACAGGATGCCGCCCAGCTGGAACCTGGCGGCCTCGTCGAGGTCGCCGTGCACGCGCGCCGACAGCGAGCGCGAGCCGGGCTGCAGCGCGGTGTTGGTGCCGTAGGCGTAGGGCAGCAGCGTCTCGCCGCCGCCCTTGTCGTCGATGACGAAGGCGGTGCCCGACAGCGACGCGTCGCGCCAGGTGCCGCGCACGCCCCAGCGCGGGGCGGTGAAGCTGCGCGTGTACAACGCCTCGGTGGGCGAGTGCAGCAGGTCGCTGGACTCGAAGAAGAACGGCCGCTTCTCCGGCAGGTACAGCGCGAAGTCGGTGTTGCCGCTCAGCTGGGGCACGTCGAGCGCCACCTGCGAGAAGTCGGGCTTCAGGGTGCCGTCCACCACCAGTTCGGGCGAGGCGCGCCACTTCACGTCGAGGCTGCCCTGCACGCCGTTGGCCACGTGCGTGGGCTCGCCCGGCTCGCTGTCGCTGGCGTGGCGCGCGGTGATGCTGGGCCGCACCGTGAGGAAGCTCTTCTGCTGCGGCAGCTCGATGCCCTGCAGCGGCTGCATCGCCGAAATGAACGAGGGCGAGTCCGTGGGCACGGGCACCGAGGTCCACAGGTAGGCCTGGTCGCGCGGCATGCGGCGGCCCACCATGATGCGCCACTTCGCGTGGCCGTCGGACGAGAAGCGCAGCGACGCGAACGGGATGCGGAACACCGAGGTGTAGCCGTGGTCGTCGCGCGCGGAGGCGGCGTCGAAGTCGAAGTCGGGCGAGAAATCCTCGTCGTCGTCGGCCGCGGTGTGCATGCCGTCGCCGGTGCTGCCCGCGGCGTTGACGCGGAAGAACTGCGCCGACTGGCGCTTGCCGATCGCGTCGAGGTACACCACCACGAAGTCCTGCGTGCGGATCACGTTGTCGTGGCGCACCAGCGGCGCGCTGATCTGTTCCGGATGGTCGTCGAGCGCCGTCACGCCGACGTAGACCGCCGATTCGTCGAACAGGATCTGCACCCTGGTCGCGTAGCGCGGCGCGGCGCCGTGGTGCGGCTCGTGCTCGACGAAGTTGGCGTAGACCGGCGCGCGCCGCCAGGCCGGGCGCGACAGCGTGCCGTCGATGACGATGTGCTCGTCGGGGCGCAGGCGCACCGCGCGCATCGCGAACGGGTTCTCGCCCGGGCGGGCGGCGCGGGCGGCCGGCGATCCGTCGACCGGCGCGTCGGGCGCCACGACCGGCTCGCCGGGCCGCGCCTCCGGTTGCGCCCCCGCCTGGGCCAGCGCCGCCAACGGCCACGCCGCGCACGCGGCCAGCGCCGCGCCCGCGAGGGCGGCGCGCACACCTCGAACAAGCCTCATGAACCTTCCCCCGTGCGCCGCGTCCCCGCCGCGCACCCTGTCGTTTGTTCTGCCTGGCGGCCCCGACGGCGGCCGCGTTTCTGGCAGGATTGTCAGCCACCGGACGGGGGCCCGGGCTTCGAAGGCGACGAAGGACGGTTTCCTGGGGTTGGGCGAGGGGTCTGGCTCCCGCCTGCCCTCGACCATCGTCAGCGGCGACGCCTCGGGCGGGTGCCTGACCCCGATCGCGGACCCGCGCGCACGATCGGGGTCAGGCACCCGCCCGCAGCGTCGGCAGCCAAAGGGCAGCGTGGGTCGGGCGGGAGCCAGACCCCTTCACTTCTTGCGAACGATCACGCTGCCGATCGAGTAGCCGGCGCCGAACGAGCAGATCACGCCCAGGTCGCCCGGCTTCAGGTCGGCGTGGTATTCGTGGAAGGCGATGATGGAGCCGGCCGACGACGTGTTGGCGTAGGTGTCGAGCACCAGCGGCGCCAACTCGCTGCCGGCCTCGGCGCCCACCAGCTTCTTCAGGATCAGCTGGTTCATGCCGAGGTTGGCCTGGTGCAGCCAGAAGCGGCGCATCTGCGTGGGCTCCAGGCCCGCCGCGGCCAGGTGGGCCTCGATGTGCGCGGCGGCCATGGGCACCACTTCCTTGAACACCTTGCGGCCCTCCTGGCGGAAGGTCTTGTCGCGCGCCAGCGGATCGGAATCCTCGCTGCGGTTGATGAAGCCGAAGTTGTTGCGGATCGCGTTGGAGAACTGCGTGGCCAGCTTGGTGCCGACGATCTCCCACTGGTCCGCCGAGGTGGCCGTGTCGGCGCTCTCGATGACCGTGGCCGTGCACACGTCGCCGAAGATGAAGTGGCAGTCGCGATCCTTCCACTCGATGTGGGCCGACGTGATCTCCGGGTTGACGACGATGGCGCACTTGACGCTGCCCGAGCGCACCGCGTTGACGGCCTGCTCGATGGCGAAGGTGGCCGACGAGCACGCCACGTTCATGTCGAAGCCATAGCCGCCGGCGCCGATGGCCTGCTGGATCTCCACGGCCATCGCCGGGTAGGCGCGCTGCATGTTTGACGCCGCGCAGAAGATCGCGTCGACGTCCGCGCCCGTGCGGCCGGCCGCGGCCAGCGCCTTGCGGCAGGCGTCGACGCCGATCTCGGCCATCAGCGACAGCTCGTCGTCGCCGCGCTCCTGGAACTTCGGGCGCATGCGGGTGGGGTCCAGCACGCCGTCCTTCACGATCACGTAGCGCTGCTTGATGCCCGAGGCCTTCTCGATGAACTCCACGCTGGAGGGCGTCAGCGCCGTCATGTCGCCGCGCGCGATGGCGTCGGCGTGGATCGCGTTCTGCTGCTCGGTGTACGCGTTGTAGGCGGTGACGAGTTCCTCGTTGGTGACGATGTGCGGCGGCTGGTAGAGGCCGGTGCCGCTGATGACTGCTTGTGGCATGGAGTTTCCTGTTCGACGGCGTCGATTTTAACCGCCGGGGTGAGGTCGGCCGGCGCCAGGATCTCGGGGAAAGCACCACCGGGCGCGACAGTTGGCGGCAGAAAGCGCACGTTGCGTGTTGCGCCGCGTCAAGTTCAGAACGGGACGGCGCTCTCGAATACCAGCGGCTCGCCCGTGAGCGGATGCGGCAGCGCGAGCCGGCACGCGTGCAGCATCATGCGCGGCGACGGGTCGCCCTCGACGCCGTAGAACGGATCGCCCGCGATCGGGCAGCCCAGCGAGGTGAGATGCACGCGCAGCTGGTGCGTGCGGCCGGTGACCGGCGCCAGCGCGATGCGGGTCAGCGTGCCCACGCCGGCCACGCGCGCCTCGCCCACCACGCGGTAGTGCGTCAGCGAGGGCTTGCCGGTGGCGTGGCACACCACCTGGCGCGGCCGGTTGGGCCAGTCCACCACCAGCGGCAGGGCGATCTCGCCCTCGTCGCGCGCCGGCCGGCCGTGCACCAGCGCCTCGTAGCGCTTGTCCACCGCGCGCTCGCGGAAGGCCTCGCTGAGGCTCGCGTGCGCGAGCGCCTCGCGCGCGAGCACGATCACGCCGCTGGTCAGCATGTCGAGCCGGTGCACGATGCGCGCGCCGGGATACACGGCCTGCGCGCGGACCAGCAGGCTGTCGCGCTTCTCCGGCCCGCGCCCGGGCTCGGACAGCAGGCCCGGCGGCTTGGCCAGCACCACGAACGCCGGCTCCGCGTGCAGCACCTCCAGCCCGGTGTCGGGCGGCGGCGCGTAGGCGTCGGCGTCGGGAACCGTGCGCATCAGTCCTTGCGGAGAAGCGCGTCGACGTCCACGCCGCGCTCGCGCAGCAGCTCGGTCAGCGCGGGCAGCAGCGCGCCCAGGCGCTCGTCGACGGCGTCGCGCACGGTGTCCACCATCACCTGCGTGCTGCGCTCGATCTCGATGTTGAGCGCGGCGCCGGCGGCCTTCTCGCCGAAGGTGGTCATGCGCAGCGTCTCGGGGATCAGCCACACCTCGAACCAGCCCTCGGCCTTGTTGGCGTCCGCCACCGTGAGGCTGGCGCCGTTGATGGCGATGTAGCCCTTGGCGAACACGTAGCGCACGAAGGCCGGCGGCACCGCGATGCGCAGCACGTGGTTGTTCTCGGGCCGGCGCACCGAGGCGAGCGTGGCCTGGAAATCGACGTGGCCCGACAGCGGGTGTCCGCCGATCTCCGCGCCGTCGCGCGCCGCGCGCTCCACGTTGATGCGGTCGCCCGGCTTCAGCGACCCCAGCGTGGTGAGCGCCAGGCTCTGCTGCATCACGTCGAAGTTGGCGGCGTCCTCGCCGACGCGCTCGGTGACGGTGAGGCACACGCCGTCCACCGAGACGCTGGCGCCGATCTGGAGCTCGTCGCAGAACCCGCGCGGGAACGCGAGCGTGAAGCTGCGCAGGCCCGGCTTGTCGGTGAGCGCGGAGACGGTGGCGACGGCCTGGACGATGCCGGTGAACATGATCGTGGATTCCTGGTGCGGGCGGGAGACATCGAATTGTCGCCGCTGGCGAACGCCCGCGCCGCACGCAGGGCAAGCAGGTGCTACAGGCGCGCCTGCCAGTCGTCGGCGTCGAAGCCGACCGTGATGCGGCCATCGTCCCACTCCACCACCGGCCGCTTGATCACGCTGGCCTGCTCGCGCATCAGTGCCTGCGCCGACGCGGCGTCCACCACCGCGGCCTGCTGCGCGGCGTCCAGCTTGCGCCAGGTGGTGCCCTTGCGGTTGAGCACGCGCTCCCAGCCGGCCGCGTCCACCCAGGCCTTCAGCCGGCCGGCCGGCACGCCGGCCTTCTTGAAGTCGTGGAACTCGTGGGCGACGCCGTGCGTGGCGAGCCAGTCGCGGGCGCGCTTGACGGTGTCGCAGTTGGGGATGCCGTAGAGGGTCGTCATGCGGCGATTGTGTCAGGACAGCCCGACGCCGCGGGCCATCGCGGCGGCCAGCAGCGGGATCGGCACGAACAGCGCCAGCTCCACTTTCAGCCAGAGCCGCGTGCTCGCCAGCGGCGCCTCGGCCACCACGAAGCCGGGGTCGCGCCGCGCCGCCTTCTTCCAGCGCAACAGGCGCACGGTGGGCACCGCGGACGCCAGGCCCGCGAGCGCGAAGAAGGCGAGCTTGGCCCAGAACACCGGGTTGTGCAGGTAGAAGTCGGGGCCCTTGGCGCCGTGGACGACGCGCCCGTAGCCGATGACGAGGATGAGCACGGCCAGGATCCCGTAGGCGGCGTCGATGCGCGCGAGGGGCGCCACGCGCGCGGCATCGACGGTTCCGCGCAGCAGCGCGAGCTCGACGGCGGGGATCGCGACGAGCGTGAACACGGCGAGGTGGTGCAGGCAGGCGAGCAGCAGGTCGGTCATGGCAGTCTCCTCGCCAAGGCTTCGCGCCCCGGCGCCAGATTCACGGGTTCAGTCGTCCAGGTCCTTCGGAATCGCGCCCGGCGTCCACCACTCCGACAGCACCAGCGCCGCCAGGTCCATGCTGGCCGAGGTCTCGCTGTAGGCCATCACGTCGAGGAAGCGCAGCACCGCCGTCTCCTGCGGCTTGCTGAGCGAGCCCAGGCGCGGCGGGTCGCGGTCGGGCGGGCGGAACGAGGTGAGCAGCGCGTCGGTGACGTCGCTGCTCTCGGTGATGTGGCGCAGCGCGTACTCCATCATGAACGGCAGGTAGTGGCGCCACGAGGCCGCGTCCAGGTAGCCGCTGCCCCAGGGGTGGGCCTCGAGGTACTCGTCGGAGATCGCGTCCACCAGCACGTCGAACGGCGGCACCGGCTGGGCGAGGTCCATCGCGTCGCCGCCGCGCAGGGTCATGGGCGGGAAGGCGGTGCCTTCGGAGGAGAACGCGGCGAAGATGTCGGCGATGAGGGCGGTGTGGGGCATGGCGCGTCCGCACGTCACGCGCGCGCGGGGGTTCTGGAAGCGAGGCCGCTACTGTCGCACATCGGGCCGCCCGGCCGGGCGGCCGAGGGGACATTGCCGGGCGAACTAAAATCGCATTTCCATGTCCCCTCCCCTCGAACGCGCTTCCTGCCGACTCAACACCGCCTATGGCGATTTCCAGATGCACGGGTTCAAGGACCCGGCCACGGGACTCGAGCACGCGGCGCTGTGCCTGGGCGACATCTCCTCGCCGCCGCCGGTGCTCACGCGCATGCACTCGGAATGCCTCACCGGCGACGCCTTCGGCAGCTGCCACTGCGACTGCGGGCCGCAGCTGCGCGGCGCGCTGCAGGCGATCGCCAAGGAAGGCCGCGGCATCGTGCTGTACCTGCGCCAGGAAGGCCGCGGCATCGGCCTGCTGAACAAGATCCGCGCCTACGCGCTGCAGGAGCAAGGCGCCGACACGCTGGACGCCAACCGCCTGCTGGGCCTGCCCGCCGACGCGCGCGACTACGGCATCGCCGCGGCGATGCTGCGCGAGCTGGGCGCCTGCGACGTGCGGCTGATGACCAACAACCCCACCAAGATCGCGAGCCTGCAGGCGCACGGCATCACGATCTCCGAGCGGGTGCCGCTGCAGGTGGGCCGCAATCGCAGGAACGGCGCCTACCTGGACACCAAGGCGCACCGCATGGGGCACCTGTTCGACGTGCTGCGCGAGCCCAGCGACGAGTAGTCAGACGGGCGCCGCGACGTCCGCCGAGCAGCACTCCAGCACGCGCCGGCGCACCTGGTTGCGCCCGTTGTGCTTGGCGTCGTACATGGCCAGATCGGCCGCGCGCAACAGGTCGGCGGGCGTCGAACCGCGGGCGTCGCACATGGCCGCCAGGCCGATGCTCACCGACACCGGCGCCACCAGCGGCGAGTCCTCGCGCGTGTGCAGCGTCTCCACCCGCAGCCGGATGCGCTCGGCGACGACGGCCGCGCCGTCGATGCCGCACGAGGGCAGCACCACCACGAACTCCTCGCCGCCGTAGCGGGCCACGAAGTCGCCGGGCCGCAGGCCGGCCTCGCGCACCGCCCCCGCCACCGCGCGCAGGCAGGCGTCGCCGGCCGGGTGGCCGAAGCGGTCGTTGAAGTCCTTGAAGTGGTCCACGTCGATCAGCAGCAGCGCCAGGTGCGCGGCGATGTCGGGCTTGCCGCCGTCGGCCTGGCGCGCGGCGCGGCGCGCGCGCTCGTGCTCGATCTGCAGCACGGCGTCGAAATGGCGCCGGTTGAAGACGCCGGTGAGGCCATCCTCGATCGCCAGGCGCTGCAGGCGGTCGTTGGCGTGGTGCAGCTGCGTGGCCATGTCCTTGAGCGCCAGCAGCAGCATGCCGCACTCGTCGTCGGAGCTGCGCGGCAGCGGCGCGTCCAGCTGGCCGCTGCCCACCGCCGCGGCGAAGTCCACCGCCTGGCGCAGCGGCCGGGTGATGCTCAGCGCGAGGCGCCAGCCGGCGAAGGCCGCCAGCAGCGAGGCCAGCAGCGCGACGCCGACTATGACCGCGTCGATCCCGGCCGCGCGCCGGCTCAGCGCGTTGATCTCGGCGGCGATGCGCTGATTCTGCAGCTCGGCGAGCTGGTCCAGCGCGGCGAGCCAGTCGGCGTGCACGGGCGCCACGTCCCGATTGAGCGTGCGCGCCGCCATGCCGGGATTGAAGCCGTCCACGCTGGAGCGCGCGGAGTCGAAGGCGCCGGCCAGGGAGTGGTCGTAGGCGTCGACCTGGTCGATCAGCAACTGCTCCTCGCTCGTGCCCGCGGTGGACACGAAGCGGCTCGACAGCGCCCGGTAGTTCCCGATGTCGACCTCGATCTCCTCCATGTCACGCCTGGCCTCCTCGATCGAGTTGGCCAGGCCCAGGCGCTGCGCGAGGCGGTCCTGGCGCTCGAGCATCTCGCGCATGCCGCGGATGTCGGCCTGGCGCCCGCTGGACTGCTCCACCAGCTGCAGCAGGCCTTCCCGCGAATGGCGCGAACTGGACACGGCCAGCCACGCGCCCCCGATCATCAACAGCAGGATGAGCGAGAAGCACAGCACGAGACGCTGTCCGATGCGGAGGTGGCGGAGATAGGTCTTCATCGAGGTCGCCTGGACTTGCTCGACCGTGGCGCGCGGCCGCCGCCGCGCCCGAAAGGGAACGGCGATCAACGGAGTATCGACAGGCCGGCGCGGGAAGTTGAGCCTCCGGCGCGGCCCGAGCGCCCGGCGGCGCCAAATCCTGCAGCATTCTGGTGCATGCGGGCGGGCCGGACATCTGTCGAGCGGGCACTGGCGGAGTTCCTGTTCGAGGGCGAAGTCGGGGCCCGAGGCATGCATTGCCGCATGGCACGGCACAAGATCCGTGATTTGCACTCCGTTGCCGCGCGGTCAAGACTGCTCAGCGGACGCGACGCGTGTCGCGAAACACGGCTTTCGACGCCTGACGTCAGGCGTCTCAGGACATCACGCGGCCTCCGGCCACATCCAGCGTCACGCCGGTGATCCAGGCCGAGGCCGACGACAGGAGGAACAGCGTCGCGGCGGCGACGTCGTCCGGACGGCCAAGCCTGCCCAACGGAAATGCAGCGAGCATCCTCTGCTCCTGTTCGCCCGGGATGTTCTGCCGTGTGCGTTCGGTCAGGATCGCCGACGGCGAAATGCAGTTGGCGCGGATTCCGTGCTTTCCCACCTCGTTGGCGAGATGGCGCGTCAGCATGATCACGCCGGCCTTTGCCGCGCCGTATCCCGCCGGAGCACCCGCGGCGACCCGGCCGCCGGCCGACGCCATGCTGACGATGCCCCCGGAGCCGCGCTCGATCATCGCGGGCAGGAAGCTCTTGACCGTGAGGAACGTCGACGTCAGGTTGTTGTCGATGCTCGAACGCCAGTCCTGTTCCGTGATCTGCGCGAAGGGCATGGGCCGTTCGGTTCCGCCTCCCGCAAAGGCGACGATGAAGTCGGGCACGCCCCATTCGTCGTGGATGCGGTCTCGCATGGCGTCGATATCCGGCAGCCTGGAGCAATCCGCCCGCGCCGCCATGGCCTCGCCGTCGATCGCGCGGATGGCCTCGACGGTCGCCCGGATCCTGGCCTCGTCCCGGCCGTTGACCGCGACCTTCACGCCGTTGCGCGCCAGCGCGAGACACGTGTCGGCCCCGATTCCGCGCGATCCGCCCGTGACGAGCGCGATCTTGCCGCCAAGGTCGGGAAGCAAGGGAATGGTGGACGGCTGCAGCGGCATGACGGACTCCGATCAAAGTGGTTGCTCCCACTTTGGCGCCGCCATAGACTAAAGGCAAATCATGTAATGACGACTGATCCATAAATTAATCCATGTCTCATCTCGTCTACCTTCGAAGCTTTCTCAGCGTGTACCGCCACAATTCGATATCGCGGGCAGCGGAGGCACTGCATCTGACCCAGCCTGCCGTCTCGCGTCACATCAAGGTCCTCGAGAGCCGGCTCGACTGCGTTCTCTTCGACCGCCTTCCGCGCGGCCCGGCGGCGACACCCGCCGCCAACGAACTGGAACGCCAGGTCGGATCGCATCTGGACGCGCTGGAAGCGGTAGTTGGCGTCGCGGGCGGAAAGAACGAAGCCGTCGCGGGAATCGTTCGCGTCGGCTCGATGAGCGGCTTCACGAAGCTGCTGCTCTCCGGCCTGGCGCCCTTGTCGCGCCACGGCATCCGCCTGGAGCTGAGCGCCGCGCTGCCGCCCGCACTCGTGGCGTCATTGGTGGCGCACGACCTGGACCTGGCCTTGACGCCGGCTCGAATCCCGCACAAGGCCATCGACTACGACCTGCTGCACGAGGCGCCGCTGAGGCTGGTTTGCGCGCCGCGCTGGCGCGAGCGACTCCCCCGGTCCGGCGCGCCGAGGGGCCTGCCGCTCATCGAACTCGGCGGCCCCATGCCGGCGCTCGCCCATTTCTGGCGCACCGCATTCGGATCGAATCCGGACATCCCCTCCGCGATCGTCGCCGACTACCAGGCCGCGCTCGACGCGGCCGCCGCGGGCCTCGGGCTGGCGGCGGTGCCCGAATCCCTCTGCAGGAATCTCCTGCAGACCGGCCAGCTGGATTGCCACGAGGTCAAGAACGCGCCGCGCGTATCGCTGTTCATGGCGCGGAACAAGGGAAGCAAGGCGATGGCACGGGTCGACATCGTCCAGCAACTCCTGGCTGATGCGGCGCGCGCCTGGTAGCCGCAAGGCGGCGGTCGGCTACGGCCGCGCCAATGCCGCATCTCCATAGCCGGCCTTCAGCGGCGCACCGCGCGCGAAGTCGGCCAGCAGCGCGAGATAGCCCTCGGGCTGGCGCAGCGCCGTGCGTTCGCCGTCGGCCCCGGTTTCGTACTCGAAGATCCCGTGTTCCGTGCGTGGCCACGGCGCCGTCGTGATCGGCCGGCCCGCGGATGGGAATGTCAAGGGCCGCTCGGCGCGGCCATGTCGCAGACGCGGGCTTCCAGCATGCTTGACTCTCCCATCGTGGCAAGGTCGAGACTGAGGCCATGGAAAACTCGAAGCTCGATCCAGCCATCAGGTCCGCAACCCGTTCGCTGAACCAGGAACAGGGGCGGGAGTGGACGTTCCCGGTCGAGGGGATGACCTGCGCCTCGTGCGCGGGCCGCGTGGAACGATCGTTGGCCGCGGTACCCGGCGTCACTTCGGTGAGCGTCAACCTGGCCACGGAGAAGGCCACGGTCCGCGCCGCCGCAAGCACGGGCATGGACGCGCTGGGCGCGGCGGTCGGGAAGGCCGGCTACGCGGTCGGAGCGGGCACTCGCGATGCGGCCGAGGATCCGGCCGCGGCCGGATCGGCGCCGCGGGGGGTATCCCTGCCGGCATGGTGGCCGGTCGCGGCGTCCGCGCTGCTGTCGGCTCCTCTCCTGTTCGGGATGGTCGGCGAGTGGCTCGGCCGGCACTGGATGTTGAACGGCTGGCTCCAGCTCGCCCTGACGGCGCCGGTGCAGTTCTGGCTGGGTGCGCGCTTCTACCGGGCGGCCTGGAGCGCGATCAAGGCACGCGCGGGGAACATGGATCTGCTCGTCGCTCTCGGCACGTCGGCGGCATTCGGGCTGAGCCTGTTCGAGCTGCTCGATGCCCAGCCCGGGCAGATGCTCCCGTTGTACTTCGAGGCATCGGCGGTCGTCATCACGCTGGTCCTGCTGGGCAAGTGGCTGGAGACCCGCGCAAAACGCCAGACCACGGACGCGATACGCGCGTTGAACGCGCTGCAGCCGACCACCGCCCGTGTCAGGCGCAACGGGGCAGACACCGATCTGCCCGTCGGGCAAGTGGCCCTGGGAGACCTGGTCGTCGTGCGCCCCGGCGAGCGGATCGCCGTCGACGGGGTCGTGGCCGAGGGCGAAAGCCAGGTCGACGAGTCCCTGATCACGGGCGAGAGCCTTCCCGTGGCCAAGCGCCGTGGCGACCACGTCACGGCCGGCGCGGTCAACGCGGAGGGACTCCTGCTTGTGGGCACGACGGCCATCGGTGCCGAGACGACCCTCGCCCGCGTCGTGCGAATGGTCGAATCCGCGCAGGCGAAGAAGGCGCCCATTCAGCGCATCGTCGACCAGGTCAGCGCGATCTTCGTTCCCGTCGTCCTGGCCATCGCCCTGGTGACGCTTCTCGGGTGGGGATGGGGAACCGGCGACTGGCCCGAGGCCATCCTGCATGCCGTGGCGGTGCTGGTCATTGCCTGCCCGTGCGCGCTGGGGCTCGCCACGCCCACGGCCATCATGGTTGGAACCGGCACGGCCGCGCGACGAGGCATCCTGATCAAGGACGCGGAAGCGCTCGAGACGGCGCACGCCGTCAGGATGGTCGTCTTCGACAAGACAGGGACGCTCACCGAGGGACGACCCGAGCTGTTGTCGTACAAGGCCGCGACGGGCGAAGAAAGCGACTTCCTGGCCGCGGCGGCGTCGCTTCAGGCGGGCAGCGAACATCCCCTGGCGCGCGCCGTCGTCGCGGCGGCAACCCGGGCCGGATCGACGCTCCCGGCCGCCAGCAACGTGAGGGCGAGCCCCGGGCGCGGCATCGGCGGGGTCGTCGACGGCCGGGAGCTGCGTCTGGGAAGCCGGGGGTGGATGGCCGAGCTGGGCGTCGGCCTGGCGGGTCTCCGCCAGGCAGCCGAGGACGAGCAACGACTGGGCCGCACGGTGTCCTGGATGGCCGACGTCACCGACGGCCCGGCGACCCTCGTGGGGATGCTGTCCTTCGGAGACGCCATCAAGCCATCCGCGATGAAGGCGGTTCGGGCGTTGCATCTTGCGGGCATCCGCACTGCCCTGGTGACCGGCGACAACCGCGGGAGCGCCGCCGTCGCCGCCCGCGAGCTCGGCATCACGGAGGTTCGCGCCGAGGTTCTGCCGGACGGCAAGGCGGCCGTCGTCGCCGAATTCCAGCGCGGCGGCGTCCGGGTCGCCATGGTCGGGGACGGCATCAACGACGCGCCGGCGCTTGCCGCGGCGGATATCGGCATCGCCATGGCCACCGGCACCGATGTGGCCATGCAGACCGCGGGCGTCACCTTGATGCGCGGCGATCCTTCGCTGGTCGCCGAGGCGATCGACATCTCCCGCCGCACCTGCGCCAAGATCCGCCAGAACTTGTTCTGGGCGTTCATCTACAACCTGGTCGGCATTCCCCTGGCGGCGTTCGGACTGCTCAGCCCGGCGCTCGCCGGCGCGGCCATGGCGTTCAGCAGCGTCAGCGTCGTCACGAATTCCCTCCTGCTCAAGCGTTGGCGAGGCCTGGTCAAATGACTCCTTCGAACCCCTCCTCCGAGCGATTCAACATCGGCGAGGCCGCGACCCGCTCGGGTGTCTCGGCCAAGATGATCCGCCACTACGAGTCCCTCGGACTGCTGCCGCCCGTCGCGCGCACGGAGTCGGGCTATCGTCTGTACGGCGATCGCGAAGTGCACACGCTGCGCTTCATCCGGCGCGGGCGCGACCTGGGTTTCGGCATGGCCGAGATCGCCGAACTGGTGAAGCTGTGGCAAAACCCCCGCCGCGCCAGTTCGAACGTGAAGCGCATCGCGCTGGCGCACATCGCCGATCTCGATCGGCGGATGGCCGAGATGGCGCAGATGCGCCAGACCTTGCATCGGCTGGCGGATTGCTGCCATGGCGACCAGCGCCCCGACTGCCCGATCCTCGAAGACCTCGAGGACGCCTGAACGCCGCGACGGGACAGCGCCCGTAGAACGGCAATTCGGTCTGTTCGTCGCAAGATGCCCGGCTCCCGGCGACTTGTTCAAACGCCGCGCAGACGCGATTTCCAGCGGGATCCTCCAGGTCGGGGTGAGCGACGACCGCATAGGCGCCGGCACCCCAAGGCCGGAACGGCGTGAAGCGCCAGACGGTCTCGCCGTCCTCCAGCCGTGCGCGTCCCGCCACGCGCCGGCCCCGCCCATCGCGAATCGCGATCAGGGCTTCCGCCGTCGAACTGATCGGGTCACCGAGCCTCACGATCACCGGTTCCCGACTCCCTGCCCTCGGGCGCTCGATGCGCCAGGTGCGAGGCTGTGGCGGAGTCGCGTCGAAGGTCTCGACGCGCCAGGTCCTCGCGACGGGATGCGCAAGCGACGGGTGAGTGACGACCAGCGTGACCGTCTCTCCCGGATGGAGCGCCCGCCCGAGTCGCTCGTTGGCGCCGACACCCGACTTGACCCGCCCGGGATGCATCAGCAGCGTCACGCGCCGACCATCCGCGCCGGGCAGGCCGAGGTCGAGGAACGCGTCTGGAATCTCACGGCCCTGCGTGTCGAGCAGCTTGATGTCGTCGATCTCCAGCGGCACCCGAAGCGGCACATCGAAACGCAGCTCGATTCGCAGGAGGTTCTCCGGCACTGCAGGCCCGCTTGGACGGATGGCGGCATGCTGCGCGGGCGCCGCATTGGCGCCCGCCTGCCAGGAGAAGCAGGCGAGCGCCGTCGTCAGGAGCAGCGTCTTCACTGCTGCGCCCGCACCGCCAGGTCCGGATAGCCCTCGTCGGTGCGCAACTGGTGGTGCACGCCATGCCAGCCGTCATCCGGCGGATACCGGTAGTCCGCGAAGTCGTACTCGTTCACGAAGTCGCTCAGGCGCAAGAACGCGCCCTTGCGCATGGACACGAGTTCCATGGCACCGGACTCCTCGTTGCGACGCAGCGCGGCGAGGAAGTCCTTGTCCTGTATGCCGATGCGGGCGACGCTCGCGATGGGCAGGTAGATCGCCTTCACGCCCAGCAAGGGATCCGTCGGCCACTTGATCGGCGTCTTCAGCCCGGGCTGCGCGGACGCCTTGGCGATGTCGGCGACCGACAGCAGGTCGGCCGCCTTGCGCGAGTTGGCCAGCACGATGACGGGCCCCTGCTCGGTGTCGTAGCTCACCATGCCGACCGGTGCGCTGCCCCAGCCCAGTTCGCCAACGGTCTTCGCCACGACGTGCGCGCCGTCCTTCAGATCCTTCAGCGGGATCGTCACGAGCGGCGTGCAGGCGAATGCGGCGACGAGCGTCGGCTCGCCGTCGAGGGAGACGATCGTCATCTCGCGGATCGGTGCGCGCGTCTCGAGCTGGTTGTGCACCGGGTGGTACATCTCGATGCTCGTGGCGGTGCCGGCGGCGACCAGCGGCAGGTCGTAGATGCGCAGCGTGGAGGCGAAGCTGGCGTTCGACAGGCCGGCCACGTAGAGCTTCTTGTCGTGGACCGTCATGTTGGTCACGGTCAGCGTGGCCTCCGGCACGTCGCGCCACAGCATCTTGTCGGCCGACGGCACGCTCGCGATCGGCACGGAGGCGTGCCGGGTCTTCGCGAGATCGATCGCGCTGACGTGGCCGGAAGCATCGACCGCCACGATCGCCGGCGCCGGGCTGCCCGTGGCTCGAAGCACCGACAGGCTGATGTAGGCCATCTCGGCGTCGGGGCGGAAGGCGAGATCCTCGAAGCGCAGCTTGTCGGGCTGCGTGTGGAGAGCCTTCGCGATCGACGACGACACATCGCTCAGGTTGAAGGGCTTGCCGGTGCCATGTGCGGGCGGCAGCGTCAGCGCGTGCAATTCGCCGGCGCGCCAGTCGGAGACGACCAGCGTGTCGGCGTCGGCGAAGGTCATCGATCCGACGGACTGCACGCGGTCGGATCGCGCCTCGGCGGGCTGGGCCGCCAGCAAGATGGCCAGCGCCGCGGCGAGCATGGGAGAGACGGGGGTCATGAAGAATCCTTTCGCTTGGAAAAGGCCGGTGCGGAGACGTCCGCGGTGGACAGCGCCCACTGTCGCGGGCCGGCCCGGCGACCGACACCCTCGATGAGGGGAGGCCGTATCGACCGATCGAGCCATCGAGAGGCACCAGTCAGGCGTTCAAGCGCCTTCGCTCGCGTGTTCCCCCAGCGCCCACTTCGAGAACCGCACCTGGATGCCGTACGGCGAATGCGCCTTGAGGATGTCCATCACGCCGCCGTAGGTCTCGCCGCGCGCCCAGTCCTGCTGCAACTCGAAGAGGACCTGCAACGAGGTCACGGGAACGGCGCCCGCCTGCACGAGCCGAGTCACCGCGCGCTCGTGCGCCTCCGGCGTGACGTCGCCGCAGGCGTCGGTGGGCACGTACACCTCATAGCCGGCCGCCAGCAGGTCCAGCGAGGGGAACATGACGCACGCCTCCGTCCACAGCCCGGCGAGGATGATCTTCTTGCGCTTCGTCGCTTTCAGCGCGTCGCGAAAGCCGGCATCGAGCCACGCGTTGATCGACGTGCGATCGACGACCTTGATCTTGGGGAACAGCTCGGTCACCTCGGGCATGAACGGGCCCGAGAACGAGTCCTTGGCGACGGTGGACAGCACGATCGGCAGGCCAAATACCTGCGCCGCCTTGGCCAACACCTGGACGTTGTGCACGACGCCCAGCCGGTCGTGGCTCTGGACGCCCTGGTACATCGCGGGCTGGTAGTCGATCAGCACGACGGCTGAGTTGTCGGGCGTGACGAAATCGGTCTTGCTCATACGGTTCTCCGGGAGGTGTGAGGCCGCCGCGCGAGGCGGAAAATGCATCGCGCGATACGTCTCTCGCCCGATACCAAACCGAGCCTAGGCGGGCATGACGGCGTGTGGCTCTCCTGTTGGCGGGGCATCGCATCCCTCTTTCGCAGGGGATCCGTCCATGGGTCGTGCCGATCGGCTTCCGCTGCAATCAAGGGTGGGAGAGCGCGCCTCCCTCCAACGAGAGATTGCGCTTGCGGCAGCGGCGACGAAACTGGATTTCACGCCGCTCGGTCAGCACCCGCCGCCGAGCCATCGATGGAGTCCTTCATGAAGTCCTACCTGGTCGCTCTCGCGGTCGGCCTGCTCGTCGGAATCATCTACGCGGTGCTGCGCGTCCGCTCGCCGGCGCCGCCGGTCGTCGCGCTCGTCGGCCTGCTGGGCATCCTTCTCGGCGAGCAGATTCCGCCACTGGTCCGGCATGCGCTGGGCCACGAGAAGGAAGCCTCGTGGGTGGACGACCAGGTGAAGCCGCACGTCTTCGGCCGGTTGCCCCAGTGCAGGAACACCGGGAGCCACCTCGCTCGAGATTCGCAAGCCGCAGACCAAGACACCGGAGCACATCGCCATGGCTGAAGCCAACGTCCCCGACCTGATCCTCCACCACGGCCGTTTCACGACGCTGGATCGCGCGCGGCCAGCCGCCGCGGCAGTCGCCATCAAGGACGGCCGCTTCGTCCGCGTCGGCACGGATGCGGAGGTCATGCCGCTGGCCGGCGCCGCGACTCGCCTGATCGACCTCGGCGGGCGCCCGGCGTTGCCCGGCTTGTGCGACAGCCACATCCACGTCATCCGTGGCGGCCTGCACTTCAACATGGAGTTGCGCTGGGATGGCATCCGCAGCCTCGCGGACGCCATGGCGCTGCTGAAGAAGCAGGTCGCGGTCACGCCTTCGCCACAATGGGTACGCGTCATCGGCGGATTCACCGAGCAGCAGTTCGACGAGAGGCGCCTGCCGACGTTCGACGAACTGAACGCCGTCGCCCCCGACACGCCGGTCTTCATCCTGCACCTCTACGATCGTGCGCTGCTCAATGCGGCGGCGTTGCGCGTGGTCGGCTACACGAAAGACACCCCCGAGCCGCCCGGCGGCCAGATCGTGCGCGACGGCGCGGGCAACTCGACCGGACTGCTGCTCGCGAAACCCAACGCGTGGATCCTCTACTCGACGTTGTCCAAGGGGCCGACGCTGCCCTACGAGTACCAGCTCAACTCGACGCGCCACTACATGCGCGAGCTCAATCGCCTGGGCGTGACGAGCGTGATCGACGCCGGTGGCGGCTTCCACAACTATCCCGACGACTACAAGGTCATCCAGCAACTCGCCGACGAGAAGCTGCTCACGGTACGCATCGCCTACAACCTGTTCACGCAGAAGCCCAAGCAGGAGAAGGACGATTTCCTGCGCTGGACGGCAATGTCGAAGTACAAGCAGGGCGACGACTACTTCCGTCACAACGGCGCCGGCGAGATGCTGGTCTTCTCCGCGGCCGACTTCGAGGACTTCCGCCAGCCCCGGCCCGAGACGGGCGCGGGCATGGAGGACGACCTCGAGGGCGTCGTGCGCATCCTGGCGCAGAACCGCTGGCCGTGGCGGCTGCACGCGACCTACGACGAGACCATCCGTCGTGCGCTCGACGTCTTCGAGCGGGTCGACAACGACATCCCGCTCGAAGGTCTGAACTGGATCTTCGACCATGCCGAGACGATCTCCGACGAGTCCATCGACCGCATCGCCGCGCTCGGTGGCGGCATCTCGGTGCAGCACCGCATGGCCTACCAGGGCGAGTATTTCGTCGAGCGCTACGGGGCGAAGGCCGCCGAGAACACGCCGCCGATCGCACGCATGCTGGCCCGGGGCGTGAACGTCTCGGCCGGCACGGACGCGACGCGTGTGTCCAGCCACAACCCCTGGGTCTCGCTGTCGTGGTTGATCACCGGTTCGACGGTGGGCGGCCTGAGGCTCTACCCGCAGAGCAACTGCCTCGATCGCGAGACGGCGCTGCGCCTGTGGACGGAGAAGGTGGCGTGGTTCTCCAATGAGGCCGGCGCCAAGGGCGTGATACGCGAGGGTGCGCTCGCCGACCTGGTCGTGCCGGATCGCGACTTCTTCGGCTGCCCCGAGAGCGATATTCCGGACACCACGGCGCTGCTGACGATCGTCGGCGGCAAGGTGGTCTACGGTGCCGGAGCGTTCGCATCCTGGGACGACGGCGGCCCGCCGCCCGCCATGCCCGACTGGTCGCCGGTGCGTCGCTTCGTCGGGTACCACCGGAAATCCGACGTCGTCGGCGCGCCGTTGCAATCCGTGCTGCGGCGGAACGCGACGGCTGCGTGTGGCTGCAGTCAAGCCTGCCTCGTGCACGGGCACGATCATCTCGCGGCCACCCGCCGCACCGTGCCTGCTTCGGATCTCAAGGGATTCTGGGGCGCGCTGGGCTGCGGCTGCTGGGCGGTCTGACGCGCCATGAAAACAATCCACTGACCGGAGCGTTTCATGGTGGCCAACGCGTTCTTCGAACACCTCGGCCTGGTCGGCGGATTCGCGCTGGTGGCCTGGCACGACTTGCTGCGATCGCGCGCCGACCTCGCCTGAACGCCGGAGCGTTCGCCAACATCACGCCGCTGCCATGACTCGCCTGACGCTCGCAACGACCGGCCTGGCCTTCATCGCCGGCTATGTGGACACGGTCTGCTTCGTCGCCTTGTTCGGGCTCTTCACCGCGCACGTGACGGGCAACTTCGTGCTGATCGGCGCAGAACTCGCCAACCCCGGGCACGGCGTGCTGCTCAAGTTCCTGGCGTTTCCCGCCTTCATCGCGGGCATCGCGCTGGCACGGATGCTGGTGCTGTTGGCAACGGCAAGAGGCTACCGAAGCAGCACGCCGCTCCTCGTCCTCCAGGCCTTGCTGTTGTTGGCGAGCGGGGCCTCGGGTTGGTGCGCCGCGCCGTTCACGAGCACCGAAACCGCCGCAGCCATCGCCACAGGCCTCTTCGCCGCAGCCGCGATGGGTGTTCAGAACGCCGCGGGCCGCCTCGTCTGGCACACGTTGAGCCCGACCACGGTGATGACGGGCAATGTCACGCAACTCGTGCTCGACGTCGTCGACTGGTTGCGGGGCGCTGCGGACGATGCGCTGCGCCAGCGCATCGGAAAGTTCTTCTGGCCCATCGTGGGATTCGGCGCCGGAGCGGTCGTGGGCGGCCTCGCGGTACTGCAGGTCTCGATGCTGGCACTGCTGCTGCCGCTTGCCATTCTCGCGCTGCTCGCTGTCTCCGGATCGCTTGATGTCGACTGTGAGAAGCCCGTGGGCTAGAGGCATCTGCTCCGGGTGATCAAGGAGACCACCCGCTACACCCGGCCCGCAATCACGCGGCCACACCCTGAAGGAAACGCATCATGAATCGCCTCCAAAACAAGGTCGCCATCATCACCGGCGCGAGCTCCGGCATCGGGCGGGCCACCGCCCTCCTCTTCGCCGCTGAAGGCGCGAAGGTCGTCGTCGGGGCACGGCGCCAGGCCGAGCTGGACAGCCTGGTTGCCGAGATCGAGCGCGCCGGTGGCTCGGCCGTGGCCGTCGCCGGCGACGTCCGTGCCGAAAGCTACGCCAAGGACCTGGTGGCTGTGGCCGTCAAGAAATTCGGGCGTCTCGACATCGCCTTCAACAACGCCGGCACGCTCGGCGAGGCCGGCGACAGCACGACCGTATCCGAAGCGGGCTGGAGCGATGCCATCGCCATCAACCTCACCGGCTCGTTCCTCGGCGCCAAGCACCAGATCGCCGAGATGCTCAAGCATGGTGGCGGCTCCGTCATCTTCACCTCCACGTTCGTGGGCCATACGTTCGCGTTCCCGGGAATCGCCGCGTATGCCGCGAGCAAGTCGGGCCTGATCGGCCTGACGCAGACGCTGGCCGCCGAGTTCGGGCCGCGCGGCGTCCGTGTCAACGCGATCCTGCCCGGCGCGGTTGACACCGACATGTACCGCGCGATGAACGACACCCCCGAGAAGACCGCGTTCGTGAACGGGCTGCACGCGCTCAAGCGCGCCGCGCGGCCGGAAGAACTGGCACGCTCGGTGCTGTACCTCGCGTCCGACGACTCGGCCTTTGTGACCGGCACCGCGTCCCTCGTGGACGGCGGTGCTTCGATCACGCGGACCTGACGCGAGCCGCCTTCAACCGCACGACAAGGAGATTCGACATGGACCTGCAACTCGACGGCAAGCTGGCCTTGGTCAGCGGCAGCACCGCCGGCATTGGCTACGCCATCGCGCAAACCTTGGCTCGCGAGGGCGCGCGCGTCATCGTCAACGGCCGGACCCAAGCGGCGGTCGACGAGGCCGTGACACGGATGCGCTCGGAGACGCGCGGTACGGTCGAGGGCTACGCAGGCGACCTGAGCCAGGCCGATGCGGCGCAGGACGTCGTGCGGCGTCATCCGGGCATCGCGATCCTCGTCAACAACCTCGGCATCTTCGAGCCGAAGCCGTTCGAGGAGATCCCCGACGAGGACTGGCGGCGCTTCTTCGACGTCAACGTGCTGAGCGGCGTGCGCCTCGCGCGTCTCGTGCTGCCCGCGATGAGGCAGGCCAACTGGGGGCGCATCATCTTCATCTCGAGCGAGAGCGCGGTGCAGATCCCGACCGAGATGATCCACTACGGCATGACCAAGACCGCGCAGCTCGCGGTCTCGCGCGGCCTGGCGGAGTCGGTCGCCGGCACCGGCATCACGGTCAACAGCGTGCTGCCGGGCCCGACGAAGTCGCGCGGCGTCGGCGACTTCGTCAACGACATGGCACGTGCGAACGGAAAGAGCTTCGAGCAGGTCGAGGCGGAGTTCTTCGAGCACGTGCGTCCCACGTCGCTGATCAAGCGCTTCGCGACGCCGCAGGAAGTCGCCTCGCTCGTGGCGTATGTGGCGAGTCCCATCGCGTCGGCCACCACCGGCGCGGCGCTTCGCGTTGACGGCGGCGTGGTCAAGAGCGCCTTCTGACATTCCACGAAGAAGCCTGCATGAACACGTTCACACGGATCGCCAGCGCGTCCACCGCCTGCATCCTCTGCCTGGCTGCCGGCGTTGCCGCGGCCGCTCCGACCTACGGGCCCGAGTTGCAGGGATTCGACTACCCCCATCCGCTCAAGCACTTCGCATTCACGTCGCAAGGCGAATCGCTCCAGATGGCCTACATGGACGTCGCACCGACGGTCGCACCCAATGGCCGCACCGTCGTCCTGATGCACGGCAAGAACTTCTGCGGTGCGACGTGGGAAAGCCAGATCGACGCGCTGCGCCGCGCGGGCTACCGCGTCGTCGTGCCCGACCAGATCGGTTTCTGTGCCTCCACCAAGCCCGCGCACTACCAGTACAGCTTCCAGCAACTGGCCGCCAACACGGCCGCGTTGCTGCGGCAACTCGATGTCGCGCACGCCAGCGTGGTGGGCCATTCCACCGGTGGCATGCTGGCAGTGCGATATGCGTTGATGTATCCCGAAGCGACGGACGCGTTGGTGCTGGCGAACCCGATCGGCCTCGAGGACTGGAAGGCGCTCGGCGTGCCCTCGCGCACCGTCGACCAGTGGTACCAGCGGGAGCTGAAGGTCTCCGCCGACAGCATCCGGCAGTACGAGCGGGCGACGTACTACGTCAACCGATGGAAGCCGGAGTACGAGAAGTGGGTGGACATGCTGGCCGGCTTGAACCAGGGGACGGGACACGAGATCGTGGCCTGGAACTCGGCGCTGATCTACGACATGATCTTCACCCAGCCCGTCTACTACGAACTCCCGTTGTTGAAGCCAAGGACCGTGCTGATGATCGGCACGTCCGACACCACGGCCATCGGCAGCGACATCGCGGCGCCTGACGTCAAGGCCCGCGTGGGCCACTATGACGTGCTCGGCAAGGAAGCCGCGGCCCGGATCCCGCACGCGCGGTTGATCGAATTCCCTGGCTTCGGGCATGCTCCGCAGATCGAGGATGCGGCGCGCTTCAATGACGCCATGCTCGCCGCCCTTGGCGGCTCGTAGTGCAGGTGCGTCCGGGTTGAACACCGTCAGCCTTTCGCGACGAAGCGATCCGCACGGGCCGCGTCCAGCACGGCCGCCAGATCGAACGCAAGCACGTCGAGCGGCATTGCGTCGTCGAGCCAGCCGTTCGGATTCGTGAACCACACGGCGAGATCCCAGTCGTCGAAGACCGGCGCCAACTCGCGCACGACGCACTCCGTGCCGGGACGCAGCGACATGTCGCAGGAGTCGAACTGGAACAGCGGCAGCCAGATCTGCGCGCGCCACGACAGGCTCACCACGCTGCGATCGACGATCCAGTGCGCGACGCGCGACGTCGACTGGTCTGCATGCCGGCCAACGAGCTGTGCGACCTCGTTGCCCGTCAGCAGGCCGCCGCCGCCGCGATAGCGTCGCACCATGGTGTCGAATTGGTATTGCGACGAATCACCGGGACGAAAACAAGACCTTGGCGCGAGCCGGGAAGTGAAGAGTTCGCACATGACGGCCCTCCTTGATCGATGTGTTGGGCGTCGCTGGCCTGGCGGTGTCGGGACGTCGATGTCAAAGCTCGATCGTCGGTACGATCCGGATCGCTGGTCCGCTTGCGCGGAGTCTGCGCACCTGAAGTGCGGCCCCAAGCAGGAAGACCACGAACAACGCGGCAGTGATGGATTGCACGACGGGCGCATCCGGACTCGCCGCCCACGGGGCACCCGGAGGAAGCCGCGTCGCCGTCTCGGCAACGGCCGGGACCATGTGGAAGAACAGCGTCGCCGAATAGCCGACCGTCTCGACGTACCGCGCGGTACCGCCGAACAGCGACGTCCGGCGCGCCACGCCCGCGACACCGAGCACGACCAGCGTGATGATCGCCAACGCATGCGGTTTGCCAAAGCCACCGTGCTGGAAGATTCCGAGCGCGGTCAGGCACGTGACCACGGTCGCGATCAGGTAGGTTCGGCCGAGGCCGTTGGACGGATCGATTCGCCTGTCCCGGATCACGGCGGCGAAGCCGGTGATCACGGCAATCAGGCTGATCAAGGTGTGGATGGTTCCGAGTGGGGTGAGTCCGAGCATGTCTATCTCCTGGGTGAGAGGTGTTTCGCGGGATCGTGTCCCAAGCCATCCTCCCGGTCGAAGCGACGAACGTCCAATCCCGTTGGAGGGAACCGCCCTCCACCACCGGAGGGGTACGATCGCTTCGTCAATTTGCGGCGCTCGCCCACCCGGGCAGCGCCACGGAGGCCAAAGGTGGGGTGCAAGGCATGACCGACAGCGCAGGAGAACGCTCGGAGCAGCCGCTCGCGTTCGGCCCGTTTCGACTCTTCAGGATGCGCAAGCAGCTGTACGAAGGCGACAAGCCGGTGCGCCTGGGCAGCCGTGCGTTCGACCTGTTGACGGCGCTCGTCGAACGCGCAGGCGAAGTCGTCAGCCGCGAGGAACTCGAGGCTTGCGTGTGGCCCCGGACGATCGTCGAGGAGACCAGCCTGCGGGCGCACGTCTCCGCGTTGCGCAAGGCGCTCGGGGACGGCCACCAGGGGGCACGCTTCATCACCAACGTGCCGGGGCGTGGCTACTGCTTCGTCGCACCGGTGCAGCGCGCACACGCCCCGCAGGCTTCGCATGGTGAAGCGACAGCCCCGCGCTCGCACAACCTCCCCGTCCGCCTGACCTCGATGATCGGCCGCGCCGAAGCCGTCGCCGCGTTGACCGCCTTGGTGCCGTTGCGCCGCTTCGTCACCATCGCAGGCTCGGGTGGCATCGGCAAGACCACGCTCGCGCTCGCCGCCGCTGAAGAACTGCTCGGATCGTTCCCGGACGGCGTGCGCTTCGTGGACTTCGCTCCCGTCGTCGACCCGCAATGGCTGCCCACGACGCTCGCGACCGCGCTGCAGATCTCCGTGCCGGTCAACGATTCGCTTTCCGCGCTGATCGCGTTCCTCGGCGACAAGAAGGTATTGCTGGTGCTGGACAACTGCGAGCATGTCATCGATGCGGCAGCCGCCCTGGCCGAGGGTGTGCTGCGCCGGGCCGCCGGCGTGAGCGTGCTCGCAACCAGCCGCGAGCCGCTGAACGCCGAAGGCGAATGGGTCTATCGCCTCGGTCCGCTCGAGATGCCGCCGACGGTCGGCGAACTGTCGGCCGTCGAGGCCATGACCTTTCCGGCCATCGAGCTCTTTGTCCAGCGCGCGATGGGGACCTCGGACACGTTCGAGCTCTCCGACGAATCGACCCCCGTGCTCTGCGAGGTCTGCCGCCGGCTCGACGGCATCCCCTTGGCCATCGAGCTTGCAGCGGCGCGCGTGGAGGCGCTCGGCGTGCACGGCCTGGCGGCACGTCTCGAGGACAGCTTGCAACTGCTGACCCGCGGACGCCGCACCGCTTCGCCGCGCCACCGCACGCTGGCGGCCATGCTGGACTGGAGCTACGCGTTGCTTTCTCCGAGCGAGCAACGAGTCTTCGAGCGCCTCGCCGCCTTCAAGTCGGCCTTCACGCTGGAAGCGGCGATCGCGGTCACTGCGGACGACGGGATGGATGCGGCCGCGGTCGTCGAGTGCGTGATGAACCTGGCGGCAAAGTCGCTGCTGGCCATGGACACCGGCACCGACGTGATCCGCTACCGTTCACTGGACGTCACGCGCGCCTATGCCTTCGAGCGGCTGATGCAAGGCAACGACGCAGCCCGCGTTTTCAGACGCCATGCGGAACACCTGCGCGACCTGACGACAAACGCCGAGTCCGACTGGGACACGATGGCGCGCGAGCAATGGACGGCCCTCTACGGCCCGGCCATCGACGATATCCGCGCCGCGCTCGAATGGTGCTTCTCGAATGACGGCGATCCGGCGCTGGGTGCCGCACTCACGGCGGCGGCCGTACAGCTGGTCTACGAGCTCGGCTTGCTGGACGAATTCCACGAGCTCATCGAGCGCGCGCTCATCCAGGTGCATTTGCTGTCGCCTCCGCAGCCGCTTCTCGAGCTGCGCCTGACCACGGCGCTGTGCTTTCGCAGCGGCGCATCCACACGGCAACGATTTGCGCAGCCAACCGTGTTCGGTCGTGCGCTCGAGCTCTCCACGCAGCTTTCCGAGCCGCGCTACGAGATCACGGCGCAATACAGTCGATGGGTCGGCGCCTTCGGCACGGGAGACTACCCGACGGCCTGCGCCGCCGCCGAGCGCGTCCGCGAGCTCGCGCGCCAAGTAGTCGATCCACCGGCCATCCTGCTTTCGGACCGGCTGCTCGCCCAGGCGCGGCACTTCCTGGGCGACCATGCATCGGCGCGGACGCTCGCGGAGCGTGTCATGCGCCACCCGTCCATTCACATGCCGCCCGGCTACACGACGCCGGTTCCGCGTGCGGTCTCCATGCGTATCCTGCTGTCGCGCATCCTCTGGCTCGAGGGCTGCCCCGACCAGGCCGCGAAGATGGCCGCCGAGTGCGTCGACATCGCCGCGAACGCCGGGCCGATCCCGCTCACGCAAAGCCTGGGCGTGGCGGCCTGCCCGATCGCGTTCTGGCGAGGCGACGATTCCGCCGCGCGGGCGCTCGTCGCTCGCCTGAAGACGGTCGCGGTGGACAACGCGTCCGACTACTGGGCATCGTGGGCCCGCAGCTTCGAGGTTGCGCTCGAGGTCCGCAGATCGCATGGGGCGTCGGGGGCCGGCGGGATCGACGCCGTCGACGGGCTCCTCGCTCACACGACCAACGCGAAGGAGTTCGATTGCGTGGCGACGCTCATCGAGGGTTGGGTCGACAGCGATACGCTCGCTCGCGCCTTGGACGGCGTGACCGGCTGGTGCGCCCCGGAGATCTTGCGTGCACGGGGCGAGCAGTTGCTGCGGCGTGACGTCGCGGAGGCAGCCCTGGAGGCCGAGGCGATCTTTCTCCGCGCCAAGGATCTCGCGCACCGACAGGGTGCAGTCGCCTGGGAACTGCGTTGCGCGATGAGCTTGCTGAGGCTCAGCCGGTCGCATCGGACCGGTAACCACGCCGAAGCCAGCGAACTGTTGGCCGCGGTCCTGTCCAGCTTCAGCGAGGGCCTGGACACGGCTGACCTGGTTGCAGCGCGCGACCTGCTGGCCTCCACGTGACGCGAGCCCCTCGCACGGCGGCCGGGATGTGAATCCTGGTGTGGGCGTCGTGCGGTGCCTTCACGAACATTAGCGCTAATTCACTCGCCTGTTTGCGGCACCTGCGCGAACCTTGGCTCACAGCGGGGCGGCCGTTTCGGCATCGCCCACCAGTGCGAGAGGGGATGCCATGCGCGCGTTCGAATCCATCAAGATATACATCCGCCACAGCGATCCACTCGTGGCCGCGGGCCTGGCCGCGACACTCGGAGTACAGCCAGACTTCGAACTGGCCGTCCCCTCCGCGTTCACGCGTGGCGGGTCAGGCCGGCCGGAGGTCGGCGCCGGCGATGTCGTGGTCACCGACTATGACGAGGGCCTGTCCCTCATCGCGCTCGCCCGTTCCGGCGACGCGGACAGGCGCCAGACTATCCCCAACGTGCTGATCGTCACCGGGCGCAAGAGCCTGCAGGACATCCGGCGGGCCCTCGAACAAGGGGCGCGCGGCTACCTGATCGTCGGCTGCCGCCTGGAGGAACTTGTCGATGGCGTGCGAGCGTTGCACTTCGGCATGCGTCACGTCGGCGCCGTCGCGGCACGTCGGCTCGCGGACAGCGTGGCCTGCGACGTCCTGACAGCACGCGAAACGGACGTGCTGCGCCTGCTCGCGGAAGGCCATCGCAACAAGATCATCGCGCGGATGCTGGACATCTCCATCGGCACGGTGAAGTCGCACCTGAAGGCGATTTTCCAGAAGCTCGACGCAACGAGTCGCACGGAAGTCGCGGCGGTTGCGGAGCGGCGCGGCCTGCTCGAGATCGATGACGACGAGCTGGGCGGACCGATCGCGCCCAGGGCCGTCGGCGCCGGCGCGTTCGCGCGCCACGCGCTGTCGCTGCGCACCAATGACGCCGCGCTCGAGTCCGCGTGATTCGACCGCGTATTCCTCACGGAGTTCTCCAACGCCGAAACACACGGCGACGACGGGCTTGCGAAACGCAAGTACCGCCCCCTTCAACGCACCCAAGGAATCGACATGAAAAGACGTACCGCACTCATCTGGTCAATGGCCCTGGCTGTCTTCTGCGCCGGCACCGCGACGGCAGCGGAGCCGACGCTGCCTGCGGGCTTCACGACGCGCACGATCGCCATGCAGGATGGCGCACAGATCTTCGTGCGCACCGGCGGCTCGGGCCCGGCCGTGCTGTTGATCCACGGCTTTGGCGACACGGGCGACATGTGGGGTCCGCTCGCCACCGATCTCGCGAAGACGCACACCGTCATCGTGCCGGACCTGCGCGGCATGGGCCGTTCCTCGAAGGCAACCAGCGGCTACGACAAGAAGTCGCAGGCGGGCGACATGCGCGCCGTCGTCACCGCGCTCGGTCAGGATCATTCCGCGGTCGTCGGCCACGACATCGGCACGATGGTGGCCTACGCCTACGCCGCGAGCTATCCGGACAAGACCGACAAGCTCGTCGTGATGGACGCGCCGGTACCGGGCATCCCGCCGTGGGATCAGATCATTCTCAGTCCGGCGCTGTGGCACTTCAACTTCGGCGGCCCGAACGCCGAGCGGCTGGTCGCCGGCCGCGAGCGCATCTACCTGGATCGCTTCTGGAACGAGTTCGCCGGTGATCCCACCAAGATCGACGAGGCGACGCGTCGCCACTACGCCGGGATTTATGCACAGCCCGGCGCAATGAGGGCGGCGTTCGCGCAGTTCAACACGATAGCCGCCAAGGACGTCGCCGACAACATCGCGTTCTCAAGGAACAAGCTGCCCATGCCCGTGCTGGCCGTCGGCGGCGAGAAGTCCTTCGGCGCCAACATGGCGGGCGTGATGCGCAACGCGGCGACGAATGTTCAGGAGGCAGTCGTGCCGAACGCCGGCCACTGGCTCATGGAGGAAGCGCCGCAGGCGACGATCCACCTGATCGACGGGTTCCTCACGGCGCCGTGAGCGCGTCGGCGGCCGCACGCGACCTGGTGAAGAAATCCGCGAGGCGCGCCGCCAGTTCCGCCGGACGCTCCGTCGGAATCCAGTGCCCGCAGTCCGCGATGACGCCGCCCTCGACCTGGCGCGCCGCGAGCTTCATCTGTCGCAACGGGATGTCGCCATTGCCGCCAGCGCCGCCCAACGCGAGCACCGGCATGCCCAGCAGAGCCTGCGCGAAGCCGGCGTTGTCGTGCGCGTCCTGGTCGAAGGCCCGGAACCAGGCGAGGCCAGCCCTCAGCGCACCCGGCTGGGAATAGGCAGCGACGATCTCGTCGAGGTCGCTGTCGGCAGCCTCGGTGTCGACCGCGGACTGTCGATGGAACCAGGAGAAGTACACCCGCTCGTGACCCGAGATCAGGGTCTCGGGCAGGTCGGGCACGTTGTAGAACGTCCAATGCCAGAGTCGCGGCGAGGCCTTCAATTCGTCCCAGGGCGGGATGCCGGCGACCGGCGCGTCGAGCAGCGCCACCGCTTCGACCTGCGGGGCGTGGAACCGCGCCAGCGCGTAGGCAACCTGGGCGCCGAGATCATGGCCGGCGACATAGAAGCGTTCGTGGCCGAGCGCCTGCATCAAGGCGACCACGTCCGTCGCAACCGTCTTCTTGTCGTAGCCGGAAGATGGCTTGCTCGAGTCCCCGAAGCCGCGCAAGTCAGGCACAACGACGGTATAGCCGGCGGCGGCGAGGCGCGGCATCACGAGCCGCCAGGTGGCCCAGGTTTCGGCCCAGCCGTGCAGCAGCACGACCGGTGGCCCGCTGCCCGTGGTGACGACGTGGAGTCGCACGCCATTGACCTCGACTTTCCGATGGAAGAACCTCTGTTCGGCCGGGGCCGAAGCGGCGGAGATCGCGGTCTCACCACCGGCGGGCGACAGCGTCGGTGAAGCGTTCGCGGTGCCGCTGCATCCGGCGAGCAGCACAGCGAGACCCATCAGCGGCCTGCCCCATGCGCGGACCGATGCCTTGCGTGCCGACGGACGAGATCCCGGCAATGCCTTGAACATACCTTCTCCTTGTGCGAGGACGGCGGAATGGACAAAATTCAGAATGAAGGTCCTCGTGCTCGCGGGCGAGTGAATCTCCGTAAATTCCTGTGAAAGAGATACCGGATCGATGACTTCGAAGGAGACCCTCTCTCGTCCTGGTGCATTTGCCTTCGGCGCCTTCGTCCTGCGAGGCGCCGAGCAAGTACTTCTCGAGCACGGGCTGCCGGTTCGCCTGGGCGGGCGAGCCTTCGACCTGTTGTTGACGTTGGTCGAGAAATCGGGCGAGGTGATCAGCCGCGAGCAGATCGAGGCCCACGTCTGGCCGCGGACGATCGTCGAGGAGACCAGCCTGCGGGTCCACGTCTCAGCGCTACGCAGGGTGTTGAAGGACGGGCGTGACGGCGCGCGCTTCATCGCGACGATTCCGGGCCGGGGCTACTGCTTCGTGGCGCCCGTCACGCCACTGTTCGACGACGAACAGGGGCGACCGAGCGACCCTTTGCCAGGGCTTGCTCGAAGCAGGCTACCGCTGCGACTGACCCGGATGATCGGGCGCTCAGAAGCCGTCGCCGCGATCACCGCGCAGCTTGCGACGCGTCGACTCGTCTCGATCGTCGGGGCCGGTGGCATGGGCAAGACGACCGTGGCCCTGGCCGTGGCCGGGGCCCGGCTCGGCGCGCATTCCGACGGCGTGCACTTTGTCGATCTCGCGCCGCTGTCCGACCCCGCACGCGTTCCGGCAGCCGTCGCCCAGGCAATCGGCGTGAACGACGCGTCCGGCAATCCATGGCCTGCGCTCGAGGCCTTCCTGCGCGAGAGCAGCATGCTGATCGTGCTGGACAATTGCGAGCACGTGATCCATGCCGTCGCCGAGCTGGCCGAGCGTGTCCTGAAATCGGCGCCGAATGTCCGTATCCTCGCGACGAGTCGCGAAGCTCTGGAGGCAGAAGGGGAATGGGTGCACCGTCTCGCGGCGCTCGCTGTGCCCGCGGTCTCCGACACACTGACGGTCGACGAGGCGCTGCGCCAATCGGCGGTGCAGCTCTTCGTCGAACGCGCGGCCGCCACCGCGTCCGACTTCTCGCTCACGCCTGCCAACCTGCACGTTGTCTGTGCCCTGTGTCGTCGGCTGGACGGCATGCCACTCGCCATCGAGCTGGCGGCGGGCCGTGTCCATGAGCTGGGCCTTGAAGGCGTCGCGAACCGCTTGTCGGACATGTTCAGCGTGTTGACGCGTGGCCGCCGCACCGCGCTCCCGCGACACCGCACGCTGCTGGCCCTTCTCGAATGGAGCCACGCGCTGCTGACCGAGTCGGAACGCGCCGTCCTGCGCCGCCTGTCTGTCTTCCGCAGCGGCTTTTCGCTTGACGCGGCAAGCAGCGTCGCCGCGTGCGATCACATCGGCGCTGCCGACGTCGTGGACTGCATCCTGAGCTTGACGGGCAAGTCACTTGTGGCGCTCGACCCGACAGACGACGACCATCGCCATCGCCTGCTCTACACGACACGTGCGTATGCGTCCGACCGCCTGGACGGCAGCGGCGAACGCCGGGCAATCCGCACGCGGCATGCGCAACACTTGCGCGACGTACTCGAGAAGGCCATCGTCGAGCGGGACACGACGCCCATCGCCGAATGGCTCGCGAGGCATGGCCGCGTGATGGATGACGTGCGCGCCGCGCTGGACTGGGCGTCGTCCGGCGACGGCGACCCTGTCGTCGCCGTGTCGCTGACGGTGGCCGCGCTCGACCTGGTCTACGAACTCGGGTTGCTCGACGAATACCGCGCTCGAGTCGACGTCGCGCTCGAGATCGTGCACAGGCTCGCTCCCGAGCAGCCGGCGGCAGAACTCAGGCTGCGCGCGGCCCGATCGTTTCTTGGCACGATGACCCGGGGCGAACGATATTCGACCGCCGAGAACGCCGGGCGCGCGATCGAGCTCGCCGGGCGGGTGGACTCTCCGCGACACCAGGCCGAAGTGCTGTTCGGGCTCTGCTCCGACGCATTTGGGCAGGGTGACTATCCCGCAGCCGCCGCGCTCGCCGACAGGGTCGGCGCGATCGCGAAGGATCCGGACGATCCGATGTCCGTGCTGCTCGCGGACCGATTCCGGGCATTGAGCGGCCACTACCTCGGCGACCATGCGCGCGCGAGCAGGCTTGCACAGCGCGTGTTGGTCTATCCTGCCGGTCACGCATTTCGACAGTACATCGGCCATATCCCGCGCGCTGTTTCAATGCGGATCCTGCGGGCGCGGATTCTCTGGCTGGAGGGGCGAAGCGATCAGGCTGCCGATCTGGCGGACGAGGCCGTGCAACACGCAACCGGCGAGAACCCCTTGGCGCTCAGCCAGGCGCTCGCGATGGCGACCGTGCCGATTGCGCTGTGGAGCGGCGATCACGCCAAGGCACGTGCATCGATCGATCAGTTGACCCGGCAGGCCGCGCGCTATTCGCAGGCCTATTGGCAGTCTTGGGCCACGAGCTACCGGAACATCCTCTCGTCCAGGCTGGCACGCGAGGCCGGGGACGTCGCGGGGACACGCCTCGTCATGCCGGCAACGCTCGCCGCCGAGGCCGACATGCTCGGCACCCTGGCCGAAGAGGCCGCGACGCCGCGATGCGTCGCGCGCGTCGAGGCGGGCACGGTGGGCTGGTGCGCCCCCGAGATCCTCCGCGCCGCCGCCGAAAACAGCCTGCGGGGCAGCGACTCCTCAGCACGCGTCGACGCCGAGGCCCTGCTGCAGCGCTCCCTCGACATGGCGCGCTCGCAGGCAGCCTTGGCATGGGAGCTTCGCAGCGCCATGAGCCTCGCACGCCTGCGCCGCTCGCAGGGCAGGATCGTCGAAGCCCGCGCGCAGCTCGCCGCGGCCTACGAGGGATTCACAGAAGGTTTCGGCACCCGCGACCTTCGCGATGCGCGTGCGCTCCTGAACGAGTTGGTGGACTGACCCACCGGTGCGTACCCGTCACCCGATTTCACACGTTTTCACGCCGCGCCGAGGGCAAGCTGTCCGATGATGTCGCCGACAAGCCCTGCATCGTGCCGGGTCGAAGACACGGAAGGACGCTTGATGCGCAGGCCAGGGATTCTCGCTCTCCGCAGGTCGAACTCCGCAAACCTGGTCGGAAGCGCCCTTTTGCTGATGGCGCCGCATCGCCCTGCCTGTTCGCAGGAGGCAGCCTCGCCCGACGCACCCCAGGTTCAGGAGGTCACCGTGACGGCGGAGCGCACCGAGACCCTGCTGCGCCGGACGCCGGTGTCGGAGGGCGTGATCGGCGCCCAGGAGATCGACACGAAGGCCATCCGCCAGCTGAGCGACATCGTCGGCGTCGTGGCCGGCGTCACCGTCCCGAATGGCTTCAGCAACCAGCCGCAGGCGGTCGGCATCCGTGGCGTCGGCGTGTCGATCCCCGCGATGCGCCAGGCCGTGGGCATCTACGTCGATGACGTTCCGTTGGTGCGCGGGTACGCCACCGCGCTGTGGGATCTCCCGGACATCGAGCGGATCGAGGTGCTTCGCGGGCCACAAGGCACCTTGTATGGCCAGAACCTGACCGCTGGCGCGATCAAGCTGGTGTCCATCGATCCAGGCGCCGACCCGGTTGCCTGGGTCTCGGCATCCCTCGGCAACTTCGGCGAGCGAGAGGCTCACGGGTATGCGAACGGCCGGCTGGGCGGCGGACCGCTGTCAGGGAGTTTCGCGTTCTCCCGTCGAAGCAACGACGGCTTCGGCTACAACGCGACGCTGGCCGAGCGTGTCAACAAGCTCGATGCAACGCAATTTCGCGCCAAGCTTCGATTGACCGCGACGCCGGATGTCGACGCCGTGCTGGCGGTCGACGGCCTGCAGGATCGCTCGGACACGAACACCACGAACTTCCCGCTCAACGCGCCGCAGACGCGCGCTCGCGTGACCTACACATCGGCGGACGTCGGCGCCTTCGAGCGCGACGCGGGCGGCGTGTCGCTGAAGCTCGGCGATCGGCTCGGTCCGAATCTCATGCTGCGCTCCATCTCCGCCTTTCGTGCCTACCGGGACGACCCGTCGGTCGTCGACTTCGGCGGACTCGTGATCCAGCGCTTCGGCATCGCGCAGACGGTAGCCCAGCGCGTGCTTTCCCAGGAACTTCAGCTCCAAGGCCACCAAGCGGCGCTGGACTGGACGGCGGGCGTGATGCTCGTCGGCGACGTCTTCGATTTCCATCGCCACAGCACGCAGTTCCCGCTTCCCGCGCCTGCTCCCATCTACACCGAGGCGCAGACGCACCAGCGAACCGTCGATGCGGGACTCTACGGCCAGGCGAACTACGCATTGGATGCGCAGACGCACCTGACCGCGGGCCTGCGCGTCTACCGCACGCGCCAGACTGCCCTCAACCAGTTCTGGGACACGGACGTCGACCAGGCTCGGACAAAGTCCGTCTACGTGACGCCGAAGTTGTCGACCACGCGCGACGGCGTGCTTCCGCGCCTGGGCATCGACCGCCAATGGACGCCAGACGTGTTCGTCTACGCGAGCGTCGCCCAAGGCGCGAAGTTCGGCGGGTTCAATCGCGCGGCGCAATCGCTGACCTCCGCCGAGGTGGCGGCCAACCCGGAGAAGGTGACGACCTACGAGGCCGGCGGCAAGGGCCGCTTCGCGGACGGTCGCGTCACGGCGAACATCGCGATCTTCTACAACGACTATCGAGACTATCTCGCCTCGCTGACCAACACGACGATCAACGGCGTCCTGGTGACAGACTCGGTGCTCGTGAACGCGGGCAAGGCGTCGACCTACGGCGTCGACTTCGAGGCCGCGGCCAAGCTCACCAGGCTGACGGACTGGACGCTCACGCTCGAAGCGCTGCGCACACGCATCGATTCTTTCGAGAATCCAACGGGCGCGCCGAGCGGCGACTTCGTGGGCAACCAGTTGCCCTATGCGCCGCGACTGTCCGCGGGTTCCAGCATCCATCACGAGCTGCCATTCGCAGATGGGTCGTCGCTCACGCTGAACGCCTCGGTGCAGTATTCAGCGACCCAGTTCTCGGATGTCGCGAACACGCCGCGGTTGAAGATTCCCGCGCAGACCTACTTCAATCTCGCTGCGGGCTACATGACGGCGGCGCGCCATTGGTCGTTCTCGCTGAAGGTGAAGAACCTCACCAACCGGACCTATGTCCTGCTGCGCCAGGTCATTCCGCCGCTGGGCGTGGACGCCGGCTTCTACGATTCTCCGCGCACCGTGCTGGCCACGGCGCGCTACGATTTCTAAGCCAGTTGGCCTCGATGCCATGAACGCACCGTTCGATCGCGCATCGACGTTCGGGCGTTTCGTTCTTCTACCCGCGCGCAAGCTCCTGCTCGAGGACGGACGGCCGGTCGCCGTGGGCAGCCGCGCGCTCGAGCTGCTCACGGCGCTCCTGGAGCGTCCCGGCGAGCTGATCTCGCGAGACGAACTGATCGCGCGCGTATGGCCGGACACGATCGTCGAGGAGACCAACCTGCGCGTCCATCTGTCCGCACTGCGCAAGGTGCTCGACGACGGCCGCGACGGCACGCGCTACATCACGAACGTCACGGGCCGCGGCTACTGCTTCGTCGGCCAGGTCGATTGGCAGCCCGAGGTCCGACATTCGATTCTGCCGGATGCCGATATTTCTCCGCAGGCCTCGCACAACCTGCCGCTTCGTCTCACACGCCCGATCGGCCGCCAGGCGATCACCGCCTTCCTGGGCGCACGCGTCGCGCGCGAGCGCCTCGTGACGATCGCCGGGCCGGGCGGCATCGGCAAGACCACGGTCGCGCTCGCGCTCGCCGAGACGCTGCTGCCTGCCTACGAAGATGGCGTCCGGTTCGTCGAACTGGCTCCGCTCTCCGAAGGCGCGCACGTCCCCGTCGCGCTGGCGGCGGCGCTGGGCGTGGCCGTGTGCTCGGAGGAGCCCTGGACTGCGATAGAGGCCTTCCTGTGCGACTTGCACATGCTCATCGTCCTCGACAACTGCGAGCACGTCATCGATGTCGCGGCTGAACTGTCCGAGCGCGTGCTCAAGGCGGCTCGCGGAATCCACATCGTCGCCACCAGCCGCGAACCGTTGGGATCCGAGGGCGAATGGGTGTACCGCCTTGCACCGTTGGAGACACCCGCCGCAGGACAAGCCTTACCCGCGGATGCGGCGCTGAGGTATCCGGCCGTCGAACTTTTCGTTGAACGTGCAAGGGCGAACTGCCACGACTTTTCCCTCACCGAGAGCACCCTGCCGCGGGTCCTGGAATTGTGCCGCCGGCTCGATGGCATGCCGCTGGCGCTCGAGCTCGCCGCCGCACGCATCGAAAGCCTTGGACTGCAAGGCCTGGCCTCGCGCATGGACGACATGTTCGCGCTGCTCCAGCGCGGCAGACGAACCGCATTGCCCAGGCACCGCACCCTGCAGGCACTTCTCGACTGGAGCTACAAGCTGCTGAGTCCGGATGAACGGTTGGTGCTGCAGCGCCTGTCCGCCTTTCGTACCGCCTTCTCGCTCGAATCCGCGGTCGCCGTCGCCAGCGGCGAAGATCTCGAGCCCGCGGCAGTGGTCGACTGCGTCTCCGGACTCGTCGCGAAATCCCTCGTCGCGGTCGATGGCCACGCAGCCCGGTACGCGTTGCTGTTCGTGACGCGCTGCTACGCCGCGGAAAAGCTCGCCGCGAGCGGCGAGAGAGCGCGGATCTCGCGACGTCACGCCGAGCATTTCCGCGATCTGCTCGAACGGTCGGGATGGATCCGCGAGGATTCCGAGAGCGTAACCCCGGAGGGGGGCTACGCCGCCATGCTCGACGATGTCAGGGCGGCGCTGGAATGGGCATTCGGCCCCGAAGGGGACCTCCGGATCGGCGTCTCCCTGACGGTCGCCGCCATCGACCTCGTGTTGGATCTCGGCCTCTGGGACGAGTTCTCCCCGCGAATGAGTGCCGCCCTGGCGGCGATTCCAGAGTCGGCTCCCGACGCTTCCGCGCTCGAGCTGCGCCTGCGGTCGACGTTGTGCCACTTCGGCGGCATCGTGGCCGATGGATCCGACGCCGATGAAGCCAGGAGGGCCTTCGCTCGCATCGATGACCTGATCGTGCGGGTGGACGCCAGGCGATACTCGCTGGAGGCCCTGTATGGCATGTGTGCCAACGCCCTCGGTCGCGGTGAATACCCCACGGTCCTCGCGCTGTGCGATCGCATCCGCGCGCTCGCGAACGGCCCGACCGATCCCGTCCTGCCGATGCTCTCGGAGCGTCTCCGGGCGATGGGCTGTCACTATCTCGGCGATCACGACGCTGCCCGCAAGCTCGCGACGCGTCTGGTCGATCACGGCAGGGACGCCCGCTGGCGCATGCAAATGGTGCCGCTCGCCGTGTCGATGCGCATCTTGCTGGCCAGGACTCTTTGGCTCGAAGGGTACGGGGCTCAAGCAACGCAGATGGCCCTGGAATCCTTGCACCTGTCCACGGGAGGTCGCCCCTTGTACCGCTGCCATGCCTTGGCGCTGGCGGTGATTCCGATCGCGCTCTGGCGTGGCGACGACGTGACGGCCCGTTCGATGGTCGATCAGCTGATCGAGCACTCGACACGCTACGCGCTCAGTCTCTGGATCGCCTGGGGGCACAGCTACCGCGTCGTGCTGGCCAGGCGCGGTGCCGGCTGCGCCCTCCCCGACACGAGCACGGCTTCCTGGAACCCTGCGGGCGGCGCGAAGGCGCTCGACATGATGGGAACGCTCGTCGATGACATGGCCGTCGCGCAGACGTGTACGCGTGTCGACGCGGGTGTCGTCGGCTGGTGCGCGCCGGAGATCCTGCGCGCACGCGCCGAGACGCTGCGTCGCCAGCGATCGCGCGACGCCGACGGTGAAGTCGAGGCGTTGCTCCTGCGATCGCTGGGCCTCGCGCGGACTCAGGGCGCGCTGGCCTGGGAGCTCCGCACCGCGACGAGCCTCGCATCCCTTCGACGCGATCAAGGCCGGACGGGCGAAGCACTGGCGCTGTTGGCGCCGATCTCGAGTCGAATCGTCGAGGACCTCGAAGCGGCCGACGCGCGAGCCGCGCGCGAGTTGATCCGCGCCTTGGAGGAGTCGCTGCTGAGGCGACTGGGAGGCCGGCATGGCTGAGTCTTCCGCTCGCGACCCAGGAGTCGGCCAGACGTTCGGGCCCTTCGAACTGGCCCCGGGTCGCGATCGCCTCTGTTTCAACGGCGTCGCGCTTCCGCTCCATGGCGACGCGTTCGCCGTGCTGGCGGTGCTCGTCGAGTGCCAGGGAGGCCCGCTCGGCCGGACCGAACTGCTCGCAAGGATCGCCCCGTCGGGCCATATCGGATCGAAGGAATTGTGGGATCGCGTCGTCGAGGTGAATGTCGTGCTCCGCGAGAACGCCGCGAGCGCGGGCCACGTGGAATACCACCCGAGCCAAGGCTTCGGGTTCATCGTGGCCGGAACGCCGATCTCGAATGTCGCATCCGATCTTGGGCAGCGGCGATTTCCATCTCGTCTGGCGCCCGTGTTCGGCCGCGACGAGGCCATCGCGAGCATCGCCGCCCAGTTGCCTCTCGGTCGTTTCATCACCATCGTCGGCCCCGGCGGAATGGGCAAGACCACGCTGGCACTGGCCTTGGTCGACCAACTCCGCGACGCCTATGCCGAAGGCATCTTCTTCGTCGATCTTGCACCGCTGGCCGACGCCCGGTTGATCGTCCACGCGGTGGCCTCGGCGCTCGGCGCATCGCCTGACTTCGAGCTCAGTCACCTGACGGCCTACCTGGGACGCAGGCAGATGCTCATCGTGCTGGACAACTGCGAACACGTGGTCGAAGCCGCGGCCGAACTGGTTGAAGCGCTGCTGTCGGCGTCTCCGTGCCTCCATGTCCTGGCGACCAGCCGCGAGCCATTGCGAGCCAGCGGCGAATGGCTCCATCGATTGGCGCCGATGCAACTGCCGCCAAAGGGCACCGAGCTCACCGCGCAGGAGGCGATCGCATGGCCGGGCGTGCAGCTGTTCGTCGAACGCATGCGCGCCGCGGGAGCGAGCCAGCCCTTCGACGACACGGTCGCCGGCGACATCGTCGCACTCTGCCGCCATGTCGATGGAATCGCGCTCGCCATCGAACTCGCGGCGGCGCGCGTCGCGTTGTTGAGTGTGCGAGGCGTGATCGGACAGATCGAGAAGCGCCTGATGTCGCTGGGCGGAGGACGCCGCGGAGCGCCGGCGCGCCACCGAACGCTAATGGCGATGATCGATTGGAGCTACGATCTGCTGGCACCCCTCGAGCAACGCGTTCTGCGACGACTTTCCGTATTCAGCGGCGTCTTCACCCTGGAAGCGGCGGAGGCCATCGCCGGGTGCGACACGCCTGGGCAGGTTCGGGGCGCGGTACTCGACCTGGCCGCGAAGTCGCTCGTCGCCACGGTGCCGCAGGCGACGAGTCCCGGCCTTCGTCTGCTCGACACGACGCGCGCCTATGCGTCCGCCAAGCTGGGAAGCAATGAGGAATTCAATGCGACCCGGCTGCGTCATGCCTTGTACCTGCGCGAGATGCTGCAACGGGCCGAGCGCGAATGGGAGGCCATGACCCGCACGGCTTGGCGCGAGACCTATTCACCGTGGATCGCGGATGTGAGGGCGGCGCTGGCCTGGGCGTTCTCGCCTGCCGGGGATCCCGAGCTCGCCGTCACGCTGACCTGCGAAGCATTCTCGCTTTCCGATCAGACCAAGATGATGTCCGACTACGGCGAATGGGTCGCTCGTGCCCTGGAAGCCGTTGCTGCGCTGGTGCCGCCGCGTCCCCTGCTGGAAATGCGCCTGCGCATGTTTCCCGCGTTGCTTCACCAGCGGTTGCAGACGGACCAACCGGCGTCGCTTCCCTGGCTGTCAAGAGCACTGGAAGTCGCGCACGAGACGGGCATCGCGCGATACCAGACCGGGCCGATCCTGGCGCTGTGGGCAGAAGCGTTCCAGTCGGGCGACTACCCTGCCGCATCGACCTGGGCAGAGCGCCTGGCTCGGGTCGCGCACGATGCGGCGGACGAGACGTCGAGCCTGATCGCCCGGCGCATGCTGGCGCAATCGCTGCACTTCGGCGGGGAGCATGCACGCTCCCGAGCGTTGCTCCATGACGTGCTCGAGAATGCCGGCCGCAAGACACCGCTCGCGTACGTCCCGTCGCCCGTCGATGTCCGGGTGTCGATGCGTATCGTCCTTGCGCGCATCCTCTGGCTGAAGGGCTTCGCGGAACAGGCGGCGGCCGTCGCGCAGGAGGGCGTCGAGCATGCCCTTGCCGACACGCCGCTCTCCGCGTGCCAGGTGCTGGCGCTCGCGACGATTCCGATCGCGCTCTGGAGTGGCGGCCACGATGAGTGTCGTCGCCGGGTCGAGCAGCTGCGGGAGCAGACGTTGACGCATTCATTCGACTACTGGCAGCCATGGTGGCGCCTGTACGAAGGCTTGCTCGCACGGCATGGTGGCAGCGCCGATGTTTCGGCCGAGGCCCTGACGGGAGAGCAGCCGCTTCGCCGCAAATTGCTCGATCACCTGGCCACGTTCGATGTCCGGCTCTTGAGCGCGGCCACGATTCGACGCGTCGAGGCCGGCACGGTGGGCTGGTGCGCGCCGGAGGTACTCCGTGCGCATGGCGAGTCCCTGCTGGGCCGCGATGGCCGAGACAGCGAAGCGGCGGCCGAGGCCTTGTTCCTGCGCGCGCTCGAACTCGCACGGACACAAGGCGCGCTCGCGTGGGAACTGCGTGCCGCGACCAGCCTGGCACGGCTGCTGGTCTTGCAGGAGCGCCGCGAGCGCGCGCGAGCGACGCTCGAACCCGTCTACGTTCGATTCACGGAAGGCCTGGCCACTGCCGACTTGCGGGCGGCTTCCGGATTGCTGGCGGAACTTGGCGTCGATCCTCGGCCTGGAATCACGCAGTGCGGCGCCTTGTCCTAGTCGATCGACCTGCGCTGCCGCCCTTTCGGCGCCAGCGCGACGACCAACAGGCCGACCAGCAACGCCACGGCGATCACCGCGAACATGGCAGACGCTCCCGCGTTGCGAAGGAGCGGGAGCAGGAATAGCGGCGCCAACGCGGCGCCGAGGCGGTTGAGCGCCCAGGCACCCGCGAGCGCGGACGCGCGCACGCGCGTCGGAAAAAGCTCGGCGGAGTAGACGCTCAACACGGGAATGTAGAGCGACAGGAAAAGGCTGAAGACGGTCGCCGCGGCGACCAGCCACAAAGGCGAATCAGTGGCGACAAATGCGGCGCCGCACCCAAGCATCGCCGCCGCGCACGCCATCAGCGCCACGCGCCGGTCAACGCGATCGACCGCGGTCGCCGCCAGCGCGGTGCCGATCGTCGGGCCGAAGGTCGAGAGGCCGATGTACAGCAGGGTGTCGGGCAACTTGAATCCCTTCTGCGCGAGCACGGCACCCGAAAGCAACGGAAACGCGACCGTCGACCACGGACTGAGGAAATACAGCGCGGCAACCTGCGGCCAGGAGCGCCTCGATGACGCGGGACTGCCTTCAAGCGGCTCATCGACGCCGCCGCGATGCGGCTCATGCGGCGGATCGACGCGGACGTCCAGCACGGTGCGTGAGCGATCGAACGAGCCAAACGCCGCACTTGCCTCTGCGGCGCGGCCTTTCAACTGCAGCCAGCGCGGCGATTCAGGCAGCGCCAGCGTCAGCACTCCCACGACGCCGGCGCCGATGCCGCCGCAGACGAAGCCCCAGCGCCAGGCCTCGACACCGAGCGGCTGCATCGGGGTCAGCCAACGCACGAGGAAGATGGCCGCCGGCGGCCCGAGCGTCGCGATCGCGCTGGCGACGAAGATCATCAGGCCGCGGCGCAACGGCGGCATCAGGTCGGTCAGGTACGCGATCATGACGGGCGGGTAAGCGCCGAGGGCCAAACCGGACAGCGCGCGCATCCATGACAAGGCGGGGAGGTCCCGAGCGGCGGCGGCCGCGAGCGAAGTCAGGCCCATCCACAGCAGCAGGACGGTCAGCGTGCGCCGGCGGCCGTGGCGGTCGGCCCACCAGCCCATCAACGGGGCACCGATGACGGCCCCGGCGTAGATCGCGCCCAGCAGCACGGACAGCTGCCGTGCGGGGGCCAGGTGCGGCGGCGCGGAGAACACGGCGGCGAGGATGCTGCCCAGTGCGATCTCCAGCGTGTCGAAGCTCAGCCCGAACGCGCAGAGTGCGACCGCCAGGCAGTGCAGCGCGGTCACCGGCAGGCGATCCATGCGGGTCGCGATATTGCTTTCGTCCTCGTTCGCAAGCGTGCGCATCGGTCTGGGGCCCTGGTCGTTTCGCGGCCCATCCGCGGCGCGGCTGCAGGCGACCCCGACGATATCCGATGCCAAGGCCGCAGCGGCGAGCGTGCAATGTGCATCGCTCAGCCCATCTGTCCGCCGAATGACAGCAGTTCATCGTTGACCTGCTGCGCCGCCTCAAGTTGCACGAAGTGCCCTGTGCCTTCGACGTCGCATCGCCGCCCGTGACGCTGCCATCGATGAGCGCGATTCCCGCAACGCCGTCCGGAGATTGGCGAAACGTCTCCAGCACCACGCGGCAGCCCATGCTGTGACCGACAAGGACCACCTGCCCTGCGCAGCGCGCCTTGGCCCGGGCCACGGATTCCGCGAGCGACGCGAGGCTGTGAACTGCCGGCAAGGGCGATCGGCCGTGGCCTGGCAAGTCCAAGGCCACCGCGGCGAAATTCGGGGATAGCGCACCGATCTGAAGGGACCAGCTGTCTCTGTCGCATCCAAAGCCGTGGACGAAAATGAAGGCGGGCTTCACGCCGACGCCCTGGCCTCTCGGATGGCCAGCGTCTTTGGCCCCATGGCGGCCACCAACACGGCGACAGCGACCTGGGTGGCCCCCAGAAATAGAAGTACCGCGTTCGCGCCACCGGTCTGAAGGAGGGAGCCCACGACCAGGCTCGAGAACACCACGGCGAGGCGGCTCCAGGAATAGACAAACCCAACGGCTCGGGCACGTATTGCAGACGGGAATAGCTCGGCCTGGTAGGTGTGGAGCGCGTAGCCAGTCAGGAGATTGGCCACGGTCACCGCCGTGCCGAACAGAATCAGCCCCGACGCGCTGTCCTGGTACCCGAAGCACACGCCGAACACACCTGCGAGCAGGGTCGCCCCGGAGATCTGCCACTTGCGCTCGACCTTGTCGGCGAAGAACATGAAGACCAACGGACAGAGCGGGTAGCACAACGCGATGCACAAGGTAAATTGGAAGCTCTTGACGATGCTGTGGCCCTGCGACGCCAGAAGTGTGGGCAGCCAGCTTCCGAAGCCGAAGAATCCGATGGCGATCAACACATTCGCCGTCGTGAGCATGACCACTCGTCGACGCCAGGCCGGTGCGAACAGACTGGCTCGGCGCGAAGACTCGTCAGAAAGGTCAGCCTCCACGGTCTCGCCGTGCTGGGTGCCCGCTCGTTCCGGCACGCCGGCTGCGCCGAAGCACTTGCGCTCCAGCGCCGAGACGATCTGGTCCGCACGCTGAAGATTCCCGTGTCGCGCGAGCCACCTCGGTGACTCCGGCAGCCGCGTTCTGGTCAACATGACCAGAAGCGCACCCATGCTCCCGATGAAGCATACCCAGCGCCAGCCCTCGAAGCCGAATGGCCGGTGCGGAATCAGGGCGAGGCAAAGGCCGCCGGCCACGGGTACGGCCAGAAACTGGATCGCTGCGGCGAGCGCGAACGCGCGCCCCCTGAAGCGCGGAGGAACGAGTTCCGCCAGGAACGCGTCGATGACGACCAGTTCGGCACCCAAACCCACCCCGGCAGCCAGTCGGCAAAGGTCGATTGCCGTCGCGGACTCCTGGAACCCCATGGCCAGCGTCGCGGCGCTGTAGGTCAGGAGCGATCCGGTGAATGCGAGCTTTCGCCCGAGACGATCGGCGAAACGTCCCAACGCCAACGCACCCACGAACATGCCAAGGAACGTCGCCGAAGCAAAGGCGGCCTGATCCGGAAGGCCGAACACACCGTTGGCGCTTGCAAATACTCCCGCCTTCACCAGTCCTGGCGACAAGAGCGCGGTCAGCGAGATCTCGTATGCCTCGAAGAAGGCACCCAGCGCGAGCATGAGCACGAGCGTCCATAGGTGACGTGTCATGGGCAGGTTGTCGATGCGCGCGTCGATGAGTCGTGCGCCCTCGACGTCATTTGTGTCTCTCACGTTGTCTCCATGCGTTGTCTCGCGGCGAGGCGCCCGGCGCGCCTCTTGTCGCGAGTTGGGTTTGCTAACTTCGTGCGGCACCTGCAGCCGCGACCGGCGACGGCGACGGCGACGGCGACGGCGACATCAAGTCCATCAGATCCGGGATGCGCGTGCAACTCGCGAGCCGCTGCAATGCAGAGAATGCGGCGTCGATTTGCGCAGCCCCGAGCGACCGGCTCGCGCAGTCCCTGAACTTCATCCGCAACTCGTCGCTTGACATCGGATCCACGCCGCCGCGACCCAGCGCGTGCGGCGCGTTCGCCTCGATCTGGTCCCCGCTTCGCGTGAGGACGGTGACGTCCGCCTCGAACTCATTGCACTCGTCGCGTCCCCCGCGCCCCGCGTGCGCTGCGTAGGCCACGACGGATATCCTCCGCATCAGCGATCGCACCTCGGTCTCGAGGTGCGATCGGCCTTCGAAGTGGTGCAGTCTCGGGGGACCGTCGAGCAACGTGCGCGCCGCCACGTACTGGATGCTGAATCTGGCCTCCAGCGGCGTATTCGGGTTCGGGTTGTTGGTGTGCGGCAATCGCCGGCGGTTGACGGATATCAATACCGAGTCGACGTCTTCCGGACGGACGCCGCGCGCGCGCAACGCCAGCATCGCTCGTGCGACCGGATGGGTGCTGCCGCAACACGGAAAAGGCTTCAAGCCGATAGAGTCCTGCTCGATCTCGAGGCGACCGCCCGGATGGTCGAGCAAGCGCTCGAGATGGATGTTGTCCAGTCCGTCGTACGAAGCGAAAAAGCCCTGAGGGTGCTCCAGCGCCGCTGGATTCGCGGTGAAGCCGACATTGGCCAGCTTGGCGGCCAGCAAGCCGCCGCGAGCGCATTGACCGACTTGAAGTGGCTTCGCCATGGTTCCAAAGTTCGCTTTCAGGCCGGAGGACATCGAGGCCGCCAACGTGAGCGCCGCAACGGTGCGGTCGCGATCGAGTCGGAGAAGGCGCGCCGCGGCGGCAGCGGCGCCGAAGACTCCCAACGTGGACGTCGGATGCCAACCCCCTTCGTAGTGGTGGGGATTCACGACACGGCCGATGCGGCACTCCGCCTCGAAGCCGACGACATAGGCCTCGATCACCTGCGCACCCGATGCGCCAAGCGTTTCGCCCAGCGCCAGGACGACCGGCACCAGTGGCGCCGACGGTCGACCGCCCATCGAGCACGCCATGTCGTCGTAGTCGTCCGCGTGCGCCGAAGCGCCGTTGATCAACGCGGCATCGAGCAACCCCGCCCGAGAACCCCGGCCAAACACGAAGGCCGGCCCATCGGCGAGATCCTCGCCCAGCGCTGCCTGCAGGGCGGCGTTCACCGCTCCGGAGGCACCCAGGAGCATGGCACCGACGGTATCGATGATCGATGCGGTCGCCACCTGCCTTGCCGTCTCCGACAGTCCCTCGAAGACGATGGCCGCAAGACAACCAGCGAGCGTTTGCGCGACGGTCTCGTTAGCGCTCATGCTGCTGGCCCGGCGTCTGCACGGCCTCAAGACAAGGCGATCGGGTGCGCGACGCGATGCCGCCTCGCACGGCTCCGCCCCCAGGCTCTCGATAGATCGACATCAGGAGCGGGCTCAGAGGGCGGCCGTTGGGCATCGACAGCCACATCCGAAGCTGGTGATGCTTTCGCGCTTCTTCGCAATAGTCCTCGAATCGGGTCTGCGCGTAGTAGACGACGTGGCTGTTCAGAAGCTGGATATCGCCCGGCTCGAACATCATCGGGAGCTGGAAGCGCGCGTCGTTGGCCAATGCGTTGACGAGGCTCAACGCCTCGACCTGGCGTGGCTCGAGCGGCGGCAGTTCGTCCGCGAACTCCTCGTATGCGGCGACGATCTCGTTCGGATCGATCCGCGACGAGAACCTTTCTTCGTGCTCGGAATAGATCGGCTGGGCATAGTACGGCTGCTCGTCGGCACCCTGCCGGCCTTTCCAGCTCCACCAGAATGGCTGGTACAGGACGTGGAGCAGGTCGGGACGTATCGATGCGATCACGTTGCGGATCGCAAGCGAACTGCACACCACGCTCAATCCGCCATGCTTGGCAGCACGAGTGACCATGGACGCAACGACATCCGCGCTGTCGGTGCGGAAATCGAGGCCTTGGCATGAAGAATGGTCATCTTGCGCACGTCGGATGGCGTCGGGCCCGCGGAGGTCGACCACAAGTTCACCGGCTCTGCTCCGAGAAACCGCAGTTCCGAGGTGCAAGCCCAGCGCCCGGAAGATCAGGCGCAATTGCGCCTTGGAGTACCTTTCGGCGGGGAGCCCTCGCAGCACGACGACGCCGCGGCCATTTTCCAGTCGATCGAGAATATCGGGTACCAAGGCAGCGAACGCCGGGACTGCGAAGTCATCTCGAGCAATCGTCTCGATGCCGATGCCGACATCAAGAACGGCATGCAGCGCGCGGTCGACTTCGTCGACCTGGTCGCTATCCAGCTCGATCATCCACTGGCGGTAGTCGACCATGTCGGCGGCTTTCCAGTTCGCAAGAGCGTCGGAATTCTGGGGCACGGCAGTCATCGCCTCCGCAACGCAGGCAGCCAGAGGACAACTCTTCCGAAACAACGTGAAGAGAACGCAGATGTCACGGCGCAGTCCCGACTCTCGAACGGGCCACCAGAGGTCCGCGGTCGCCCCGGCGTCGACCGCCCGCGCGCGACTCGGCGACCGAAGGGTTCCTTGACCACTGACACGTTTCGACTCTCGGTTCCCGCCTGCTCTGCTCGTCAGGCCAGCATCGACGACAGTTCGACATCCAGAAGCCTCAAATACTGCTGACCGCCGTGCATGTCGCGCTCCAACGCACCTCCCTGTGGCCGCTTGCGCGGGTAGGAGACCTTCAGTACCTGGAGGTTCGGAAGAACAAATCGCTTGATCGAATCCTCGTCCACATCGAAGAGAGCGGCGATGGCCGGCACCTGCAATTCGGGCGATTCGGCGTACCTTTCGAACGCTGCCCGATCGCGAAAAAAGACATCGACGGTGATCCAGAACGGGCCCGCGTTCTTCGAGCGAACGTGACGGCAGACTTCACTGACCTTGGACATGGACCGATGCTCCCGCGTTGATCAGAGAGACCCTGACGAGTTCGTCGGGTTGGTCGACGTGCACGACATGGTTGAGCTTGAACTCGAATGCCCGTCCCCGCTCCATTTCCGGTGGGGAGAACGGGAAGGCGAAGCTTGGAAGTTCCCGGTCCACGTCCAGCGGCATGTGAAACAGGACGGGGTTGCACGTCTTGGCAATCTGCGTGGCCAGCTCTTGGGTCGCCGCCGTTGCAATGAACAGCAACCCGATTTCACGCGGCGCCGGCAGCGGCGGCCCGATCAAGTCGCCGGACACGGCATTCCATCCGTAGGGCCTGAGCGAGATGTCGAACTCCGCGACGCGATCTCCCATCGTTTCCTTGACCCGGTGGACCATGTACGCGTGCATCTGGGCGATGAAGCGATCGATCTCGGCGAGCACCGCGCGATCCTGGATCCCGACCAGCATGACGGTCTGGTAGTCGCCTGCCGCGGCCCCCTCGAGCTTCATCGTGTACGGACGCGAGATGAAGCGCGACCCGGTCACCTGCACGACACGGTCCGTAGCGGCGTGGTATTCGGCCTGGCTCACATCCAGCATGCCGCCGGGTTCGTACAGAAAGAACGGGTCGCTGTTCTCGTAGAGCATGTGGGCCGAGACGGTGGACGGCAGGCACCGATTGTCCGGATCCAACGGCTCCACCTCAAAGGCATCGCGCCCGACACGAATCATCACGCCGCCGGCACGAGGGTTGAGCGTGCATTGCCCTCCGCACTCCGCGATCTTGCCCGCGTGCCACGATGCGCCAACACCCATGCCTCGCAACAGCGGCAATGCAGCGAGCACAGCCGTATCGGTGGTGCGTCCACCCAGGACAATGTCGGCGCCAGCCTCGATCGCCGCCATATAGGGCTCCGGCCCCATGAGGGCGACGATGCGGTCGCACGCCGAGAACGCGGCGGGGTCCACCGTCGCAACCGGAGCGAGTGGTTCCATTCGTCCCTGCTCCGCAAGGGCCATCATGGTGGAGGGGCGCTGCTCGGAGTAAAGCAGCGCGATGCGGGGATGCAGTCCTTCCTCCAGTGCGATCTCCAGGGCGATATCGCGCACCCAGTCCAACGCGTCGTCGCAGCCAGAGGTTCCGCATGAGCCGATCAGCAAGGGGATGCCTGCTGCCGCCTGAGCACGCATCAGTATGGCGAGATCGCTCTTGACGGAGTCCCGCGCGTACTTGGATTGACCCGTTGCAAGGTATGCCGGGCCGCTGTCGGTCGAACCGGCGTCGCACGCAATGCCATGCGCGCCAGCTGCGACTCCAGCGGTCAAATCGGCTTCACGCACACCGGCGCCAAGCGCTCCGGTGGGCACAAGAATATTGACGGTGTCGACTAGTCTTGATGTCATGGTAGTAGATGGATGGGGGCAGGCATCGCGGAGGTCGAGACGGCAACGCAGCGGAAATTGGCGCACCGCCCCCGACGGCAGACCGCTGCGCGGCCCCCTGACGTCACAGTTGGTAGGAGATCTTCAGGCCCAGGATCCGGGCCTTCCCGAGCGGCGAGTTCGTCGCGGGCGGCTGAAATCCAACCTGATCGGTCGTATTGATGCCGAACGTCGTCTTGTTCAGCAGGTCCTTCCCGTACAAGGTGAACGTCCACTTGGAATCGAGCGGGTAGTAGGAGAAGTTCAGATCGAGGTTGTTCACCGCGTTGAGCATGTTGATGTTGTTGTCATCAGCGAAGCTCTTGTCTTGATAGGTATACGAGACGTCGGTGCGGAGCGTGCCGAAGGACACCTCGGTGCTGTTGTGAATTGACAATCCGTAGCTGTTCTTCGGCGCATGCGGGAGCTTGAGAAGATAGTCGGCCGGCGTCACGACGCCGTTTTGAGCCACCATCGAGAAGAAGATCTTGTCGAACTTGTTCGCCAGATAGCCATAGTTGGCGGAGACGCTCCAGTCCGGGTTGACCCGCCAATTTCCCTCCAGCTCGAACCCTCTGATCGTTGCGTTGGCAGCGTTGACGGTGGTGGAGATCGGCCCCTCGGGCCCGACGAATGCGAGGTCGCGCTGAAGGTTCTTGTAGTGGTTGATGAACCCTGCGACGTTCACCGACACCTTCTTGTCGAAGAGGTACTGCTTCAATCCGATCTCGTAGGAGTCCACATCCTCGGGCTTGTACGGATTCGGCAGGGAAGCCGGATCGACCCAGCGAAGATCGAATCCCCCGCTTCGGTTGCCCTTCGTCCAGTTGCCGTAGAGATTGGTCTCTTCCTGCGGCTTCCACGACAGCCCCACCTTGGGCGTCTGCGACGTCCACGACTTCGAATCATTGAACCCGTACGACGAGCAGGTCGCGGCCGACAGATCGCAATTGGTCGTGGTTGCGATCAACGCGACGTTCGCCGTCTTCTTCTCCTTCGACAGGCGGTCGCCCAGGGTCAGCGTGACGGTGTCGAGCAATCGGTAGTCGACCTGGGCGAACGCGGCCAAAGTCGACGAGTCCTGCTTGCCGCCGCCGATCTGATCCAGAAGCAGCGGCCTTCCCGGAATGGGAGCGACCTTTCGCTCCTCCACATACTTCAGCTTGTCCCAGTAGCCGAAAAACCCCGTGACGATCGAGAAGCGTCCGACATCGCCGGCGTAGCGCAGTTCGTCGGAATATTGCGTGAAGTCGACCGTTCCAAATCCATCCAGGACCGTCGTCGGGGTGCCGGGGACATCGCTGCCGTTGTTGTCGAGGGAGTGGCGTACGTTGGCGATGTTCGTGACCTTGCCGGTCGAAGAGGTCGTCCAATTGGACTCGAGCGTCGCGCTCTTGTTGTTGATCTTGGTATAGCCTGCCCCGTCGTTCACGAACTTCAGTGAATTCGGGCTATAGACGAAGTGATCCTGAACGGCCGGCCCATCGCCCTTGAGCATCAGGAATTCGGTCTTCAAGAGATGAACGAGATCAGGAGACTGCTGCCACGACAGGGCGCCGTGGACTGCTTCCGTCTTCGATTTGCCGTAGTGACGATTGTCATCGTTCAGGTTGTGGAAGTAGCCGGTATCGACGCCGTCGTACAGGGCCAGCTTGCCCAGAAGCGTCTTGCCGTCGTTCAGCGGGCCCGACACGGAAATCTGATTGATGAAGTCGAGGCCACTTTCAACGGCGGTCGAGCCCTGCAGCTCGAACGTCTTTGTCGGATTCTTGGTCCGCACCAGAATCGCGCCGGCGGTCGTGTTGCGTCCGAAGAGCAGCCCTTGCGGCCCACGAAGGATCTCCACGCCTTCCAGGTCGAAGGCCCCGGGTGGCATCGATCCAGGACGGGTGCCGAGATACACACCGTCCTCGAAGATGCCGACGGCAGGTGTCGTCGAGGGGATGCTGCTGAAATCCCCCATCCCCCGGATGATGGAAGCGTTCGAGTAGGCGGTCGTCCCCGCATTGTTCAGCCGCACGTTCGGGATCTGGGTCGTCAGGTCCGCGAGTGTGTTGATGTGGAGGGCATCGAGCTGATCCTCGTTGAATGCGGAAACCGTCAGCGGCGCGCTATGAACACTCATGGCGTGCGCTGACTTGGTCCCTACGACGACGATCTGCTGCACGTCCATCACCTTCTGGGAAGACTGCTCCTGGGGTGCGGATGCGGCGGCCTCGGCTGCGGCGGCCTTCTTCTCTGCTTTCGGCTGAGCCTCGGCCTGTGTCGGCGCAGCAGGCTGCGCTTGGGCGCCAGGCCCGGCCTGCGGAGTCGTTGGGCCGACGGCCTGGTCTTGCGCGCGCGAGACGCCGCTCAGCGTGAGCAGGAAGGCGGAAATCGCGAACGCGACCGGCCGCAGGGTGAATCTGATGTTCATATGTCTCCAGTCGTTGTTTGAATCTCAATCAACATTGACGTTGATGTGCAGTAATGTGAGATGATCAGCCTTGATCGTCAATCTTGATTTTCTACGTCAACCTAAGGACGCTTTGCCAATGACGGACGCCGACGACCTCTTCCTGGACGCGACACAGGCGGCCGAACTCCTGGGAGTGAGCATTTCGACCCTGTACGCCTACGTGAGCCGCAAGCGCGTTCGCTCGGAACCGATCGAAGGAACGCGATCGCGCAAGTACTGGAAGGCCGACATCGAAAGACTCGCCAACAAGGCGCCGGACTCGGTCAGCGCCGCCGCGCAGCCGCCGCTCCTGTCGCTGTCGCGCATCACGCTGCTGACGAACGGGGGGTTGTACTTTCGAGGTCAGGACGCCATACGGCTTTCCGAAACCATCACGCTGGAAAGCCTTGCTGCGTTGCTGTGGCAGGCCGATGAGAGCAAGGCATTCGGCAAGGCGCCCGCGGACGCATCGAAGGCCTGGCAGCAGCTCAGGACAAGCTTGCAGGAGTTGAGCGTCCAGGAGCGCGCGATCGCCATGTTTCCCATGATCGAACGCGCCGACCCCAGGGCCTACGATCTATCCCCTGAAGGCTTTGCCCGAACGGGGGCTGCCGTGTTGCGCTGGTACGCGACGTTGCTCGTGCAGGCGCCGAAACCAAGCGATCAGCCGCTCCACATCTTCGTGGCGCGCGCGCTGAAGGCACCGACCCATTTCGAGGACATCATCAGGCGGCTTCTTGTCCTGTCCGCCGATCATGAGTTCGATCCGACGACCTATGCAGTGCGCGCCGTGGCCAACGTCGGAGTCACGCCCTATCAGGCCGTGACGATCGGCTTGATCGCCATCCAGGGCCAAAGGATCCAGGCGGAGCGTTTCGGGGCGTCAAGGCGCTTTCTCGAAGAGATCCTCAGCGAAAGCGACGGGCGAACTGCCGCGATCCGCCGGCTCCGCAGCGGCGAGGCACTGCCCGGCTTCATCGGAGGTTCCTCGCCCACCGACCGCGATCCGCGCGCAGTCGCCTTGACGAATTCGCTTGACCTCGCCCTTGACGGTGACCGGGAATGGCGTCAACTCAGGGAAGCGGAACACGTCATTTTCGAGGCGACCGGGAAGATGGCCAATTTCATCGTGCCCGCCTTGTTCATCGGCAGGCGGCTGGGGCTCCGCGGCAATGAACTCGCCCTGGCGGGCCTCGGCCGCCTGGCGGGCTGGATCGCGCACGCCATGGAGCAATTCCACGACAATCCGTTGGTCCGGCCGCGCGCCACCTACGTGGGGCAGTTGCCTGCCGGAGACCCTTCTGCCTAGACGTGCGCGGGGCTCGCTTCGGGCCGCGATCCGAACTCGACCGAGAACTCGGCACCCGTCGGCTGGAGATTGCGGGCAGACAGGTTCCAGCCATGTCCGCGCGCCACCTCGCTGCAGATCGACAACCCGAGCCCGGCGCCCTTGTCCCGCCGATGGGCGCCGCGCCAGAACCGCTTGAACAGCTTGGGCATGTCACCCGGCGGAATGCCGGGCCCCTCGTCGCGCACCGAGATGCCCGTCGAGTCGATGGTCACCAGGATCGTCGATTGGTCAGGCGCATGGTTGGCCGCGTTCTCGACCAGATTTCGGACCAAGGCAAATATCGCGCTGGCATCGGCATCGATCATCAATGGCTCCGAAGGGTGATCGATCTGCACGCGGATATGCCGCGCCTGGGTCAGGCGCGCAATGGATTCGACCGCGTCCTCGACGACAAGCGTGACATCGGTCGATGCGAACACCAGGTTGTTCACATCGCTGACCTCTGCCAGATGCAGCAACTGATGGACGTGCCTGCTCATGTGATCGAGGTCGGCCAGGATCGCCTTGCGATTGGTCGGACCATCGAGTTCGAATTCGCCTCTTATCAGAGCCAGCGGCGTCTTCAATTCGTGGGCCGCGGTGGCCAGGAACTCCTGCTGGATACGGAAGCCAGCCTCCAGGCGCCCCAGCGCCAGGTTGAACGACTCGATCAGCGGCACGATCTCCTTTGGAACGTTTTCCACGGCCAGGCGCGCCTGCAGGTTCGTGGGAGCGATGCGCGCAGCCGCGGCCGAAATGCCCTTCAGGCGCCGAAGCATTCGATTGATGGTGACGAGGACAACGAGGGCGAACACCACCATTGCACCGATCGACTCCACCGCGGCGGCAAGCTTGACGGTCGACGCATCGTTCTCCAGCAGTGTTTCGTCGAATCGGTCGCTGCGCGCGACCAGAACGTAGGTCGTCACGTTCGCGCGCACGATCGGGAGCACGATGACGCGCAACTGCAAGCCCGATCGAAGCCGCGTCGAAATGTCGCGTGCATGCTGAGGGTCGACGCCTGTCGGCAGGAACGCGCTGAAGTCCCCGTTCGACGAGAACAAGACTTTGCCCTCGGGGTCGATCACCTGGTAGAAGACATCTTGCGGAAGCGCCTCCATGACCTGCTGGAGCGCATGGCGCAACTGGACGCCCGCCGGACGATTCTGACCGTCGTACGAGATGCCCTCCGCGACGTCTCTGGCCATGCCGCCCAGGTCACGGTCACGCAGCCAGCTCGGCTGGAAGTGTGTGAGCAACGCCCATGATCCGAAGACGCACAGCAGGCCGGCAACCAGGGTCACGGCTGTGGAAAGCATGAGATTCGCCGTCAGGCTAAGACGCATCGTCCACCTCACGCAGCGCGTAGCCGTGCCCGCGAATGTTGACGAGCTGGAGCCGCGAACCGATGGCGCCGAGCTTCTTGCGCAAGCGATGCATGACGACGTCCATCGCGTTGGGCGTCACGGGGTTCGACAGCCCCCATGCGGCGGCTTCGAGGCTCGTTCGGCGCACGATCTGGCCCTGCACCCTGACAAGAGACAGCATGATCTGCAGCTCGGCCGGCGCCAGCGAGATCGTTTCGTCTCCACACTTTGCAAGGCCTTGCTCGGGCAATATCTGCAAGCCCTCGTACTCGGGCGACAGATCCCGCAACACCGGTGGTCGCCGCAGCAAGGCGCGCACGCGCGCCACCAGTTCATCCACTGAAAACGGCTTTGTCAGGTAGTCGTCGGCACCGTTCTCGAGGCCTTCGATTCGATCGTGCAGCGCGTTGCGCGCGGTCAGCACCAGGCAAGGAATGACATTCCCCCTGGATCGAAGCTGCCTGACGAATGAAAGGCCGTCGCCATCAGGCAAGCCTCTGTCCACGACCAGCGCGGAATACTCCATCATTTCGAGCGCTGCCTGTGCGGCCGTGATCCGATCGAAGACATCGGCTTCCATGCCCGCGCCTGCAAAGGCACGGACTATCAGATCCGCCATCCGGTCGTGGTCCTCGAGAAGCGCGATGCGGTACATGTCAGCGATTCATCAGAAGCCGTAGATGTAGCCGATCTTGAAGCCAGGCGTGGACTTCTTGTCGACGATCGGGCTGTTGGAGATGCCAGATCCCCAGTGCGTGTCGGAAACGTCGAGGAGCAAGCGCTGGTTCCGATCAATCAGGAACCCGAATCGTACGCCGAACTCCGTCTCGGTCGTGGACCTTCCAAGGTACGCCGGCCGTGTCGCGGTGGCTTCCGACGCCTTGACTCCATAGTAGTAGTCCACGTACTTCGCATCGAGTCTCGTGACGCCTGCATGGGGGGTCACCTGATATCGACGATCAAAGGTGAACGAGTGGTCGATGCCGAACTGAAGCTGAGAACCCTTGCTGTTTCCAGAAACATCCTTGAGGTAGTCAAAGGACAGGTCGGCGAAACCGGCGTGCAAGGTAGTCGCGGCGCCAAGGTAGATCGACCCGTTGCGCGACTTCATGCCGGAGAGGTACGGCGACTTCGATGCCTTGTATCCCTCGCCGAGGGCTACTTTCGTCCGCAGCGAGAAGTCGAGCGGCCCTTCGGATGGCAGCTTGATGTCAAGAACATTTCCGAAGAGCTTCGCGTACTTGCTCTCGTAGGTGACCAGCGGGAGGAAGCTGTTGTCCTTGCTGATGCCCTTGTACTGGCTGTGCGTGATGCTGGCGCCGACGCCCAACCCCCACTTCGAACCGTCTTGCTCATCTGCGCGGTCCGCGTCGTCGTGGTCTTCCGCCCACGCGGCGGGCGCTTGCAGAACAGCGAGGATTGCCGCCAGGACGAACGGCAGGCGGGAGTGATTCAGGACAGGCATGGGGACTTCCATTTGGTGAGCGGAACCACATGTTCGAGCGAACCACGTTACGCGTGCCTTACCGTATTTTCCCCGCGCGCCCATCGCTGAATCCGACCTGAAATCGGGCAACTTTCAGTGACGGGTCATCGATTCGCCTCAAGCGTAAGGGGCAAGTAATGCAGGTCCGACGAGCATGGCGCGCTGCATGTCGACGTCGTCGCACCTGACAAGCCTCAACCGCCCCTCCCAATGCACAAAGATCTCTCGCGCCGCGCACGCGCACCGGTCGTCCGCGCCATCAACAAGGCACTGGTTCCTGCAAGCGCGCTTTTCCTGTTTGGCTGCCAACAAGTTCCCAGGCACGACGTCTCGCTGGTGACGCCATCGCATTGGGACGCTTCGGTACAGGCTGCCCCGCGACTGGACGATCAGGTGCAGGCTGCCCCTGCGTGGTGGACGCTGCTGAATGATCCCGCGATCAACGCGCTGGTCGACGCCACGTTGAAAGACAGCCCCGACCTTGCGCAGGCGGTCGCCCGGATGGACGCCGCGTCGGCGGCGGCCGGCGAGTCCCAGGCCGCGGGCCGCCCACAAATATCGGGCAGCGGCTCCGTGACGCGCGGCAGCAGCCAAGTCTCCAGCAACAGCAGCGTCACGCAGGTCGGCACATCGAGTACGGCCGGCCTCAGCTTGAGCTGGGAACTCGACCTTTTCGGGCGCATCAGGGCGCAGCAACGAGCCGCCCAGCAACGGCTCGATGCGAGAACGATCGACGCCGAGGCCATGCGAGTCGCGCTCGCGGCCCAGGTCGCGGATCGGGTCGTCGAATGGCGCTCCTGCAACTACTTGCGCGAAGTACGCCGATGGGAAGCCGCATCGCGCCGAACGACGCTGCAACTGACCCGTCGCAAAGTCGCTGCGGGCATGAGCGCGGCGATCGACGAGGCGCGCGCCGTCAACGACGTGGATCTTGCACGTACCGACGAGCTCAGTCAGCGAGAAGCCTGCGGACGAGACCTGAACGCCATCGTGGCTCTCAGCGGACGCGATGCCGACCAGGTGCGCGACCTGTTGCGCGAACCTTTGGTGCGAGGAACCACGGCTTGCCAGCTCGATGGTTCGGACACTGCGGCCGCCTGCGAGGTGTCGGCGACCGATGACGCGCTCGTCGTGTTGCCGGACGCACCCGCCGTCGGGATTGCCGTTCCCGCGATCGTTCTTGCATCAAATCCATCGGTGATGTCGGCGCAGAGAGAAGTCGCTGCAGCAGCTTCGGACCTCGACGCGGCCCAGGCCAGTCGCTATCCGCGCCTGAATCTCCTGTCCCTGCTGACAGGACAATGGCTGAGCTTCGGCGGTCAAGCCCTGAACTACACCACGTGGTCGGCCGGCGCTGCGCTATCAGGCGCGATCGTCGACGGTGGTCTCGCGAACTCGCAGATCGACGGCGCCAATGCACGCTATCGAGAGGCCGTCGCCAAGGTCGTTTCGGCCGTTCGCTCGAGCGCGCAGGACATCGAGAACGCGCTGCTCGCCGCGTCATCGGCAAGCAGCCGCGAGGAGGCTACGCAACATGCGGTCGCCGCCGCACGGACATCGATGCGAATAGCCCGGCTTCAGTGGAGGGTCGGCGCCAGCACGCTCCTCGATCTCGAGGATGCCCAGCGCCAATACGCCATCGCCTCGCGAAACGCCGTCACCGCCGCCAAGGACCGCTCCCAGGCCTGGATCGCGCTCGTTCGCGCGACAGGCGACCAGGGAGTCGCGTTCACATCCAACTCCGTATCCGGATCAAAGGACGACGCAGACCATGCTCAATGAACACTCGACAAGGGCGATGCGCAGCGTCCTTCACCGCTACCGCCCCGTGGCCCTCTTGCTCGCCACGGTCGTCGTTGCCACGACCGGCGCCGTGATCCACTCCCGAGGCGGCGCGGCCGACTCCGGCACGACCCAACGTGCTGCGCCAGGCGTCGCCGCGCTGACCGTCACGTCAGCCACCGTCCAGTCGCGCGACTGGCCGCAGGTGATCGAAGCCAACGGAAGCATCGCCGCCTGGCAAGAGGCGAGCGTCGGCACTGTCGTCGGCGGCCTGCGGGTGTCCGACGTGCTGGTCGACGTCGGCGATGTCGTGGTCCGCGGCCAGGCGTTGGTGCGCTTCGATCTGGACACCGTCCGGGCAGCGCAGGCCGCGCTTCAGGCGGACCTGTCCCAGGCGCGTGCGGCCGCGGCACGCGCCGACGCCGAGTTTGCACGCGCGCAAGAGTTGCATGACGGCGGGGCCGTCAGCGAACAAGATCTCCTGCAGGCCAAGACGCAGGCTGCGACGACGCATGCGCAGGTCGCGGCCGCCGAGGCGCATCTCGAAGCGCAGGATCTGCAGCTGAAGCAGGCCGTGATCGTCGCCCCCGACGCGGGTGTGATCGCGTCGAGGTCGGTGGGGCTGGGTGCCGTCGAACCGGCGGGCCAGGAACTCTTTCGCCTCATCCGGCGCAATCGCCTGCAGTGGCAGGGCGAAGTCACGGCGGCCCAGGTCTCCTCGGTTCATGCGGGCCAACTCGTGCGAATCGTCCTTCCCGATGGAAGCTCGGCGACCGGCCACGTTTCGCGCATCGCACCGTCGATGAACGCGCAGACACGCCTCGGTGCCGTCTTTGCGGACATCGATACCGGCAGCTCCGCGCGGGCGGGCATGTTCGCCGCCGCGCACATCGAATTGCCATCGAGTCCGGCGCGCGTCGTTCCAGCCGTCAGCGTATTGGTGCGCGACGGACGCGACGTGGTGGCGGCAATCGAGACGGGTCGCGACGGGCCGGTCGTCTCGATCAGGCGCGTCACTGTCGGACGCCGATTGGGCAACGAAGTCGAGATCACCGAGGGCTTGAACAGCGGAGCAAGGGTCGTGGCGAGAGGTGCCAACTTTCTCGATGAAGGCGACCTGGTGAACCTCTCGGATGCGAATCCGAAACCCGGACTCGAAGGCTGATCGCCCATGAACTTCGCCACCTGGTCGCTGCGCAACTCGAAGCCGGCCATCCTCCTCTTCGCCGTCCTCTGTCTTGCGGGATTGTGGGGATTCAACGGCCTGCACGTGCAGTACGTGCCCGACCTTCAACTGCCTACTGTCGCGGTCGACCTGAGCCAGCAAGGCGCAGCGCCTGCCCAACTCGAAACGGAGGTGGCGCGCAAGGTCGAAGACTCGCTCGCCAACCTGCAGGGCGTGAGGCACATCGAAACGTCGATCACGGACGGTGCGGTTCAGGTGCGCGTGAAGTACGAGATCGGCAAGAACCGCTCGGATGCCCTCATCGAGGTGAAGGACGCCGTGGACCGCATTCGCTCGCAGTTGCCCGCGGATCTTGATCCGCCACGGGTATCCGCGCCGTTTGCCTTCGACGATCCGGTCTCCACCTATGCCGTGAGCGATTCGCGAATGGACGAATCAGATCTCTCGTGGTTCGTCGACGGAACGCTGATCAAGTCGTTGTCCGCCGTCCCGGGCGTCGGCCGGGTCGAGCGGCTCGGCGGCAGCCAGCGCGAGGTGCGGGTCGACGTGGATCCGACGCGCATGGCGTCTCTCGGGGTCACGGCGGCGGACATCTCGCTGGCGCTGGGCCGGACCCAGCAGCAGTCTTCCGGCGGCCGAGGTCAAGTGGGCGGCGGAGAGCAGGCCATGCGCGTCCTCGCAACCGTCAGGCAGGCGCAGGATCTGGGCCGCCTGGCCATCCTCACCGCGAGCGGCCAGCGAGTGGCGCTCGACCAGGTGGCGACCATTCGCGACGGCACGGCCGATCCGACGCAGGCGGCGCTCCTGGACGGGCGTCCCGTCGTCGGGTTCCGGGTCTACCGTGCGCTCGGCGAGGGCGAGGTCTCGCTGGACGACGGCGTGCAGGCGGCTCTCGCCGCGCTCGCGGCGAAGAAGCCCGGCCTGGTGATCACGCAGGTCTCGAACAATGTCGACTACACCCGGGAGCAATACCGGGGGTCGATGGACATGCTCTACGAAGGCGCCGTGCTGGCCGTCCTGGTCGTATGGTGGTTCCTGCGGGACTGGCGCGCCACCCTGGTTGCAGCTTCCGCCCTGCCGCTCTCCGTCATCCCGGTCTTTGCTGCCATGAAGTGGTTCGGGTTCTCGCTGAACACGATCACGTTGCTCGCGCTCGCTGCCGTCGTCGGAATTCTGGTGGATGACGCCATCGTCGAAATCGAGAACATCGTTCGACATGTTCGAAACGGGAAGACCGTTCTTGAGGCGACCGGCGATGCCGTCGACGAAATCGGGCTTGCGGTTGTCGCCACGACGCTGACGCTCGCCGCCGTCTTCGTTCCCACGTCGATGATGAACAGTGTCCCGGGCCTGTTCTTCCGGGAATTCGGATGGACTGCGGCGCTCGCGGTCCTCGCGTCGCTCCTCGTCGCTCGTCTGCTGACACCGGTCATGGCGGCACGCTGGCTCAGGCCGGGAGGTGGACACGTCGAACGCGAGACCGGCAGCATGAGGCGCTACATGCGCGCGGTCGACTGGTGCCTCTCGCATCGGAAGCTGACGTTTGGCGGAGCGATGATCTTCTTCGCGCTGTCACTCGCTCTCGTGCCCCTGCTGTCGACTGGTTTGCTGCCGAGTTCGGACAACGGATCGATCGACGTCAACGTCGAACTCCCTCCAGGATCCTCGTTGCGGGACACGATGGTCACCACGGAAGCGGCCCGCGCCGCGCTCGGCGGAGTGCCGGGCATTTCGCACGTGATGGCCGTCGCCGGCCAAGGCGGCAAGGATACGAGTTCGGATCTGCGCCATGCAACCATGACGGTGGTTCTCGACGGGCGCGCGCTGCGCAAACCCAAGAAGGACATCGAGGCGGCACTTCGGACGAGCTTCCTGGGCGTACCCGGCGCACGCTTTTCGTTCGCGTCCGGCAATGACGACGAGAGACTCGAGCTCATCCTCGCGGGCGACGATGACGCCGCGTTGACCGAGAGCGCCAAATCGCTCGAGCGGGCGATCCGCAGCTTGCCCGGATTGTCCAACGTCGTGACGAGCGCGAACCTCGAGCGGCCCGAGATCATCATTCGGCCGGACTCGGCACGCGCCGCGGATCTGGGGGTCACTGCGGAAGCAATCGGCAGTACGGTTCGTGTCGCGACGCGCGCCGACTTCGATGCCCGCCTGGCCAAGCTCAATCTCGAAGATCGACAGATTCCGATTGCCGTGCAGATTCCGGCCAGGTTCCGCACGGATATGCAGTCGCTGGGAAATCTTCCCGTCCCCTCTCGAGACGGGACCGTTCCCTTGAGCAGCGTCGCCAGCCTCGCGCTCGAGAGCGGCCCGAACGAGATCGACCGGTTCGACCGGCGTCGCTACGTCACCGTCACGGCAGCCCTCGGCACCACGCCGCTGGGCGCCGCGGTCCAGGCGGCCCGGGCCCTGCCCGCGGCCATGCAATTGCCTCCCGGCGTCACCCTGAGCGACGCCGGGAACGCCGAGAACATGAACGACCTGATATCCGGCTTCGGACTGGCCATGACCGCCAGCGTGTTGGGAATCTACTGCGTCCTGGTGCTGCTGTTCCACGACTTCATCCAGCCGCTGACCATCCTCTCGGCACTTCCGCTCTCGCTCGGAGGCGCGTTTGTCGCGCTCCTGGCGACCCACGCGCAGCTGAACATCCCATCGCTGATCGGCATGGTGATGCTCATGGGCGTCGTGACCAAGAATTCGATCCTGCTGGTCGAGTATGCGCTGGTCGGAATGCGCGAACGGGGACTCGACGCGCGCGCGGCGATGCGCGACGCCTGCCACAAGCGTGCGCGACCGATCGTGATGACGACAGTGGCCATGATCTCGGGCCTGGTGCCCATCGTTCTTGGATTCGGCGCGGATGCGAGCTTCAGGGAGCCGATGGCGATCGCCGTCATTGGCGGGCTCCTGACGTCCACGGGGCTCAGCCTCCTGGTTGTGCCTGTCGTGTTCAGCCTCGTGACCAGGGAGCGGATGATCGAGAAATCCGGTGAAGATCGGCGTCCCTCGCTTCAGCCGGATTCAAGGTTCGAGCTGTAATCGGCGCTGAGATGTCTTTTCCTTGGCTTCGCGCTGCAGGGCCAGAGGCTCTTGACCTTGGAATATCTGATGGGCTGCGCCGGTATGACTCCTATCCGCTTGGCGGAGATCACAACTTCAAACCCAAGCCCTTCATTGGAGACCATCCCATGCGTCACTGGATTCTTGCAAGCGTAGCGCTGTCCCTTTGCGCCTGCGCCTCACTCAATAGCGCCAGGCCGGGAGAAGTTATCGCCGGCAACAAGCCAGTCTGCCACTACACCACCGTGGACGTGGGCGAGATCCTTGTGGAGTCCGTCTGCGAAAGGCCGGGAGCAAATCGTCCTGAGCAATGAAAGGCGGGCTGCTTCCGGTTTCGACGAGTGGCGGTGCTTGGCTTCCAGACACCCCTCAACAGACGCTAGACGAACTCGAATCTTCAGGCTACGGATACCGCGCGCCCGAGGTCTCCGGGAACGGCCCATCCAGGCTACTGCAGCCCATCTCGTTGCAACCGGCCTTGGCGACACTTGCCCCGACCCCCTCGTCGAGGGCCTCTTGACGCGCCGAGTCCTCCTGCGCGAGCTTGAAGACCGCCACGATCTGCACGAGTTCCATAGCCTGCGATTTCAGGCTCTCGGCAGCGGCCGCGCTTTCCTCGACAAGCGCTGCGTTCTGCTGCGTGACCCGGTCCATCTGGCTGACGGCCGTGGCGACCTGTGCGACCCCGGCGCTTTGTTCGGCGCTTGCGACGCTGATCTCGCTCATGATGTCGGTCACGCGCTTGATCGAACCGACCACCTCCGACATGGTCGCGCCGGCGTGGTCCGCCAGCGCCGTTCCTTGCTCGACGCGTTCCACGCTCGCACCGATCAGGCTCTTGATCTCCTTGGCCGCGTCGGCCGAACGGCCGGCCAGGCTGCGCACCTCGCCGGCGACGACGGCGAAGCCGCGGCCCTGCTCGCCCGCGCGCGCCGCCTCCACGGCCGCGTTCAGCGCGAGGATGTTGGTCTGGAAGGCAATCCCGTCGATCACGCCGATGATGTCGGCGATCCTCTTCGAGCTGTCGTTGATGGCCCTCATGGTGTCGACGACCTGGCCGACCACCTCGCCGCCTTGAATGGCCACGTTGCTCGCATCCACGGCCAACTGGTTGGCCTGCCTGGCGTTGTCGGCGTTCTGCCGCACCGTGGCGCTGAGCTCTTCCATCGCGGCGGCCGTCTTTTCCAGCACCGATGCCTGCTCCTCGGTCCGCTGGCTCAAGTCCAGGTTGCCCTGGGCGATCTGGGCCGACGCGGTGGCCACGGACTCCGAGTTCGCGCGCACGCTGCCGACCACCTTGGACAGGCGCACCTGCATCTCCCTGAGCTGCGCCATCAGGCTGCTGCTGTCACCCGCTCGAAGGGCGACTCGCGCGCTCAGGTCGCCCGCGGCCACGCTGCGTGCCAATTCCGCGGCCTGGCCAGGTTCTCCACCCAGTTCGCGCGTGATGGAGCGCACCATCCAGATGCCGAACACCAGGGCGAACAACAGCCCGCCCGCGACGGCGGTCAACGCGATGGCGCGGATCGCGGTGTAGCGTTCCGCCGCTTCGTCGTAGCCTCTGCGCGCATCATCGACCTGGATCTTGACGAGGGCGTCGATACCCCGCTCCATCGGAACGGCCAACGGGCCGATCCTTTCCGCGGCGAGGCGCTCCGCTTCCTTCAGGTCGTTGGCACGCAGCGCCGCCAAGGTAGGCAGCATCGCTTGCTGCATGAAGGTCTTGCGATCGTCGGCGAAGCCCCTTGCCAGCGCAGCTTCTTCCGGCGCCAGCTGCGATGTCATGTACGCGGCCCACTCCTTGCTGATCGCGGCAATGTTGGACTCGACTTCCGCACTCCGCTGCCGGATGTTCTCGGGCGTCGGACTCAGCAGCGTCGCGTAGACGGCAAGCCTGTTGTTCAGCACCAGGGAGTTGATGCGCCCGAGTTGCACGGCGGGCACCGTACTTTGCTCATAGACCGATTTCAGCGCGTCATTGGACTGCCCAATTCCAAACAGCCCGAGACCACCCAGGACAACCAACAGCCCCGAGAGAACGCCGATCAAAACCGTCAACCGCGCAGAGACTTTGAGATGGCTCATTTGAAAATGTCTTGAATCGACATGGCCCGACGAATCGACTCCGGCTCGAATCCGACGCCCACGTCAGTGATCTTCGCCACCCGCCTGGACGGCGCTGACGACGGCCTTGAACTCGTCGCGGTTCACATCCGAGATCACCCAGTGGGCCATGCCTGCCTGCGACCAGTGGGCCATCTGGAATCCACGTTGGCTCGAGAACTCCGGCTTGGTGTCCTTGCCGGTGTTCGGCCACACGAAGGAGCTCACGACGTGTTCGCCTTGCCGATACACCAGCGCGGCGGCCGGGTGGCCGTCCACATAGTCGACCCGACCGCCCAGGAAGACGGAGCCGGGGATCTGCAGCTCGTTGACGGGGGGCGAGAAGTCGAGCTTGGAGGACAGCCACGGCTTGACGACGTGATGCTCCGAGGAGGCGATGTCGACCAGGTGCTGTCCGAGCGTCGAACGGACGTGGCTGGCGACGACATCGTCCATCAACCGGGCTTCTTCCGCCGAGCGCATCCCGACGACATTCAACGCCACCAGCAGCGTGGCCACGAGGCCGAACGACGTCGCCATCGGACGCCATCCCAACCAGCGCTGCAGCGCCGCGGCCATGTCGGCCGGGCGACTGCGCGCGGCGGGCTCCGGCGCCAGCATCGCGGCCATGCGCTTGCGCAGCGCGTCGGGCGCGGCGTGGTACTCGGCGTCCTCGCGAAGGGCCGCACGCAATTGGCGGAGCGCGTCGACCTGCGCTCGCAGGCCCGCGTCCCCCTTGATCCGTTCCTCGATCTCGAGCTGGTTGACAAGATCCAGCTCGCCGTCGACAAAGGCGTTGATCCGTTGAGTTTCGATTTGCGGTTTCATCATCTTGTTCCCCCACCCTGCGTGGTCCGCGGCACGGGACGCAGCACGGGGCGCGTGGCCGGCGTCAGGGCATCGCGCATCAGGCCGCGTGCGCGCGCCAGGCGCGACATCACCGTGCCGACAGGGATGTCCGCGATGCGGGCGATGTCGTTGTAGGACAGGTCCTCGAGTTCGCGCAGCACGAGCACTTCGCGGTAGACCACGGGCAGGTCGGCGATGGCCTGGTTGATCTGCTGGCGGTCGGCCTTGCGCATGGCCATGGCTGGCGGCTCGTCCGCGGCCGGCGCGGCGAATTCATGCGCACCGTCGTCCGCGTCGTCGAGAAACATCCGCTCCGCCGGACGGTTTTCCTTCATCCATGTGAAACACGTGTTCCGCACGGTCTGCAGCAGCCATGCCCGCGCGTTATCGCCGCGGAAGGTGCCCATGTAGCGCATCGCACGCTCGAGCGCTTCCTGCACCACGTCCTGCGCGTCATGGTCGTTGCGCGTCAGCCATCGCGCCAGGTTGTAGGCGGCATTCAAGTGCGGCATGGCCAGCGCCTCGAAGCGCCGACGGTTCTCGTCATCGGGCATTGCGGTTCCTCTCTGACCCTGTAGACCGGTCGGCGAGCCGCTTTATTCCCAAATCCGACTGGATCAGATGGGCTCTGGCATCCGTCGGGAATTATTCGGACGGTGGCTCGGTATCACATCCAGGGCCAACGAGCCACAATGCGTCGACCCGCATGGCGGCGCCAAACCAGGAGCTCACGATGAGCGCATTCGATGCGAAACGGTAGAGCTGGATTTCACGGCGCCCGAAGCGTGCCCATGCATCGTCGTGGACACCCTTCATTCGACAGTCCCAAGTGACGCTCCGTCATCCCTCTCGACGCGACCTGCACCTGGCGTCCGGGCTGGTGCTCTTCGCCTACGTGGCCCTGCACTTCGTCAACCACTCGCTCGGGCTGGTGTCGATAGCCGTCGCCGAACGCGGATTGGCATGGACACTGGCGCTGTGGCACAGCGTGCCGGGCACCGTGATCCTCTACGGCGCCGTCTGCATTCACCTCGCCCTCGCCTTCGACGCCATCTACAGCCGCCGCACGCTGCGGATGGCGCCGCTCGACCTGCTGCGGATCGTGCTGGGACTGGGCATTCCGACGCTGTTGATCGGTCATGCCGTGGGCACCCGTCTGGCCTGGGAGATGTATCGGCAGTCGCCGCAGTACGCCCGCGTGGTGTGGTCGCTCTGGGCGACGGACGGCCAAGGGCGCCAACTGGCGCTGCTGGCGCCCGGCTGGTTGCATGGATGCCTCGGCATTCATCTCGCGTTCGCCCAGCGGCCGCTGTATCGGCGCCTGCACCGTGTGCTGTTCTCTGCCGCGTTGTTGTTGCCGGTGCTGGGCGGGCTGGGCTTTCTGGCCATGGGCAAGGAATTGGCGGCCGACCTGGCCAACCGCGGACATCTCGAAGCCAGCATCGCCCTGCCTGCAGCCGGAAACACCTTCTTGCAGCAAGTGCGCGAGGACCTGCTGGGCATCTACCTCCTGGCCATCGCGTCGGTGTTCGCGGCGCGTGCGATCCGAGCGTGGGTCGAACGCCGCTTCCGCACGCTCGTCAGCATCGAGTATCCGCAACGAACGGTGCGCGTGCCGCGCGGATGGACGGTGCTCGAGGCCAGCCGAAGCCACCACCTGCCGCACGTCGCGCTGTGTGGCGGACGCGCGCGCTGTTCGACTTGCCGGGTTCGCGTGACCGGCGGAGAAGCGCACTGCCCTCCTCCCGGGCCGATGGAACAGGCCACGCTGGCGCGCATCGACGCCGGCGCCGGAGTCCGGCTCGCCTGCCAGCTGCGGCCCAGCGGCGACATCGCCGTCGTTCCGTTGCTGCGACCTCGCCATCGTGCATCGGAACGGCCGCATCCAGCGACGGCCGTCGAACAGGAAGTCGTCCTCGTCTGCGTGGACTGGCGCAACAACGACGCCATCGCGAGTACCCTGCTGCCGCATGACGCGGTGTTCCTGTCCCGGCTGTTCGGCAACGCCGTGACGGCCGCGATTCACAAGGCCGGAGGCATTGAGTGCGACCCGTGCGCCGGGAGCACGATCGCCGTGTTCGGCATCGAACTCGATCTTCCCCGCGCTTGTCGAAACGCGTTGTCCGGCACCCGTCGCATCGAAAGCGCACTGTCCGAGCTGTCCGGTCATTGGGAGGCCGAGTTCGGCGTGATGCCCGACTTCGCGATCTGCGTGCACGCCGGATCGGTGGCGCTCGGCGAGATCGGTGACTATGGGTCGCGTCGATTGACGGCGGCGGGCCCGGCGGTTGATGCAACCCGACGGCTGCGTGCCGTGGCGGCCAGGAAAGGCACACGCATCCTGCTGTCGGTCGACGTGCTCGAGCGCGCCGGAGCGCAGCCCGCGCTGCTCCAGGGGCTGTCCATCCACAAGATGCCAGGCGCCGCGTCACCGCGGATGGCGGCGCTGCGCTCGCTGGAACCCATCCAGGCCGCGTTCGATGCGTGACTGTCGGGCGATCCGCCCCGATCGTCGCCCTGCGGATCTGGCATTCTCGAGAGGAGTCTGGCGTCAGACTGCGTCGTCGACCCTCTCGACAGCCTGCACAAAGGCAGCAAGTTGCCTTCGGGGCAAATCAGACACCACGCAATAGCGCAGCCCGCCGCGCGACCAGTGGCTCACGTTGAACCCTCGCAGCGAAGCCGTGACCACGGGGGCGTCGTCATCGGCCATGGGCAAGACGAAGACATCGACGACGTGATCACGCAGGCGATAGACCAGCGCCTCCGCGGAGCGTCCGTCCAGGCTCTCGATGCGCGCGCCAACGAGGGTGGCGTTGACCTTGTCGGCGTCAGGTACCGGGGCGGAAAAGGCCAGCCTTGTCGAGAGCCACGGAGCCACCGTATGGCGCTCCGCGGATGCGACATCCACGAGTCGTGGCCCCGTCGTCGCTCGCAGGTGACTCGTCACGGCCGCCTGCATCAGGCGCTCGTCATGTGCGGGCTGCCACAGGCCGAGGTTCAAGCCCCAGCCTGCCAGGCCGGCGACACCGAGCGCCAGCGCCATCGGTTGCCAGGCGAACCATCGTCGCCAATCGATCCTGGTTGAAGGCAGGCATTCACCAGCCCGCGAACCGACTTCAGCGGATTCGCGAAGACGCCGCAGCAGTTCCTCAGGCGCCACGTGCCGGCAGGCGTGCGCGCGAACGGCCTCCCGCAGTTGTCGCAGGTTCTGCACTCGCGCACGCAGCCGCGCGTCCCGCTCCACGCGAGCCTGCATTTCCAATTGCTGGGGGAGATCCAGCGCCTCATCCACATAGGCGCTCAGGAGCTGCAAGTCGAATCCGGATTCCATCGGCTCATTCCTTGGTGGCACCTGATGACAGCGCCGGCTCTGGGAAGACTGAAGAAATCGCACCGTTATTCCCGAATCAGACAGAGCCCACTTGCTGAAACGGTGGATTCGCGTCCGTCGGAATTTCAGAAGCGCGGCGCCGGTATGACATACGAGGCCAGCGTGGCCCCACACCGACGGCAGACGAACCGACGTGCCGTCTCCCCAGGCATCACATCGAAGAGGCTTCAAATGAACATCATCCGCACGACCATCTCGTTGGTGCTGCTTGCAGCGTTCGGCACCGCCGCCCAGGCGCAATCCGACATGACGCGCGAGCAGGTCAAGGCCGACCTGGCCGATGCCGTCCGCACCGGCGACATCCTCGCCCCCGGCGACAGCGGTCTGAAGCTCAACGAGCTCTACCCGCAGCGCTATCCCCGTCCCGCCGCAGGCCCCGCGATGACCCGCGCGCAGGTCAGGGTCGAGCTGGCCGAGGCGATCCGCACCGGCGACATGCTGGCAGGAGGCGATAGCGGACTCAAGCTGAACGAGGAATTCCCTCAGCGGTATCCCGCCGTGGTCGCGCAGGCGGGCAAGACGCGCGCGGAGGTCAGGGCCGAACTCGCCGAGGCCATCCGCACCGGCGACATCGTCGCCGACAGCGAAGTCGGCCTGAAGCTCAACGAAGCGTTTCCGCAGCGCTACGCCAAGGCCCGCGCGTCGCGCGACCGCCAGCAGCCGACTTCGGTTGCAACAGCGGCAAGCGGCGTCGCGCACTGAGACCCCCGCACCGCGGGAAAGTCCACGGAGCAGCGGCACGACGGAATGCGGAGCTATCCACTCGATCGCCGGAGAACATCATGAACAGCGAGCCTCTACCGTTCGAACGCACTCGTTTCGAACTTCGTTTCCATTCGCTCTTCAGCGCAGGGCATGACTACGCGTTTCCGTGTGATGCCCACGGTCAGGTCTACATGGACAGGCTCAGTGACCGGGCGCTGGAGAACTATCTCTTCGTACGTGGCGCAGTCGGACATGAATTCCTGGGCCCTCAGGTCGAATCCTGTCTCAACGGATAGGTCTCCCACCCCACGAAGGAATCGAAATGAACATCCCCCGTATCACCGCCACGCTGGCGCTCAGCGTCGCCCTTGGTGCCAACGCGCAGGCCAGGTTCGACATGCCGGACAAGTCAGACAAGGCCGAGGTGGCCGAGGCGACTCGCGCTGGCGCCAATCCTGCGGACCATGGAATCGCAATCAAGGTCGACGAAAGTTCGGCGCAGCGCCGCCCTGTCGACCCGCGACCGCCCAAGACCCCGACGTCGAGGTCGCCGTCGCCGTCGCGAATTGTGACCATCGATCCGCTGCTCCCCTTCGGCCAGTAGAGAGACGACCGCCTCTTCGCACGGAGCCAACGGCCCGGTGCGGCCAGGGGACCGGGGACACGAGCGTGGCGTGGGGCCAGAACATCTCGAGCAGATGGGCTGATCGAAAGTCACTGACGGACGTCTGGTCTTTCGGGAATAAACCGGGCGCTCTGACGGTATTGCAGGCTTAGGCGTCGAGTTCCGGCGTCGTTCATCGGACTTATTCTCATGAGCAATCACATCGAACGTCGCGATTTCCTCAAACTCGCCGGCCTGGGTGGCGCCGTCCTGGCGTCTGGCCTGGGTCCGTGGGGTCGAGCGCTGGCTGCGGCCGGGCAGGATTTCTCCTTTGTGCAGCTGACCGACAGCCACTGGGGTTTCGAGGGCCCGCCGAACCCCGAAGCGAAGAACACGCTGCGCAAGGCCGTCGCGGCGGTGAACAGCCTCGAGCACCAGCCCGACTTCATCATGTTCACCGGCGACCTGACCCACGCGGCCCCCGAAGACAAGGAGCGCCAGCGTCGCATGACCGAGTTCAAGTCCATCGTGGCGGATCTCAAGTGCAAGGACGTCCGCTTCATCCCCGGCGAGAACGACGCGGGCCTGGACAACGGCGAGATGTACAAGCAGATGTTCGGCAACGGGCACTACAGCTTCGACCACAAGGGCGTGCATTTCGTCGCGCTGGACAACGTCTCGGATCCGAACGGTCTCATCGGCGAGAGCCAGCTGGAATGGCTGCATGCCGACCTGGCGCGCTTCGACAAATCGGCGCCGGTCGTCGTGTTCGCCCACCGTCCGCTGTTCGACCTCTACCCGCAGTGGGACTGGGCGACCAAGGACGGCGCCAAGGCGATCGACATCCTCACGCCGTACCAGAACACCACCGTGTTCTTCGGCCACATCCACCAGGAACACCACGAGATGACCGGCAAGATCGCGCACCACGCGGCCGAATCGCTCATCTTTCCGTTCCCGCTGGCGGGCACGCAGCCCAAGAGGACGCCCGTGCCCTGGGACGCGGCGCATCCGTTCAAGGGTATCGGCTACAGCACGGTGGCCGAGCACGCGGGCGATGCGAAGCCGGCCACCCGTGGCCTCGCCTGATCGGCCGCGGCCAGGATCGGAAGGATCTGCTCGATGAGAACGTCACGCTGGCTCGCCGGAGCCTGGCTCGCATGCGCCATCGCCGGGGCGCAGGCCGCCGACCCGGCGGCGGTCGCACGCGGAAAGTACCTGTTCGAGGCCGGCGACTGCATCGGCTGTCATGCGGGCAACGGCACGAGCGCGGCGCCGTCGGGTGGCCTCGGGCTGGACACGCCGTTCGGCAAGTTTCGGGCACCCAACATCACGCCCGACAAGCAGTACGGAATCGGCCTGTGGAGCGAGCCCGAATTCCGGCGCGCGCTGCGTGAGGGCGTGGGTAAGCACGGCGAGTACCTGTTTCCGGTCTTCCCGTACACGTCGTTCACCCGGATGACCGACGGCGATGCGGCCGACATCTACGCCTACCTGATGTCGCTGCCGCCGGTAGCCGCGCCCAACAAGCCGCACGAGGCGAAGGCGCCTTTCGGCTGGCGCTCGCTGCTGCTCGGCTGGCGCACGCTGTTCTTCAACGAGGGCGTGAAGACGCCCGATGCGACGCGGAGCGCCGAATGGAACCGCGGCGACTACCTCGTTCACGCCGTGGGCCATTGCGAGGAGTGCCACACGCCGCGCAACGCCCTCGGGGCGACGAAGTCGTCCATGGCGTTCTCCGGCAACGTCGGCGGCCCCGATGGCCAGAACGCGCCCAACATCACGTCGGACGTCGCGACGGGCATCGGCGACTGGTCCATCGCGGATATCCAGACGCTGCTCAAGACAGGCATGACCCCGGATTCGGATCTCGTGGGCTCGGGCATGAAGGCCGTCGTTCGCGGGACGTCCAAACTGACTGACGCCGACCGCCGCGCGATGGCCGTCTATCTCAAGAGCGTTCCGCCGATCCGCGTCGAGGCGAAGCCGAAGTCCGCCGCCAAGAGCCCACCACCCTGATCGATCTCGATCAGAGCGGGCAGATGGGCTGCGGATCGGGCGGATCAGGCAGGGGACGGGTATTCGTCCGGGTCTCCTTGCCGCTCAGGCCGCCGCCAAGGGGTAGCCAAGGCTTGGGTTCGTGCGAGCTGAACTGGCAAGGGCCAGCAGGCCAGGGGAACGGCAAACGCCCCGTGAAGCCGGGCCAGGCCGGCTCGCCGGCGGCCGGCGCCACGAGCAGATCGGCCATGCCCGCGCCCTCGGTGCCCGGCAGCCAGGCGGCGATGAAGGCGTCGCTGCGGTTGGCGAGATCGTTCACATAGAGCGGCCGGCCGGAGTACAGCAGCGTGACGACCGGCGCGCCGTGGCCGGCGACGCGCTGCAGCACGGCCAGGTCTTGTGGGTAGCGAAGGCTGTGGCGCAGGTTTTCGTTGATGCGAATGTCACCTGCACCCTCGGCATACGGCGCCTCGGCCAGCACGGCGACGACGGCGTCGAAGCGCGCCGGGTCCTGCTGCGTGCCGTCCGCATCGAACACGACCTGGGCAGTTCCCAGGCGTTGACGCAGCGCGGCCAGCAACGTCGTGCCTTGCGGGAAGTCGGCATTCGTCGTGTCGCGGTCCTGCCAATCCACGCTCCAGCCGCCGCTCTGATGGGCGAGGCTGTCGGCAGCCGCGCCGACGACCAGCACGTGCGCCGTGCGGGGTAGCGGCAGCAGCCCGGGCTTGTGCTTGAGCAATACGAGAGACTCGCGCACCGCGCGGCGCGCGAGCTCCGGGGCCTGCATCGCCTCCACCGTGGCCGGCACCCGCGGCGTCATGCCGACGCTGAACTTCACGCGCAGGATGCGCCGCACCGCGTCGTCGATGCGGGCCATGGGGATGCGCCCCTGCTCCACCTCGCGCACGGTGTTCTCGATGAAAGCCTTCCATCGGAACGGCACCATGATGATGTCGATTCCTGCATTGATGGCCGCGGGGCAGTCCTCCGGGATGCAGCCGGGCACCTGCCCGACGCCCTCCCAATCGCTGACGATGAAGCCGTCGAACGCGAGCCGCTGCTTCAGTACCTCGGTCAGCAGCGTCTTGTTGCCGTGCATCTTGCCGTGCTCGACATGGCCGGCGCTGTCGGTCCAGCTGCTGAACGACACCATGACGCTCAGCACGCCGGCATCCAGCGCGCCAAGGTGCCCCGCCCCGTGGATCTGCGCGAGCTCCGTTGGCGTGGTGCGACTGACGCCCTGGTCGACGCCGCGGAGCGTGCCCCCGTCGGCGACGAAATGCTTGGCCGTAGCCAGTACGCCGTGGCCGTCCTGCATGCCCTCTTGCAGACCTTCGACCTCGGCTCGGCCAAGACTGCGCACGATGGCCGGGTCGACGCTGAAGCTCTCGTAGGTGCGACCCCAGCGCACGTCCTGCACGACGGCCAGCGTCGGCGCAAATGACCATTGCAGGCCGGTGGCACGCACGGCGCGAGCAGTGGCGCGGCCAATGTCGCGCACGAGGTCGGCGTCGCGCGTGGCGCCCAGACCGATGTTGTGCGGAAAGAGCGTCGCACCGCGGACATTGTTGTGGCCGTGCACGGCGTCGACGCCCCAGATCAGCGGGATGCCCGGGGTGGCCTGCAGGGCCGCGGCCTGGAATTGCTCGGACAGTGCCCGCCACTGTGCCGGCGTGGCGCCGCGATCATCGCCGGGCCAACTGCCGCCGCCGCTCTGCACGGTGCCGATCGCGTACTCGCGCACCTCGTCCGGCGTGATCGTGCGGATCTCGGGCTGCGTCATCTGTCCGATCTTCTGGCGCAGCGTCAAGGTCTTCAGCGCGGCCTCGACGCGCGCCTCGAGGGCCGCGTCTCGCACGGGCGCGCGCGCCGGCCAGGCCTGCACGATGGGATCGGTCTGGGCGGCGCCAGCCACTGCGACGAACAGCAGGAGCGTACTTGCAAGAAGCGATGTGGAGCTGGCCATCTTCATCATCCGGTTGGAGGTCAGATTGGTGGGAGGATATCCCGCAGATGGGCCTCGAACTCTTGCGCGAACACGTCGACCCGATGCGCCCGGGTTCGCGACGTGAAGAGCGCGTTCACGGGCCAGGCCGGCAGCGACCACGCGGGCAATAGTTGGATCAACCGTCCCGTGCGCATGGCGTCGGCGGCCAGGTAGTGGTGAATGGGCGCGTAGCCTCGCCCTGCCAGCAATACATCCAACAAGGCCAGCGAGCTGTCGACTTCGAAGATCGGTGCGCTGTCGATGACCTCGTGCAGCTTTCCGCGGCGCAGCTCGATCCCGGACGCATGTGTGCGGCTCAGCGCCAAGCGCGGCAGCGAGGCCAATTCTTTCGGTTGCTTGGGCCGCCAGGCGGTGGGAAGCAATCTCGGCGCGGCCACCAGCACTTCCTTCAGCATGCCCAGCGGCTTTGCCAGCAGTGAGGAGTCCACGGGACTGCCGATGCGGATCGCGACGTCGATGCCCTCCTCCACCAGGTTGACCTGTCGCTCCGACAGCAGCAGGCGAATGGTCAGCTCGGGATGGCGCGCGCCGAAGCCGGTCAGGAACCGGTTCAGCACCGCGTGGCCAAAGCCGCTCGGACCGGCGATCGTGATGCGCCCTTGCATCGAGGTGGCGTCCTCCACGAGCCGCTGGGCCAGTTCGGTCTCGGAGCGCAAGACCGAAGCCGCGTAGTCGTAGACCTGCTGTCCGGCCGGCGTGATCAGCAGGCTGCGCGTGGTGCGCGCGATCAGGACGGTGCCGTAGCGCTGCTCCAGCTCCTGCAGGTGGCGGCTCACGGTGGCCTGCGCCAGGTCCAGGTCCAGCGCGGCGCGCGACACGCTGGAGCGATCCACCACCCGGCAAAACGTTTTGAAGGCCACCATCAAGTCGCTCATGACCCGATGATATATCCCTCTTTCGGATGAATCATATCCTTTCATCCCCATTCAATAGGATCGCGCTGCCACGAAGAATGCCTTCACCGAGCAACCATTGATTGGAGTTCCCGTGAAGACGTCCGCAATCTCGTTTCCGTCCAGACTCGTCGCCGGCGCGCTGGCGCTGTCGGCCCTCGTCCCGCAGGCTCGCGCCGCGGACCGATGCAATGACGTGCTGGTCGACACCCAGCCCCGCGTGGTCGCCAGCGGCTTCCAGTACACCGAGGGGCCGGCCTGGGACCGGCGCAATGGCCGCTTCGTGTTCAGCGACATCCCGGCCAACACGGTGTTTGGCGTCACGCTGGATGGCAAGGTGACATCGGTGCTGAAGCCATCCGGCTATGCCAACGGCAACGCGTTCGACGCGGCGGGCAACCTGTGGAGCGCCCGGCATGACCGCAAGGTCGGCATGACCGATGCGAGCGGCGCCACCACCGTGGAACTGGACGCCTTCGACGGCAAGAAGCTGAACAGCCCCAATGACCTGGTGGTGGCCAGCGACGGCAGCGTGCTGTTCACCGACCCGCCCTACGGCATCCAGGGCCATGGCCCGCAGAGGGCCGCCGAGGAACAGCCTGTGCGAGGCGTGTATCGCCTCAAGGACGGCCATGTCACGCTGCTCACCGGCGAGCTCCGGTTGCCCAACGGGCTGGCATTCTCGCCGGACGAGCACCTTCTGTATGTGGCCGACACGGCTGACGGCACCGTCTACCGCTTCAAGGTCGCCCCGGACGGCCAGTTGATGGGCAAGCAGCGTTTCGCCAGGATCGAGCCCGCCGCCGGCCAGGAGCCCATGGTGGACGGCCTCAAGGTGGATCGCCACGGCAACCTGTGGATGACCGGGCCGGAAAGCCTGGGCGTCTTCAGCGCCGATGGCGCGATGCTGTGCAAGGTCGACATGGCGGGCAGCCACGTCAGCAACCTGGCATTCGGCGGCAAGGATGGCCGCGACCTGCTGATTACCTACAGTGACAAGGTCCTGGCCCTGCGCACCCGTGTCGCCGGCCAATGAACCCCTTGCAACGGAGAACCCCTCATGAAAATCATTCTGATCGGAGCCAGCGGTACGCTGGGTCAAGCCATTGGCGAGCAGTTGAGTGCCCGCCACCAGATCGTGCGCGCAGGACGTGGCGGCGCCGACGTGCAGGTGGACATCACCGACTTTGCCAGCGTGCAGCGCATGTACCGGCAGGTCGGCGCCTTCGATGCCGTCGCCTGCGCGGCGGGCAACGTGCATTTCGGGTCCTTGGGCGAGACGACCCCGGAGCAATTCGGGATCGGCCTGAAGGACAAGCTGATGGGCCAGGTGAACCTGGTCATCGCGGGGCAGCACCAGATTTCAGACGGCGGAAGCTTCACGTTGATCAGCGGGATTCTGAGTCAGGAGCCGATACGCTCGGGCAGCTCGGCGTCCATGGTGAACGCGGCGCTGGATGCGTTTGTCGGCGCCGCCGCCATCGAGCTGCCGCGCGGCGTGCGCATCAACAGCGTCAGCCCGACGGTGTTCGTCGAATCGATGGCGCTCTACGGGCCGTACTTCAGCGGCTTCAAGCCGGTGCCGGTAGCGGACGCGGCCCTGGCCTTCGTCAAGAGCGTGGAAGGGGCACAGACTGGAAAGACCTATCGCGTCGGGTGACGCGCCATGGACGCCGTTCGGGAGCGCAGCCTGCGACCGCATTTCGCTAGATCATTCCCAGGCTGAGCGCGCGCGACACGGCTTCCACGCGCGTCTGCGCTGCGAGCTTCAGAAGGATGTGCTTCGCGTGGGACTTGACGGTCTCCGGCGCAATGCCGAGTCGCCTGGCGATCTGCTTGTTCGATAGCCCGTGGCTCATCAATTCAACGATGCACCGCTCTCGCGGCGACAGCGAGTCTCCGGAGCGATGGCGGCTGCGTGCGGACTGCCTCTCTGGCTCCGGAGTTGGAAATCCCACAAGCAAGCTGCGCACATAGCTGCGTAGTTCGCCGAGCACACCTCCAGTCGCAGTTCGCAGCCGGTAGACCCAGTGCAACAGCTCGCGCACCGCGCACCCCCCATCGAGGAACGTTCGATAGAGGCCCGCGTGAGCACCAAGTTCGATCACCCTCAGCGTCTCGGCCTGGGCCTCTTCGTCGCGGCCGAGGCGATGCAACACGCATGAAAGCGTGAGCATCGCCTCGACGGCGAAGTCACATTCCCTTCGACGCAGCGCCGCGGCAACAACTTCGCGCAGGCGCTCCACTGTTCCAGGCATCACGCCAGCTGCAAGCTCAATGCGAGCTGTCGCGAGCGCGGCAAAGGCGGCTACCCGATCGTCGCCCGCGGCGGGCGTCGATCTCGTCCGCAAACTGGTCAAGCGCCCTGCGCAAAGCCTTGCGTCCTTCAACTTTCCGTCTTCGACGAGGATACGAACACGCTCGGCGAGGCTTGCCGCCGCCAACCTGGGCCAGCCCCATTCCTCCGCCAGCGACTCTGCCTCACTCAGGAGCAGGACAGCGAACCGATTCTGGCAACGCGCCGCGGCGATGCGCGAGCCGACGATGTAGGCGACCAGAGCGCCTTCAAGCCCTCCTTGCATGCTGCTGAGCGCAAGCCGGTCTCGAATGAAGCCGTCAGCCGCGTCGATCTGGTTCTGTTCATAGAGGACGCGCGCGCTGAGTCCCGCGGCCAAACGCGCACCCGCGAAGTCCGGACCGAGGAACCGAGTCGCCTGCTCCAACGCCTCGCTCGCCAGGCGCGCAGCACTGAAAGGACGCAACTGCTCCATTTCGACAGCCGACTCCATCGACAAGTGCAGGACATTGCACACCACCTCCCGCCGATCCTTCGGATGCTGCTCGAGCGGGCGTGACAGATCGCAGAAGTCGTCAAGCCGGCGATCCTTCCAGTGAGCGAAGCGCAGCAACAGAGGTGTCGCCGGATGGTTGTTTCCTGCCGGGTGACGCTCCAGCGCCTCGACCAGGCCGGCTGCAAACCCACTGTCGCCCTTGAGCGCCCGAACGATGCCACGCAAGACAACGCGCTCGAACTGCGCGGAACCAGAACGCGCCGATGCGCACTCTTTGTCGATCGCGTCGATGGCCTCGACAATGGCGATCCCTTCCGCGAGCCGCATTCCCGCAAGTGCCGACCACGCCTTGAGGATCAGCCTGGCGCAAGGATCTGAAGACGGCGATCGATCTCCTTGGTTGGGCGAGAGCTTCCACGACGCGTCACCCAAGGCACCGCCGCCCTCCTCCGTCCGACCTCCCCCTGCCAGCGAAGACGCGCCGGTTGGTGGTGTCGAGGCGAGCAGGCGGCGGCGGCACCACGCATTCGACGCCAAGTCAGCATGCAGATGAAGAGACGACGTGTGAAGCTGCGGTTGTCCCATGGCTCCGACCCTGGTTTCCCGCCGTACAGACAGCACGCTTGCGGGTGGCGCGGGGCGGCGAAGTGCAACGCCACCTTCCGGTGCACCCCAAGTTAGATGGCAAAGGCTACGGAAGCATTTCGTGTCGGCCTTCTTGATTGCAGGCCGCGGGCGAATATTTCATCCGTAACCAAGCCGCGTTCCAAGCCGGCGCATTTCTCTCACCGCGGCCATGTTCGCCGATCCGCAAACCCGGCGCCGCCGCCCGGCGGATCGATAGATGCCCCATGCGGGGGATGCCGCGTTGGGAGCGTGCCCACGATATTCAGCCCACCGGAACGCAAGCGGAGAAGCGTTTTCCTCGAGCACCGCATCGAATCGAATCGTCCACGGACGTCCTCGGAGACAGACCATGCTGAAGGGCTACACCGTTCCTCTCTCGCCGCTGGGCAAAGCCAACCTCGTGGCAGCACCGCCCTGGCACTATTCGGGCGACGTGATCGCCCTCGAGTTCTGGACCGATCCGGCCGCCGCGAACGCGACGCTCCCTCCTGGCCTGACACCGGACTCTCAATCGGCGGGCCACGTGCTGGCCCTGTTCGTCGACTGGCAGTTCACGGCGCAGGACGACGAATTCCTCGATCCGGCTCGCTACCAGTACCGAGAGTTCTACGTGCTGGTTGATGCCATGTACAAGGGCCGTCCGGTGGCCTGGGCACCGTACATGTACGTCGACAACGATTCCGCAATGGCTCGCGGTCACGCGCAGGGCTATCCGAAACGGCTGGGCTCGATCTTCCAGACACGCAGCTTCGCCGCACGAAGCGCTGCCTCGGCGCCGATCGAGAGGGGCACGAGGTTCGGAGCCAGCCTGTCCGTGCACGGGCAGCGACTCGCCGAAGGGCGACTCACGCTGAGGGAACCGATCGAAACGCCGCCGGCCGCACTCCTGAAATCAACAGTCAACCGCCGCTACTTCCCGCGCCTGACGGCCGGCCGCCACGACGACCCGGCGGTCAACGAACTCGTCATGGCGGTGACGGACGACCTGCAGGCGGTCGGCGTCTGGACGGGCGAAGGCGACCTGAGGTTGCCCGAAGCGTGCGGAGAGGAACTGCACGCGCTTGCGCCCGTGCGCGTGGGGTCGGGCTACCGCTTCTCGATGTCCTGCTCCATCAGCGACCTGAAGATCCTCGAGGACTTCACGGTCGCCGGCAAGGGCTGAAGAACGACATCGAAAGGAGAGCACCATGCTCAAGGGCTACACCGTTCCCCGTACACCGCTGGGCCTGGCCGCGGTCACGCCGCCTCCGCCGTGGCACTACGCCAGCGACATCATCGGCGTCGAGTACGAAGCCGACCCGGAGGCCACCGAGGCGTTGCTGCCCCCAGGTCTGACGCCCGATCCGAACAGCAACGGCCACGCCGCATTGCTGTTTCTCGACTGGCAGTTCACCGCCCAGCACGATGAAATGCTCGACCCGGCGCGCTACCAGTATCGGGAGGCCTTCATCCTGATCGACGCCGTCTGGCACGAGACGCCCGTGATGTTCTGCCCGTTCATCTACGTGGACAACGACGCCGCCCTGGCGCGCGGCTGGGCCCAGGGGTTCCCCAAGCGAATCGGCAGTGTCTTCCAGACCCGAGCCTTCGCCGCGCCAAGCGCAGCAGGCGGTCCGGTCGGGCGCGGCAGCCGATTCGCGGGCACGCTCTCCGCTCACGGCGTGCGCCTGGCCGAGGCGCGCATCAAGCTCGAGGCACCCGAACCCGAGGTCACCAAGATCTTCAGCCGGCCCACGGTCAACGTGCGGTATTTCCCCCGACTGGCGGCGGGTCAACACGACAGGCCCGCGGTCAACGAACTGGTCATGTCGATCACGGACAACCTGCGCATCGTGGAGATGTGGACTGGCGAAGGCGAGATCCGCCTGCCGCAGGTCGCCGGCGAGGAGATGCACATGCTGGCGCCACTCCGCACGGGACTGGGCTTCCGCTGCTCGATGTCCTACTCGGTCACTGACCTGCGCACCCTGGATTAGGATGCCTAGTCCGGCGCGGATGACCACCAAGTCAACTGGAGTTCACATGGCAAGCACCGCGGCAGGCTACATGGCCGAAACCCTGCGCCAGGCTGGCGTCGAGCGCATCTATGGCGTCGTCGGCGACTCACTCAATGGCCTCACGGACGCGCTGCGTCGCATGGAGGGCGACATCGAGTGGGTCCACGTCCGGCATGAGGAGGCCGCGGCCTTCGCGGCCGGCGCCGAGGCGCACGTGACGGGCCAGCTCGCGGTCTGTGCAGGAAGCTGCGGCCCGGGCAACTTGCATCTGATCAATGGCTTGTTCGACTGTCACCGCAACGGCGTGCCGGTTCTCGCCATCGCCGCGCACATCCCGAGCTCGGAGATCGGCATCGACTACTTCCAGGCGACCCACCCCGAAATCCTGTTCAAGGAGTGCAGCCACTACGTCGAACTCGTCTCGAAACCAGAGCAACTCCCGCAGATCCTCCTCCGCGCGATTCGCGTCGCCGTGGCCAAGCGCGGCGTCGCCGTGGTGGTGTTGCCCGGCGACGTGGCGCTCAAGCCGCTCGCCGCGACGATTCCGAACTGGCTGCTTCCCGACCGGCCCATGCTGGTTCCCAACAAGCATGAGTGCAGGCAGCTGGCGGCGATGCTCAACGTCGGTGAGCGAGTGACCCTGTTGTGCGGCGCAGGCTGTGCCGGCGCTCACGCGGAGGTTGTCGAACTCGCTGGACGCCTGAAGGCGCCAATCGTTCACGCGTTCCGGGGCAAGGAGCATCTCGAATACGACAACCCGTACGACGTTGGCATGACGGGGCTGGTGGGCTTCGCCTCCGGCTACGTGGCGATGAAGAGCTGCGATACGTTGCTGCTCCTGGGAACGGACTTCCCCTACCGGGCGTTCTATCCGGAGAACGCACGCGTCCTCCAGGTCGATCTGCGCCCGGAAGCGCTGGGCAACCGCTGCCCGATCGACCTCGGCGTGATCGGCGACGTCAAGGAGACGATCCGCGCCTCGCTGCCGGACATTCTCGAGAAATCCGACACCCTTCACCTGAACAGCGCCCTCGACCACTACGAGAGCGCACGCCGGGATCTGGATTCCCTGGCGGAGAGCGGCCCCAAGAGCAAGACGATCCATCCGCAGTACGTGTCGCGACTCGTCAGCGAACTTGCGAACGAAGACGCGATCTTCACCTGCGACGTCGGCACCCCGATCATCTGGGCCGCGCGCTACCTGCAGATGAACGGCAAGCGCCGTCTGATCGGATCGTTCAACCATGGTTCGATGGCCAACGCGATGTTGCAGGCGATCGGGGCCCAGTGCGCATTCCGGGATCGCCAGGTCATCTCGATGTCGGGTGACGGTGGCTTCACGATGATGATGGGCGAGTTCATCACGCTGATCCAGGCCGGGCTCAAGGTCAAGGTCATCGTCCTGAACAACGGGACGCTCGGCTTCGTCGAGATGGAGATGAAGGCCAACGGGTTCCTCGACACCGGCTGCGAGCTCAAGAACCCGAACTTCGCCGAGATGGCCCAAGCGATGGGTGTCAAGGGCATTCGTGTGGAGCGTCCACAGATGCTGCACCAGGCACTGACCGAAGCCTTCGAGCACGATGGTCCGGTGCTTGTGGACATCGTCAGCGCCCGCCAGGAACTCTCCATGCCACCGAAGACCACGCTGGAAGAGGCGCATCATTTCGGGATGTTCCTCATGAAGGCAGTGCTCGACGGCCGCGGCTCGCAGCTGATCGACCTCGCGAAGACAAACCTGGTACGGTGACGCCGGCGCCGCTGGCGCTTCGCGCTACGCGACTTCATGGCAGCCGTTGACGCGGCCTCTACGCATGCGGCGGCGCCTTCTGGCTGCCATCCAGAAGGGATCGATCCCAGCCTCCCCCGAGCGACTGGAACAGCGTCACGTAGGCGTTGAGCTCGTCGGCCTGCGCCTGCGCGATGGCCAGTTGGACGGACAACAGGTTGCGTTGCGCGTCCAGCTGGTCGAGGAACGGCGCGTAGCCTGACTTGTAGCGTGCCGACGCGATCTGCAACGTCTTCTCGAGGGCGGCCTTCTGCTCCCGCAGCGAATCGAGCTGCTGGTGAAGGCGTTGCGTCGCAGCCAGCGCGTCCTCGACCTGCCCGAACGCCTCCAGCGCGGCCTTGCGATAGGCGAACGCAGCCTGGTCGCGACGGGCCGCCGCCGAGCCTTCCTGGGCCTTCAGCCGCCCTGCATCGAAGATCGGTGCGAGGATGCTGGCACCAATCGTGAATACGTCGACGGGGTGATTGCTCAGGAGCGTGGACGTCACATGACCCCAGTCGGCCGACAGGCGCAGATCCGGCATGAACGCTGCACGCGACGCATCCAGCGCTAGGTCGGCCGCGACAACGTGCTCCTCGGCCTCGACGATGTCGGGGCGTCGGCGCAGGAGCGAAGACGGCAGCGCCGCTGGCACGGGTGGCAGGACCGGCTCGGTGGCAGGATCGTCTCGATCGATGTGCCCAGGATTGCGCCCAAGCAGGATGCTCAGTGCATCCTCCGTGCGTCGAATCGCGAGTTCGGTCGTGGGTATCTGCTGCTGAGTTGCATGGAATTCGGCCTCGGCCTGCGCCACGTCGAGTCGAGCCGCATAGCCAACCGAAAAGCGCCGGCGCACGAGCTCGAGCGTCCGTTCGCGCGCAGCGAGCGTCTCGTGCAAGGTCGCCAGCCGCGCATCGAGCGCTCGCAGCGCAAACCACTGGCGAGCCGTGGTGGCGGCGACTAGGAGATGTACGTCTGCCTGTGCGGCCTGGGTCGCCAAGAGGTTCCCCCGAGACGCTGCGTCTGCTGCACGCAATCGGCCGAACAGATCGGCATCGAACGAGAACGTGACGACGGGCTCCGTGACGTTCTCGACCTGCGGAATCCCGTACGCCGGGTTGATGCCGCGGTCGCGCTGAAAGCCCACCCCGCCGTCGACCTCCGGCATGCGCTGCGCACGCGCGAAGGCGGCCTGCCCCATCAACTCCTGCACGCGCGCCGCGGCAATCCTGACATCGTCATTGTCGGCAAGCGCCATCGCCACGATGCGCGTCAGGCCGGGATCGCCAAAGGCATCCCACCAGGTCGCCGAAAGTTCGCCTGCGGCAGGGTCCGGCGTCGTGCGCCATGTCGTCGGTGGTGTGATCTTCGCGTCAGGGGGCGCCGCGGGCCGCGGGCCGGCACAGCCCGCCAGCAATGCCGCGACGGCCAGCGCGACCCTACTGGTTGTTGCCGACATCGACATGCGCCTCCACGGACATGCCCGGCCTCAAGGCCTGCAGCTCGTCCGCGGAGCCGCCCAGGCGCAGCCGTACACCAACGCGTTGTGGGATCTTGACGAAGTTTCCGGTGCCGTTGTCCGGCTTGACGACGGAGAACTCCGAACCCGCCGCGGGCGCAATGGCCTCGATATGCCCGTCGATGCGCCGGCCGATGAGCGCGTCAACGGTGACCCAGGCTGGCATACCTTGCTGCATGCCAGTGGTCTGAGTCTCCTTGAAGTTGGCGACAACCCAGCGATCGGCAGGCACGAGCGGCAGCAGCTGCGTCCCGTTCGTCACGTACTGGCCGAGCCGCACTCCAATCTCACCCAATTGCCCGTTCTCGGGCGCACGAACGACCGTGTTCTCCAAATCGATCTCGGCCGTTCGCAGTTGCGCGGATGCAGCGTCAATCTGGGCCCGGACGCTCGCGCGGTTCACCTCCACGGTTCGGATGTCCTGCCGCGCAATCTCGTGTGCCGCTTGCGACTGTTCGAGCTGTGCCTGAGCCTGCGCGAGCGCGGCACGTGTCTGATCACGTTCGCGCACCGATACCGAGCCGTCCTTGACAAGGTCGTCAACGCGCGCAAGGTCGGCCTGTGCTCGCAGGAGCTGCGCCTCTGCATTGAGGATGGCCGCGGCCTGCGATGCAAGTGCCGCGACGCGTGATGCGTGGGCTTGGTCGAGGTTCGCAAGAGCGGCCTTCTGTGCCTCCAATGCAGCGCTGGCCTGGTCAACCCTGGCGTGGTACTGGCGGTCGTCGATGCGCACCAGCACTTGGCCCCTCTGCACATTGGCGTAGTCGGTCGCGGCGACTTCGACCACATAGCCGCTCACCTGCGGCGCAATGATCGTCGTGCGGCCGCGGACGTAGGCGTTGTCGGTGACCTGTACGCCCGAGCGAAACGGCGGCAGCTCCCAGGCGCGCAGCACCGCCAGCGTGGCCGCCGTCGCGAGCAGCGCGATCAGGACAACGACCAGCGGATGCTTGCCGGGCAGCGGCCAATGCCCGCGCGGCGCAGGTGGCGGGACAGCGGCAGCAGCAGTGGATTCGGTCATGCGGGTTCGGCCCGGCGCAAGAGCCGGACAGGTGGGATGGAAATCAGGAGGATGATCAGCAGCGCGGTGGCCAGCGCCAGTCGCCAGACGAGTCGGAAGACGTCGTTGAAGGCCAGCACGTTGGCCTCGCGCGTCATCGACGCGACCAGCGAGGCCCCGCCCTGCCGGGCGCGCACGCCCGGGTCAGCGATGGCTCCTGCGAGCGCGCGTGCGGACGCAGAGACACGGCTAGCGACTTGAACATCACCGATAGGCATCTGCTCAGCGAGCTTCTGAAGGTGGCTGCGCGTCGCGACGGTCTGGTAGCTTCCCAGCCAAGCCGACCCGACCAATCCACCGATGTTTTGCGTCATACTGAAGACGACAACCAACGTCACAAGGTAGTCGGGGCCACGACGGATCACCTTCAAGATTCCGTGGGCCAGCGTCGGCCCGATGAAGAGGCACGTACCAAAACCAATGAGCGACTGGCTCAAGTAGAGCTGTTCTGGCCGAGTGAGGTTGTTTGCCTGACTGTCCAGCCAGGCACCGACAGCAACGGCAAGGCAGGCGGCGATGACTTGTCTGGGCGGAGCACGCTCGGAAAGCGTCAGCACGCAGGTGACGATGCCCGCCAGCATCGAGACGATCACCCAGACGAACAGGGTGCGCAGTTGATCGTTGTCGAGGTTGCCGGCAGCCAGAAGGCCGACGGCTCCGTAGGTCTGCTCGGCGAGAGCCAGTCGCATCAGCATCGCAACCGCGGCGAAACCAAGGAATTCCCGCGTGCCGATCCAGCCGAACTGGATCAACGGACGTTCACGATTGGCCTCGATCGCAACGGCGATCGCCAGCAGCGGTATGGCGACCGCCAGGTCGACGCCGAGCCATGGCGTGTCCGTCCACCAAGCCACGCGTCCGCGATTGATCACACCGCAAATCAAGAGCGTGGCCGGCAGCAGGAAGGCGACAGTCGCGAAGTCCAGCGGCTGGAAGACGCGCAACCGCGGCGTGGGCGGTAGCGGCAGAAGCGTGATCAGAGCCAGTGTCGCAACGCCTATGGCGAGCTCGATGCAGTGCTGCCCAAACCAGCCTTGCGCCGACAGCAGGTCGACCGGTACGAGTCGCGCGAGAGGTGTTCCGAGCTGAGTCATGCCCAGGCCCGTGACCAAGGCAAGCGCGCGCGCCTTTGGCGGTACCGCCTGAAGCAAGTAGTAGATGCCTGTACTCGTCATGCCGCCGGCGACGATGCCGCTGACGAATCGGACGACCGCCTCTGCGGCGAAGCCTGGAACAAGGAACCGCATCGCCGCGACTGCGATGTAGACGAGCAACACCGCCCGCATGACGGCAGGCATGCTGTACTGCATGCGGGCCTTGACCAGCATCGTGTTCGCGCACGAGTTCGCAGCCACATAGATGGCGGGGAACCAGCTCAGTTCGGCGGCATAGGCGGAGTATTCGCCGGAAAGGTTCGGGATGTTGACCGTGACGAGCGCATTGGCGAAGGTCGTCGTGGCGCCGATCCACAGGCCGATCGCAGCGTAACCGAGCCGCCGTGCCGATGGATGCGGTGGCGAGTACGGCCCGCCAGGCAGGGTCGGCTGATCCTCACGCTGGAACGCGTATTCGTCCACCGCGTCCGACGCGGAAGGCAGGCGATTCAAGGCAGTCGCGGTCATGGGCAATGAGGTCTCCGTGGGCACGCAAGTAGCTCAGAGACCTATCCGAGCCAGTTCCAGCGCCGCACGACGTTCGGAAAGGATTCCACTGAAGATGGCGTCCACCATTGCACTCACCTCATGTCCTCCGATTGCAGAAGCCAATGGCGGCGCCGCACCGAGCGCTCTGCAGACTTCAGCCGATGCAACCGCAAGAACTCAGGTACTCCAGTCTGATGGCCTCGGAGGAGTCACCCCATCCCCCGGACGGGGCACCGAAAGCTCCTCGCGCGCTCGCTTGATGCAGGCGAGTGCCCCAGCCGGGGGATGTTCGCTCCGGGCCGCTGTCAGCACGATCTCCTCAAGGGGCTCAGCACGCATGGCCCTTCTGAATCCGGGACCGAGGCTGGCCAATGGCATCGAATCGACCACTTTTCCGATTGGGCTCGAGTTGTGTCGCCGCTGCCCTGGGGCCGGCCACGCCAACGGCCAGGGCCGAAGGGGTCATCGCTCCCTGGGGCGCTGTTGGCTCGTCCGAACTGCAATTGCTCTACGAGTCACTCGGCGTGATGCTCGTGGTCGTCATCCCGGTCATCGTGCTGACGCTCGGTTTCGCATGGTGGTTCCGGGCCTCGAACAAGAGCGCGACCTACCGGCCAGGCTGGAGCTACAGCGGCAAGGTCGAATTCACGGTCTGGATCATCCCGTTGCTGGTCGTGCTCTTCCTGTCGGCGATCACCTGGGCCGGATCTCATGAGCTCGACCCCTATCGGCCCGTCCACGCTCCAAACAATCGGCTACGCGTGGAGGTCATCGCCATGGACTGGCGATGGCTCTTCATCTATCCGGAGCTCGGTGTCGCCAGCATCAACGAGCTCGCGCTGCCGCTCGACACACCTGTGGCCATGAACATCACTTCCGCGACGGTCATGAATGCCATCTTCATACCCGGGCTCGCAGGACAGATCTACGCCATGAACGGGATGTGCACACAGCTGTCCGTCATCGCAGGGAAGCCAGGCCTCTACCGCGGCCTGTCTACCCAGTTCAGCGGCGACGGATTCTCCGACATGCACTTCGAGGTGCTTGCTGCCAACCGGGACACATTTGACCTATGGATCGAGCGCCTGCGCCAGTCTGGTCAGATTCTCGACAAAGCGGCGTATGAACAGCTCATCGCGCAGCACGCCTCTGGGCAAACCAGCCACTACGGGTACGCGGAGGACGGCCTTTTCGACTACGCGCTCCAACGAGGCACCCGGCCGGCGTCGGAAGTGGTCGAAACGATGGTGGATCCGAGCATAGGCTCTTGCCGCGACACGCGGCTCACGAATGGGGTGGACTAGCCATGTTCGGAAAATTGACCCTGTCGGCAATTCCATTCGACGAGCCGATCGTGATGTACACGTGTTCGGCCGTCATCGTGATGCTTGTCCTGGTTCTCGGACTCATCACCTGGCAGCGTCGCTGGCAGTGGCTGTGGGTCGAGTGGCTGACGTCAGTCGACCACAAGCGCGTCGGCATCATGTACGTCCTGCTGGCCCTGGTGATGCTGCTGCGTGGGTTCAGCGACGCCATCATGATGCGTTCTCAGCAGGCTCTGGCAGCCGGCAACGCACGCGGATTCCTGCCGCCGAGCCACTACGACCAGATCTTTTCCGCGCACGGCACCATCATGATCTTCTTCATGGCGATGCCCTTCGTCGTGGGCCTGATGAACTTCGTGGTTCCGCTTCAGCTCGGCGCGCGCGATGTCGCCTTCCCCGTGATGAATGCGCTGAGCTTCTGGCTGACCGCGGCCGGAGCGCTGTTGATCAACATCTCCCTCGGCGTCGGTGAGTTTGCGCGCACGGGCTGGCTGGTCTATCCACCGCTCTCCGAGCTCGCCTACAGCCCTGGCGTGGGTGTCGACTACTACCTCTGGGCCCTGCAGATCTCGGGACTGGGTACGCTTCTCTCAGGCATCAACCTCGTCACCACGATCTTGCGCTGCAGAGCTCCAGGAATGAGGCTCGACCACATGCCCATCTTCACCTGGACGGCATTGGCGGCCAACATCCTCATCATCGCGGCCTTTCCTGTCCTGACCGCCACGTTTGCGATGCTGCTGCTCGATCGCTACGCGGACATGCACTTCTTCACCAACGAGGCGGGTGGCAACGCGATGATGTTCGTCAACCTGATATGGACCTGGGGGCATCCCGAGGTCTACATCCTGGTCATTCCGGCCTTCGGGGTCTTCTCGGAGGTCATCGCGACATTCTCAGGGAAGCCGCTGTTCGGGTATCGGTCGATGGTGATCGCAACGATGGGCATCACGGTGCTCGCGTTCACCACCTGGTTGCACCACTTCTTCACGATGGGCTCGGGTGCCGATGTCAACGCCTTCTTCGGCATCACGACCATGGTCATCTCGATTCCGACCGGCGTGAAGATCTTCAACTGGATGTTCACGATGTACGGCGGTCGGCTGCGATTCACGACGCCGGTGCTCTGGACTCTCGGCTTCATGGTGACCTTCACCATCGGCGGCATGACCGGCGTGCTCATGGCGGTTCCGCCGGTGGATTTCGTCCTGCACAACAGCCTCTTTCTCATCGCGCACTTCCACAACGTCGTCATTGGCGGCGTCGTCTTCGGGTGCATGGCGGGCTTCACGTACTGGTTCCCGAAGGCGTTCGGCTTCACGCTGGACGAACGTCTCGGGAAGCTGGTCTTCTGGTGCTGGCTGATCGGGTTCTATCTCGCCTTCATGCCGCTCTATGCGCTCGGAATGCTTGGAATGACCCGGCGAATGAACCACTACGACAACCCCGCCTGGACGCCCTACCTCGCCGTCGCCTTTGCGGGTGCGGCCGTCATCGCGCTGGGGATCGCCCTGCAGGTCGTCCAACTCGTCGTCAGCATTCGCACGCGCCATCGCAGACGCGACACGACGGGCGACCCCTGGCGCGGCCGAACGCTCGAGTGGTCGACCGTCTCTCCTCCGCCGGCCTACAACTTCGCTGTCCTTCCAGTGGTGTTTGACGTCGACGCATATTGGGTGACCAAGTTGCTGGCCCCAGTCAACCCACCAGCCCCGCCCATTCAGGACATTGAGATGCCCCAGCGTTCACCACTCGGCTTCGTCCTGGCCTTCCTCGCAGTGTCCGGGGGCTTCGGCATGGTCTGGCACATCTACTGGCTAGGCGTCGCGTCACTGCTCGGCGCCGTGACGTTCTGGGTCTGGAGCTCCTGGGGCGAAGACGACGAGATGACGGTCACTGCCGAAGAGCTCAGGACGAACGAACGGCTCGGACGCCTCCGAACTGCCCGTCTCTGAGGAGCGCCACCGCATGAGCCCGTACTCCAACGAGCTGCACGACGGGGCTTCCGGCCATTCGACGGCGCTCACCAATCGCCGGGGCATGACCGGCTTCGGCTTCTACCTGTACTTGCTGAGCGATTGCATCCTGTTTGCGACGCTCTTTGCGGCATTCGCAGTGCTGCACAACGCCGTCTCGAGCGGGCCGACGGGCCACCAGCTTTTCGAGCTGCGAACTGCCTTCATCGAGACCGCGTGCCTGCTGACCAGCAGCCTGACCTGCGGCTTTGCCATGCTCCAGTGCGATCGCGGCGATGTCGGCACAGCTCGGGGTGCGCTTGGCGTCACCTTCGTACTTGGCGGCGTATTTCTCGCCCTCGAGCTCACGGAATTCGGCCGCCTATTGTCCGCAGGTGCCGGGCCGAGCCGGAGCGCGTTTCTGTCCGCCTTCTTCACTTTGGTCAGCACGCATGGACTGCATGTCACGGCCGGCCTGATATGGATCGTCATCCTCTCCGTGCAGATGCGCCAGCGAGGACTCACCGAGGGCGTCATGAGGCGCCTCTTCTGCTTCAGCCTGTTCTGGCACGTCATAGACGTCGTCTGGATCGGCGTGTTCTCGTTCGTCTACCTGATCGGGTCCTCATCATGACTTCGCACGCACCTGTCTCGTCGTCCAACGCCAACCTGACGCCAGGCACCTACGACGGCCGAGGGCACGGCGGCGTCCGGGGCTACCTGGTTGGCTATGCCGCGTCGTGGCTGCTCACCATCGGCTCGTTCGCCGCGGCACGGAGCCCCGTGTTGACCCCCTACAGCGCAACCGCCGCCGTCACGGTGCTCGCAATTGCACAGATGCTGGTGCACCTCATCTTCTTCCTGCACATCAGCACGTCTCCCAACCAGCGAACGAACATCCTGGCCCTCGGCACAACGATGTTCGTCGTGCTTCTCGTCGTCGCCGGGTCGCTCTGGATCATGTCGCACCTGCAGTCGAACATGATGCCCGTCGATCAGGTGATGCGGATGCAGCGCTAGGAACACATCCGCGACCTTCGATAGAGGCGTCAGCGCTTCCTGAGAAAGAAGACAGTTGCGCAGCCAAGCGGCAGAGTCTCCACAGCTGGATATTCGGAGTGTCCTCATGACCACGCCTCGCAATACAGTCCCACCGTTCCTGTTCCACGCGTCATCGCTGTCGGTGGACTCGAGCGTCGACCCCATGTCGACGATGAGCTGCTGGCGTGAAGCAGACGCCGGCACCATGGCGGAGCGCGCGCACGCGATGTCTGCGCTCCTCGCGATGGCGGGCGGCACCGGACTGATCCGCAATGGCTTTCATCGCAGCGGCGGACTCATCGAGAGCGATGAGGTCGCCAGCCAGCTCCGCCGGCGCGGCGAGAGCAAGCCACTTTCGCGGGTCGCCCACTGGATCGTCGACCGTGACGTCGTGAGCCTGGTCTGGTCGACACGCATCCTCCTGCCGCGCTTCCAATTCGACGAACAGACCATGACGCCGAGGCAGGACGCCCTACGCGTGGTTCATGAGCTGCGCGACGTCTTCGACGACATCGCACTCGCCGACTGGTTCGCTTCGCCGAACTCCTGGCTCGACGGGGCGGCCCCAGCCGAGGCGCTGCGTGGCGTTCCCCATCACGTCTACGAGGCCGCAAGAGCCGACCGATTCGTGCTGCATGGGTGATGCACGAGCAGGCTCAAGCGCAAGACAGGCTCTCACAGGCGGGATCTTCGCCATGCCGGTCCGGTCGCCTTGGCCGGTCGAACACGAGGAGGTCCGGCGGAGGCGCGCTACCACCTTTGACAGATACCAAGAGACCTGTCCGAGGGGTCAACTCGGTGTGCGAACCCCTGCATCACGGCGCTATCCATCGGGCCGCGCACGGTCACCTCAACGTCACTTTGGCGAATATCCCGCATCAAGGAGTACGGCAATGAAAGCCACCATCCAGGCCAGCTACATCGACGGCAGCTTCATCGAGCCCCATGGGCGCGAGGTCATGCAAAGCATCAATCCGGCCAATGGCGAAGTCATTGGAAGCGTGACTTTGGCCGACGAGACGGACGCGAAGCAAGCGATCGCCGCTGCGAATCGCGCGTTTGCAAGCTTCTCTCGCACCACGAAGGAAGAGCGCATCGACATCCTTCGCCGCATGCACAAGGCTGTGAGCGCGCATATCGACGACCTGACGGCGGCGATGGTGCTCGAATACGGCGGCACCCGCGGGTTCTCCTCGCTCATGATGCAGGGCGCGGCCGAGGTCTTCCAACAGGCGGAGATCGCGCTCAACAACATCGAGTTCGTTCGCAAGTGGGGCACGACCACCGTGTTCTACGAGCCGGTCGGCGTTGCTGGCCTCATCACGCCGTGGAATGCCAATGTGCTGTTCCTCTGCATCAAGTCCGCGGCAGCCTTTTCGGCCGGCTGCCCTGTGGTCATCAAGCCGAGCGAGCTGAGCGCGCTGCAGACCCAGACGTTCCTCGAATGCCTCCAGGAGGCGAAGCTCCCGCCTGGCATCCTCAACGTGGTCACGGGCCGCGGCGACGTCGTCGGCGCCGAGCTGGTGCGAAATCCGGACGTGTCCAAGATATCGTTCACCGGCTCGGCCCCCGTTGGCCGGTCGATCATGCGCGATGGCGCGGCGACGATGAAGCGGGTCACCCTGGAGCTGGGCGGCAAGTCGCCCAACATCCTGCTGGATGACGCCGACCTGGCGACCGCGATCCCGAACGCGCTGCTGATTGGCTGGATGAACAGCGGCCAAGCCTGCGCGGCAGGTACGCGCCTGCTGGTGCCGAAGAGCCAGCTCGAGACGGTCAAGAAGGCCATCCTCGCCACGCTTCCCTCCTTCCCCGTGGGCGACCCGTCCGACCCGAAGACGGCGGTCGGGCCGATGGTGACCAGGAAGCAATACGAGCGGGTGCAGTCCTACATCCAACGCGGCATAGCCGAAGGTGCGGAGGTTCTGGCGGGCGGCGTCGGCCACCCGAAGGGCCTCGAGGGAGGAAACTACGTCAAGCCAACCGTCTTCGTGAACGTGCACAACGACATGGCGATCGCGCGGGAGGAGATCTTCGGGCCCGTCCTGTGCGTCATCGGATACGACGACGAAGATGACGCGATCCGGATTGCCAACGACACGCAATTCGGGCTATACGGCTTCGTGAGCGGCAAGGACGCCGACCGCGCGCGTCGCGTGGCCGCCAGGATCCTCGCCGGCCGCGTCGCGGTCAATGGCCTGCTGGACGACCAGCAGGCGCCGTTCGGCGGCTTCAAGCATTCCGGCGTCGGCCGCGAGTTCGGCACCTTCGGCATCGAGGCGTACCTCGAGCCGCGCGCCATCCTGGGCTGAGGCAGTTGAGCGTTTCCCAGGCTGGCTTGCACCCAGCTTGGGAACCGTACGCTGTCCACGCGCTCGAGCGAACGGCAGGCCCCCAGTGCCTGCCGTACAAACCGACCGGCGCATAGCACTTGCGCGATGCTCGATCCGCGCTCAATGGGGCGGCGAACAGCACGCTCGCCTGCGGCCCGGCAAACTCACGCTCGTGGAGTCACGCTCCAGCCACCACCGAGTGCCCGAAACAGATCGCTCTGCGCGACGGCCAGCGATCGACGTTCCTCGGCGACGTCGGCACGGGACGTCAACACGGCACGGTCGGCATTGATGACGTCGAGGCGACTCAGTTCGCCACCTTCGTACCGCAGTTTCGCGAGTTCCGCGGCCCGAACCAGAGCGCTCGTCCGGCTCTCGGTGGTCG
>JABCYW010000005.1 GCA_013289985.1 Betaproteobacteria bacterium | reverse complement strand
ACAAGGCCAAGTACCCGAAATATGCCGCTGGCCAGGCCTGCAGCAGCTGCGCGCTGTACCAGGGCAAGGCCGGCGACGCCTCGGGCCCGTGCCCGCTGTACGCCGGCAAGGCCGTGACGGCCAAGGGCTGGTGCAGCGCCTGGGTGAAGAAGGCCTGAGCTTCCCTTTCCGGAAACGAGGACGGGCCCCGCGGGGCCCGCCTTCGTTGGCGCGCCAGGTTCAGTGGTCGGTGTGCAGGTAGCTGGCGGTCTTGGGCAGGCGCAGGCTGGCCAGGAACACGATGGCCATCATCACCGTGACGTACCAGAAGAAGCTGGACTCGATCTTCATGTCCTTCAGCTGCAGTGCCACGTACTCGGCCGAGCCTCCGAAGATCGCGTTGGAGATCGCGTAGCCCACGCCCACGCCCAGCGCGCGCACCTGGGCCGGGAACATCTCGGCCTTCACGATGGCCGACACCGAGGTGTACAGGCTCACGATGGCCAGCGCCACGCAGATCAGCACGCCGGCCATCACCGGGCTGGAGGCGCTGCCGATGGCGGTCATCAGCGGCACCGTGGACAGGGTGCCCAGCGCGCCGAACAGCATCATCGAATTGCGGCGGCCGATGCGGTCGGACAGCGCGCCGAAGATCGGCTGCATGCACATGTAGGCGAACAGCGTCGCCAGCGAGATGTTGGTGGCGGTGGTCTTGGGCATGTGCGCCGTGGCGATCAGGTACTTCTGCATGTAAGTGGTGTACGTGTAGAAGATCAGCGAGCCGCCGGCGGTGTAGCCCAGCACCGTGAGGAAGGCCGCGCGGTGGTCGCGCCAGATGACGGCGAAGCTGCCCGCCTCGTGGCTCTGCAGGTCCTTCTCGGAGGCCGTCTCGTGCAGCGTGCGGCGCAACAGCATCGCGACGACCGCGGTGACGGCGCCGATGAGGAACGGGATGCGCCAGCCCCAGGCCTTGAGCGCGGGCTCGTCCAGGAACTGCTGCAGCAGGAAGATGACCAGTACCGCGAGCAACTGGCCGCCGATCAGCGTGACGTACTGGAACGACGAGAAGAAGCCGCGCTGGCCGCGCAGCGCCACCTCGCTGAGGTAGGTGGCGGTGGCGCCGTACTCGCCGCCCACCGACAGGCCCTGCACCATGCGCGCGAGCAGCAGCAGCAGCGGCGCAAGAACGCCGATCTGCGAATAGGTGGGCAGCACCGCGATGAGCAGCGAGCCGCCGCACATCATGACCACCGAGATCACCAGCGAGGTCTTGCGGCCGCGGCGGTCGGCGATCTTGCCGAACATCCAGCCGCCGATCGGCCGCATCAGGAAGCCGATCGCGAAGACGGCGGCGGCCTGCAGCAGTTGCACCGTGTCGTCCGACTTCGGGAAGAACGACGGCGCGAAGTAGATCGACGTGAACGCGTACACGTAGAAGTCGAACCACTCCACCAGGTTGCCCGACGAGGCCGCCATGATCGCGAAGACGCGGCGTCGCTTCTCCTCGAACGAATAGTGGCCGATGGTTCCGCTCGCGGCTGCATCCATGCGCTTGTCTCCGTCGCTGTTGTAGCGGGCATTCTGTCCCGATCGCGGCGTTCCTGCTCGGCCTCGCGATGAGGGATTCTGCGTACAGCCTGCCGAGTGTGCGGCGCGGGTGGGCGTGGTACCTTTGCGGCCGGATATCCGAGACATGCGGCCCCCGATGCCGCGCCTGCCCGAGACCATGGCCACCACGCGCTGCCTCGTCGTCGACGACGACCCCGAACTGCTGCAATCCGTCTGCGACTATCTGCGCCGCTTCGGCCTCGAGGTGGTGGCCGCCGCGAGCGCCGCGCAGATGCGCTCCTGCCTGTCGCAGGGCGGGGTCGACGTGGTGGTGCTCGACGTGATGCTGCCCGATGGCGACGGCCTGTCGATCTGCGCCGCGCTGCGCCAGCGGCCCGAGACGGCCAACCTGCCGGTGATCATGCTCACGGCGCAGGGCGATCCGCACAGCCGCGTGCTGGGGCTGGAGCTGGGCGCCGACGACTACGTGTCCAAGCCCTTCGAGCCGCGCGAGCTGGTGGCGCGCATCAAGGCGGTGCTGCGCCGCCGCTCCGCGCCGGGCGCCGAGCGCGGTGGCGACGGCAGCGTGGAATTCGCCGGCTGGCGCTTCGACCGCCTCAAGCGCCAGCTGGTGTCGCCGCAGCAGGTGGTCGTGCCGCTGTCCAGCGCCGAATACCGCCTGCTCAGCGCTTTCGTGGAGCGCCCGCGCCGCGTGCTCACGCGCGACCAGCTGCTCGACGCGACCCGCGGCCAGGGCGTGGTGGTGGCCGATCGCGCGATCGACCTCGCGGTGTCGCGCCTGCGCCAGAAGCTGTCGGCCGCGCAGGGCGGCGAGCAGCTGATCTGCACGATCCGCGGCGAGGGCTACATCTTCGACGCCGAGGTCAGATAGCCTTCTTCAACTCGATCGTCGCCCGCAACCCGCCCTCGGCGCGGTTGGCCAGCGACAGCGTGCCGCCCTGGCGGCCGATCAGGTCGCGCGCGATGTACAGGCCCAGGCCGCTGCCGCCGGTGAGGCGGTTGCGCGAGGTGTCGAGCCGGTAGAACGGCTTCATCACCGCCTCCAGCTGCGCCTCGGGAATGCCGGGCCCGTCGTCCTCGATCACGATGTGGATCGCGTCGCCCTGCGGCTGCACGCTGACCTGCGCGCGCTTGCCGTAGCGCAGCGCGTTGTTGACGAGGTTGGAGACGACCCGGCGCAGGCCCGCGGCCTGCACCCGGGCCGGCGCGGGCTCGCCGCGCACGCCCACCGGCTGGCCCAGGTCGGCCAGGTCGTCGACGATCGCCTGCACCAGCGCGTGGACGTCGGTGGTCTCGCTCGGCTCCTCGTGCGCGCCGGCGCCGCGGAAGACCTCCAGCGCGGACTCGATCAGGTCGTCCATCTCGTGGATGTCGGCGATGGAGCGCGCCGTGAGCGGATCGCCCTCGCTCGCCTCGAGCCGCATGCGGATGCGCGTGAGCGGCGTGCGCAGGTCGTGCGAGATCGCCGCCACCAGCAGCGCGCGCGAGTTCACCTGGTCGCTGAGCTGGCGCGACATCTCGTTGAACACGTGCGCCGCCTCGCGCACCTCCACCGTGCCCGCGCGCTCGTCCACGGGCGGCGGCGACTCGTTGCGCGCGAGCGACTGCCCCAGCGTGCGCGAGGCGGCCTGCAGCCGGCGCATCGGCGCCGACAGCCAGCGCGCGCCCAGCCAGGCGGCCAGGCCGATGATCAGCAGGCGGATGCCGTAGTCCAGCACGGCCATAGCCGTCGACAGGCCCATGCCCTGCGATGCGTCGGCCGGGCCGCCGGGGCTGGAAAACGGTGGCGGTCCGCCGAAACCGCCGCCGGGGTCGCGCATGTCGCCCGGACCACCGGGCCCGCCGCTCCGGCCGGGCGGTCCGCCGTCGCCCTGGCGCGGGCCAGGCATGCCCGGCCCTTCCGGGCGCGGGCTCGCGGGCTGGCTCGCGGGACTCGCGCGTTGCCCGAACGGCAGCGGCGGCAGCGACGGGAAGGTCGGCATGCGCCCGCCGACGCCGCCCGGCATGTTGCGCGTGACGACCAGGAACGCGACCGCGTGGCTGATCACCAGCGCGAGCCACATCAGCGCGAACAGCCGCTTGAACAGCGTGTCCGCCAGCAACGCCCTCACGCGCCTGCCCACGATCGAGATCCATCCTGCCATGCGCCCATTCTGCGGCAGGCGCGTTTCCGCATTTTCAGACGGAGATCCCCACCTGCAGCGACACCGCGTAGCCGTCGGTCACGTTGCCGGTGACGGTGGCCATCTCGGTGGACGTGCCGTCCGAGAACACGTTGTCGGTGGCGAAGCTGATCTGCGCGAAGTTGGTCACGCTGGCGCTGTAGCCCGAGGCCGTGGTGTAGACGGTGGTGCAGACGTCCGTGGGGAACGCGAGCTGCGTGGTCTTCAGCTTGCTGGCGTACGAGGTGGCGGTGGCGGTGCTGCGGTACACCTCGATGTGGATGTGCGGCATGCGGCCGGAGTAGCAGCCGGGGAAGATCGTGGTGAAGGTGGCCACGCCGCCGGCGTCGGTGGCCTGCACGCCGCGCAGCCAGTTCTGGTCGGTGGCGCCGTACAGCGAGTACTCGCCCTCGCGGCTGCAGTGCCACACGTAGACGGCGTAGCCCGAGAGGTCGGCGCAGCTGTCGTTGGTGTCGACCAGCGTGAGCGTCAGCGTGGCCGGCACGCCTCCCGCGGTGCCCGACATCGAGCCGAAGCTGGAGCGGATGTCGCTGCGCACGATGCCCGACAGCGCCAACGCGTTCGACACCGTGCCGTTGATCGTGTTGGAGCCGTCGGCCGGATACGGGCCCTCGGTCTCCTCGGCGGTCACGGCACAGGTGCCGGTCGACGTCGATCCGCTCGAGCCGGACGAACTCGACGAGCTGCCGGAGTCGCCGGAGGCCGCGCCGCCGCCGCAGCCCCAGGCCGCGAGCGCCGTGGTGGCGGCCAGCCCGGCGGCGCCGAGCAGCACGCGCCGGCGTCCGAGGGTGTCGAGGTCGTGGGCGAGGCCCTTGTCGTGATCGTCCATGGCTTGTCCTTGAAATGAGCGGGCCGCAGCGCAAGGCTTGCGCAGGCCATTGGACGAAGCGGACGTGTCGTGGATTTAGTCGCTTGGTGTCGGACCGGACATACGGTTGCTCAGGCGCCGGCCAGCTCGCCGGTGCGCGCCTGGCCGATCAGCCGGAGCAACTGGGCGGGGTCCACCGGCTTGGTCATGTGGTGGTCGAACCCGGCCGCCAGCGCCTGGCTGCGGTCGGCGTCCTGGCCCCAGCCGGTGATGGCCACCAGCGTGGGCAGGCCGCCGTCCTCGCGGGCGCGGATCTCGGTGGCCACCTCGTTGCCGGTGCGGTAGGGCATGCCGATGTCGAGCAGGCAGACCTGCGGCCGCACGCGGTCGTAGGCGGCCAGCGCGTCGGCGCCGTCGTAGGCCAGCGTCACCTGGTGGCCCTCGAGCTCCAGCAGCGCGGCCAGGCTCTCGGCGGCGTCGCGGTTGTCGTCGGCCACCAGGATGCGGCGGGCCGACGCGGCGCGCGGCTCGCGCCCGTCGCCGGCCGCCGGCGCCGGCTCGGGCATGTCGCCACGCGGCAGCCGCACCGTGAACACGCTGCCGCGGCCACCGCCCTCGCTGCGCACGGCTATCGTGCCGCCATGCAGCTCCACCAGGCCCTTGGAGAGCGCCAGTCCGATGCCCAGGCCGCTGGCGCGGTCGCCTGTGCCGCGCAGCTGCGTGAACATGTCGAACACGGCCGGCAACGATTCGGGCGCGATGCCGATGCCGTTGTCGCTGACCTCGATGACCACGTCGTCGCCGTCGAGCGCGGCCACCAGCCGGATGCGGCCGTTCGGGTCGGTGTACTTCGCGGCGTTGGTGAGCAGGTTGGCCACCACCTGCGACACGCGCAGCGGATCGGCCTGCATCAGGACGGGCGCCTGCGGCAGCACCACGTCGAGCTCGTGGTGGCGCGAATCGATCAGCGGATGCGCCGTCTCCACCGCCGCGGCGATCATCTCGGACAGCGCGTTGGCGCCGCGCCGCAGCTCGAGCCGGCCGCGCGTGATGCGCGAGACGTCCAGCAGGTCGTCGAGCAGCAGGGCCATGTGGCGCACCTGGCGCTCGATCACCTCGTGGCTCCAGCGCTTCTGGGCCTCGGTGGCCTGCGGCAGCCGCGAGACGGCGCTGGCCTGGCGGATCGGCGCGAGCGGGTTGCGCAGCTCGTGTGCCAGCGTGGCCAGGAACTCGTCCTTGCGGCGATCGGCCTCCTGCAGCAGGCGCTCATCGTTCTTGCGCATGGTGATGTCGGTGAACCACAGCGCGACGCTGCCGCGCATGGGCGAGGCCACGCAGCGGAACCATTGCTCGATGCCTTCGTGGTGCACCAGCGCCTCGAATTCGCGCGTCTCCGCTTTCTCGACCACCGCCTCGTACTGCCGGAACGATGCGCTGGTCGACCAGCGGGCCGGCAGCACGTCCTGCACGCGCCGGCCGGCGAAGGACTCGGCGGGGCGGTGCAAGGCCTTGGCGGCGGCGGCGTTGACGTAGCTCCACTCGAAGTCGGCGATGCGTCCGCTCGAATGCTCGCGCACCGGCGACAGCACGACGAACGGCACGGCCGACGCGTCGAGCACCGCCTCGAAGCGGCCCTCCGACTCGTGGAACGCGGCCTGGGCGCGCGCCCGCTCGATGAAGGTGGCGGCCTTGCGGGCGCAGATGTCGGCCAGCGTGCGTTCGCGCTCGGTGGGCGCGTGCGGCATGTCCAGGTGGATCGACAGCGCGCCGAGCGTCTCGCCGTCCAGGCCGATCATCGGCGTGGCATGGACGGCGCGAAACCCTTCCTCGCCGGCCAGCGCGCGCAGGCCCGCATCGACGTCGGCCGACTCGATGTCGGCGATGACGGTGCGCTCGCGGCTCGCGCAGCACAGGGCGCAGGCGCCGTCGAGGCCGCTGGTCTGCAGCAGGCGTGCGAGCGCGTCGGGCGTGAAGCCGGTGCTGGCATCGACGCCCAGCGTGCCCGAGCCGGGATCGAACAGCGCGAGCACGCCGCGCCGGGCGCCGTGGAAGTCGGCCAGCGCCACCAGGATGATGTGCAGCTGTTCCGGCAGCGTGCGGGTGTCCAGCAGCCGGCTGCTGAGCTCGTGCAGCCGGTGCAGGTCGGCCACCTGCTGGCCCAGCTCGGCCTGCGTGCGCCCCAGCAGGTCGTCCACCGCGCGGCGCTCGGTGATGTCGATGCAGGCCCCGCGCATGCGCGTGGCGCGCTCGCCCGACCAGACGATGTGCACGCGCAGCATCAGCCAGCGCTCGCGGCCGTCGGGCAGCTTCAGGCGCAGCTCGCGCTCGTAGCCGCTGGCGCGTTCGCGCAGCTTGTGCGCCACCACCGAACGCGCCTCGACCACGGCCTCGGCCGGCATCGCCGCCAGCACGTCTTCCAGCGCCACGGCGCCCCGGCTCGCGTCGACGCGGCACAGCAGCGCGAGCGCCGGCGACAGGTACACCGTGTGCGTGGCCAGGTCGAGGTCGAAGATGCCGATGCCCGTGTCCTCGCCGGCCAGCACCAGGCGCTGCTCGGCGGCGGAGGCGCGCGCGCTCGTCACGCGCAGGCGCGCGCCGAGGGCCGACAGCAGCATGCCGAGGATCGCGTAGATCAGCAGGGAGAGTTCGTCGGTCGGGTCCAGCACCCACCAGCTTCCCGGTGCCCGCAGCCACAGCGTCGCGTTCACCAGGCCGACCACCGTCACGAGGAGGCCGCCGCCGCGGCCGCAGCGCGCGGCCGTGGCCACGATGGCCGGCAGGAAGAACAGGAACGGGATCTTCGTGCCCACCCAGGGACGCACCGACCATTGCAGGGCCACGGCGAGCGCAGCCAGGGCCAGGGCGATGGCCCACCGCTGCAGTCGGCCGACGTCGGTGAAGATGGCGCGCATGGTTGGCGGGCAGCGTGTCCGGTGACGATGCGAAGCTGCAAGGGTAATGGATGACGGGCCGGGCCCGCTCGCTCGGGCCCGAATATGGCTGACGGATCGGGAAATCCCCAGGACGCCGTCCGTGTTCCACCGTCCAGCATCCGGCTTCGTCAAGTCCCGCCATGCCCCCCTCCCGAGGGAGCGCCGGCGCCGGGCACGGATGGCACAATTTCGCGAAGCTTTCATGCCTTGCCCCGACCGGGGCGACCCACTGGAGAAGTGTTCCGATGACAAGAATCGCCAAGACGTCCGCGGCCCTGGCCGCCGCAGTGCCCTTCGTCCTGATGGCGGGTGCCGCCGCGGCCGCCACCCCGAACATCGAGAAGTGCGGCCACAAGCTGGGCGTGATGGCCGTGGCCGAGCCGCACGGCGGCTGGAGCTACCTGTCGGCCTACCAGCTCGGTTCGCCGGAACAGCTGCTGCGCATGATGGTGCAGGACTCGGGCTGCTTCGATGTCGTCGAGCGCGGCGTGGCGATGCAGAACATCCAGCAGGAGCGCTCGCTGGCCGAGGGCGGCGAGCTGCGCGGCGAGTCCAACGTCGGCAAGGGCCAGATGCAGGCCGCCGACTTCGTCATGACGCCCGCGGTGCAGATCGCCGCCAACAACACCGGCGGCGTCGGCGGCGCGCTGGCCGGCGGCCTCATGAACCGCTTCGGCCTGGGCGGCATCACCGGCGGCCTGAAGTTCAAGGAGGCATCCACCAGCCTGGTGATCGCCGATGTGCGCTCCAGCATCCAGGTGGCCTCGGCCGAAGGCAAGGCCACCAAGACCGACTTCGACATCGGCGGCTGGGGCTGGACAGGCGCCGCGTTCGGCGCGGCCAACGGCTACACCAACACGCCCGAGGGCAAGGTCATCGCGGCCAGCCTGCTCGACAACTGGAACAACATCGTGCGCACGATCCGCGACAACCCGTCGCTCGTCAAGACGCACAGCGAGTCGGGTGACGTGAACGCCGCCAACTCCACCCGCGCCGGCGCCCCGCAGAAGGCCGGCGAGGTGCTGATGGCGCGTATCAGCAACGTGAAGGTGTACGCCGGGCCTTCCAGGGACAGCAAGGTCGTGGCCACGCTCACCAAGTCCGACGAGCTGATCGCCAGCGGCGACCAGAAGAACGGCTTCGTGCAGGTGGACTCGTCCAACTTCTCGGGCTGGGTGCAGAAGACGCTGGTGGGGCCGCAACGCTGATGGCTACGCGATTCGCTCCGGCCTTCGCGGCCGCCGCGCTGTGGTGCGGCGCGGCCGTGGCGCAGGGCGGCTCCGCGCCGGACGCCGGCGCCGTGTGCCGCGGCTTCTGCGACGTCGACGCGCAGCAGTGCCGCAAGGACGCCGACCTCCAGGTGGACAGGGAGCACCACCTGCTGCTGCCGGTCGGCCCCACCGGCGGCGGGCCGTCTGGCAGCTACGACTTCTCGGCCGAGAAGCGCGAGCTCGCCGGCCGCCGCGAGGACGACGAACGCTCCAAGGGCTCCCGGGCCTGCGGCGATGCACGCCAGGCGTGCCGGCAGAAGTGCATGCCGTCCCCGGCCGCGTCGGCGCCGTCCGGGCCCGGATGACGGAAAATCGCGGATTCCGCCGATTGCCGTCCTCCATGCGCATCCTCGATCTCCGCCACCGCCTGCGCGCGCTCGGCGCCTCGCCCGACCACGAGGCGCGCGTGCTGCGCCAATGGGTCAACGCGCAGCCGCAGGACGCCGGCAGGCGCCGCATCGAGGACTTCCTGCCGCTGGCGCTGCGCAACGCGCTGCCCGCGCTCACGGCCGAATTGGCCGGCCTGGCCACGTTGCAGTCCGAACATCGCGGCGAGGACGGCTCCGCCCGCCTGCTGGTGGGCCTGAACGACGGCCAGACCGTGGAGAGCGTGCTGCTGCCGCGCGATGGTCTTTGCGTGTCCACGCAGGTGGGTTGCGCCGTCGGCTGCGTGTTCTGCATGACCGGCCGCGACGGCCTGCTGCGCCAGGTGGGCAGCGCCGAGATCGTGGCGCAGGTGGCGCTCGCGCGCACGAAGCGCTTCGTGAAGAAGGTCGTGTTCATGGGCATGGGCGAGCCGGCGCACAACCTCGACAACGTGATGGAGGCCATCGAGCTGCTGGGCACCGCCGGCGGCATCGGCCACAAGAACCTGGTCTTCTCCACCGTCGGCGATCCGCGCGTCTTCGAGCGCCTGCCGCTGGGGCCGGTGAAGCCGGCGCTGGCGCTGTCGCTGCACACCACCAAGGACGCGCTGCGCCGCGAGCTGCTGCCGCGCGCGCCGCGCATGTCGCCCGAGGAACTGGTGGAAGAGGGCGAGCGCTACGCCCGCGCCACCGGCTACCCCATCCAGTACCAGTGGACGCTGCTGGACGGCATCAACGACGGCGACGACGAGATCGACGGCATCGTCCGCCTGCTCAAGGGCAAGTACGCGCTGATGAACATGATCCCGTACAACACCAACGAGGGCCTGGGCTTCACCCGCCCCGCCGCCGGGAAGGCCGCGGCCATCGCCCGCACGCTGCAGTCGCGCGGCGTGCTCACCAAGCTGCGCCAGTCGGCGGGGCAGGACGTGGAGGGCGGCTGCGGGCAACTGCGGGCGCGGGCGGTCGACGGCGGAGCGGTGGTGCGGATGCCCAGGCGCGGGGAACGTGCGGGCGCGCGATTCGCTGGCTGAGTCGCATTGCCGCGTGGACTTGGGGATGGCCGGTCCGCTACCCTGGAATTACCCTACCGGGTATTGTTCACTCGGCAAGGAGAAGCGCCATGGCCACCACGACGACAGATTTGTTCCGATCCGTCATGGGCGACGGTTTCAAGCGGATCAAGGAGGGCGTCTATCCTGGGGACGGCATCCTCGATCCCCGCTGGGCGGATACGCAGCGCTTCGTGAAGAGGACGGGCAAGTGGAAGACCGATCGCGCCGACGTTAAGATCGTCGCAGGCAAGGACGGCCCGGAGGTCGAGGCCGGCGGCGGCACGTCGCTGCACGATGTCTCGGGCTGGTACCTTGGGCGGGAGTTCCGGATCCCCATCGGAACCGAGTACTCCGACGAGATCTACATCAAGAAGGACGACAAGCTCAAGACCAGCGAGGCGACCGGCGTCTCGGGTCGCCACTACCAGCTCGAGCCGCGCACGCAGATGACGGTGCTGGCCTTCAAGGGGTATCTGGACAACATGGCGCGCGCCGCCGTGGCACGCCAGGTGGCGCTCGCCAAGGGTTGACCCCAGCTCGACGGAAACCATTGCACCATGCCTGAAATCAAGACACGCACGATGTTGATCGCCATCGAGGCGGTCGCGGCCCATATCCGCGGCATCCGCGCCGAACTGGCGCAGGGGGATGCGGAACCCGAGGATTACGAGGCGCTGGAGCAGGTCATTGAGGCGGCGGAAGACCTTGAGCGCGCCTATGACATCGAGGCCCGAACGGTGTTGAATCTCACGCCGTACGACGAGTTGGTGGGAGACTGACAGGGCTGGCGACGCCCGCCGCCCGCCCGCAGCCGCAGGTCACTCGCTGACCTTGCCCCGCCCGGCCTTGATCGCCGAGCGCACGCTCTTGCCCTCCAGCCGCCGCTGCTTCGAGCCGTAGGTGGGCTTCGTGGCCCGGCGCACCCGCGGCGGCTTCTCCACCGAATCGACCAGCTCCTGCAACCGCAGCCAGGCGTCGCCGCGGTTCATGTCCTGGCTGCGGTATTGCTGGGCCTTGATGACCACGACGCCTTCGTCGGTGATGCGGCCGTCGCGCAGCGCCAGCAGGCGTTCCTTCACCGGCTCGGGCAGCGACGAGGCGCGCACGTCGAAGCGCAGGTGCACCGCGCTGGACACCTTGTTCACGTTCTGGCCGCCCGCGCCCTGGGCGCGGATGGCGGTGATTTCCACCTCGTCGGGCGGGATCGTCAGCGGCATGGGGCGGCTCTCGGGTTCACGGGGCCATTGGACGCCATTTCCAGCCGGGGGGCGGCCCGGCTGCTCGGCAATTGGCGAACCCGAGTAAAAACGACTGACACTCGCGCGGGGTCATGAAACAAACGCCGGCACTGAGGCAAGATGATCGTTTGCCCCTGTCGCATCAGCATTCAACGGTGCCCGCACCGCGAGGAGAAAACATGCCCCTGGCCCCGATCGCGCCGTTCGCGCACACCCTGAAGACCTTCAAGATGCCCTCGGGCGCCACCGGCCGTTTCCACTCGCTGCCGGCGCTCACCGACGAGTTCCCGCAGATTGCCCGGCTGCCGGTGTCGATCCGCATCGTGCTGGAGGCGGTGCTGCGCCATTGCGACGGCCGTCGCGTGACGCCCGAGCACGTGCGCCAGCTCGCCAACTGGGCACCCAACGGGGCGCGCGCCGACGAGATCCCGTTCGTCGTGTCCCGCGTGGTGCTGCAGGATTTCACCGGCGTGCCGCTGCTGTGCGACCTCGCCGCCATGCGCACCGAGGCGGCGAACCAGAAGAAGAATCCGAAGACCATCGAGCCGCTGGTGCCGGTGGATCTGGTCGTCGACCACAGCGTGATGATCGATGACTTCGCGCACAAGAATTCGCTCGACATCAACATGAAGATCGAGTTCCAGCGCAACAACGAGCGCTACAAGTTCATGAAGTGGGGCATGCAGGCGTTCGACACCTTCGGCGTCGTGCCTCCGGGCTTCGGCATCGTCCACCAGGTCAACCTCGAGTACCTGGCGCGCGGCGTGCACAAGCAGGCGGCCACCGACGGCAAGCCGGCGGTCTACTACCCGGACACGCTGGTGGGCACCGACAGCCACACCACCATGATCAACGGACTGGGCGTCGTCGGCTGGGGCGTGGGCGGCATCGAGGCCGAGGCCGCGATGCTGGGCCAGCCGGTGTACTTCCTGACGCCCGACGTGGTGGGCTTCGAGTTCACCGGCAAGCTGCGCGAGGGCGTCACCGCCACCGACCTGGTGCTGACCGTCACCGAGATGCTGCGCAAGGCCAAGGTCGTCGGCAAGTTCGTCGAGTTCTACGGCGCCGGCACGGCGCTGCTGTCGGTGCCCGACCGCGCGACGCTGGCCAACATGGCGCCCGAGTACGGCGCCACCATGGGCTTCTTCTCGGTCGACGACAAGACCGTGGACTACCTCCGCGGCACCGGCCGCACGGCGCAGGAGATCGAGGCCTTCGAGGCCTACTTCCGCGCCCAGGGCCTGTTCGGCACGCCGGCCAGCGGCTCGATCGACTTCTCCGAGTCGCTCACGCTCGACCTGTCCACCGTCGCCCCCAGCCTGGCCGGCCCGAAGCGCCCGCAGGATCGCATCGAGATCGGCAAGCTCTCGAAGAAGTTCGACGAGCTGCTGGTGACGCCCGCGGCCGCCAACGGCTACAACCTGCCACCCGACCAGGTCGCGCGCCGCGCGGTCACCGCCAGCGGCATCGAGATCGGCCACGGCGACGTGCTGATCGCGGCCATCACGAGCTGCACCAACACCAGCAACCCGAGCGTGATGCTGGCCGCCGGCCTGCTGGCCAAGAAGGCCGTGGCCGCGGGCCTGCGCGTGAAGCCGCACGTGAAGACCTCGCTGGCGCCCGGCTCGCGCATCGTCACCGAGTACCTGGAGAAGGCCGGCCTGCTGCCCGCGCTGGAGACCCTGGGCTTCAACGTGGCGGCCTACGGCTGCACCACCTGCATCGGCAACGCCGGCGACCTCACGCCCGAGCTGAACCAGGCCATCGTCGAGAACGACCTGGTGGCCGCGGCGGTGCTCTCGGGCAACCGCAACTTCGAGGCGCGCATCCACCCGAACCTGAAGGCCAACTTCCTCGCCAGCCCGCCGCTGGTGCTGGCCTACGCCATCGCCGGCAACGTGAAGGTCGACCTGATGACCCAGCCGGTGGGCCGCAACGCCGCCGGCAAGGACGTCTGGCTGGGCGACATCTGGCCCACCTGCGACGAGGTCTACGCGCTGATGAAGTTCGCGATGGACGCCGATGCGTTCCGCGCCAACTACGCGCAGGTCAAGAGCAACCCCGGCAAGCTGTGGGGCGCGATCACCGGCGTCACGGGCCAGGTCTACGACTGGCCGAAGAGCACCTACATCGCCCGCCCGCCGTTCTTCGACGGCTTCACGCAGGTGCCCAAGGCGGCGCCCACCTCGGTCAAGGGCGCGCGCATCATGGCGCTGTTCGGCGACTCGATCACCACCGACCACATCTCGCCGGCCGGCTCGATCAAGACCGACTCGCCCGCGGGCAAGTACCTGCAGGCCAGCGGCGTGCTGCCCGCCGACTTCAACTCCTACGGCTCGCGCCGCGGCCACCACGAGGTGATGATGCGCGGCACCTTCGCCAACGTGCGCATCAAGAACCTGATGCTGCCCGCGCGCGCCGACGGCGGCCGCGTGGAGGGCGGCTACACGCTGTACCAGGGCACGACGGGCACCGCCGAGGCGCCGGTGGACAGCTCGACGCCGGTGTCCATCTACGACGCGGCCATGGCCTACCAGGCCTCCGGCACGCCCACCGTGGTGTTCGCCGGCGAGGAGTACGGCACCGGCTCCAGCCGCGACTGGGCGGCCAAGGGCACCTACCTGCTGGGCATCAAGGCGGTGATCGCTCGCAGCTTCGAGCGCATCCACCGCAACAACCTGGTGGGCATGGGCGTGCTGCCGCTGCAGTTCAAGGCAGGCGTCACCTGGGCTAGCCTGGGGCTGACCGGCAACGAGACCATCGACGTCGAATGGTCCGCGCCCATCGTGCCGCAGTCCGAGGCCACGCTGGTGATCCACCGCGCCGACGGCAAGAGCCAGCGCGTGCCGCTGATCCTGCGCATCGACACGCCCATCGAGGTGGATTACTACGCGCACGGCGGCATCCTGCCCTACGTGCTGCGGCAGCTGCTGGCCTAGGCGGTCGGCGGAAAGTCCGTTGCCAGGCCGAGCTGGCGCCACTTGTCCAGCTCGGCCTGCAGCGTCTCCAGCTTCGCGTCCCACAGTGACACGGCCATCGCGCCGGCCGCGAAGCGCATCGGCGGCGCGGTGTCGTTGGCGAGCTGCACCATCGCCTCGGCGAGCTTCATCGGGTCGCCGGGCTGCTTGCCGTTGCGTTGCTCGAAAGTGGCGCGCTGGGCGGTGCGGCGCTCCTCGTAGTCGGGGATCGCCTTGGCGCCGAAGCGGATCGACTCGGGCGTCAGGAAGTCGGTGCGGAACGGCCCCGGCTCGATGATGGTCACCTTGATGCCGAACGGCGCGAGCTCCAGCGCGAGCGCCTCCGAGAAGCCCTCGACGGCCCACTTGGTGGCGCAGTAGAGCGAGCCCATCTCCGAGCCGCGCATGCCGGCCACGGACGACAGGTTGAAGATGTGGCCGGCGCGCGCGGCCCGCATGACCGGGAGCGCCGCGCGGGTAACGTTGAGCAGGCCGAACACGTTGGTGTCGAACTGCGCCTCGACGTCGTCGGGCGTGGTTTCCTCGAAGTAGCCGAGGTGGCCGTAGCCCGCGTTGTTGACCAGCACGTCGATGGCGCCGAAGCGCGCCACGGCCTCGGCCACCGCGGTCTGCGCCTGGCCGGCGTCGGTGACGTCCAGCGCCAGCGACATCAGGCGATCGCCGTCCGGCCCGAGGCTGTCGGCCACCTGGGAGCGCTGGCGGCCGGTGGCGACCACGCGGTCGCCGGCGGCCAGCGCGGCCTTCGCGATGTCGACGCCGAGCCCGCGGCTGGCGCCGGTGATGAACCAGGTCTTGCTCATGATGATTCCTTTCGTTGACAGGCCGCCATGGTGCGCCGCGGCCCCCTCGAACGCGTAGCCACATGCTCTCGATTGATTGCACGATCCTGCCAATCGAAGGGTTTCCAGGCACCCGCCCGTTGCCATCCCGCCCTCGCTCGGCTTCAATGGACGCATGTCTTCCCTTGCCGAACTCCAGGCCCTGATCGCGCGCCACGCGCGCGAGGGCCAGCCCGACACGGCGCTCGCGGGCGTGCGCGCGACGATCTCGCTGCAGCCCACCCAGCCCGTCCACCACGTCACCCGGCCCGGCTTCGCGATCGTCGCGCAGGGCGCCAAGGAGACGATCGTGGGCGACCGGCTGTTCGAGTACGGCGAGGGCGATTTCATCGTCACCTCGGTCGACCTGCCGATCTGCGCGCGCATCGTGCGCGCCAGCGCCGACCGGCCCTACCTCGCCTGCGGCCTCACGCTGGAGCCGGCCGCGATCGCCGCGCTGCTGCTCGAGACCGCCGGCAGCGACGACGAAGCGACCGCGCCCTGCGGCTACGGCGTGCGGAGGGCGCCGGCCGAACTGGTGGACTGCGGCGTGAGGCTGCTGCGGCTGCTCGACCAGCCGCGCGACGCGCCCGTGCTGCGGCCGCTGGTCGAGCGCGAGATCCTGTGGCGACTGCTGACGGGTGAGCAGGGCGGCCGCGTGCGCCAGATCGGCCTGGCCGACAGCCGCCTCGCGCAGGTGAGCCACGCGATCCGCCACATCCGCGAGCGCTACGCGCAGGCGCTGAGCGTCGACGAACTGGCCGCGCTGGCGGCCATGAGCGTGTCGTCGTTCCACCGCCATTTCCGCGCGGTGACGGCCATGACGCCGATCCAGTTCCAGAAGCAGATCCGGCTGCAGGAGGCGCGCGCCCGGCTGCTGGCCGAGGCCGACGACGTGGCCGCCGTGGGCTTCGCGGTGGGCTACGAGAGCGCGTCGCAGTTCAGCCGCGAATACAGCCGGATGTTCGGCGCGCCACCGGGGCGCGACGCGGCGCGGCTGCGCCAGGTGGCGCCGCTGGAGCGCGTGGCGGCCTGAGCGTCAGCGCCCGACCGCTTCGAGCGCGCGCGAGAAATCGTCGATGAGGTCGGCGATGTCCTCGATGCCCACCGACAGGCGGATCAGCCCGTCGGCGATGCCCATGTCGGCGCGGCGCTCGGGGCCCATCTCGTGGTAGATCGTCTGCGCGACCGGGATGGCCAGGGTGCGGTTGTCGGCCAGGTGGCTGGAGACGATCACCAGCTGCAGCGCGTCGAGGAAGGCGAGGGTGTCGATGCCCTCTCGCAGCTCGAGGCCCATGAGCAGGCCGTACCCGCCGTTGAAGAGCCGTGTCGCGCGCTCGTGCTGGGCGTGGCTGGGCAGGCCCGGGTAGTGCACGCGGGCGATGCCGGGCTGCTTCTCGAGCCACTGCGCCAGCGCCAGCGCGTTGTCGCAGGCGCGGCGCAGGCGCAGCGCCAGCGTCTCGGCGCCCACGGCGATGCGGTGCGCATCCTCGGCGCGCAGCGTGCCGCCCATGTCGCGCAGGCCCTTCTTCCTGACCTGCAGCAGGCCCCACTTGTCGGCCGGGCCCTTCTTGTAGGGCGGCAGGATGTTGGCGTAGCCCGCCCAGTCGAACAGGCCGGTGTCGACGACCGCGCCGCCCAGCGCGTTGCCGTGGCCGCCGATGCTCTTGCTCAGCGAGTGCACGACGAGGCCGGCACCGATGTCGCGGCCGCGCACCAGCAGGGGCGTGGTGAGCGTGCCGTCGACGACGTAGAGGAGGCCGGCGTCCTTGCAGACCTGCCCGATGCCGTCGAGGTCGGCCACCTGGGTCACCGGGTTCGCGATGGTCTCGACGAACACCATGCGCGTGGCGGGCGTGATCGCGGCGCGCACGTTGGCGGCGGCCGTCGCGTCGACGAACGTGACCTCCACGCCGAGCGCCTGCAGCGTCTGCATCAGGCTGTTGGTGTTGCCGAACAGGAAGCGCGTGCAGACCAGGTGGTCGCCCGCGCGCAGCAGGGACAGGAACACCGCCGTGACGGCCGCCATGCCGGTGGCGAAGGTCGCCGTGCCCTTGGCGTCCTCCAGCAGCGTCACCTTGGCCTCGAGCGCGTTGACTGTGGGGTTGCCCTGGCGCGCGTAGACGTGGCCGGACTGGTTGCCCTGGAACACCTCGACCAGGTCGCGCGCCGTCGGATAGTTGAACGCTGCGGACACGTGCAGCGGCTTGTGGACCGCGCCATGTTCGACGCCGGCGAGGCGGTCGGAGTGCAGCAGGCGGGTGGTGGCGCTGTAGGCGCGTTTCGTGGGGGCGGTCATGCGTGAGGCTCGGTGGGTTCGACCACCATTCTCGTGCAGACCGCCCGTTCGCGTCTTCTCAGGGCTTCAGGTCGAAGACCAGGACCTCGGCGTCGTCGCCGCCTTCCAGCACCAGCGTCGCCTCGTCGCGGATCTTCAGCGCGTCGCCCGCGCCCAGCTGCTGGCCGTTGACGCGCAGGCTGCCGCGCGCCACGTGCACGTAGGTCAGGCGGCCCGCGGGCAGCGGCAGCTCCTGGCGCTCGGCGCCGTCGAACAGGCCGGCGAAGATGCGCGCGTCGGCGTTGAGCGTCACCGCGCCGGGCACCTTGTCGGGCGAACCCACCAGCGCCAGGCGTCCGCGCTTGCTGGCCTCGGGCACGTTGACCTGCTCGTAGCCGGGCGTGAGGCCGCCGCGCTCCGGCAGGATCCAGATCTGCAGGAAGTGCGTGGCCGAGTCCTTCGAATGGTTGTACTCGCTGTGGCGCACGCCCGTGCCGGCCGTCATGCGCTGCACGTCGCCCGGCACGATCACGCCGGCGTTGGCGCCGCCGGGCGTGCCGTTGCCCATGCTGTCCTGGTGCGCGAGCGCCCCGTCGAGCACGTAGCTGATGATCTCCATGTCGCGATGGCCGTGGGTGCCGAAGCCCTGGCCGGCGTGGACGGTGTCGTCGTTGAGCACGCGCAGGTTGCCGAAGCCCATGTGGGCCGGGTCGTGGTAGTCGGCGAACGAGAAGCTGTGGTGGCTGTGGAGCCAGCCATGGTCGGCATGGCCGCGGTCTTGAGCCTTGCGAAGCGTGAGCATGAATTTCTCCTCTGTCGGTTGCCAGCGATGCCGCTGGCGGCGTGAGAGGAAGTGTCCGCCGTGGATGTGCCGCGATGATCCAAAGGATTCGAACGCAGCGTTGAGGCGCGGGTGCTTGACGCCTCAGTGCCAGGTTCGCGGATCGACCCGGTAGTAGTCGCGCAGCAGCGCGAACAGCGCGGGATGGCGCTCGGCGAGCGCGCCGGGCTGCTCGAAGAACACTTCGGTGACCACGGCGAAGAACTCGGCCTCGTTGGTGGCGCCGTAGTCGCTGATCAGGTCGGCGGGCAAGGGCTCGACGTCATCGGAGGAGGATCCGAACCACGACCAACCCGCCTGGGCCCGCGCCTGCGCGACCTCGCGTGCGCGGATGCGTGCCTGCAGGGCGGCGAACTCGTCGGCCATCACCCGCGCCCAGCGCGCGTGCGCGGCGCGCGAACCGAGCAGCGGCGCGCCGTTGGCGCTGCCGGTCTCCTGGTCGAGCTGGTGCGCGAACTCGTGCAGCACCACGTTGTGGCCGTCGTCGACCGCGCGCGCGCCGTCCAGCACGTCCTGCCACGACAGGATCACCTGGCCCTGCGACCACGACTCGCCGGCCAGCACGCGCCGCTCGTCGCGCAACACGCCGCCCGGGGAGGCATGGACGCGATCGACCACGAACGCGCCCGGATAGACCAGGATCTGCCTGAGCTCTGGAAACAGCGGGCCGCCGCGGTTCAGCCGCAGCAGGCAGGCGTGGGCCGCGATGGTCACGCGCATCTCGTCGGTGACGGCCAGCCCGGCGCAGCCCAGGAACGGCTTCTCGGCCAGGAAGACGAGGATGCGCCGCCGCAGCTGGTGCTGCAGATCGGGCGGCAACTGCCGATACAGGGGAACGCGACGCCGGAGAATGGTGCGCCAGTCGGCCGGGAACGGCCGGCTGGCCCAGGCCTGGCGGCGCCAGGCGCGCCAGCGCGGGGCCCCGGCGAGGGCGACGACGAGCAGCAGGGCGGCGACGAGGACGATGGCGAGCGACATGGCGTTGCAGTGAGGTCGCCACGTGGCGGTCCCCTGCATATGGTCGCCCGACGGCGGGATTCAAGCTGCGGGCCGTACGATGGCAGGGCCGTTCGCACGGTCATCCGACACGAAAAGCGAGACCTCCACCATGGCAGCATCGGCACCGCTCCCGTCCGCCTCCGTCCCGGCCGCGCCGCCGGTGGTGGAGCGGCGCGTGGCGGCCGGCGCGCTGGACGAGGCCCTCGCCGCGGGCGCGGCGCTGGCCCCGGCGCTGGCGGCCCTCCAGGCACTCACCGACCCGGCCGCGCAACGCGCGGCGCTCCGCGCGCTGGCGCCCGCCTTGCAGGCCCTCTCGCTCGCGCTGCCTCGGCTGGAGGCGTCCGCCGACGCTCCGGCCCGGGCCGAAGGCGGCGGCGACGCGCTGACCGGCCTGGCCGACCGCGCCGAACTGGACGCCGCCGGCGCCGAGCTGGGCCGCCGGTACCCGGACACCCCCCTGATGGTGCTGGCCGCCGACGTCGACCACCTCCGCCACGTCAACGACGCCTGGTCGCAGGCCACCGGCGATGCGGTGCTGCGGGCGGTGGCGGTCGTCCTGCGCGAGCAGTCGCGCCCGCAGGACGTCCTCGCGCGCGCGGACGGCAACCTGTTCGTGGTCGCGCTCGGCGGCCCCGTCTCGACGACGCGGGCCCTGCTGGTCGCCGAGCGGCTGCGCGCCGCCATCGAGGCCCACGCCTGGGACGGCGTGCAGGCCGGGCTGCGCGTGACGGCCAGCATCGGCGTGGCGGCCCGCGCCCCGGGCGAGTCGCTGGACGACGTGCTGGCGCGCGCCGGCGCCGCGCTGCAGGAATGCAAGCGCGGCGGACGCAACCAGGTGCGCGCGCGGAGCTGATTTCGGGAATCGGGGGCCGAACGCCGGTCGGGTCGCGCCGCCCGCTAAAATGGCGGGTTGGTCGAACTTTCCCGGGCTTGCGTCGTCGAACCCCGGCCCCACCTCGACCGCACGCTTGCCCGGCAGCGCGGTGCCCCGCGCCCTCGCTGCCTCCCACGTCATCCCTGAGGATCTTCCGCCGTGTTCCTGATCTCCACCGCCTACGCCCAGACCGCGGCGCCCGCCGCCTCGTCCGGAGACAACAGCTTCCTGTTCATCATGATCCCGATGTTCGTGATCATGTACTTCGTGATGATCCGGCCGCAGCAGAAGCGCGCCAAGGAACAGAAGGCGCTGATCGCCGGCGTGGCCAAGGGCGACGAGGTCGTCACGGTGGGCGGCATCATCGGCCGCATCACCAAGCTGGGCGAGTCCAGCGTCCACATCGAGACGGGCGCCAACGTCGAGCTGCAGATCCAGCGCAGCGCGATCGTCCAGATCCTGCCCAAGGGCACGCTGAAGTAACCCGTTCTCCGCCAGACCGCGGGCGCCGGGCGCGCCGCGGCTGACGCCGTCGCGCGGCGGCCCCCCGGGGTGCCGCAACGGACGCGATGCCTTCCAGGAAACACCCATGAATCGCTACCCTGTCTGGAAATTCGTGCTGATGGCGCTGGCCGTGCTGATCGGCCTGCTCTACACGGTGCCCAACCTGTACGGCAGCGCGCCGGCGGTGCAGGTGTCGGCCGCCAGCCTCACCACCAAGGTGGGCACCGACACGGCCACGCAGGTCGGGCAACTGCTCGCGGCGGCCTCCATCAAGCCGGACTACGTCACGTTCGAGGGCACGACGGTGCACGCGCGCTTCGCCACCACCGACACGCAGATCCACGCGCGCGACGTCATCAACGCCGGCCTGAACGCCGGCGCCGACAAGGACGCGCCGCCGTACTCCGTGGCGCTGAACATGGTGCCGCGCGCCCCGCGCTGGATGGCCTCGCTGCACGCGCTGCCCATGTACCTGGGCCTGGACCTGCGCGGCGGCGTGCACTTCCTGCTGCAGGTGGACCTGAAGGCGGCGCTCGACAAGAAGATCGAGTCGCTGGTCACCGACACCCGCACCACGCTGCGCGAGAAGCAGCTGCGCGCGGCGGTCACGCGCGATGGCAACGCCGTCACGATGATCTTCCACGACGCCGCCACCGCCACGCAGGCCGTCAGCGTGCTGACGGACACGTTCCCGACCATCCAGTGGACGTCCGCCCCGGACGGCGCCGACGTCCATGTCAGCGGCGTGCTCAAGCCGGCCGAACTGATCAAGGCCCAGGACCAGGCCATCAAGCAGAACATGACCACGCTGGGCAACCGCGTGGCCGGCCTCGGCACCTCCGAGCCCGTCATCCAGCAGCAGGGTGCCGACCGCATCGTCGTCGAGCTGCCGGGCATCCAGGACACCGCCAAGGCCCGCGAGCTGATCGGCCGCACGGCCACGCTGTCGATCCGCATGGTCGACCAGACGGCCGCCGCCTCCGCGGACAACCCGGACGACGACGTGTTCCCGAACAGCCCCGACGTCGCGCGCCGCAACGGCCCGACGACCATCGTCAAGAAGGAAGTGGTGGCCAGCGGCGACGACCTGGCCGACGCCCAGCCCAACTTCGACAGCCAGTCCAGCGCCGCCATCGTCAAGCTGCAGATGAACGCCAAGGGTGCGCGCCGGATGCACGAGGTGTCGAGCCAGAACGTCGGCAAGCTGATGTCCATCGTCCTGTTCGAGAAGAACAAGGGCCAGGTCATCAGCGTGGCGACGATCCAGAGCGAACTGGGCGAGAACTTCCAGATCTCGGGCGGCTTCACCTCCGAGGAAGCCAGCGAGCTGGCGCTGCTGCTGCGCTCCGGCGCGCTGGCCGCGCCGATGGAGTTCATCGAGGAAACCGCCATCGGCCCCAGCCTGGGCGCCGACAACATCGCCAAGGGCCTGCACAGCGTGGCCTGGGGCTTCGTGGCCATCCTCGTGTTCATGTGCGCCTACTACCTGCTGTTCGGCGTGATCTCCACGCTGTCGCTGGGCGTGAACCTGCTGATGCTGGTGGCGGTGCTGTCGCTGATCCAGACCACGCTCACCTTGCCGGGCATCGCGGCCATCGCGCTGACGCTGGGCATGGCCATCGACGCCAACGTGCTGGTCAACGAGCGCATCCGCGAGGAATTGCGCGCGGGCAGCGCGCCGCAGACGGCCATCTCGGCCGGCTACGAGCGCGCGTGGGCCACCATCCTCGACTCCAACATCACCACGCTGATCGCCGGCCTGTCGCTGCTGATGTTCGGCTCCGGCGCGATCCGCGGCTTCGCCATCGTGCACTGCCTGGGCATCCTCACCTCGATGTTCTCGGCGGTGTTCTTCTCGCGCGGCCTGGTCAACCTCTGGTACGGCCGCCAGAAGAAGCTGAAGTCCATCCTGATCGGCCAGGTCTGGAAGGGCGGCGCGCAACCCGGCGCGGTGCCGCAGCCCGACGACCTGGAAGAAGAGACGCCAGCCCCGGTTGCCGGCAAGAGCCCGCGCGTCGCGCGCTGACCGGCCCGAACAGCCAAGCATCAGGAAAACATCATGGAATTCTTCCGTATCCGGCGCGACATCCCGTTCATGCGGCACGCGCTGGTGTTCAACATCGTCTCGCTGCTGACGTTCCTCGCGGCCGTCTTCTTCCTGGTCACGCGCGGCCTGAACTTCTCCATCGAGTTCACGGGCGGCACGGCCGTCGAGGCCACCTACGTCCAGACCGCCGATCTCGAGCGCCTGCGCGGCGTCGTGGGCGGATTGGGCTACGGCGATGTGCAGGTGCAGAACTACGGCACCTCGCACGACGTGATCATCCGCGTGCCGACCAAGGCGGGCATCGACCAGAAGCTGGTGCCTGGCCACGTGTTCGAGGCGCTGTGCAAGGCCGAGGCCGGCACCGTGGGCACCCGGACCGAGACCAGCGCCAAGGGCGAGTCCATCACGCGCCCGTCGTGCGACGCGGGCAGCACCGAGCCGGTGGTGCTCAAGCGCAGCGAGCTGGTGGGCCCGTCGGTGGGCGACGAGCTGATGCGCAACGGCGCCTACGCGATGATCAGCGTGGTCATCGGCATCATGCTGTACCTCGCGTTCCGCTTCGAGTGGAAGTTCTCCATCGCGGCCATCGTGGCCAACCTGCACGACGTCGTCATCATCCTGGGCTTCTTCGCCGCCTTCCAGTGGGAGTTCTCGCTGTCGGTGCTGGCGGGCGTGCTGGCGGTGCTGGGCTACTCGGTCAACGAGTCGGTGGTCATCTTCGACCGGATCCGCGAGACCTTCCGGCGCTTCCGCAAGCTCACGACGATGCAGGTGATCGACCACGCGATCACCAGCACCATCAGCCGCACGATCATCACCCACTTCTGCACCCAGATGATGGTGCTGTCCATGCTGATCTTCGGCGGCCCCACGCTGCACTATTTCGCGATGGCGCTGACCATCGGCATCTGCTTCGGCATCTACTCGTCGGTGTTCGTCGCGGCGGCCATCGCGATGTGGCTGGGCGTGAAGCGGGAAGACCTCGTTCACACCGGCACGAAGGCCGCGGTCGACCCGAATGACCCGAATGCGGGCGCCGTGGTGTAGATTGCGCCCATAGCTCATACCGCAGCGGACAAACCCAAGGGAAGCGAAGCAGCCGGATGATCGAGGGCAAAACGTCGCCAGATATCGCACGCAGGGCGCGGCAGATGTTCGCCGAGCAGCTCGCCGAGGCGGGCCCGCGCCTGCTTGCCGCCGTGCTGGAGGCCGCCCGCCTGCTGCTTGACAAGCCGGCCGAGCGCTCGGTGGCGCAGCAGCGGCGCGACACCCTGCAGGCCCTGATGTCGCACGGCGAGGAGTGGATCGAGCGCCAGGGCGAGATGCTGCGCGACGCCGCGATCGCCGACCGGCCGTCCACCAGCACCGGTGCCCTGCTCGCGTCGATGCAGGGGCACTCGCAGAAGCTGATGCTGGTCGACGACGAGACGGTGCAGAAGGAGATCTTCATCTCGCGCCTGTCCCAGGCCGTCGTCGACGTGGCCGTCTGGGAGCTGAACGACCTGACGACCCGCATCGCGGCGCTGGAAGGCCTGGACGAACTGGCCGACCACGACCTGTTCCGGCCGCAGCAACTGGCCAAGATCGTCGTCCGGTCGTTCATCGACAGCGATTTCGGCCCGGACGCCTGGGCGGGCGTCGAAAGCACGATGAAGGCGGAGATATCGGCGCTGGCCACCGAGGGCTATCACGAGGCCAACCGGTTCCTGGTCGAGAAGGGCGTGCTGCCCGACGTGAACCTGCGCACCTTGATCCGGCGCAGCGTCGATCGCGCGCCGGTGGTGGCCTCGCGCCACGTGCCGCTGGAGGACTTCCACAACACCCAGGGCGGCACCACGAGCTCCGGCAGCGGGGGCTCGCAGTTCGCGCCTACCGCCTACAGCCAGGGCGGCATCGGCGGGCCGGGTGGTGCGCAGGGTGGCCAAGGCGGCCATGGCGGGCAGGGCGGCCAGGGCGGGCACGGTGGTCAGACCGGCTACGGCGGTGGCCAGACGGGCTATGGCGGTGGCCAAGCCGGCTACGGCGGCGGTCAGGGCGGTGGCAATGGTGGCCACGGCGGCGGCCACGGCGGCGGCCCCGGCGCGTACGGCGGCGGGCAGGCGGGTGGCTATGGTGGCGGCAATGGCGGCACTGGCGGCAACGGCCAAGGCGGCGCTCCCGGCGTGGGCGTGGGCCCTGCGGGCGGTGGCGGCGCGAGCGGTGGTGGCGGTGGCGGTGGCGGTGGCGGTGGCGGCGATTTCATGCGCAATGCCGCGCTGCAGCCCATGGGCGAGGGCGGCGGCCCCGGTGGCCAGGGTGCCCCAGGTGGCTCAGGTGGCCCAGGTGCCCCCAACGTGGGCATCAGCGTCACGGGCAACGTGAAGGCGCCCGGCGGTGGCGGCGGGCACTTCGTGTCGCCGCAGCAGGTACAGGTCGACGCGACGCTGAGGCGCTTCGGCCGGACGATGGAGCGCCACGTCCAGGGCTTCATGAACACGCAGCGCTTCTCGATGCCTTCGGCCGAGATCACCGGCGCGATCGCCGTGGCGCAGCAGGTGTTCGTCGAGCGCGTCGAGGCGCGCCGCAACGAGGGTGGCGCCCTGGCGCCCGCCGAGATGGTGGACGCGCTGCGCGAGCAGAAGCAGGCCATCAAGAACACGGCCAACACGCAGGAAGAACGCGCCACCATCGAGGTCGTGGCGCTGCTGTTCGCCAGCATCCTCACCGAGGATCGGATTCCTTCGGCGGTGCGCGTCTGGTTCGCGCGCCTGCAGATGCCCACGTTGCGTGTCGCGATGGCCGAGCCCGACTTCTTCTCGTCGGCGCAGCACCCTGCGCGCCGGCTGATCGACCGCATGGGTGCCTGCGTGATGGGTTTCGACGCCGCGCCGCAGGGCGCCGGCCCGGAGCTCGAGGGCGAGGTTGCGCGCGTGGTGCAGGTCGTCGAGGCCTTCCCCGAGACGGGCCGCAAGGTGTTCCAGACGGTGCTCGTCGAGTTCGAGCGCTTCATCGAGAAGTTCTTCCGCGACCAGAACGAGACGACCAAGAAGGGCGTGTCGCTCGCCAGCCAGGTGGAACAGCGCGAGACGCTGGCCATCCAGTACACGATCGAGCTGCGCAAGCTGCTGGACGGCGTCCCGGTGCAGGACGGCGTGCGCGAGTTCCTGTTCCAGGTCTGGGCCGACATCCTGGCCACCACGGCGATGCGCCACGGCCTGCAGAGCGCGGAGACGCGCGTCGTGCGCGAGACCGCGCTGGAGCTGGTGTGGATCGCCAGCGCCAAGACCACGCGCGAGGAACGCGCCGAGGTCATCCGCCGACTCGGGCCGCTGCTGGCGTCGCTGCGCCAGGGCATGCTGGCCGGCGGCCTGCCGCCCGAGCGCCAGGAGACCTCGCTGCGCGCGCTCAACATCGCCCTGACCGCGGCCTTCGCGGCGCGCTCGGCCGCCATCGATCCGGATCAGTTCGGCCGCCTCAAGCAACGCCTGGAGGCGCTGGACGAGATCCTGCCGGACGCCGACTTCGAGATCGACGACTCGTTCGCGCTGGACCTGTCCGGCCACGAATCCGACGAGCTCGAGATCGTGGCCGAAGGCGGCGCGACGCCGTCGGCCGGCGCGCTGGCGGCCACCGACGAGATGCTGGTGGGCGCCTGGTACATGCTGGAATACCGCGACCGCCAGGAGGCGATGCAGCTGGCCTGGCAAGGCATGCGCAAGCAGCTGTCGCTGTTCGTCTCCGGAACCGGCCGCTGCGTGCTGTTCCAGCGCCGTCGCCTGGCCGCGTTCCTGCAGGCGCAGCTGCTGGTGCCGGCACAGGACGAGTCGCTCACGATCGCGGCCACGCGCAGCGCCATCGAGAAGATCAACGCGGATCCGGACCGCCTCAAATAGACGGCGGCTTCGGAAACGACAACGGCTCCCGCGGGAGCCGTTCTTCATGGTGCGGCGGGTGCCGAGCTCAATGGATGAGTCGTTCTTCCGGCGCGACGAACAGCTCGTCGAGGATCAGCGCGTCGGGTTCCTCGCCCAGGCTCCAGAACACCATCAGGATGATGATCTTCATGTCGTCGAGGTCGAGCGGGTTGCCGCCGGCGGCCATGGCGCGGTCGATGACCATCTCGCGCATCGGCGGGGGCAGCACGCCGGCCGATTCGAGGAAGGTGACGAAGCCCACCGAGATCTCGCCCAGCGACTCGATCTCGCGATCCGAATACAGGCGAATGGCGTCGTCCGATTGCACGCCGGTATAGCCTTGCGACGTGTCGGCCAGGCCGTCGAGCCAGTGCAGGGCCTCCTGGATCTCGTCCGTCTCGAAACCCACTGCGGTCAGCTTGCGCGACAGCTGGTCGTGATCCGGACAGGCGTCCGGTCGCCAGTAGTTCTCGTACAGGTAGACAAGGACGTCAAACATGGACTGACTATACCGCAGCGACCCACCGCGGCAAGCGCGATCTGGCCGGTCGCCAGGGTGCTGTTGGACCTTTGTGAAATCGTGCTTTCAGGGGCCGGATTTACATCGCCGCATGCGCATCCAGGCCCGAATGCGTGCGACGATCACAGGCTCGGTTGAACGCGACGGCGACCGATTTCAGGTCGCCATGCGACGCTGCAGCAGGCCGCCGGGAAGGCGTTGCACCTGCCCCGAGAGCTCCAGTTCCAGCAACCGCGCCGAGAGCCGCTCCGGCGGCAGCCCGGTGCGGGCCGCCAGCACGTCGAAGGTCACCGGATCGTGGCCCAGCGCTTCGATGAGCGCGGCATCCGGCCGGGGCGCCTCGGCGTCACCCGCCGTGGCGAACGGCGAGGGGGCCGACAGCCGGGCCGTGGCCGCCGCGCCGTCCGGTTCCAGGCGCAGCTCGCGCAGGATGTCGTCGCCGGTCTCCACCAGCTTCGCGCCCTCCTGGATCAGCCGGTGGCAGCCGCGCGCCTGCGGCGAGTGGATGGAGCCGGGAATGGCGAACACCTCGCGTCCGCACTCCAACGCCATGCGGGCGGTGATGAGCGACCCCGATTCGACCGCCGCCTCCACCACGAGCGTGCCCAGCGTGACGCCGGCGATCAGCCGGTTGCGCTGCGGGAAGTGGTGGCTTTGCGCCTCGGCGCCCAGCGGGTACTCGCTGCAGACCAGGCCCTGCTCGGCGATGCGGCGCGCCAGGGCGGCGTGGCGAGCCGGATAGACGCGATCCAGGCCGGTGCCGACGAAGGCGATCGTGCTGCCCGGGCCCGCCAGCCCGCCCTCGTGCGCCGCGCCGTCGATGCCCATGGCCAGGCCCGACACGATCGTGAGTCCGCGCCCACTCAGGAAACGGCCGAACGCGCGTGCGTTGTCCATGCCTTGGGGCGTGGCGCTGCGGCTGCCGACGATGGCGACGCCCGGCGCGGACAGCAGCTCGGCTCGACCCAGCGTGAACAGCATCAGCGGCGGGTCGGCGCTGCGCAGCAGCAGCTCGGGGTAGCGCGCGTCGCCAAGCACGACCAGGCCGCGCGGCACCGCGGTGTCGGCGCCGGCGAGCCAGCGTTCCGTGGCGTCGACCTGCGCGTCGTCACGGGCGTCGCGGTGCTTCAGGGCCCGGACGACGTCGTGCTCGACCAGCGTGAGCAGGGTGTCGTCATCGGCACCCAGCACGCGCTCGGGTGAACCGAGAGCGGCCAGCAGGCGTCGAGCGCTGGCCCGGCCGATGCCGGGCGCGGTGGCCAGCCTCAGCCAGCCGGCGAGTTCGTCGCGGGACCCCATGGACGCACCGGGCGGGCAGTGTCAGGTGGCGACGAGGGGCGTCCGGGAAGCCGGCCGAGCGCTGGGCGGCGGCGACTCAGGGCTGGGTGACGCGATCGCCCGGCAGCGTCGGCTCGGTGGTGTCGAGCACCAGGCCGTAGGCCATGCGGTCGAACACGCGGAACACGAACACGATGCCGATGCGCTCGTCCGGCAGCTTGATCAGCCCGCCATGATTGACCGACTTGTCGTGCGTGATCGCGCCTTCGTGCCACAGCGCCAGCACGGTGCCGCGCTCCAGGCCGTCGCGCGCGCCGCGATTGAGGGACACGATCTGGTTCTGGCCGGCCGACAGGGCGTCGCCGTACAGCGAGACCACCTTGCCGTTGAGCGGGTTGGCGGGCGGGTGCGGGACGAAGGGTGCGAAGTCGCGCACCGTGGCCGGGGCCAGGCGGTCGCCGACGGCGGCATCTTCCTTGTTGCTGGTGATGCTGAACGTGGATGGCACGCTCAGGCCGCCCGTCTCCGCGCCGGGGCGGGCCTCGCCGTCCTGCTTGCGCTCGGCCGAGCCGACATAGCGGGCCTCGTAGCCCAGCACTTCCTTGGTGTCGGGATCGACCAGCGCCTTGGGCTCGCGGAAGATCTGCCAGTTGCGCGTGTTGCCGAGGTTCCCGCTGACGTAGGCCAGGTTGCCTCTGCCCATCATCAGGTGGCCTTCCTGCGCGGCCACGATGCGCGGCGCGGTGGCCAACTGGTTGGCGTCGAAGATCATCGCGTCGGTGAGGAACGGCGCGATCAGATTCATCGGGATCGCGCCGATGGCCGCGGTTTCGGACGATTCGCTGCGAATCGACGGCGACAATTTGATCGTGTCGCCGACGCCGCCGACGGTGCTACCGAGTTTCAAACGGGCCATGCCGTCGATTTTCTCGAGCACCAGCAACTGGCCCGGATAGATCAGGTGCGGGTTGTGAATCTGTTCGAGATTCATTCCCCACAGCTCGGGCCAGCGCCACGGGCTTTTGAGGAACATGCCGGAAATGTGCCAAAGCGTATCGCCACGCTTGACGGTATAGGTGTCGGGTGCGTTTTCGGCGAGCTCGGACAGCGGCACGCCCTTGCTGGCGACCTGTTGCGCGGTGCTGCGCTCCGCGGGCGTGATGGGGAACGCTTGCGTCACGGACGGTGCGGCGGACAGCACGGCCAGCGCGAGCGCGGCGCAGTTCAGGGCTGCAGCGGGCTGCGCGAGGGCGGAACGTCGGAATCGAAAGGTCATGTCCAGAAAACTCCCGGGCCGTCGAAGGCAATTGGGACGCAAGTGAGACGGAATCCGCGCGGGCTGCGACAATTCCGAATCGGCTGGAGTATCCAGCCAGTGTAAAACTACCAAATTTGCCGCAGATTCTGCCCGCAAACCCCTCATGTCGCAATGAATCCGACACTCGGTTACGGCTGAGATAGGCATTCACCCTGAGCCCGGCCGTCGCGGAGCAGACACATTCTGCACCGCCATTGCAAGGGCGCCCGCGGCATTACCGGCGATTTTCGTGGCAGATTTCCAGGAACTGTCTTTCCATGTCCCAACTCCAGATTCTTCGTTACCCCGATCCACGCCTGTACACCGTCGCCAAGCCGGTGGCCGAGGTCACGGACGAGATCCGCGCGCTCGCCGACGACATGATCGCGCTGATGTACGCGGCCGACGGCGTCGGCCTGGCGGCCACGCAGGTCGACCACCACATCCGCCTCATCGTGATGGACACCTCCGAGACGCACGACCAGCCGCGTGTGCTGATCAACCCGGAACTCGTCACCGGATCCGACGACTGGATCCTCGGCGAGGAAGGCTGCCTGTCGGTGCCGCAGATCTACGAGAAGGTGGAGCGCCATGCCCGCGTGCGCGTGCGCGCGCTCGGCCGCGATGGCCAGCCCTACGAGTTCGACGCCGAGGGCCTGACCGCCGTGTGCGTGCAGCACGAGATGGATCACCTGATGGGCAAGGTCTTCGTCGACTACCTGAGCCCGCTCAAGCGCGACCGCATCAAGACCAAGATGCTCAAGAAGACGCGCGACGAGCAGCCGGTGCGCAAGCGCTGATGTCCGCGCTGCGCGTTGCATTTGCCGGGACGCCGGAGTTCGCGGCCGTCGCGCTGAAGGCGATCCACGCCGCCGGCCACGCGGTGCCGCTGGTGCTGACCCAGCCCGACCGCCCGGCCGGGCGCGGCATGAAGCTCAGCCCGTCGCCGGTCAAGCAGCTCGCGCTGGAGCTGGGCGTGCCGGTGGCGCAGCCGCGCAGCCTGCGCCTGGACGGCAAGTTCCCCGAGGAAGCCGAGGCCGGCCGCGCCGCGCTGGACGGCGCGCGCCCGGACGTGCTGGTGGTTGCCGCCTACGGCCTGATCCTGCCCCAGTGGGTGCTGGACCTGCCGCGCGTGGGCTGCCTGAACATCCACGGCTCGCTGCTGCCGCGCTGGCGCGGCGCCGCGCCCATCCATCGCGCGATCGAGGCCGGCGATGCCGTGACGGGCATCACCATCATGCAGATGGACGCGGGCCTGGACACCGGCGACATGCTGCTGGCCGAACGCGAGGCCATCGCCTTCGACGACACCACGGGCCTGCTGCACGACCGCCTGGCGGCGCTCGGCGCGCGGATGATCGTCCGCGCGCTGGCCGACGCCGGCGCCGGCGCGCTGCGGCCGGTGAAGCAGCCCGAGGAGGGCGTCACCTACGCCCACAAGATCGCCAAGTCCGAGGCCGCCATCGCGTGGACGCTGCCGGCCGACGTGATCGAGCGCCGCGTCCGCGCGTTCGACCCGTTCCCCGGCGCCACCTTCCAGGCGGCCGGCGAGACGATGAAGCTGTGGCGCGCCCAGGTGGAGCGCCTGGACGTGACCGGCGCGCCGGGCACCGTGATCGCCGTGGACGGCCAGCAACTGGTGGTGGCCTGCGGCGACGGCGCGCTGGCGCTGCTCGACGTGCAGCGCTCGGGCGGCAAGCGCGGCCCGGTCGCGCAGTGGCTGCAGGCGCAGCCGCTCCAGCCGGGTGCCGTGCTCGGGTAGCCGACGCAGCGGGCGCGAGGCCGCGCCCGGTTTTCCGGCTGCCGGCCTCAAGCCCGGCGCGCAGCGGCCGATAACGACGCATCAACCCGTCCTTGCCATGTTGCGCCGACTCCTCCTCACCCTCGCCGTCCTGTGCCCGCTCGCCGCTTGCGACCAGCTCGGGCTGGAGGCCGCGTCGGTGACCGCCGCGCGCCTGGAGGCCGACGGCAGGGCCGTGGGCGCCGCCTGCCGCCACGGCGGGCGCGCCATCGAGGACTGCTTCACGCTCAACAAGCGCGTGGACAAGGCCGCCATCTACGCCGGCTGGCGCGAGATGGACGACTACATGCGCGAGAACAAGCTGGAGGCCGTGGAGCCGACGCTGGGCCCGGGCGCGAAGAAGACGGCCGACGCCGGCGACGACGCCAAGCCCGACGCCGCGGCCGCCGCCGACAAGCCGGCCGACAAGCCGGCTCCGGAAAAGGCCGCCAGGGCCGCGCCGGCCAAGCCCGAGAAGGTCGCCCGGATCGACAAGTCGGCCGCGGAAAAGCCGGTCGAGCATTGAAGCACCGCTTCGCTCCTTGCGAAGCCGCGCCGCGATCCTGTTCCTCCGACGTAACCCGCGGGCTTCCGCCGCCATAAGACAATGGCGCGATGACCGCATCGCAGCCCCTTTGGCGCCATCCTGAATTCGCCCGCGGCGCGCGCGACATGACCGGCATCTCGCTGGGCATCGGCGCGTGGGGCCTGGTCACGGGCATCGCCATGGTCAAGGCCGGCATGGGCGTGCCGCTGTGCGTCGCGATGTCGCTGCTGGTGTTCGCCGGCAGCGCGCAACTGGCCTCGCTGCCGCTGATCACGCAGGGCGCGCCGCTGTGGGTGATCTGGGCCACCGCGCTGTGCGTGAACCTGCGCTTCATCATCTTCTCGGCCGGCTGGCGGCCCTACTTCGCGCCGCTGTCGCTGCGCCACCGGCTGTGGGTCACCTACTTCATGGCCGACCTGAACTACGTCGCGTTCATGAAGCGCTTCCCCACGCCGGGCGCCATGTCCGACCAGTTGCCCTTCCTGTGGGGCGGCGTGGCGGTGAACTGGACGGCCTGGCAGGCGATGTCGCTGCTGGGCATCGCGCTGGCCGACGTCATCCCCACGCAATGGGGCCTGGGCTTCGCGGGCTCGCTGGCGCTGCTGGGCCTCACCGGCACGCTGCTGATCGACCGCGGCACCTGGATCGCCGCGCTCGTGGCCGCCGCCGCGGCGTTCGCTGCCTTCGCGCTGCCGTTCCACCTGAACATCGTGGTGGCCATCGCCGCGGCCGTCGCGGTGGGCGTGATCGTCGACCATTTCTCGCAGACCGCCGCCGCCCGGCCTGCCGCGGGGAGCGACGCATGATGCCCGCCTGGCAGATCCTGCTGGCCATCGCCGGGCTGACGGTGATCACGGTCGTCACGCGCGCCTTCTTCGTGATTCCCGAGCGCGAGGTGCCCATCCCCGCGTGGCTGCGCGAGGCCTTGCGCTACGCGCCGCTGGCCGCGCTGGTGGCCGTGCTGCTTCCCGAGATCGCGATGACCGACGACCACCTCATCGCCACCTGGAAGGATGCCCGCATCTACGCCACGGCCATGGGCGTCCTCGTGTTCGCCACCACGCGCAACCTGCTCGCGACGATACTCGCGGGGTCGGTGGTGCTGCTGGCGCTGCGACTCGGCCTGGGCTGGTAAGCCTTCAATCCTTCCTCCATCAGACTGCGTGAATGCCATGAAAGTGATCCGTTTCTCCGACCTCGCCGCCTCGGGCCAAGCCGCCGGCAAGCGCGTGTTCATCCGCGCCGACCTGAACGTGCCGCAGGACGACGCCGGCAACATCACCGAGGACACCCGCATCCGCGCCTCGGTGCCGTGCATCCGCCTGGCGCTGGACGCGGGCGCGGCCGTGATGGTCACGAGCCACCTGGGCCGTCCCACGGAAGGCGAGTTCAAGCCCGCGGATTCGCTCGCGCCGGTCGCGAAGCGCCTGTCCGAGCTGCTGGGCCGCGACGTGCCGCTGGTGGCCGACTGGGTCGACGGCGTCGACGTGAAGCCGGGCCAGGTGGTGCTGCTGGAGAACTGCCGCGTCAACAAGGGCGAGAAGAAGAACAGCCCCGAGCTCGCGAGGAAGATGGCCGCGCTGTGCGACATCTACGTCAACGACGCGTTCGGCACCGCGCACCGCGCCGAAGGCACCACCTACGGCATCGCCGAGTACGCGCCCGTGGCCAGCGCCGGCCCCCTGCTGGCCGCCGAGATCGACGCGATCACGCAGGCGCTCGCCGCGCCGAAGCGCCCGCTGGTGGCCATCGTGGCCGGCAGCAAGGTGAGCACCAAGCTGACCATCCTGCAGGCGCTGTCGGCCAAGGTCGACGGCCTGATCGTGGGCGGCGGCATCGCCAACACCTTCATGCTGGCGGCCGGCCTGAAGATCGGCAAGAGCCTGGCCGAGCCCGACCTGATGGGCGACGCGAAGGCGGTCATCGAGGCGATGAAGGCGCGCGGCGCGGCGGTGCCCATCCCCACCGACGTCGTCGTCGCGAAGAAGTTCGCCGCCGACGCCGAGGCCACCGTCAAGGCCGCCACCGACGTGGCCGACGACGACCTGATCCTGGACATCGGCCCGCAGACCGCGGCGGCGCTGGCCGGGCAGCTGAAGGCGGCCGGCACCATCGTCTGGAACGGCCCCGTGGGCGTGTTCGAGTTCGACGCGTTCTCGCACGGCACCGAGACGCTCGCGCGCGCCATCGCCGCCAGCCCCGCGTTCTCCATCGCGGGCGGCGGCGACACGCTGGCCGCCATCGCCAAGTACGGCATCGATAAGGACGTGGGCTACATCTCCACCGGCGGCGGCGCGTTCCTGGAGATCCTCGAGGGCAAGAAGCTGCCGGCGCTGGAGATCCTCGAGAAGCGTGCCGCTTGACCTCGCGCGGTCACGCGGCGATGCTGTAATCCGCATGTAACCTCGACCGGGTGGTCGCGCCCATAATCGCGTTATCCAGTTACTTCGTTGCAGAGGCGCGCGAGCGCCCAGGAGACAGCCCGTCATGATCCGTGGTACCAAGATCGTCGCCACCCTCGGCCCCGCCACCAGCGACCCGGAGGTGCTCGAGCGGCTGATACGCGCGGGTGTCGACGTGGTGCGCCTGAACTTCAGCCACGGCAAGGCGCAGGACCACATCGACCGCGCGAAGCTCGTGCGCGAGATCGCCGAGCGCGTGGGCCGCACCGTCGCGCTGATGGCCGACCTGCAGGGCCCCAAGATCCGCGTCGGCAAGTTCGTCGACGGCAAGGTGCAGCTGGTCAAGGGCGAGCGCTTCGTGCTCGACGCCTCGCGCACCGAGCCGGGCGACATCGGCGGCGTGGGCCTCGACTACAAGGAGCTGCCGCGCGACGTGAAGCCCGGCGACACCCTGCTGCTCAACGACGGCCTGATCGTGCTGACCGTCGAGGAGGTCAAGGGCGACAAGGTGCACACCATCGTCAAGGTGGAAGGCGAGCTGTCCAACAACAAGGGCATCAACAAGCAGGGCGGCGGCCTCACCGCGCCGGCGCTCACCGCCAAGGACATGGACGACATCCGCACGGCAGCCAGCTTCCGCTGCGACTACCTGGCGGTGAGCTTCCCGAAGAACGCCACCGACATGGAGATGGCGCGCCAACTGGCCAACGTGGCCGGCGAGTCGACCCGCCACAAGCCGGCGATGATCGCCAAGATCGAGCGCACCGAGGCGATCCCCAACCTCGAGTCCATCCTGAAGGCCAGCGACGGCATCATGGTGGCGCGCGGCGACCTGGCCGTGGAGGTGGGCAACGCGTCGGTGCCCGCGCTGCAGAAGCGCATGATCCGCATGGCGCGCGAGATGGACAAGGTCGTCATCACCGCCACCCAGATGATGGAGAGCATGATCCTCGCGCCGGTGCCCACGCGCGCCGAGGTGAGCGACGTGGCCAATGCAGTGCTGGACGGCACCGACGCCGTGATGCTCAGCGCCGAGACCGCGGCCGGCAAGTACCCGATCGAGACCGTCGAGACGATGGCCGCGATCGCGCTGGAGGCCGAGCGCGCCGAGGAAGTGCAGCCGATCGAGGCCGGATTCCTGAACAAGAAGTTCGGCCGCATCGACCAGTCGATCGCGGCCGGCGCGCTGTTCACCGCGCAGCATCTGGGCTGCAAGGCCATCGTCGCGCTGACCGAGTCGGGCTCCACCGCGCTGTGGATCAGCCGCCAGCGCACGCAGGTGCCCATCTTCGCGCTCACGTCGCAGCCCGATTCGCTGCGCCGCATGGCGCTGTACCGCAACGTCACGCCGATGTTGATGGGGTCCTTCGACGATCGCGACTCCGCGCTCGCGGAAGCCGAGCGCCTGCTGACGGCGCAGGGCGTGCTGCGCCCGGGCGACACCTACGCCATCACGTGCGGCGAGCCGATGGGCTATCCGGGCGGCACCAACATGCTCAAGATCTGTAGGGTCGGCTGAGCCGAACTGCTGATGACAAGGGGCCCTGCGGGGCCCTTTTGCCTGTGGCCGGCAACGCTCAGTGCACCACGCCTTTGAGCAGCTTGCCGACGCGGTCGCTGGCCTTGGTCGGCTGCAGCGCCACTTCCGGATGAGCCTTGGCGTAGACGCGGAAGACCTCGTCGATGAAGCTCGGGCCGACGTCGTCGACGCCCTCGAAGTCGAGTTCGGCGGTGGCGAACAGCTCCAGGCGCGAGACCACCCAGCGGGCCTGCGCGCGCGAGTCGAGCGTAAGGCCGTTGTCGGTGAGCAGGCGCAGCGGCACCTGGGTGCGGCTGAAGTCCAGCGGCGACTCCTCGGAACCGTAGGCGCTGTAGGTGTCGGTGGGCCGCGTGGTGGCGTCGAGCGCGAGGCTCACGAACACGGTGGTGCCCGTGCGCTTGAGCGGATGGCTGCGGAACTGCACCGATTCGCCGCGATGGCGCCACTGCAGTACCTGGCCGCTGGACTGCAGGTTCATTGCGTCCACCATGCGGGCCACGAAGAACAGGCCGCGGCCGCCGTGGCACTCGGGCTGGGTCGTCAGCCGTCCCTTGGAGATCTCGAGGGCGGCGCGCTGGGCGTCGGGCAGCGCGGCCTTGGCGGCGAGCTGGTTGAACACGCCCAGGCCGTCGTCGCCGATCAGGATGTGCAGGTGCGTGGGCGTCTGGCGTACCGACACCGTCACGCGGGCGGCCTGCGCATGGTCGATCGCGTTGTTGAGCAGTTCGCCGAACACGTGCTGGGCGATGCGCGCGACGGCGGGGCTCAGCTGCAGCACCGGGTGCACGTCGCGCAGCCAGGGCGTGTGCTCGTCCAGGCCGGCGATGGCGTACTCGGTGGTGACCTCGCGCTGCACGCCGGGCTTGAAGTGCGGGCGGGTGAGGCCGTTGCGCTCCAGCCAGCCGGTGTCGACCAGGCGCTTCAGCTGCTTTGTCATGGTGCCGCGCGACACCGAGTGGCGCCTGGCCAGCGTCGGGCCGAGGTCGGTCGGGTGCGCCAGGGCGTCGGCGGTGATCGTGCGGGTGAGGGTGGCGAAATCGATGCGGGCCATCAGGAATCTCCGGGCCGCCTCGGGACGGCGGCTCAACTCGACGGAGTTTCCCGGACCTGAACGCGCGGATCCCGGCGAACAGGGCCGGAAAACCGGCCGAGTTCTCAGCTTGGCCGGGTTACGCCCGCTACGTGTTGAACCAGGAAAAGGCCATCGGAGACTCGTCGTTGCGTTGGCGGGCCAGCGGCAATTATGCGGTCCGGTAGCCGACCCCCTAAAATGGGCAAGTTACGGCGCGGTTACATCACCGCGCCGCCTGAATTCATGGCACCGTTCGCCGTGCCGGAACGCCATCTGCTTTCATCCTCCAAAGGACTTCCCATGCCCGTCGTTTCCATGCGCCAGTTGTTGGACCACGCCGCCGAGAACGGCTACGGCATCCCCGCCTTCAACGTCAACAACCTCGAGCAGGTGCAGGCGGTGATGACGGCCGCGGCCGAGGTGGGCGCGCCGGTCATCCTGCAGGCGTCGGCCGGCGCCCGCAAGTACGCCGGCGAGCCGTTCATCAAGCACCTGATCCAGGCCGCCACCGAGAGCTGGCCGCAGATCCCGCTGGTGATGCACCAGGACCACGGGCAGAACCCCGAGGTGTGCCGCGGCGCGATGGACCTCGGCTTCAGCTCGGTGATGATGGACGGCTCGCTGCAGGCCGACGGCAAGACCATCGCCAGCTACGACTACAACGTCGACGTCACCCGCGCCGTGGTGGAGATGGCGCACGCGCGCGGCATCACCGTCGAGGGCGAACTGGGCTGCCTCGGCTCGCTCGAGACGATGAAGGGCGACAAGGAGGACGGCCACGGCACCGACGCCACGATGACGATGGACCAGCTGCTGACCGACCCCGAGCAGGCCGCCGACTTCGTCAGGCGCACGCAGCTCGACGCCCTGGCCATCGCCATCGGCACCAGCCACGGCGCCTACAAGTTCACGCGCAAGCCCACGGGCGACATCCTGGCCATCAACCGCATCAAGGAGATCCACCGCCGGATCCCCAACACCCACCTGGTGATGCACGGCTCGTCGTCGGTGCCGCAGGAGCTGCTGGCCATCATCCGCCAGTTCGGCGGCGCGATGAAGGAGACCTACGGCGTGCCCGTGGAAGAGATCCAGGAAGCCATCAAGCACGGCGTGCGCAAGATCAACATCGACACCGACATCCGCCTCGCGATGACCGGCGCGATCCGCCAGTACCTGTTCGAGAACCCGGACAAGTTCGACCCGCGCGACTACCTCAAGCCGGCGCGCGAGGCCGCCAGGAAGATCTGCCGCCAGCGCTACATGGAGTTCGGCTGCGAAGGGCAGGCCGGCAAGATCAGGACGGACACGCTGCAGGTGGTCGCCGCCAAGTACGCCAGCGGTGAACTGGCGCAAACAGTCGCCTGAGCGAGCTCGCGGCCTGACACTTCTGTAAAGCGGGAAGGCACAATACGGGTTTTGCCGCCTCCCGCCTGCCAAGACATGACCGCCGCGCTGCTCACCACGTCCATCCATTCCCTGCCGCTGCTCGCGCGCGGCAAGGTGCGCGACAACTACGCGGTCGGCGACGACCGCATCCTCATGGTGGCCACTGATCGCCTGTCGGCGTTCGACGTCATCCTGGGCGAGCCCATTCCCGGCAAGGGCGCGCTGCTCACGCAGATGGCGCTGTTCTGGTTCGACAAGCTCGAGGGCATCGTCCCCAACCACCTCACCGGCCACGCGCCGGAATCGGTGGTGCAGCCCGACGAGGTGGCGCAGGTGCTGGAGCGCTCGATGCTGGTCAAGCGCCTGAAGCCGCTGCCCATCGAGGCGGTGGTGCGCGGCTACCTGGCGGGCTCCGGCTGGAAGGAGTACCAGGAGAGCCAGTCGGTGTGCGGCGTGCCGCTGCCCGCCGGCCTGAAGAACGCCTCCAAGCTGCCCGAGCCCATCTTCACGCCGGCCACGAAGGCCGAGGCCGGCGAGCACGACGAGAACATCTCGTTCACGGTGGCCTCGGCCATGATCGGCAACGAGCTCGCCAACCAGGTGCGCGACGCCTCGATCGCGCTGTACGAGCGTGCCGCCGCCTACGCCCTCACCAAGGGCATCATCATCGCCGACACCAAGTTCGAGTTCGGCCTCGACGAGCAGGGCACGCTCACGCTGATGGACGAGGTGCTCACGCCCGACTCCTCGCGCTACTGGCCGGTGGAAGGCTACGTGGAGGGCCAGAACCCGCCCAGTTTCGACAAGCAGTTCGTGCGCGACTGGCTCGAGTCGGTGCGCATCGACGGCCAGCCCTGGAACAAGAAGGCGCCCGCGCCGGCCATGCCCGCGGAAGTGGGCGAGCGCACGGCGGCCAAGTATCGCGAAGCCTTCGAGCGCCTGGCCGGTTGAAGTACGCCACCGCCTTGCTGCAGCACATGTCCCGCCTGCTCGAACGACTCGACGCGCAGATCGCCCAGGCCGAGGAGGTGTTCGAGCGCGAATGCCTCAAGTCGCGCCGGGCCGCGGTGCTGGCGCGGCACGGCCAGTTCTCCGAGGCGCGCTTCGCGCTCGCCGGACTGCGCTCGCAGAGCCAGCGCCTGCGCAACCCGGTGCTCTCGGCGTGGGTGGCGTTCGTCGACGGGCTCATCGAGCACTGCGAGTCGCTCAATCCCACCGCGCGCGCCAAGTTCCGCCGCGCCTACGACCTCGCCGCCACGGCGGGCGACGCCGATCTGCACGCGTTGTGCGCCGCGTGGCTGGCGATGGCCGACTTCAACGCGAGCGACGTCGCGGCCACCGTGGCCCACGCACGGGAAGCCCTGCGCACGGCGCCGGCCGACAGCCACGCCGCCCGCGCCCGCGCCGCCCTCGTGGTGGCCAGCGCCTGGCGCGTGGCCGGCGACGACGGCCGGGCCATCCCCTGGTACAAGGTGGCGCGCCAGCACGCGGCCACCGAGGGCGACGTGTCGCTGGTGAGCGTGCTGCTGCACAACATGGCCGCGTTCCAGGCCGGTCGCATCAGCCTGGAGGGGGCGTTCGAGCGCGCCGACCTGGCCGACGCGCAACGCGTGCTGCTGGAGGCCGAGTCCACGGGCAACTACGACGCCGGCGTGGGCAACGGCCAGTTGATGGCCGAGGTGCCGCTGCTGCGCGCCCAGCTGATGACGGTGCTGGGCCAGTACGACGCGGCCATCGTCCTGTTCGACGCCCAGCTGCCGCGCGCCCGCGCCGAAGGGCAGGTCCACCGCGAGGCACGCTTCCTGGCCGACGCGCTGTTCGCCGAGGTGAAGCTGGGCCGCATGGAGGAGGCCGCGAAGCGGCTGCGAGCGGTCAACGCGGCGATGCCGTTGATGACCGAGCACGACGACGTGGCCGCCACGCACGCGCGCCTGGCCGCGGCCACGCGCGCGCTGGGGCGTCCCGAGCAGGCGGACGCGCACGCGCGCGAGGCGCAGGCCGCGCTGGAGCGCCACCGCGCCGAGCAGCGCGTCTGGGCCGGGGCGCTCGCGACCGTCGACTTCAGCTGAGGACGGTCATGCTCAGCCGGCGGCGGTACTGGTCGATGACCGGATCCGCGCCCACGGCCGCGGAGTGGCCCGTCAGTTCCAGCTTGGGCTTGTCCGCCGCGGCCTTGTCGGCCACGGGCTTGGGCGCCGGCTTGGTCATCAGCTCGAGGATGCCCACGTAGACCTTGCGCGCCAGCTCGTCGTTCCACGACTTGTCGCGCATCAGGATCTCCAGCAGCTCGTCGAGCGCCTGGGTGAAGGCGCCGGCGGCGAAGTACGTCTGCGCCAGCTCGAAGCGGGCGTCGAAGTCGCGCCTGTTGGCGGCGATGGCGGCGGCCAGCTCGTCGTGCGAACGGGCCGCGGCGGCCTTCTCGCTGGCGTCCAGCCAGTGGCCGATGGCGTCGAAACGGGCGTTGGGCAGCACGCGCTGCGCCACCGGCTGGTAGGCCTGGCGCGCCTGCGCCAGCAGCTCGGGGTTACTGCGGCTCGTCTCGATGAGCAGGCGGATGTAGTCGAAGCGGGCCGACTCGTTGGCCGGGTCGATGGCCACCGCCTCCTGCAGCTTGGCCAGCGCGGAGTCGGTGTCGCCCTCGGCCAGCAGCGCCTCGGCGGCTTCGGCGTCGGATTCGGCCGCGAACTCGTCCTCGCCGGGCACGTGCTTGTCGAGGAAGGCGCGGATGTCGCTCTCGGGGATCGCGCCCACGAAGCCGTCCACCGGCTGGCCCTGGTTGAACATGACGCAGAACGGGATGGAGCGCACGCCGAAGGCCTGGCTCAGCTGGCCGGCGATCTCGGGCTGGTCGTCGCTGTTGAGCTTGGCGAGCTTGAAGCGGCCGCCGTAGGCCGCCTCCAGCTTTTCAAGCATCGGACCCAGGCTGCGGCAGGGGCCGCACCAGGGCGCCCAGATGTCCAGAAGGATGGGCTGCTGCATGGAATCCTGCAGCAGGTCGTTCTCGAAATTCTGGAGCGTGATGTCTATCATGGGGGGCTTTGTCCGTGCCCCGGCTAAAATCGTTGTTTTACCGGGAGTGATCTTGAATAGTGCCTCGCCTGCGGTCGGCGTCGTCATGGGGTCGGCCAGCGACTGGGAGACGATGAAGGCGGCTGCCGACATTCTCGCCGAGTTCGCCATTCCCTTCGAGGCGCGCGTCGTCTCTGCACATCGCATGCCCGACGACATGTTCGCGTATGCCGAAGGCGCCGTCGGGCGCGGCCTCCAGGCGATCATCGCTGGGGCGGGCGGAGCCGCGCACCTGCCGGGCATGCTGGCCGCCAAGACCGTCGTGCCCGTGCTGGGCGTGCCCTGCGGCACCCGGCACCTCAACGGCGTCGATTCGCTGCACTCCATCGTCCAGATGCCCAAGGGCATTCCCGTGGCCACCTTCGCCATCGGCGCGGCCGGCGCGGCCAACGCGGCGCTGTTCGCCGTGGCCATGCTCGCGAGCCGCGACGAGGCGCTGCGCGGCAAGCTGGAGGCGTTCCGCGCGCGGCAGACCGAGGTCGCCCGCGCGATGACGCAGGAGCTCAAGTGAGGCAGGCGCTACCGCTCCCGCCCGGCGCCACGCTGGGCGTGCTCGGCGGCGGCCAGCTGGGCCGCATGTTCGTGCACGCGGCGCAGACGCTGGGCTACGACACGCTGGTGCTCGACCCGGACCCGCGCAGCCCCGCCGGCGCCGCCGCGCACGCGCAGCTGTGTGCGCCCTACGACGACGAGCGCGCGCTGGCCGAGATGGCCGGCCGCTGCGCCGCCGTCACCACCGAATTCGAGAACGTGCCCGCGCCGTCGCTGGCCTCGCTCGCGCAGGACATCCCCGTGGCGCCGTCCGCCGCCGCCGTGGCGATCTGCCAGGATCGCGCGGCCGAGAAGGCGCACTTCGGACGCGCCGGCGTGCCGTGCGCGCCGCACGCCGTCATCGAGACGATGGAGCAGCTCGCGGCGGTGGCCGACGACCTGCTGCCCGGCATCCTCAAGACCGCGCGCCTGGGCTACGACGGCAAGGGCCAGGCGATGGTCGCCGACCGCGCGGCGCTGGCCGCCGCGTGGGCCGACCTGCGCCAGGTGCCCTGCGTGCTTGAGAAGCGCCTGCCGCTCGCCTACGAGCTGAGCATCCTCGTGGCGCGCGGCGCCGACGGCCAGGTGGTGCACCTGCCGGTGCAGCAGAACCTGCACCGCTCGGGCATCCTCGCGCTCACCACGGTGCCGGCGCCCGACGTCACGCAGGCGCAGTCCGACCAGGCCATCGCGCGCGCCACGGCCATCGCCGAGTCGATGGACTACGTGGGCGTGCTGTGCGTGGAGTTCTTCGTGCTGCAGGACGGCTCGCTGGTGGCCAACGAGATGGCCCCGCGCCCGCACAACTCCGGCCACTACAGCATCGACGCCTGCGACCTGTCGCAGTTCGAGCTGCAGGTGCGCACGCTGGCGCGCCTGCCCCTGGTCACGCCGCGCCAGCATTCGCCGTGCGAGATGGTCAACCTGCTGGGCGACCTGTGGTTCGACGGTGGCCGCGAGCGCGAGCCCGACTGGGCCGCGCTGCTGGCGCTGCCGGGCATGCACCTGCACCTGTACGGCAAGACGCAGGCGCGGCCCGGCCGCAAGATGGGCCACCTCACCGTGACCGCCGCCACGCCCGCGCTCGCCCGCGAGCGCGCGAACGCGGCCGCCGCCGTGCTGGGGCTTCAAGGATTCTGATGGCCATCGTGGGCGGCAACGACTCGGCGGCGCTGCAGCGCGCCGCGGCCGAACTGGCCGCGGGCGAGCTGGTGGCGTTTCCCACCGAGACGGTGTACGGCCTGGGCGCGCGCGCCGACGACGACGCGGCCGTGGCGAAGATCTTCGCGGCCAAGGGCCGGCCGGCCGACCATCCGCTGATCGTCCACGTGGGCGACGCGGAGGGCGCGCGCGCGTTCGCCAGCGAGTGGCCCGCCACCGCGCGGAGGCTGGCCGACGCGTTCTGGCCCGGACCGCTCACGGTGATCGTGCCGCGCCGCTCGGGCATGGGCACGGCCGCGGCCGCCGGGCAGACCAGCATCGGGCTGCGCTGCCCGTCGCACCCGGTGGCGCGCGAACTGCTCGCCGCGGCGGCGGCCCTCGGCGTGGCCGGCGTGGCTGGCCCCAGCGCCAACCGCTTCGGCCGCATCAGCCCCACCACCGCGGCGCACGTGCACGAGGAATTCGGCGACGCGCTGACCATCGTCGACGGCGGCGAGTGCGAGGCCGGCATCGAATCGGCCATCGTCGACTGCAGCCGCGGCGCGCCCGCGCTGCTGCGTCCGGGCGTGCTCACCCGCGAGCAGATCGAGGCCGCGCTGGGCCAGCCGCTGCGCGAGGCCGGGCGCGACGCGCCGCGCGCCTCGGGCACGCTGGAGGCCCACTACGCGCCGCGCGCCAAGCTGCGGCTGATGCCGCCCGACCAGTTGCGCATCGCATTGGGCGTGCTGGCGAAATCCACCGTTAACCCGGTGGCGGTATATTTCCGCACCGTCACGCCCGACCGGTCGGTGCGTGCGTATCGCGTGATGCCGGACAATCCGGTCGCCGCGGCGCACGAACTTTTTTCTGCGTTGCGTGAACTCGACGCCACCGGAACCCCTCTTATCTGGGTCGAGACGCCCCCCGATGCCCCGGCATGGGATGGCGTCCGCGACCGCTTGCAGCGCGCGGCCGCCGCATAGAGATCCAAATCCAGAGGACGCCGGCGTGCCTGACGCGCGCCGGTGTCCAGCCGAATCAAACAGGAGAGCGAATGTTTTCTAGAGAACACCTGAGCCGCGTCGCGACGCGAGCGGCAGCAGGGCTGGTCGCCGTCGGCGCCTTGGCCGCACTGGCGTCCTGCGGGGGCGGCACCTACCAGGTCACGGCCTTCGCGCCGGCGCGCCTGCTCAGCTTCGGCGACGAGAGCAGCCGACTCGAGGGCGCACAGGGCCTGAAGTACAGCATCAACCAGATCTCGAGCACCACGCTGCAGCTCGATTGCACGCAGAACCCGATCTGGAACCAGTCGCTCGCGAACAGCTACGGCCTGGTATTCGCCAACTGCAACGCCAACGCCTCCAACGACATCAACGCCATCGACCTCACGACGGTGGGTGGCACCGTGGGCGACGTGGTCAACAAGGTCGCGGCGTTCCAGGCCGGCGACACGTTCAACTACAACGACATCGTCACGATCTGGGTGGGCATGAACGACATCCTCAACGCCTACCAGGCCAACGGCACCGGCGACCAGACCACGCTGCTGACGGACATGAAGGAAGCCGGCGCCACGCTGGCGGGCGTCGTCAACACCATCGCCAACGCCGGCGCGAAGGTGATCCTGCTGACCGTGCCCGACATGAGCTACTCGCCCTACGGCTACGTCGAATCGCAGCGCGGTGACTTCGACCGCGCCAAGCTGCTGTCGGACATGAGCACGCAGTTCAACCTCGGCCTGCGCACCAACATCGTCAACGACGGCAGCAAGATCGGCCTCGTGCTGGTCGACGACCTCGTGCACAACGCCGTGCGCAGCCCGGGCAGCTACGGCCTGATCTCGCTCGACAACCAGAGCTACGGCTGCCTCGACACCGCCCCGCTGCCCACCTGCACCAACGACACGCTGCGCAACGACCCGTCCACGGGCCAGGTCGCCAACGCCAGCTTCCTGTGGGCCGATGCGACCCACCTCGGATCGGTGCTGCAGGGACAGATCGGCACGCAGGCCGTCAATCGCGCGCACTCCAATCCGTTCTGACGCTGCGCCGCGCGGCGAGCGCCGCCGTCGATCGCTGAAGGGTGCTGCACCGCACCAAGTGGCCCTCCAATGACGCGACCGCCGTTGGAGGGCCCTTTGCTCTTCACGGCGCATGTGCCCGCGCATGACGCGGGCAGCCCGTGCACTTGTGGTGTTGTTTGCGCGGTGCCGACAGGGTTAGTCCCCAAGGCTCCGCGACACCCGCATAGGTATAGTTTTTTACGAAATCGAACGACCGTTCGATTGATGTCTTTGACTCTTCGTTTGGCGAGGTGCACATGAAGAAATTCCACGTTCTGGCCACAGCCCTGGCGGCTGCGGCTTTCCTGTCCGGTTGCGGCGGCAATGACGCCGGCGACCAGTCGCCGCGCGTCGCCTTCACGCAGATGGTCAACTTCGGCGACAGCCTGAGCGACGTCGGCACCTACAAGACGGCCATCATCGGCGCCAACGGCGGCGGCCACTACTCGATCAACGGCGACCTCTCGTCGTCGGGCCTGCTCTACACGAACTGGACCGAATACCTCGCGGCCACGCTGCACCTCACTACCCAGCCGTGCGCGGCCGAGACGGGCCTCGCCTCCGTCGGCCAGCTGGCCTTCCTGGCCCAGGCCACCGTCGATTCCGCCACCTGCCTGAGCTACGCCCAGGGCGGCAGCCGGGTCACCAATCCGTACGGCCCGGGCAACGCCTACCTGTACACCCAATACGGCTCCTCCAGCGGCCAGCTGGGCCAGCTGACCAAGCCGGTGCACGACCAGATCGCCACCTACCTCGCGGCCCACACGGCGTTCAGCGACAGCCAGATCATCACGGTGCTGGCCGGCGGCAACGACCTGTTCATCAATCGCGCCCTCACGGTCGATGCGCAGACGCAGGCCGTCCTCGCGGCCGAGGCCCAGGGCCAGATCACGCCCGCGGCCGCGGCCGCGCAGATCGCCGGCTTCGCCACCGCCGCGATTGCGCAGATGACCCAGGCCGGCACCGACCTCGCCACGCTGGTCACGGGCAAGATCATCGCCAACGGCGGCACGCACGTCGTCGTCGTGAACCTGCCCGACGTCTCGCTGACGCCGGACGCCGCAATCTGGCTGTCCGCCGGCAACGCCGGCTACTACGTCGACCCGATCCACCCGCACCTGACGCTGGACATGACCAACGCGTTCAACGCCGCGCTGGCCGCGGGCCTGAACGTCACCACGGCCAACGGCAAGGCCACGAGCAGCATCGCCCAGGTGGCCTACGTCGATGCCTTCACGGCGAGCGACGGCCAGGCGGCCAACCCGTCGGCGTACGGCCTGACCAACGTCACCACCCCGGCCTGCAAGCTGCAGGCCGACGCGGGGCAGCCGCCGAACGCGACGCAGACGGGCCTGACCGTCCCCACCAGCCCGACGACGACCACCTTCGTGCCGCTCGCCAGCTCGCTGTTCTGCACCAAGACCACGCTGATCGCCACCGACACGGCCAACGTGACGGCCACCGACGCCACCGGCCTGCTGCACTACCTGTATGCCGACACCGTGCATCCGACGCCTTACGGCTATCGCCTGCTGGCCGAGCTCGTCGGCGAGCAGATCGCCATCAAGGGCTGGCTGTAAGCCGGCGGTCGAGACCCACGCAAGGACACATTCATGAAGAAGCAATCCATTGCATCCGCTCTCGTCGCCACCGCCGCCCTGTGTGGCGCCGGCGCGGCGCAGGCCCAGGTGGCCGGCCAGTTCCTGGTCCAGGTGGGCTGGAACAAGATCATGCCCAAGGTCAAGAGCGATGACCTGACGGCGCCGTCGCTGCCTGGCTCGAAGATCGACATCAAGTCGGCCAGCGCGCTGTTCTTCACGGGCACGTACATGATCACCGACGACATCTCGGTGGAGGCGCTCGGCGGCCTGCCGTACAAGCACGACATCATCGGCGCGGGCGCCGTGGCCGGCGTCGGCAAGATCGGCAGCGTCCACCAGATCTCGCCCACCGTGCTGCTGCAGTACCGCTTCCTGGCGGCCGACGCGCCGTTCCGCCCGTACGTCGGCGCCGGCCCCACGTTCGCCAAGTTCTACGGCACCAAGGGCTCGGCCGCGCTGACCGCGGTCACCAACCCGGGCGGCCCGCCCACCACCATCGGCGGCGACACCGAATGGGGCGGCACCCTCCAGGCCGGCGCGAACTACAAGATCGACAAGCACTGGTTCGTGGACGCCTCGATCCTGAAGTCCTTCATCAGCACGAAGGCCACGCTGTCGACCGGCCAGAGCACCTCGGCCAAGCTGAACCCGGTCGCGATCAACGCGTCGGTCGGCTACGCGTTCTGACCTGAACGCACCCTGGCTCGCCAAGCCCGCGCGCAGCAATGCGGCGCGGGCTTCTTCATTCAGGGCTGCGTGGCGGGATCGTGCGTCACCCAGTCGATCGCCGCATCCAGCGCCGGCCGCGCCGCGCCGGCGTTCGGGTCGTTGACGATCGCCACGAGGATGTAGCGCTTCCCGCTGTCGGCCAGCACGTAGCCGGCCACCGCGACCACGTCGCGCATCGACCCCGTCTTCAGGTGAGCGCGGCCGGCCGGCGCCCTGCTCCGGCGCAGCGTGCCGTCCATGCCCGCGATGGGCAGCGAGCTCATGAGCTCGGGCATCGCCGGACTGGCCCAGTCCGACTGCAGCAACTGCCCCAGCGCGCGCGCGCTGATGCGCGTCTCGCGCGCGAGGCCCGAGCCGTTGACCACCACCACGTCGTCGGCCGCCACGCCCAGGCGCTGGTGCAGCCATTGCGAGAGCATCGCGCGCGCCTGCTCCTGGCGCACGTCGGTGGCCGCGGCCGACAGCTCCGCGTTCGCGTTCCACGCGAGCGTCAGGAACAGCTGCTCGGCCATCGTGTTGTTGCTGAACTTGTTGATGTCGCGCACGACCTGCGCGAGCTGCGGCGACTCGAAGGTGAACGCGAGCGTGGCGTCGGGCGGTAGCGTGCCGTCGTGCACCTGTCCCGACAGCTTGCCGCCCACTTCGCGCCACAGCGCGGCCACCAGGCGCCGCTCGTAGCTGGCCGGCTCGGGGTAGGCCAAGGGCCAGTTGCGCGGCCCGCAGGCGGCGGGATACGTGCCGTCGAAGCGCCACCGCGACGGGTCGCCGGACGTCAGCTTCAGCCCGCCGCGCCAGTCGCCGCAACCGCCCTTGCCCAGCGGCACCGTGGCGTCCACGCGCAGGCCGGCCAGCGGCGGCTCCGAGCTCACGCGCGCCACCTTGCCCGCGGCATCGGGCTGGAAGCTGAGCGTGACCGAGCGGTAGTTCATCAGCAGCGCGTCGGGCAGCACGTTGTAGGGCTCGGACGGCGCGTTGTCGAAGTCGGCCGGCGTGCGCGCGCCGGCCGCGAAGCCGCTGTGGTCGAGCACGATGTCGCCGCGGATGTCGCGCACGCCCGCGTCGCGCAGCTGGCGCAGCAGCAGCCACACGCGCTCCATCACCAGGCTCGGATCGCCGGTGCCCACGATCACCACCGAGCCCTGCAGCACGCCGTTGCGCACCGGCCCGGTGAGGTACACGCCGGTCTTCCACGTCCACGCCGGGCCCAGGGTGTCGAGCGCGGCGCTGGTGGTGACCAGCTTGAACACCGACGCGGGATTCACGCCGAAATCGGGATTCCAGCCCCAGGACGGTTTCGCGGCGTCCACGGGCTGCACCCACAGCGCGAGCGCGCTCGCCGGCACGTGAGCGTTGGCTAGCGCGGCGGCGACGGCCGGGGGCAGCGTCCATGCGGGCGCGGGCGCCGACTGTGCCGGGACGGGGGCGAACGAGGTGGCGACGAGGGCGAGGGCGGCGAGCCGGATCATGGTGGCGTGGACGGGCGGAAAAAGTCGATTCGATGATCGCACGGCTACACTCTTTCCCATGCGCCCGCCCCACCGTTTCCGCCCTCGCGCCGTGTCGCCCACGCCGCCCGCACGCCCGCGGGCAGGGATGCGCGCGTGAAGCTGCTGGCCATCGACAGCGCCACCGAACGGCTGGCGCTCGCGGCGATCGACGACGGCCGCATCGCGGGTGACGCGACGCTGTCGCGTGCCGCCTGCCGCATCGACCCGCTGGATCTCGACGGCGGCGCCGCCGCGTCCGCGCAGGCCCTGCCGATGCTGATGGCGCTGCTGCAACGCCAGGGCTGGACCTTCGCCGACCTCGATGCCATCGCGTTCGGACGCGGCCCCGGCGGCTTCACCGGCCTGCGCACCGCGTGCGCCGTGGCCCAGGGCCTGGCGTTCGGACAGGACGTGCCGGTGGTGCCCGTCGACAGCCTCGCCATCGTCGCCGAGGACGCCGCGCGCCATGCCGGCCTGCCTCCGGGCGCGACGGTGTGGGTGGCGATGGACGCGCGCATGGACGAGGTCTACGCCGGCTGCTATCGCGACGACGGCGACGCGGGCTGGCGGCCGGTCGTCGAGCCGGCGCTCACGACACCCGAGGCCCTGCACGCGCTGTGGCGCGACGCGCCGCCGGCCTTCGTCGCGGGCTCCGCGCTCGCGGCCTTCGGCGATCGCCTGCACACCGGCGCGGCGCGGCGCGCGCCCGGCGAACACGGCCGCGCCGCGGCGCTTGGCTGGCTCGCCGCCGCGGGCCTCGCGCGCGGCGACGGCGTGCCGGCCGACCAGGCCTTGCCGGTCTACCTGCGCGACAAGGTGGCCCAGACCACGGCCGAGCGCGAGGCCGCGAAGGCCCTGCGCGACTTGGCGGACGGAGCCGAGCGATGAGCGCGGTCCAGTCCGACCTCGGCGCCCGCAGCGGGGCCGCGCCCTCGATTCGCGTGCTCACCGTGGGCATGCTCGACGCCGTGCTCGCGATCGAGGTGCAGGCCTATGCCTTCCCGTGGACGCGCGGCAACTTCATCGATTCCATCGCCGCCGGCTACCTCACGCGCGCGCTGGTGGCCGGCGACGGCGAGCTGATCGGCTACTTCGTGGCGATGCCGGGCTTCGAGGAGATGCACCTGCTCAACGTGACGGTGGCCGCGCGCCACGAGGGCCAGGGCCACGCGCGCCGGCTGCTGGCCGAGCTCTACGCGCTGAGCGCCGGCTTCGCGGCCACGGCCGTGTGGCTGGAGGTGCGCGCGAGCAATGCCCGCGCCCGTGCGCTGTACCTGCGCGAGGGCTTCAGCGAGGCCGGACAGAGGCGCGACTACTACCCCGCGCCGCAAGGCCGGCGCGAGGACGCGATCCTCATGACGCGCTTGCTGCATGCGCCCAGGGGCGAGGCATGAGCTGGAACGAGCGTCAGCGCCGGATGCTGGCCGCGATGGGCGTGCGGCTGTGGTCGCCCGCGGCCGCGCCTGCTGCGCCCCCGGCCGCGCCGGCGGAGGCCTCCACGGTCGCCGCGGTGGCCGAGCGGCCGGTGGAAGCGCCGGTCGCCCGCGCGCCCGTGCCCGAGGCCGCGCGCGCGCCGGCCCCCGTGCGCGCGACGCCCGCCGTCGCCGCCGCGCCACGGGAGGCGCCGACCGATCCCGTGCTCGCCGAACGCGCCGCGCACATCGCCACGCTGGGCTGGGGCCCGCTGCAGGACGCCGTCGCGTCGTGCACGGCCTGCGGCCTGTGCGAGAGCCGGCGCCAGACGGTGTTCGGCGTCGGCCATGCGCAGGCCGACTGGATGATCGTCGGCGAGGCGCCGGGCGAACAGGAAGACCAGCAGGGCGAGCCCTTCGTCGGGCCGGCCGGGCAGTTGCTCGACCAGATGCTGCGCGCCGTCGGCCAGTCGCGCCGTGCCGCGTCGGGCGAGGGCCGCGAGGACGACCAGGCCGGCGATCCGGCGCGCCGCGTCTTCATCGCCAACACGCTCAAGTGCCGTCCGCCGCGCAACCGCAATCCGGAGCCCGACGAGATGGCCCGCTGCGAGCCCTTCCTCAAGCGCCAGGTGGCGCTGGTGCAGCCCAAGCTGATCCTGCTGATGGGCCGCTTCGCCGTGAAGCAGTTGCTGAAGTCGGACGACGCCATCGGCAAGCTGCGCGGGCGCGTGCACCGCTACGAGGGCATCCCGGTGATCGTCACGTACCACCCGGCGTATCTGCTGCGCAACCTGCCGGAGAAGGCGAAGGCGTGGGAAGACCTCTGTCTGGCGAAGGCGACTGCCGAGGGGTCTGGCTCCGCAGGTGCCTGACCCCGAACGCGCGTGATCTCCCGATGATCGGGGTCAGGCCCCTTCGGAGCCAGACCCCTTGTGCTTCTTCGGCCGCGCCCAGTTCTCGAACATCACCTGCCGCGCGCGGCCGATCGCCAGCGAGCCCGGCGCCACGGTCTTGGTGATGGTGGAGCCGCCGCCGATGGTGGCGCCGTCGCCGATCGTCAGCGGGGCCACGAGCACGCAGTTGGAGCCCACGTGCACGTCGGCGCCGATGGTGGTGCGGTGCTTGTTGGCGCCGTCGTAGTTGGCGGTGATGCTGCCTGCGCCGTAGTTGACGCGCTCGCCCACCGTGGCGTCGCCCAGGTAGGCCAGGTGGTTGGCCTTGGCGCCGTTGGCCAGCGTGGAGTTCTTCACCTCGACGAAGTTGCCGATGTGCACTTGCTCGCCCAGCTTCGCGCCCGGGCGCAGGCGCGCGAACGGGCCGATCAGCGAGCCGGCGCCCACGGCGGCGCCCTCGATGTGCGTGAACGGATGGATCACGGCACCCGCGGCGATCTGCGCGTCGCGGATCACGCAATGCGGCCCGATGCGCGCGCCGTCGCCGATCGTGACCGCGCCTTCGAAGACGCAGCCCACGTCGATCTCCACGTCCATGCCGCAGGCCAGCGTGCCGCGCAGGTCGAAGCGCGCCGGGTCGGCCAGGCGCACGCCGGCCTCCATCAACGCGTCGGCGTGGCGGCGCTGCAGGCGGCGCTCCAGTTCGGCCAGCTGCGCGGGGCTGTTGACGCCCAGCACCTCGGTCTCGTCCCGGGCCGATGCCGTGCACACCTCGACGCCGTCGGCCACGGCGTGCGCGACCACGTCGGTGAGGTAGTACTCGCCCTGCGCGTTCTGGTTGGTCAACCGCGCGAGCCAGGCCTTGAGCTGCTTCGTGGGCGCCGCCAGGATGCCCGTGTAGATCTCGGTGATCTGGCGTTGGATCGGCGTGGCGTCCTTCTCTTCCACGATGGCCTGCACGGCGCCGATGCCGTCGGCGTCGCCCGCCGCGGGCGCGCGCACGATGCGGCCGTAGCCGAACGGGTTCGCGAGGTCTACGGTCAGCAGCGCGAGCCGGGTGCCGCCGCAGGCCTCCACCAGCGCGCGCAGCGTGGCCGCGCGGATCAGCGGCACGTCGCCGTTGAGCACGAGGGTGATGCCGTCGTCGGGCAGCGCGGGCACGGCCTGCTGGACCGCGTGGCCGGTGCCCAGCTGCGGCATCTGGCGCACGAACACGCGCGTGTTGCCCGCGAACGCCGCCTCGACGGCCTCGGCGCCGTGGCCGGTGACGAGGATGGAACGCGCCGGGGCCAGCGCCTCGGCGGTGGCCACGACGTGGCCCAGCAGTGGCCGGCCGCCCAGCGTGTGCAGCACCTTGGGTCGCGCCGAACGCATCCGCGTGCCCTTGCCCGCGGCCATGATCACGACACTGAGTGCCATAGGGAATTCCGGTTCGTGTGAGGAACCGGAATTATCGCAAGCGGGCGAGGGTCAGGCGCTGGGGCCGCTGGCCGCGGGCGCGGCCGGCGCGGCCGACGGCACCATCGGCAGCTCGACGCGCACGTTGTGCGCCTTGTCGTTGGTGCGCGGGAAGTCCTTCATGGACGCGTCGAACATCGCGGCGATGAGGCGGTCGCCGCCCGAGCTGTAGCCGTCCGAGCTGACGCGCGTCTCGTACAGCGCCTTGCCGGTGTTGGCGTCGCGGATCAGCAGCGCCACCTCGTTCAGGTAGATGTCGGCGGGCGGGAAGGGCGCCCACACGCCGCGGCGGTAGCCGTAGGGGCCCCAGGGGCCGTACGGGCCGTAGGGCGCCCAGCCAGCGTAGCCGAAGCGGCGCGGGCCGCCCCACCAGAACGGGTCGTCCCAGGGCGCCTGCTCGAAGCGCTCGGTGCGCACGCCGATCTGCACCATCACGGCCGGCTTGGCGCCGTCGGCCGCGGGCCTGAAGCCGGCGCTGGCCAGGGCCTGCGCGGCCGCGTTCTCGAGCGACTGCTGGCGCTGCGGGTTGCGCTCCTGGGAGGGCAGGCGGTCGAAGGCGTAGGTGCCCGGCGCGGCGTCGGCCGGCCAGGCGCCGAAGGTGGCGACCGAGGTATCGACCGTGCGCAGGCCGGCACAGCCGGCGAGCAGCGCCGCGCCCGCGAGGGCGGCGACGGACAGGAGGCGTTGGGTGCGATGGAGGATGGTCATGGAGGGTCTCCCGGGTACCGACGGCGGCACCACCTTGGCGAGCTTCAGGCCCGCATGTAACTCGAGTATGTACCAGCATGCGGCGGGCCCGCCCGCGCGCTGTCCAGAGGCTGTCGCCGCCCTTGCGTCTCCTGGTCCATTCCGGTCGCGGCGGGTTCGGTTCACACGATGCGGATGATGCCCGGCCTGGGCGTCGCGCAGGACTCGTCCTCGTCGAACGCGATGTCGCCGCCGGGTTCGGCGCGGCCGGTGGCCTTGATCGTCGTGAACGGGTGCAGCTCGCGGTCCATCATGTGCGACGGCGTGATGTTGGCCATCGCGGTGAACACGTTCTCGATGCGGCCCGGGTGCTGCTTCTCCCACTCGCGGATCATCGCCTTGACCTGCACGCGCTGCAGGTTGTCCTGGCTGCCGCACAGCGTGCACGGGATGATGGGGAACTGCTTGTGCTCGGCCCAGCGCACGAGGTCGGTCTCGTCCACGTAGGCGAGCGGGCGGATCACCACGTTCCTGCCGTCGTCGCTCACGAGCTTGGGCGGCATGCCCTTCATCCGGCTGCCGAAGAACATGTTCATGAACATCGTCACCACGATGTCGTCGCGGTGGTGGCCCAGCGCGATCTTCGTGCAGCCGAGCTCGCCCGCCACGCGGTAGAGGATGCCGCGGCGCAGGCGCGAGCACAGCGAGCACATGGTCTTGCCGGGCTCGATGTGCTCGGTGACGATGGAGTAGGTGTCCTGTTCCTCGATGTGGAACGGCACGCCCCGCGCGCGCAGGTAGTCGGGCAGCACGTGCTCGGGGAAGCCAGGCTGCTTCTGGTCGAGGTTGACGGCGATCATCTCGAACTTCACCGGCGAGCGCTCGCGCAGCGACAGCAGGATGTCGAGCATCGCGTAGCTGTCCTTGCCGCCCGACAGGCACACCATCACCTTGTCGCCTTCCTCGATCATGTTGTAGTCGATGATGGCGGCGCCCACCTTGCGGTGCAGGCGCTTGGAGAGCTTGTTGATCTCGAAGGCCGCCTTGCGCGCGGCGGCCGTCTGCTGCTCGTCGAACACCGCGGTCATGCCGCCTCCTTCAGGCCGAACACCTCCACGCCCACCGATTCGCAGTCGGGATAGACGTCGGGCTTTTCCGTCGACACGCGCGCCGCGCGCACGTTCGGATGCGCCAGCATCAGCGCCAGCACGTCGTCGCACAGCGTCTCCTGCAGGTGCACGTGGCCGCGCGCCATGCGGTTGGCGATGGTGGAGCGGATGAAGTCGTAGTCGAGCACCTCGTTCAGCTGGTCGGCCTTGGGCGTGGACGAGGCCAGCGGCACGTAGAGGTCGACGTTGATCAGCACGCGCTGCTCGCCCTTCTTCTCGAACTCGTGCACGCCGATGTTGATCCACACCTCGTAGTTGCGCAGGAACAGCCGGCGGCAGTCCATGAGGGTGGGGTGGTGCAGGAGGCTGTGCATGGTGCGGACTTCAGTTCGATGCGGATTGGGCGTCGCGAGCCAGGAACAGCACGTCGCGCGACTGGGCGACGAGGTGCTGGCCGCCGTCGACGGGCAGGTCGACGCCGGTGATGGCGGGCGACTCGATGAGGAAGCGCACGGCGCGCGCGATGTCTTCCGGCGTGGACGAGCGGCCCAGCGCGGTGAGCTTGTGGGCCTTGGCGAACTCGTCCTCGTCCATCGGGCCGGAGACGAGCGTGATGCCCGGCGACACGCCGCACACGCGCACCGCCGGCGCCAGCGCCTGGGCCAGCAGCACGGTGGCGTGCGCCAGCGCGGCCTTGGTGAGCGTGTACGAGAAGTAGTCGGGGTTCGGGTTGTGCAGCTTCTGGTCGAGCAGGTTCACCACGCATGGCGTCACGCGGGCGTGCGCGGGCTGCGCGGTGGCCTGGGCGGCGAGCGCCCGCGCGAGCGCCACCGGCGCCGCCGTGTTGCTGCGCACCAGCGATTCGAGCAGGGCGGCGTCGAAGGTGGCGGGGCTGTCGTACTCGAAGCGCGACGCGCTGTTGACCACCGCGTCGACGCGCCCGAAGGCTTCGGCGATGGCGGGCAGCAGCGCGGCCGTCGCGGCCGGGTCGGCGAAGTCGGCGGCGAAGACCTCCACGCGCGCGCCGACCGCGCGCAGTTCCTCCGCCGTGGACGCGGCCTCGGCGAGCGACCGGGGCGCGGCGCCGCGGTGGTGCAGCGCGATGTCGAAGCCGGCGTGCGCCAGCTCGAGCGCGATCACGCGGCCGATGCGGCGCGCCGCGCCCGTCACCAGCGCCACGGGGCGCGCGGCGGGCGACATTTCGGCGTCGAGGTGGTGGGGGTGGGCCATTGATCCCTACAATTTGATTCGATGCAGCGCAATTCCAGGCCCGATCTCGCGGGCGCCAACTCAGATTCTTCCCCCTCGACGAGCGGCCCGCTCGTCGACCGCATTGCCGCGCGCGTGGCGGCGGCCGGCGGCTGGATGCCATTCGACGACTTCATGGCGGAGGCGCTGTACGCGCCCGGCCTGGGCTACTACGGCGGCGGACGCCGCATCTTCGGCCTCGGGCCCGAGGGCGGCAGCGATTTCGTCACCGCCCCCGAATTGTCGCCGTTTTTCGGCCGCGCGCTGGCGGTGCAGGTGCGCGAGGCCCTGGCGGCGTCGGGCACCGGGCGCGTCTACGAGTTCGGCGCCGGCTCCGGCGCGCTGGCCGAACAGCTGCTGGAGGCGCTGGACGCCGACGACGCCGACGACGACGGCATGCTCCGCCAGCCGGTGGATCTGACGATCATCGAGTTGTCCGGGCCGTTGCGCGAGCGCCAGCAGGCGCGCCTGGCCCGCTTCGCGCCGCGCGTGCAGTGGCTGGACGCCTGGCCCGAGACCATGGAGGGCGTGGTCGTCGGCAACGAGGTGCTCGACGCGATGCCCGTGAAGCTGCTGCACCGCGCGGGCGGCCGCTGGCACGAGCGCGGCGTGGTGGATCTGTACCCCCACGGTCGCTCGCGCTCCCTGTCCCCCGAGGGGGCCGGCCGGGACGGGCCCGGCGAAGCCGGATCCCGCGCTCCCTCGGCTGGAAAGCCCGCTGACGAGCAGCGTCGGTTTGCATTCGCCGACCTCGACGTCCCGTTCTCCCTCGAAGGCGAGACCCAGGCCGCCTCGGCGCTGATGGACGGCTTCTTCCCCGACGGCAGCGTCACCGAGATCCACACCATCGCCGAAAGCTTCGTCGCGAGCCTGGCCGACCGCCTCCAGCGCGGCGTCGCGATCCTGGTCGACTACGGCTTTCCCGAGCACGAGTACTACCACCCGCAACGCACGGGCGGCACGCTGATGTGCCACCAGGCCCACCAGGCCGACGGCGATCCGCTGGTGGACATCGGCGCCAAGGACATCACCGCGCACGTCAACTTCTCCGGCATCGCGCTGGCGGCGCAGGAGGCCGGCCTCACGGTGCTGGGCTACACCTCGCAGGCGCGTTTCCTCATCAACTGCGGCCTGGTCGACCTGCTGGCCGCCGCCAGCGTTGCCAAGCGCCCCAACGCGCAGAAGCTCGTCAACGAACACGAGATGGGCGAGCTGTTCAAGGTGATCGCGCTCGCGCGCAACTGCGAACTCGACCCGATCGGGTTTCGCTCGGGCGACCGCTCGCACATGCTGTGAGGTGGCTCCTCGTCCTCGTGCTGTGCCTGCTGGTCTTCAACCGCTTCGGCGACTGGATGACGCGCCACGGCTTCGGCCGCCTGCCCGGCGACCTGCGTTTTCGCGTGGCCGGGCGCGAGGTCTTCGTGCCGGTGGGCAGCGCGCTCCTGCTGTTCCTGATCGCCAGCGCGATCGCCTGGATCAGGTGAGCGTCACGTGCGCGTGGTCCGGTAGCCCTCGCGCAGCAGCTTCGCGCGCCACAGCGCGTTGGCCCAGCGGCCGCGCAGCACACAGTAGGTGATCACGATCACGAGGGTGCTCAGCGCCAGCCCGTCGTCCTGCCGGGCTTCTGCGAGCCCGCTGGCGAACCAGATCAGCGAGTCCATGCCCAGCATCGCCAGCATCGGCAACCACAGCCCCTTGGCACAGGCCCACGAGGCGCCAAAGAGGAACGCGGGCCACGAGAAGCCGTTCTTGACGCGGTGGTAGCCGCGGGTGGGATTGAAATAGCCGAAGCGTTCAGCGCTCATGGCCGGCCATTGTGCCCGCCAGCTCGACGATACGGATCAATCCGCGCGCGGCATGGCGGTCTTGAGCGCGTTCACGCGCGCCTGCCGGATCGCGTCCGCGATGGCCGGGCCCTTCATTCCTCGCTCGATGGCCTGCGCCGACGCCGCGCGGGCGTCGACGTCCTGCGCGATCCGCAGCGCCTGTGCCAGGCGTGCGCGCTGCGGGTAGGGGCGGTCCTCGAAACCCAGCCGGCCGGTGGCGTCGCATTCGCAGGCGGCCAGCATCTGCAGGAAGCGCTCGGGGCGGCGGAACGCGTCGCAGCGCTCCAGCAGGCGCATCAGCGCCGCGCCATCGAGCTGCTGGCTCGCGTGCACATGGGTGTGCTCGCGCGCGGTCAGCAGCGCGAGCTCGGCGCAGTCCACCGGCACGCGCAGGCGCTCGTCGACCCGGCGGATCAGCTTCTCGCCGCGCTGCTCGTGGCCGATGTGGCGTGGCAGCACGTCGGCCGGTGTCGTGGCCTTGCCCAGGTCGTGCACGAGGCAGGCCCAGCGCACCGGCAGCGGCTGGCCGGTGGCCGCGCAGCGGTCCAGCACCATCAGCGTGTGCACGCCGGTGTCGATCTCGGGGTGGTGCGCGGGCGGCTGCGGCACGCCGAACAGCGCGTCCACCTCGGGCAGCAGCCTCGCAAGCGCGCCGATGCTGCGCAGCACCTCGAACATGCGCGCCGGCGCGCGTTCCATCAGCCCCCGCGAGAGCTCCTGCCACACCCGCTCGGCCACCAGCGCGTCCACCTCGCCGGCGTCCACCATCTCGCGCATCAGCGCGGTGGTCTCGGGCGCGACGGTGAAGTGCGGCCAGCGCGCGGCGAAGCGGGCCAGGCGCAGGATGCGCACCGGGTCCTCGGCGAAGGCCGCGGAGACGTGGCGCAACACCCGCGCGGCGAGGTCGCGCTGGCCGCCGTGCGGGTCCACCAGCGTGCCGTCGTCGGCCTGCGCGATCGCATTGATCGTCAGGTCGCGGCGCACCAGGTCGTCCTCCAGCGTGACGTCGGGCGCGGCGTACACCTCGAAGCCGCGGTAGCCCGGGCCGGTCTTGCGCTCGGTGCGCGCGAGCGCGTATTCCTCGTGCGTCTTCGGATGCAGGAACACGGGGAAATCCTTGCCCACGGGCAGGTAGCCGGCGTCCAGCATGTCCTGCGGGCTCGCGCCGGTGACGACCCAGTCGCGGTCGTTCACCGGCTCGCCCAGCAGGCGATCGCGCACCGCGCCGCCGACCACGTACGCCTTCATGGCATGTCCGGCGCCAGCGGCTGCTCGGCGTCGCGCGGCCCGATCTGCGGGCCCAGTCGCGGGCGCAGCTGCGGCCCCTTGTCGCCCAGCAACGCGGCGTAGATCGCGGCGTTGGACATCACTTTCTTGACGTAGTCGCGTGTCTCGAGGAACGGCACGTTCTCGGCCCAGACCTCGGGCGCCAGCATCACCCCGCCGCGCCATCGCCGCGGACGCGCCGGGCCGGCGTTGTAGGCGGCGGCGGCCATCGGGTCGGAGCCGCCGAGGCTGTCGAGCACCATCTTCAGGTAGAAGCAGCCGATGCGAAGGTTGGTGGACGGGTCGGTGATCAGCTCGGGCCGGTAGGGGATGCCGCCCTTCTTCGCGGCCCACCTGGCGGTGGCCGGCATCAGCTGCATCAGCCCGTTGGCGCCGACCGCGGATTTCATGTTGCCCATGAAGCGCGTCTCCTGGCGGATGAGGCCGAAGACGAAGGCCGGGTCGAGGCTGGCGTTGGTGGCGGCCTCGACGATGTCGCGCCGGAACGGCATCGGGTAGCGCTGCGCGATGTCGATCTCGATCTTGGTGCGCTCGCTGGTGTTGATGCACAGCTGCCAGTCGCTCATGTCGCAGGCCCACTGGGCCGCGGCCATCAGGTCGCGGTCGCCCATGCCGCGCAACGTGTAGTTCCACTCGCGGCGGCCCTCGTCGCGCATGTCCAGCGCGTTGAGCGCCAGCGCGCGCTGCAGGCCCGGGTTCGCGTGCGCCAGCCCGCGTTCCAGCGGCGTGATGGGCAGGGGCCTGGGCGGCAGCGCGAACTGGTTGCCCAGGTCTTCCGCGGCGAGCAGGCCGTAGAAGCTGACCGTCGACGACAGCGCGGCCAGCTTCTGGCGCGCCGCGGCGGTGGCGGCGTCGTTCTCGGCGCCCGCGGCCAGCAGGCCCAGCGCGAGTTCGGCCTGCGCGCGCCAGTAGACCCAGTTGTCGGCGGCGCGCTCGGCAGGGCTCATCGCGTCGATGGCGCGCATCACGTTCTTCCAGCGCTGCGAGCCGCCGCCCGCGCGCAACGCGGCGCGCGCGTGCCACGCCAGCACGTCGTCGCCCCAGTCGGGCGGCGCGAGCGCCTCGCCCTTGCGCGCCGGCTTGCGGGCGGCCCAGGCGCGATCGGCCCAGTCCACGGCCTCGGGCAGCAGCGCCTGCGCGCCGTGCTTGGCGATCACGGCCCAGGCCCAGGCGGCGTTGTCCGCGCCGATGGACGACTGCCAGCGTTCCTGCAGCTGCAGCGCCGCGGCGGCGGGATCGCTCGCGCCCATTCGGGCCAGCGCGAGCGCGACCATCTCGTTGCGCCGCGTGGTGTCGACGTCGGCCTTGCGCGTGATGAAGCGCGCCGGGTTGTCCTGCAGCGCGGCGATCTCCTTGACGGCCGGCTTGCCCAGGATCTGCGCCGCGCCGCGCATCGCGCGCTCGGCGCTCTTCGCGTTGAAGTCGGCGGCCCGGCGCAGGCGGCGCCAGACGTCGGCGTCGGTGAACACCTGGTCGTCGTGGAGCGTCTGGGCCAGCAGCTGGCAGCCGCCGTCGATGTCCTTGATCGCGAGCCACTGCGCCAGCGCGATGTCGCGCACCTCCTTGCCGGCGAGGTGGTCGACGAGCGTCGCGTAGCAGGCGACGCTGCGGTCGTCGGTCATGCGAAGGCGCGGATAGTCGCGCTTGAACGCGTCCCAGTCGTGGCGGTGGCCCACCTCCAGCAGCCAGTCGTTGCGCAGCCGGTCCTCCACGTAGGTGCCGGGCCAGCGCACGTAGAACTGCTCGACCTCGTCGGCGCTCACCTCGGAGATCCGGTTCGTCAGCTCCCAGTAGTCCACCCAGGGCGCCAGCGCCAGGCGGTTGGTGACCGCCGTGGCGCGCAGCAGCGCCAGCCGGGCGCGGTCGTGGCGCTGGAAGGCGTCGCGGGCGTCGCGGATGACGTCGTCGCGGGCGTTGGTGGCGTTACCCGTGGGGGCATCGGCCGGCGTGACCGGCGGCAGCGCGGCGGCCTCGGGCGCGGGAGGCGTCGGCGTGGCGGCGGGCGGCACCGCGCGCGCCGCTGCGGGAGGCGGCGCCGCCGGCGTCGGGGCGGATGCGGCGACGCCCGGCTCCGGCTCCTCGTCGGCGGCGCGGGAAGACGGGCCGGCCGGCGTCGCCTCGACCGGGGCCGAGGACGCTGCGGCCGCGGGCGCCTGGGACTGCGCGGAGGTGGCGGACAGCAGCGCGAACGCTGCGAGCGCGAAGGGGGCGAGCGCTGGGAAACGGGGAGCGGACATGTTCGTCCAATATACCGAAGTAAGCCCGCGCACCGCCGTCGCGCACGGCAGCGAACGCGGCCGCGTCGCGTGCCAGCGTCAGTCGCGCGACGTCCGGTACGGCTCCTCGAACTGCAGGAAGTCCTTCTCCGCCAGCGCGCCGCGGATCCAGGCCGCCGTGCCCTTGGCCGCGACCGCGCGCTCGATGTAGGCGGCCACGTCGGGCGGCACCGGCAGCGCGTAGGTGCGCATGCGCATGACCACCGGGGCGAAGTAGGCATCGGCGATGGAGTACTCGCCGAACAGGTACGGGCCACCGGACTCGGCCAGCGCCTCCTGCCACAGCCGCGTCATGCGGGCCAGGTCGGCGCGCGCGTCGGCGTTCCCGGCCAGCACCCGCGCGCCCACCTCGGGCAGCGCGGCCTCGATGTTCATGCCGAACGCGTTGCGCAGCGCGCCGAAGCCGCTGTGCATCTCGGCGCAGACGCTGCGCGCGCGGGCGCGCCGCTTCGCGTCGCGCGGCCACAGGGCCCGGGCGGGAAACTTCTCGGCCACGTACTCGGCGATGGCCAGCGTGTCCCACACGGCGAAGCCGTCGTCCTCGACCAGGATGGGCACCTTGCCGGCCGGCGACAGCGCGCCCACGGTGGCCTTGAACCTCGAGTCGGCCTCGAAGCTGTCGAAGCGCGCCATGACCTCCTCGAACGGGATGTCGAACTGCGTGAGCATCACCCACGGACGCATCGACCAGGACGAGTAGTTCTTGTTGCCGATCAGCAGCTTCATGCGGGGCTCCGGAATGCGCTTGTTGGAAGGGGAGGCCGACTGTAGCCCGGCGCACCGCGGGCCCGGTTGACGAATGCGCATCGGGGTGATGCCCGCGTTGCATGCCTACAGGGCTCGCGCCGATGGAAGCGACCGATTTCTGAGCTACGCTTCGCGGTCGCGCGCGTCGCCCCAACCCCTTCCCATGACCGAGCTGTTCCGCCGCCAGGCCGTCGATCACCAGCGTCAGAGATTCCACGGTGCGATCGTGTTGACGCGCAGCCCGTGGCAGACCGCCGTCGCCGCGTTCTTCGTGCTGCTGGTGCTGGCGCTGGTGGTGTTCGCGTGCACGCAGGGCTTCGCGCGCAAGGAGTCGGTGGGCGGCGTGCTGATGCCCGCGGGCGGCGTGCTGCGGCTGGTGGCGCCGCAGGCCGGCGTCGTCGTGGCCACGCCCGCGGCGCAGGGCACCCGGGTGGCGGCGGGCCAGGCCGTGGTCGCCTTGTCCACCGAGCAGGCGAGCGCCAGCGGGCCCACGCAGGAGGCCGTCGCGCGCTCGCTCGCGTTGCGCCAGGGCAGCCTCGGCGACGAGCTGCAGCAGCAGGGCCTGCAGGTGCGCCAGCAGGCGGCCTCGCTCGATGCGCGCGTTGGCGCCGTCGCGGCCGGCCTGGCGCAGCAGGAGCGCGAGATCGCGTTGCAGCGCGAGCGCGTGCAGCTGGTGCGCGACGTGGCCGGCCGCTATCCCGATCTCGTGCGCAGCGGGGCGGTGTCGCCGGTGGAGGCGGCCGAGAAGCAGACCGAGCTGCTCGACCAGCAGGCGCGGCTGTCCGAGATGGAGCGCGCCCGCGGCGCCGCGCAGGCCGAGCTGGCCACCCTGCGCGCCGACCGCGCCTCGCTGCCGCTGCAGGCCGGCCGCGAGAGCGCGCAGATGCGCCGCGAGGTGCAGGCGCTTGCGCAGGCCCAGGCCGAGAACGAGTCGCGCCGCGGCAACCAGGTGCTGGCCCCGCAGGCCGGCGAGATCGCCGCGCTGCTGGCGGCGCCGGGCCAGTCGGTGGCCGCCGGCCAGACGCTGGCCACGCTGCTGCCGGCCGGCGCGGCGCTGGAGGCCGAGCTGTGGGTGCCCACGCGCTCGGCGGGTTTCGTGCGCGCGGGCATGCCCGTGTGGCTGCGCGTGGACGCGTTCCCGTACTCGCGCTACGGGCAGCTGGCCGCGCACGTGCGCGAGGTCTCGCGCAGCGCGGTCGCGGCGCGCGACCTGGGCGACGGCAACGAGTCGGCCGCCGGCGCGCCGGACAACGTCTTCCGCGTGGTCGTCACGCTCGATCCCGACGCGCCCGGCGACGCCGCGCTCGCGTGGCGCGCCTCGCTGAAGGCGGGCATGCACGTGCAGGCGAGCCTGGTGGCCGAGCGCCGCACGCTGGTGGAGTGGGCCCTGGAGCCGCTGGCGGCCTGGCGGGTGGCCGCGCGATGACGGACGCGATGGAGCACGACCCCGTGCCTGCCGGCGTCACGCGCCGGCTGGGCCTGCGCCGCCGCCTGCCGGTGATCCTGCAGACGGAGGCCACCGAGTGCGGCCTCGCGTGCCTGGCGATGGTGGCCGTGAGCCTCGGGCTGGACACCGACCTGCCCTCGCTGCGCCTGCGCTTCGGCGTGTCGCGCAAGGGCGCCAACTTCGAGGGCCTGGTGCGCGTGGCGGCGGCGCTGGGGATGGCCAGCCGCCCGCTGAAGCTCGACCTGCACAACCTGCGCGAGCTGCAGCTGCCCTGCATCCTGCACTGGGACATGAACCACTTCGTGGTGCTGGAGTCGGTGTCGGCGCGCCGCCTCGTGATCCACGATCCGAGCGTGGGCGTGCGCACGCTCACGCTGGCGGAGTTCGCGCCGCACTTCACCGGCATCGCGCTCGAACTGTCGCCGGGCGAGGGCTTCTCGCCGCAGTCCGAGCGGCTGCGCTTCACGCTGCGCGGCCTGATGGGCCGCATCACGGGCCTGAACCGCGGCCTCGCGCAGATCCTCGCGCTGGCGCTCGCGCTGGAGGTGGTGGTGATCGCGCTGCCGTTCTACCTGCAGTGGGTGGTCGACCAGGCCCTGCTGGCCGCCGACCGCGAGCTGCTGGGGGTGCTGGCGATCGGCTTCGGCCTGCTGGTGCTGCTGCAGGCCGGCATGGGCGCGGTGCGCGGCTGGTGGGTGGCCACGCTCAGCGCGCGCCTGAACTTCCAGTGGCTGGGCAACGTGTTCGGGCACCTCGTGCGGCTGCCGCTGGAGTTCTTCGAGAAGCGCCACGTGGGCCACATCGTGTCGTGCTTCGGCTCGATCGCGGTGATCCAGAAGACGCTCACCACGGGCCTCGTGCAGGCGCTGGTGGACGGCCTGATGGTGGCGGGCACGCTGGTGATGATGGGCCTGTACAGCCCGGCGCTGATGGCCGTGTCGCTCGTCGCGGCCGCGCTGTACGGCCTGCTGCGCTGGGGCGTGTTCCGCTCGCTGCGCGACGCCAGCGCCGAGGAGATCATCCACGCGGCGCGCCAGCAGACCCACTTCCTGGAGACCGCCGGCGGCATCCAGAGCGTGCGTCTCTTCGGCCGCGGCGACCAGCGCCGCGCCGGCTGGATGAACATGCTGGCCGACCAGTTCAACGCCGGCCTGCGCGTGGCGCGCGTGCACGTGGCGCACGAGAGCGCGCAGACGCTGCTGTTCGGCCTGGAGCGCGTCGTCGTGGTCTGGCTGGCGGCGCGCATGGTGCTGGCCGGCGGCTTCACGGTGGGCATGCTGTTCGCGTACATGGCCTACAAGGAGCTGTTCTCCACCCGCGTGGGCGCGCTCCTGGACACGGCCTCCGAGCTCGCGATGCTGCGCCTGCACGGCGAGCGCGTGGCCGACATCGCGCTGGCCCGGGCCGAGGCCGGCGAGGCGCCGGCGGCCGTGGAGGTCGACCTGAGCAGACGTCCCGCGCGCATCGAGCTGCGCGGCGTCGGCTACCGCTACGCGCCCACCGAGCCCTGGGTGCTGCGCGGCGTCGACCTGGTGGTGGAGGACGGCCGCAGCCTGGCCATCACCGGGCCCTCGGGCTGCGGCAAGACGACGCTCGTGAAGGTGCTGCTGGGACTGCTGCCGCCCACCGAGGGCGAGGTGCTGTTCGACGGCACGCCCCTCCACCGGCTCGGGCTGTCGCACTACCGGGCGCTGATCGGCACCGTGATGCAGGAGGATCGCCTGTTCTCCGGCTCGGTGGCCGACAACATCTGCTTCTTCGACCCGGAGCCCGACCTCGAGCGCATCGAGGAATGCGCCCGGCTGGCCGCGGTGGAGGCGGAGATCCGCGCGATGACCATGGGCTTCCACACGCTGGTGACCGACGTCGGCACCGGCCTGTCCGGCGGCCAGAAGCAGCGCGTGCTGCTGGCGCGCGCGCTGTACCGGCGCCCGCGCATCCTGGTGCTGGACGAGGCCACCAGCCACCTGGACCTGCGCAACGAGGCCAGCGTCAACCAGGCCGTCCGGGCGATGGCGCTGACCCGCGTGATCGTGGCCCACCGCCCCGAGACGATCGCGATGGCCGACCGGGTGGTGGCTTTGGCGCGGGGCCGGATCGATTCGGACAGCGAGTCCCCACACTGACCGCAGCGGCCAAAACCTGGGCCCCGCCGGCGGGGGGGTGTCCGGCCCCCCCTTTTGGGGAAGCGCGCGCGGCCCAGTTCAGCGAAACTTCTTTCATCGGCTCCAGCGCTGTGCGCAGCCTGGGAGCCGGAAAGCAGGATGGCGGCCTTCGACACGCTCTTTCTGCCTCGCCGCGCCCGCATCGGGGGCCGTTCGGGGTCGATCTGCTCGCAAAGTAAGTAGTTGGCCTGCTGTCGAATCGGGCACGAAGAGCCGAAAATCTGCAGGAAAAGGGGGGGGTCGCCTCGACGAACCGTCCCGACCCAGCCTCCTGGCGCCGCGCCCACCGCGCCGCCGGGATCCCGGGCCGTGCTGAAGTTCGGCGAAGGGAAGACTGCAACGCCGCGGTGTTCCCGCAACGGACCGGCCCCGGAGGAAAGACATGTTCAAGCCACTCAACCGCAACGCCAAGAACGCTAGCCGCCCTGCCGCCGGCTTTGCGGAGACGCAGTTCCTGCACCAGGCCGACGACGACGACTACAGCGGGTTCGCGCCCACGCAGCTGTTCGACGAGGACGACTTGGCCACCGCGCCGGCCGGCGAGGCCGCGCAGCCCGCCGTTCCCGCCACGCCGGCCGACGCCCACGCCGCGGCCAGCACGTCGCGCACGGCGCTCGAACGTGCCGCCGCCGCGCCGTTGCCCGCCGCAGCGGCCGCCGACGAGCCTTCCATCCCGCAATCCTGGGTCACCTCGCAATGGGTGGCCGCGCAGGAGGCCAAGGCGCACGAGGCCGCGAACCAGGCCCGCGCCGTGATCGCCGCGCAACGCCGCGCCGAGGAACAGGCCGGGTCGGCCGAACCCTCCGCCGAACCGGCCGCGCCGCGCACCGGCCTGGGCCGCCTGCGCGCCGCGTTCGAGAAGCTGCTGCCCGGCGAATTCAAGAGCCTGCTGCCGCTGTTCGTCGGCGTGACGGTGACGATGGCGATGATCTCGGCAGTGTTGCCGATGATCGACAAGCTCTGAGGCTAGTTCCCGAACGCGTGGATCCCGCGCGCGATTGCGAACAGCACCCACAGGGCGATCCAGATCATGCGTCCCTTGCCGGGCGTCGCCCAGCGTAGGCGGATCCGCTTGAGCGGCTCGGGTCGCGCGGGACGCGCGCGCGTCGCCACCTCTACTCGCCGCAGGCGCAGCGCTTCGGGAATGCTCTTCCAGCGTGCCACGAGCCCCAGCCGCGACCCGAACGGGGCAGTTGCGCCGGCCGGCGTCTGCCCGCGCAGGGCGCGATCGAACTCCAGCCGGTCGACGGCGTCGCGCCACGCGAAGAGCTCGGCGGCCAGGCCCTCCAGCCACGCCAACACGCGCCAGACCGCCGCCAAGCCGATCAGCGCCGCAGGCGCGATGAGCAGCGTCGCGATGGCCGCGACCACGTCGCCGCTGTCGTCCGCCGCCCCCATCACGATGCCCGAGATCGCCAGGCCGGCGGCCAGCAGGACGGCCACGGCCGCGTAGCTCGCCACAAAGCGCGCGATCGGCCCGGGCAGCCGGTATCGGCCCGGCGCCGGATGCACCCAGCGCAGTGCCAGCCGCAGCCCGAACGTGAGCGCGGTGCCGATGGCGGTGTAGAACGCAGCATCGACCAGACCGGGCGCAGCACACGCAAAGGCCAGTCCGGCCAGCAGGTCGGTGCTCAGCAGCTCGCGCCCTTGCAGGCGGCGCAGCGCCCGCGGGTTGAGTGCGCCTGCCAGCGCCGGCGTGTCGGCATCCGCGCAGGCGAGTTGCCAGCGCTCGGCCCAGCGCAAGGCCTCGAGGGCGGCCGGCCGGCTCGCGACGGGCGTCACCGGGTTCGACGGCGAATGCAGCCGTCGCAGCCAGGCGTTGCCGCTGAAGTGGCGCGCCCACACGAGGTCGCGCGACAGGGCGAGACGCGCCTCCATCTGCCGCAACGCCCAGGGCGACAGCCAGCTGGAAAGGCGCGCCGGGTGCAAATGCCAGTCGAACGTGCGGCCGGCCTCGAACAGCAGCGTCAGCGGCGGCTGGTCGCTCTCCATGAACCAGCGCAGCAACGCGAACTCGAGCGCCTGGCCTTCGTCCAGCGAGGCGCCGGTGCGCGCCTGCAGCAACGCGCGCAGCTCGGGCAGGAAGGCCTCGTCGCGCGTGCCCGGCGCGGCCTCGGCGAGTTCGTGGAAGCGGTGGAAGCGCGTGGCCAGGCCAGGCTCATCGGCGCGGGAATCGGAGGGCGCGGCGTCCGGTAGCACGGCGATCTCCCGCTCGAAGCCGGGCGGCTCGTCGACCGGCTCGGGCGGCGAGGGCGCCGGTGCCGCGTCGACCGGGACCTGCTCGAACGCCTCCGCCTCGCGCCGGCGCGCGATGGGCAGCACCGCCTCGTAGGCCTCGCGGATGCGCGCGAAGTCCTGCGGGTGCGTCTCGGGACGGAATTCCTTGATCAGCGCGGCGTAGCGGCGGCGCAGGTCGGCCATGGCCACGTCGGGGGCCACGCCCAGGGTCTGCCACGGCGTCATCGCGCGCCTACCAGGCGGGGCCGCGTTCGAGCGTGTCGAGGGCGGCCGCGAACTGCTTGCGGGCCTCGCCGATCTCGCGGCCGTCCTGGCGGCCCAGCACCGCCTCGAACTGGCCCAGCCAGCGGCCCACCTGCTCGCGCTCGTCGCCCAGCAGCTGCTCGTAGAGCCGGTTCGCGCGCTCCAGCACGAGACGGTTCTGGTCCTGGTCGCGCGGGTGCACCTTCAGCGCGGCGAGCTCGGCGCGGCGGCGCGCGATCTCCTCGTCGCCGATGTCGCCGGCGAGCTTGCGGATCACCACGTTCTGCTCGATGCCGTGTTCGGGCACCGCGATGTCGACGTCGAGGATGCCGTTGACGTCGTAGGTGTAGCGCACGTCCACCTGCACCTCGCCGGCCTTGCGCGGCGGGATGGTCACGTCGACGCTGCCCAGCTCGATGTTCTGGCTGCAGTGGCGCGACTCGCCCTGGAAGATGTTGACCGCCAGCGCGGTCTGGTTGTCGGCCACGGTCTGCACGGTCTTGACGCGGCTGGCCGGCACCACGGTGTTGCGCTCGATGATGGGCAGGAACACGTCGCCGACGTGGCCGCCGCGGCCGTCCGATTCGCTCACCCGGATGCCCAGCGTGTGCGGGCACACGTCGGTGAGCACCATCTCCTCGAAGGCCTCGTCGCGGCTCGTGAGGCCGGCGCACACGGCCACGCCCAGCGCGATGGTCTGGTCGGGGTCGAGGTGGCGCGCGGGCAGGCGGCCGAACAGCTGCGACACCAGCCGTCGCACCATGGGCATGCGGCTCGCGCCGCCCACCAGCGCGATCTCGTCGAGGTCGGCCACGCGCAGCCGGGCGTCGCGCAGCGCGCGCTCGATGGGTGCGCGCAGGCGCTCCAGCAGCGGCTCGCAGGCCTTCTCGAATTCGGCGTGCGTCAGCGTCAGCGTGCCTAGGCCCAGGCCCTGAAGGTCGACCTCGCAGCCGGGGCCGGACGCCAGCGCGCGCTTGGCCGACTCGGCGGCGAAGCGCAGCGCGCCCAGCTTCGCGGGATCGGCCAGCGTCCTTGCGTCGACGGAGGCCTTGCGCGCCAGCAGCTGCAGCAGGGCCTCGGTGAAGTCGTCGCCGCCCAGGAAGCTGTCGCCGCCGGTCGCGCGCACTTCCATCACGCCGGAGAAGCGCTCGAGGATGGACACGTCGAAGGTGCCGCCGCCCAGGTCGATGATGAGGAAGGTGGCGTCGGCGTCGCGCTCGTGGATGCCGTGGAACAGCGCCGCGGCGGTCGGCTCGTTCACCAGGCGCAGCACCTTCAGCCCGGCCAGTTCGCCGGCCAGGCGCGTGGCCTTGCGCTGCTGGTCGTTGAAGTAGGCGGGCACCGAGATGATGACCTCCTCCACCTTCTCGCCGGTGGCGTGCTCGGCGTCGGCCTTGAGCGCGCGCAGCACCAGCGCCGACAGGTCCTCCGGGCGGTAGTGCACGCCGCCCAGCGCCAGCTTCTGCCCGGTGCCCATCAGCCGCTTGAACGAGGCGGCGCTGCGCCTCGGATGGGTGACCAGGCGCTCGCGCGCGGCGGCGCCCACCAGCAGGCTGCCGTCGGTGTCCACCGAGACGACCGAGGGCGTGAGCACGGCGCCGTGCACGTTGGGGATCGGGGTCGGGACGCCGTCCTTCAGCCAGGCGATGAGGCTGTTGGTGGTGCCAAGGTCGATGCCGAAGATCAAAAGGGTCCCTCCCGGACGGATGTGCGCGGCGCGGCTGTCGAGCGCCGGAACCGATTTTATGGGGGAGTCGGCGGGGCGGAACCCGGCGCCTCCTCAGGCAACATGGGACACATGGACACGTTCTTTCGCATCGGGACGCGCTGGCTCGCGGGGCTGGCACTGCTGGCGGCCGCGGCCTTCGCGGACGCCGGCGCGCTCGTGCCCGTGCATGCGATCCAGGGGCCGGGCGCCCGCAGCCCACTCGCCGGCCGGCGCGTCGTCACCGAAGGCGCCGTGACGCTGGTCACCAGCAACGGATTCTTCCTCCAGGAGGCGGACGGCGCCGACGCGGGGCGCGCCTCGCGGGGCATCTTCGTGTTCACCGGCGATGCGCCGGCCGTGGCGGCGCGCCAGTGCGTGAGGCTGGCGGGCCGGGCCGTGGAGTTCAACGCGGGCGCCGCGAACAACCGCGAGACGCTGGCGCACCCCGTCACCGAGCTGCACGACGTGACCGACCTGCAGGCGCTGCGAAGCGACTGCGACATCGCGCCCGTGGCGCTGGCATGGCCGCTGCCCGAAGGCGAGAGCCTGGAGCGCCACGAGGGCATGCTGGTGACGCTCACGGGGCCCTTCACCGTGCAGCAGAACTTCTTCCTCGGGCGGTTCGGGCAGCTCACGCTGGCCAGCGGCGGACGGCTGCGCGTGCCCACCGACGTCGTGCGTCCCGGGGCGCCCGCGCGGGCGCTGGCACGTGCCAACGCGCGACGCAGCCTGGTCCTCGACGACGGCTCGGCGCTCCAGTTCCTGGCGCCCACGCCGTACCTGGCCGACGACGGCAGCGTGCGCGCCGGCGACACGCTCACCGAGGTCACCGGCGTGATCGACTACGGGCTGGCCAGCGCGCGGGCCGACGGGCCGGGCACCTGGAAGATCCATCCGGCGCGGCCGCCGCGCTTCGCCCGGGCCAACCCGCGCAGCCCCGGTCCGGCGAGCGTGGGCGGCGACCTGCGCATCGCAGCGGCCAACCTCGACAACTTCTTCGCCACGCTCGCCGACGGCCACGGCCGCTGCGGCCCGCGCCGCCTCGCGTCGGATTGCCGCGGCGCGCGCAACGCGGCGGAGTTCGAGCGGCAACGCGCCAAGATCGTGGAGATGCTCGCGGCCCTCGACGCCGACGTCGTCGCGCTGATGGAGATCGAGAACGACGGCGGCCCGGCGCTGCAGGGTCTCGTCGACGCGCTGAACGCGCGCAACGGCGCCGCCACGTGGGACGTCGTCGGCGAACCGCCGGGCGGCAGCGGCGGCGACGCGATCCGCGTGGCGATGCTCTACAAGCCGGTGCGCGTCGCGCCCTTCGGGCCGCCGCGCTTCGACCGCGATCCCGTGCACAACCGGCCGCCGCTCGCGCAGGCCTTCGTCGTGCCGGGCGGCGGCGCGGGCTTCAACCTGATCGCGGGCCACTTCAAGTCGAGGCGTTGCGACGCCGCCGAGGGTGCGGATGCCGATCGCGGCGACCTGCAGGGCTGCTGGAACCATCGCCGGCTCTTGCAGGCCCGCGCGCTGGCGCGCTTCGCGGCGGTGGTTGCGCGCGCCAACGGCGTCACCGACACGCTGCTGGTGGGCGACTTCAACGCCTACGCCCGCGAGGATCCCCCCGCGGCGCTGGCGGCGAAGGGCTTCGCCGACCAGGCGGTGCGCTTCGATCCCGTGGGCTATTCCTACGTCTTCGACGGCGCGGCCGGGCGCCTCGACGGGGTGTTCGCCAACCCGGCGATGGCGGCGCGCGTCACCGGCGTCGCCACCTGGCACGTCGACGCCGACGAGCCCGAACTGCTGGACTACGCGTTCGCGCTGCGGGCATCCGGCGCGTCATCGACGTCGCCCTGGACGGCCACGCCATGGCGGGCGTCCGACCACGATCCGGTGGTCGTCGGCGTGCGGCTTCGCAAGCCGGCCGGTGTCGCGGCCCGATGACTCGGGCGGGCCGCCCGGGCGGCGACAATGCACCCATGCAAGTGAGTTCGTACCTGAAAGTGTCCGCGGTGATCGCGGTGGCGACCATCGCGCTGAAGGCCGGCGCCTGGTACGTCAGCGGCTCCGTGAGCCTGCTGTCCGACGCCATCGAAGGCCTGGTCAACCTCGTGGGCGCCGTGTTCGCGCTGATGATGGTGTCATGGGCCGCGCAGCCGCCCGACGAGGGGCATCCGTACGGCCATCACAAGGCCGAGTACTTCTCGAGCGGCTTCGAGGGCGTGCTGATCGTGGCCGCCGCGATCGCCATCGTCGGCGCCGCCGGCGAGCGCCTGTTCCATCCGGCGCCGGTGCAGGCGGTGGGCCTGGGCATCGCGCTGTCGCTGGCGTCCACGGCGCTCAACGGCGGCCTGGCCGTCGCGATGCTGCGCAAGGCCGCGGCCGAGCGCTCGATCGCGCTGGAGGCCGATGCCAAGCACCTGATCACCGACGTGTGGACCTCCGTGGGCGTGGTCGTCGGCCTGGTGGGCGTGCACTTCACGGGCTGGCTGTGGCTGGATCCGGTGGTGGCCGTCTGCGTGGCGGGCAACATCGTGCGCGAGGGCGTCTCGCTGGTCTGGCGCTCCGCCGACGGGCTGATGGACATGGCCGTCGAGCCCGAGGTGCGCGCGCAGATCGAGAAGACGCTGGCGGCCTTCGACACGCAACCCATCCGCTTCGACCACGTCGTCACACGGCGCGCCGGCCAGCGCCGCTACGCCGATCTGCACATGCACGTGCCGGCGGCGTGGACGCTGGGCCGCGCGGCGGCGCTGCGGGCGGAAGTGGAGCGCGCGCTGATGCGCGACGTGTCGGGCCTGCGCACGTCGATCCAGCTGCTGCCCACCGACGTCGAGGCCTACGTCGACGAGCCGGCCGCCCGGATCAAGGACGCCTGAGCGTGCTGGCCGTCATCCAGCGCGTGCGCGAGGCGCGCGTCGACATCGCCGGCGAGACCGTCGGCGCGATCGGCCCCGGCCTGCTGGTGCTGGTGTGCGCCGAGCCGGCCGACACCGAGGCGCAGGCCGACAGGCTCGTCGCCAAGCTGCTGAAGCTGCGCATCTTCGCCGACGAGGCCGGCAAGATGAACCGCAGCGTGCAGGACGTGCCCGACGGCGGCCTCCTCGTCGTCAGCCAGTTCACGCTGGCCGCCGACACCAGCGGCGGCAACCGCCCCAGCTTCACCGGCGCGGCGCCGCCGGACCTGGGCCGCCGGCTCTACGAGGCCGTGCTGCGCCTGGCCGCGGAGCGCCATCCGCGCGTGGCCAGCGGCCGCTTCGGCGCCGACATGCAGGTGCACCTCGTCAACGACGGGCCCGTCACCATTCCCATGACCCTTCGCTAGATAGAGATTTCCATGACCGCCATCGTCAAGTTCGACAAGCCGTCCACCCCGCCCGACATCGATTTCCCGCGCGAGGAGCGCCGCGAGATCGGCGCGCCCGAGCGCCGCACCTGGGTGATCTACGAGAGCGCGCCGGCGGGCCTCGTGGCCGGCATCTGGGAGTGCGAGGTCGGCCGCTGGCGCATCCAGATGGACCCGACCGAGCACGAGTACATGGTGGTGCTGGCCGGCCGCTGCCGCCTGCACGCCACCGACGGCACGTTCACCGAGGCCGGCCCCGGCGAGGCGCTGGTGATCCCGGCGGGCTTCGCGGGCTCGTTCGAGGTGCTGGAGACGCTGCGCAAGCACTTCGTGATCGTGGTCGGGCCCTGAGAACCTGTGAACGAACCCGCCACGCCCGCTCGTGCCGTCAAAACGCGCCCGCTCTGCGTTGCAAATGCTCGCCGTAGCCCAAGCTACGGCTGTGCTTTGCGCCTTGATCGGACGCGTTTTGACGACCCGCTCGGACGCGCCGGGTTCATTCACAGGTTCTGACGCCTAATCCTCGCGCCCCTCGGCCCAGCGCGACACCCGCCGCTTCACGTCGTCGATGAAGCGCCGCAGCTTCGCGTGGTCGCCCGCCTCGGCGTGCTCCCAGTCCGGCGAGCGCGAAGGCTTCTTCGCCACGTCCAGCTTCAGCACGGCGCCCTCGATGCGCGCCCGGACCACCGGCTGGCCGTTCATCTCGAACGCGCCGTTGCGCTCGCTGAGCTTGAGGTCGCGCAGCGCGCGCTGCAGCGTCGCGCGGGCGGTGGCGGGGTCGAACGGCGGCGGTGCGAAGAAATCGTCAGACATGGCATTTCCCTTGGCGGATCCGACGCCAAGTTAGCAGAATCCCGGCGCTATCATCCACGCGGGCATTCCTGCCCGACCCCGGGGAGGACACGCGCGGTGATGCTCAAGCCGGTGCGACGAAACCTGCTGCTCACCATCGCCCTGGCCTGGGCGACCGGCGCCGTCGCGCGCCTGGGCATGTGGATGGCGATCGTGCCCGGCACCGTCGCGGCCAACTGGCTTGGCGCGGGAGTCGCGCTGGCCGCGCTCATGGTCTTCGGCCGGCGCGCCTGGGCCGGCCTCGCGCTGGGCCTGTTCGCCGCCAACGGGCTGCATGTGGCCGACGCGCTGGCGAGCTACGACGCCACCGGCGCTCGCGTCACGGCGCTGGTCACGCTGGGCGAGCTCGCGCAGGCCATGCTGGCGGCACATCTGCTGGCGGCGTTCCCGCACGAGCTGCGCCGCGATCCGGTCCGCCAGACGCTGCGCTTCGCCGCCACGGTGACGCTGGCCGCGCTGGTCGGAGCCACGGCGGGGATGCTCGCGTGGCGCGGCGCGGTCGCGGCGGTGCACATCGATCCGCTGTTCGCCTGGGTGGCGGGCTGGCTGGGCGACGCCACGGGCATGCTGGTGGTCACGCCGGGCCTGCTGCTGCTGTTCCATCCGCGCCTGCGCGAGGATCGCGTCACCGTCCAGCCGTTCCCGCTGATCTGCCTGGGCCTGGGCCTGACCGCCTTCTGCACCTTCGCCACGGGCCTGGGCGTGCGCGACGCGCAGACCGAGCGCTTCAAGGCCGACACCGGCCGGCTGGCGATGACGCTGCAGACGCACGTGGAACTCACCGCGCGCGACCTCGAGACGCTGCAGCACTATTTCTACCGGACGGCCGTCGACGCCGCCCAGTTCCGCGCCGTCTCCACGCCGCTGCTCGCGCGCAGCCCGTGGCAGTCGACGTTCGAGTGGCTGCCGCGCGTGACCCTGGCCGCGCGCGATGCGTTCGAGACGGCGCGCGCGGGCCTGGACGGCATCTCGATCCGCGAGGTCGATGCGCAGGGCTCGGTGGTGCGCGCCGGATCGCGCAACGACTACTTCCCGGTGGCCTGGACGGATCCCGAATCCGGCCGCGAGGCCTTGGTGGGCCTCGACCACGCGCACGACGCGCAGCGCGGCAGCGCGCTCGCGCGCGCGGCGGCGTCCAACGCGATGACGGCCACGCCGCCGCTGTCGTCCATCGCCAACAGCCCCGAGGGTCGGCTGGTGCAGACGCTCTATGCGCCGGTGGACGACCTGGCCATCTCCGCGGGACGGCCCGTCGACCCCGCCCGCGTGCGCGGCATGGTGGCGGCCACGCTGGACCTGGCCGGCCTGTTGCAGGCCTCCGTCGCGCAGATGGGCACGCACGACCAGTTCGTGCTGCTGTTCGATCCCGACGCGCCGGGCAGCGCCGCGCTGCTGTGGCGCGACCAGCAGCCGCTGCGGATCGTGGAGCCCGACGCGCGCGCGGCGCTGGTGGCCGAGGTCGCGGGCGGCGTGTCGACGAGCCACGACCTGCGCGTGGCCGATCGCCGCTGGACGATGCTGGCCCGTCCCGCGTGGGCCAGCACGATGCCGCAGCCGGGCTGGCTGCAGGTGTCGGTGCTGCTCAGCGGGCTGGCGTTCACGGGCCTGCTGGCCGCGCTGCTGGCGGCGCGCCGGCGCCACGACGAGCTGCGCCAGGAAGCGCATTCGCAGCTCGAGATCCAGGTGCAGGCGCGCACGCGCGACCTGGCCAGCACCAACATGCGCCTGCGCGACGAGATCGACGGCCATCGCCGCACCGAGGCCCTGTTGCAGGACGCCCGCCAGCACGCCGAGGCCGCGAGCCGCGCGAAGTCGCGCTTCCTCGCCAACATGAGCCACGAGATCCGCACGCCGCTCAACGCCGTGCTGGGCTACACGCAGCTGCTGATCGAGGATCGGCGCCTGCCGGCCGACTCGCGCGATCGGCTGCGCGTGATCTACGGCGCCGGCCAGCGCCTGCTGGGGCTGATCAACGACGTCCTGGATCTCGCCAAGATCGAGGCGGGCGCGCTGCAGGTGCACCTGGCGCCCATCGCGCTGCGCCACGAGCTCGACGAGATCTTCGCGCTGTTCATGCCGCGCGCCGAGGCCAAGGGGCTGGCGCTGCGGATGGACGTCGACCTCGACTCCGACGACGGCCTGGTCACCGACCGCGCCAAGTTCGGCCAGGTGGTGCTCAACCTCCTTGGCAACGCGCTGAAGTTCACCGACTCGGGCCGGATCCTGCTGCGCGCGTGGCGCACCGACGGCGATACCGTGGTCGAGGTGGAAGATACGGGGCCGGGCATGGACGCCGACGAGCTCGACGGCGTCTTCACCGCGTTCCGCCAGGGCGCCGCCGGCCTCGACAAGGGCGGCACGGGCCTCGGCCTGAACCTGTCGCGGCACATCGCCCAGGCCCTCGGCGGCGAGCTGACCATCGCCAGCGAGAAGGGCCGCGGCACCACCGTGCGGCTGCGCCTGCCGATGGCCCGGGTGGACCACGCCGTGGCCGCGGTGCCGGCGCGCCAGGGCGGCAAGCGCCTCGCGCCGGGCTCGTCGCTGCGCGCGCTGGTGGTGGAGGACGACCCGCACAGCCGCGACGTGCTGGTGACGCTGCTGCGCGAGATGGGCTGCGCCGTCGAGGCGGCGGTCGACGGCGAGGCCGGCCTCGCCGCCTGCCTGGCGCGACCGCCGGGCGCGCCGTTCGACATCGTCTTCTCCGACATCCGCATGCCGCGCCTCGATGGCCTGCAGATGCTGCAGGCGCTGCGCGCCGACGAACGCACGCGCGCGCTGCCGATGATCGCCGTCTCGGCGTCCAGCCTGGAGCACCAGCGGCGCTACTACGTGGAGCAGGGCTTCCAGGACTTCGTGGGCAAGCCCTACGACTTCGGCGCCATCCACGAGATGCTGGCGCTGCACGCCGGCGCCCGCCTCGTCGACGTGTCCCCGGGGGCGCCCGCCTCCGACCTCGACCAGGCGATGTCGGCCGCCGGCGTCGTGCGGCCAGGCACGGTGCGCGCGCGGTTGCTCGCGCTGGCCGCCAGCGCCGCCGCCGGCTCGATGACGCAGGTGCGCGAGCAGCTCGCCGCGCTGGCCGCGGCCCCGCCGCCGTCGTTGCCCGAGGGCCTGCTCGCGCAGCTGGAAGGCGACCTGCGCCAGTACGACTTCGCCACGCTGGAGTCGCGCGTGCGTGACGCGCTCGCGCAGGACGGCGCCGCGGACGACGACGGGCACGCGCTCCAGGGAGCCGTGTCATGACAGAGCCCGGCGCCGCGCCCGAGCGCGCCGATTCCTCGATCCCGCCCTGGGTGCCGCCCGAGGACGACGACGTCCAGTCGGTGCTGCGCTCGCGCTGGGCGCGCCGCTGGGCGGTGGTGGTGCTGCTGCTGATGGGGGCGTGGACGCTGGTGGCCGGGATCCTCAACGAGCACCAGTACCGCGAGCGCGTGCAGCGCACGGTGGACTCCGCCACGGCGCAGGCGCGGGCGCGCCAGGGGCTGGTGGAGGACGGGCTGCGCAACGGGCTGGCGCGGCTCGATGGCGTGGCGCACATGCTCACGCGCCTGCCCACGGTGCGCCACGCGGTGACGGCGGCCGGGCCCGGCGCGCAGACCTCGCTGGAGCCCACGCCCGTGCTGCGCGGCGCGCTGCAGGCCCAGCCGGAGCTGGCCGCGATGAGCGACTTCCTCGCCTCGTCGGCCGAGGAACTGGGCGCCGACCTCATCTACCTGCGCGACGACCAGGGCAACTGCGTGGCCTCCAGCGACGCGGGCACGGCGACGAGCCTCGTCGGCCAGCACATGAGCGACCGCCAGTTCTTCGAGCAGACGCGCGACCAGCACACCGCGCGGCTGTTCGCCGTGGACCACGCCACCGGCATCCCCGGCATGGCTTTCTCGGCGTCCATCTACGAGGAGGGCCGCTTCATCGGCGCGGTCTTCGTCAAGCGCAACACGCGTTCGCTCGCGGCGCTGGTGGGCCATGAGGGCGCGTTCGTCGTCGACGCGATGGGCGTGGTGATCATGGCGCAGGACCCGCGGCTGCTGCTGCGCGCGCTGCCGGGCGGCCGCGCCGGATCGCTGACGCCGGCGGAGCGCGAGGCGCTGTACGTCAGGCCCGATCTCGTGCCGCTGCGCATCCAGCCCTGGGACGAAGCCGCGGCGCCGTCGCTGCGGCGCATCGGCGACGATCCGGTGCCGCAGGTTCTGGTGCGGCACCACATGGAGCGCGAGGGCCTGGACGTCTACGTGGCCGAGCCCGTGCCGCAGCTCGAGAACCTGTCCCGCGACCGTGCCGTCAACTTCCTGCTGCTGGCGCTGGCGGGCATCGGCGCGATCGCGCTGCTGGCCGCGGGGCTGGGCGGCTGGCGCTCGCGCCGCAGCGTGCTGGACGCGGTGGAGCGCATCGGCCAGGCCAACCGCAAGCTGTCGGTGGAGGTGGCCGAGCGCCAGCGCGCCGAGGTGCTGCTGCGCGAATCCCGCGAATACCTGCTGGTGCACGAGGCGCGCCTGCGGGCCCTGCTGCGCAGCCTGCCCGAGCAGGTGTGGATGAAGGACCGGGCCGGCGCCTACCTGGCCGTCAACGCGGAGTTCGAGCGCTTCCAGGGCGTCGCCGAGGCCGAGGTGCTGGGCAAGACCGACGGCCAGATGGGCCCGTGGGACAAGGCCGAACACTACGCGGCGCAGGACCAGGCGACGCTGGCGGCCTCCGAGCCGCTGGTGTTCCACGCGGCCGAACACGGCGCCGGCGGTGGCGGCGAGCGCCAGCTGGAGGTCACCAAGACCGCCGTGCGCGACGATCGCGGCACCGTCATCGGCGTGGTGGGCATCGCGCGCGACATGACCGAGATCCAGGCCGCCAACCTGGCGCTGAAGACCAGCGAGGCACGCTTCCGCGCCACGTTCGAGACCGCCGGCGACGCGATCCTCATCATCCGCCACGCGGTCATCGTCGACTGCAACCGGCGCGCCGCCGACCTGCTGGGCGCGGGCACGCGCGGCGGACTGCTGGGCCAGCCCCTGGGGCGGTTCACGCCCGACACCCAGCCTGGTGGCGAGCCGTCCGCGCGCCGTGCGGCGCTCCATGTGGCCGACATCAGGGTGGGCGGCACGAAGACCTTCGAATGGCGCTGCCGCCGGCTGGACGGCACGCAGTTCGATGCCGAGATCACGATCAGCCTGTTCCGCCACGACGACCACAACCTCATGCAGGCCGTGCTGCGCGACGTGAGCGAGCGCCGCCGCATGATGGAGGCGCTGGAGGCGGCCAAGGACGAGGCCGAGCGCGCCAATCGCAGCAAGAGCGTGTTCCTGGCCAACATGAGCCACGAGATCCGCACGCCGCTCAACGCGGTGCTGGGCTTCACGCAGCTGCTGATGGCCGATCGCAGGCTGCCCGAGGAGACCCAGTCGCGGCTGCGCGTGATCCACGGCGCGGGCAACCGCCTGCTGGGCCTGATCAACGACGTGCTCGACCTCGCCAAGATCGAGTCGGGCAGCCTGCAGGTGGTGGCGGCGCCGTTCGACCTGCTGCAGGAGCTGCGCGACATCGACGCGCTGTACGGGACGCACGCGCGCGTCAAGGGTCTGGCGCTGCAGAGCGAGCTCGCGCTGGCGCCGCCGACGGTGGTGGAGGGGGACCGCAACAAGTTGGGCCAGATCGTCACCAACCTGCTGGGCAACGCGCTGAAGTTCACCGAGCAGGGCCACATCGGCCTGCACGTGTGGCGCGACGCCGCGGCCGCCGACCGCATCTGGTTCGAGGTGCGCGATACCGGCCCTGGCATCTCGCCCGAGGAACTGTCCGACCTGTTCGTGCCGTTTCGCCAGGGCGCGTCCGGCCAGGAGAAGGGCGGCACCGGGCTGGGCCTGGCGTTGTCGCGCGACATGGCGCGCGCGATGGGCGGCGAGCTCACCGTGGCCAGCACGCCGGGCGTGGGCACGCAGGTGCGCTTCTGGCTCACGCTGCCGGCCAGCCGGTCTGTGGTCGGCGCTCCGGTGGGTCAGGGCACGCAGGTGCTCGACGACGCGACGCCCTGCACGGTGCTGGTCATCGAGGACGACCCCGACAGCCGCGACGTGCTGGTGAACCTGCTGCGCGAGGTGGGCTGCACCGTGATGCAGGCGTGCGACGGCCTCGAGGGCCTGCAGCGCTGCCGCGCCGAGCGCTTCGACATCGTGTTCTCCGACATCCGCATGCCCCACATGAACGGCGTGGAGATGATCGAGCGCCTGCGCGCCGATCCCTTCACGGCGCGGCTGCCGGTGGTGGCGGTCTCGGCGTCGAGCCTGGAGCACGAGCGGCGCTTCTACATCGAGAACGGCTTCCAGGACTTCATCGGCAAGCCCTACCCGTTCCAGGACGTCTACCGCGCGCTGGTGCACTACGCCGGCGTGCGGCTGCGGCCCGTGGACCCGATCGTGGCCGAGGCCGAGCCGGCACCGCTGGCCGGCGGCCTGGAGCCCGGCGTGCGCGCCCGCCTTCGCGCGCTGGCGGCGGCCGCCTCCAGTGGCCAGCTGGGCGGCGTGGCGCGGCTGATGGAGGGCATCGCGCCGGAGGCGATCGGCGCGGAGCGCTGGCGCGCGTTCGACGAGGCGGCGCAGGCCTACGACTTCCAGTTGCTGGAACAACGCGTGGCCGCGCTGCTCGCGCAGATGGACGCCGCCGGCCCGTCCGCGCCTTCGTGAGGCGGCGGCGATACGCCGTGGCAGCGTGTCGGCCGCGATGTGTCGCATTCCACGAATCTGCGTGCAAATCCAGCTGAAACGCCCGCTTGCATGTGATTACACTCGGGACAGCGCAAGGTACAGCCCGGGCCATCCCGGACAACGGGAGTGTGCGTGGTGACCGCAAGAGTCTCGAAAATACTGATCGTCGACGACACGCCGCACAACATCGACGTGCTCAGCGCCACGCTGGCCGACGAGCACTGCGAGCTGATGGCCGCCACCTCCGGCGCCCGCGCCCTCGAACTGGCCGCCCGCGGCCGTCCCGACCTGGTGCTGCTGGACGTGATGATGCCGGGCATGGACGGCTTCGAGGTCTGCCGCCGCCTGAAGGCCGACCCGGCCACCACCGACATCCCCGTCATCTTCGTCACCGCGCGCACCGACGACGTGAGCCAGGGCTTCGCCGTCGGCGGCAGCGACTACATCTCCAAGCCGATCAACGCCGACGAGGTGCGCGCCCGCGTGCGCTACCAGCTGGAGCGCCGCAACCTGCTGGAGCAGCTGCGCGAGCTCAATCACGGCCTCGAGGAGAAGGTGCGCGAACGCACCGCCGAACTGACGATCGCCAACCGCCACCTGCGCCAGGAGATCAACGAGCGGCGCTACATGCAGGACCGCCTGAACTACCTGGCCACGCACGACTTCGTCACCCGCCTGTACAACCGCGGCGCGCTCGACGCCCACGTGTCCGAGCTGCTGGCGCGCGTTCAGCGCACCGACTGCGACGCCGTCTTCCTGCTGATCGACATCGACCAGTTCCGCCTCGTCAACGAGACCTGCGGCTGCATCGCCGGCGACGAGCTGCTGCGCCAGTTCGGCGAGGTCGTGGGCGGATTGCTGCAGCGCACCGACTTCTTCGCCCGGCTGGGCGGCGACAAGTTCGGCGTGGTCGCCGAGGACGTGGGCCCGGACGGCGGCCCCGTGCTGGCGCGCCGCATCCTCGACCAGCTGGCCGAGTTCGAGTTCCACTGGGAGGAGCGCAGCTTCAAGATGGCCGCGGCGGTGGCCGTGGTGCGCATCGCGCGCGACATCGTGTCGTTCGACCAGCTGATGCTCGTGGCCGACGAGGCCGCGTACCTGGCCAAGCGCGAGGGCCGCGGCACGATCCGCGTGCACGACTCGTCGCTGCTGGAAGGCGAGGGCCATCGCGAGTCGGTGAACTGGGCGCTGGTGCTGGTCGACGCGTTGAAGCGCAACGAGTTCCGCGCCTACTTCCAGCGCCTCACGCCGCTTGCCGCCGGCGCGGGCGGGGCGACGCCGGGCCTGCACGTGGAGACGCTGATCCGGCTGTGGGATCCGCGCCGCCAGAAGCTGGTGCTGCCGGGCCTGTTCATCGCGCCGGCCGAGCGCTACCACCTGATCGGCGAGCTCGATCGCTGGATGATCCGCGAGGTCGTCTCGCTGCTGGGCAAGCTGCCCGACACGCACGACCGCATCGACCAGGTGGCCATCAACCTGTCGGCCGTGTCCATCCGCGAACCCGGCCTGGCGCAGTTCGTGGCCGACACCTTGCGCGAGCACGGCGTGCCCGGCCGCCTGCTGTGCTTCGAGATCACCGAGACCGAGGCCATCGTCAACCTGCAGAGCGCCAGCGAGTTCATGCACAACCTGAATCGCCTGGGCTGCCGCTTCTCGCTCGACGACTTCGGCTCGGGCTTCGCATCGTTCACCTACCTGCGGCAGCTGCCGTTCGACACCATCAAGATCGACGGCATGTTCGTGCGCGACATGGACGCCGACCTCGTGCACGGCGGCATGGTGCGCTCGATGACCGAGATGGCGCGCCTGCTCAGGAAGCCCGTGGTGGCCGAATTCGTGGAGACCGAGGCCGTGGCCGGCCTGCTGCGCGAGTTGGGCGTCGACTGGGCCCAGGGCTTCCTGTACCACGTGCCCGAGCCGCTGACGGCCGACGCGCTGCGCGCCAGCCTGCCGGCACCGGCGCCCGCCGCCGCGCTGCCGGCCCCCGTGCCGGCTCCGGCCACGCCGCCCGCCGCGCTGGCGTAGGGAGAGTGGGGCCCGCTTCCTGCACGAACCATGACGACCACGCCTCCCGATGATGTCGCGGCCATGTTCGACCTTCCGCCGCTGCCGGCGGAGACGCAGTCGGCCACGGAGGCCGCGGAGGCCGCAGAGGCGGCACTGGCGGCCGAACTCGCGGCCGAGCTCGCGGCCACGATCGAGTCCGGCGGCGTCGCCGACGACGCTCCCGATTCGCGCACGGACCTGCGCGTCGAGGTGACGTGGCCGGCGCGCATGCGGTTGCCCGAGGGGCACGTCATCGAACTCACGGTTCGCAACGTCTCGGAGGGCGGCGTCGGCCTGATGAGCGACGAACACATTCCGGCCCGCACCGTCGTGTACTTCGAGATCGACGTGCCGCCGCTGGACGAGGGCGGCAAGATCACGCCCGTCAAGGGCACCATCAAGACGACCTACGCGGTCGACAACGGCTCGAGCATCCTTTGCGGCGCTACCTGGCAGGCGCCTCCCGCCGGCCTGGAACTCGTGAAGATGTGGATCAGGAAGGGCCTGCGGCGTTGAAGCCAGCCCATGCCGGGCGGTCTTCAGCGGACATGCGGAAAACGCGGGGCACTTCGCGCACCCGACGGCCAGCGCAACGGGGCAAAGCGTCATGACGGCTCCTGTGGCCGGCGTCGCGGAACGGCAGCTGTCTTCCTACTTCAGAACCCAGCCGAAGGAAAAGACGTATCGGCTCCCGCCTTCCACTCGAGTGACGCTGTGCTCGCAAGCGTCTGGGCGGAAGAGCTTGACGCGGTGGGTCTCGAAGATCGGTGTCTTGCAGACAAACTCGCCGCCGGACTTGGGCGACTTGAGAACGATGTTCAATCTGAAGTGCCGACCGCTCGCGACCGGATCTGTATGCGGCGGGATCTCGGAACCCGCAGGGTAGCGAATGAGGTAGCTGTCAAACGGAACCGGCCAGCGCGCGGTTGCCAATAGCATCTTGTCGTAGCCGGTTCCCTGACGCCCGCGCTGCCATCGAAACGCGGTCTCGAAGAAGTTGGAAGATGAAGCCATGTGTCGAAGGGCACCGTCAGGGTGCGACAGCCGATGAGTATGGCCATGCTACGCGGTGTCGAAGGCGGAAGCCGGCCCAGTTGCTGCCGGCCGCCAGCGGCTGCCATCGGGTAGGCCGGCGTATTCGACGAGCGCGGCATCGTTGGTTGTGCGGGCGGTCGCCAGTCGCCGGGCCGCTGCGCCCACCGTGGACACAGGCGACGTCCGATTCGGAAAAGGCAATGGATACCCGCAGTCGGCCAGCATGACCGTCGCTGACCGGCCAGTTGCGGGCGTTGTGGACGAGCGGTTTGGGGCTGCAGATCGGCGCGACGTGAAGGATGGCGGCTACCGAGGACAGGGGATTGGAACTCCTCCATGGATAGCCGTAGAGTCGGTATTGCGCCTTCCTTGCGAGCACATATGTCGAACACCGCCTCCTTTCTTGCCGGCTGCACGACGATGGCGGCTGCGCTGGCCGCATTTGTCGCACTTGCCGGCGCCAAGACTCCCGCAACCGCGCATTTCGACACCATCACGGTGGGCCGCATCAATGTGGAAGAGCCTGACGGTACCAAGCGACTCGTGATATCGAACCGAACCCAGTTCCCTGGTCTGTTCTACAGAGGTCAAGAGGTTTCACGTCCCGATCGAAGAAGCTCCGCTGGATTGCTATTTGTCAACGACGAAGGTACTGAATCGGGCGGCTTGATCTGGGGCGGCGCCGAAACGGGCGATGGCAAACTTTCCTCGAGCTTGCACCTCAGCTTCGACCGCTTCCGTCAGGACCAGACCTTGGCCCTCGAACAGAACGATGACGAGCACAGCTCGCGGGCAGGCGTCACCGTCAACGATATGCCTGACTGGCGCGTGTCCTCGATCGAGGATCTGCAGGCCTTCAGCGCACAGGCCTCGAAGCTGTCGCTATCCGAACGGGAAGCCTATTTGAGGCGCAAGCAAGATGACGGCATGATTGGTCATCACCGCGTCTATCTGGGCACCACCGAGGATCGATCCTCCACGCTGCAACTGCGTGATGGGCAAGGTCGCGTTCGCATGCAGCTGTTGGTGACAGTGGAGGGCACGCCTGAGATCCGCATGCTTGACGAGGGTGGCAGGGTCGTGAAGACGGTCACTTCGGATGGCCGATAGGGCGCTGCACGTTTCAACTACGCGCATCCAGTCGCTACCGGCCACAACCCACCGGTCACGAGCTCCTGCTCGATCGCGCCGAAACGCTCGAAGAACTCGATGTGGCCGACGAGGCGGTCAAGGTCATCCGACAAGTCGCACTGAGCCACCTGTCGACAACGCCGTACAGCTACCGCAAGGTCGGTGCCCGGTCGACGCTGCGCGAACTCATCATTCCGTTTGGCACAACCGGCTACATCCTGCGCTTCGATATCCGCTCGCCCGAGTTGGTGCTCGTGATCGGCGCACGCCACCAGCGCGAGGAAGACTTCCATTGACCTGTCCAGCCAGCCCGCAGGTACCGCCGCGCACTGAATCCGATACCCGGCGGAACGGGACTTGCATGCAGTGCAGGCACTCATCCACTCATCGTGAAGGCCGCCGCCGATGTCCCGCTCCCTTTCTCTCGCCAGGCGATCCCTGCTCGCCGCGTTGGTGCTGATCGCCTCTTCCACCCTGGCACAGGCCGCTGACGGCCGGCGCGAAGTCATCATCGATCAGGACATGTTCGGGCCGGGCGGCAGCAACATGAACTCGGTGCTGATGTTGCTCCAGGCCCCCGACGTCGACGTGCTGGGAATCGTCGTCAGCAGCGGCGACGGCTGGCGCGACGAGGAGATCGCGCAGACCTTGCGCATGCTGGAACTGGTCGGGCGCCCCGAGGTGCCGGTCTACGCGGGCGCGACGTTCCCGCTGCTCAACAACGCCGCGCGCATGAAGGCCTGGGAGCGCCGCTACGGACCGCTGGTGTGGAAGGGCGCGTGGACGGAGTCGTTCGGGGGACAGCCGCGTGCCGGGTACCATGCCGACCCCTTCCTGGTGCCGCCGCTGGCCGCGGGCGCACCATCGCTGAAGGTGCAGGCCGAGAGTGGCGTCAGTTTCATGATTCGCACCGTGCGCCTGCATCCGGGCCGGGTGACGCTGTGGATGGGTGGGCCGTTGACCGACCTTGCGCTGGCCGCGCGCCAGGATCCCGGCTTCGCCGCGGCCGCGCGGGAGCTCGTCTTCATGGGCGGGAGCTTCAACCCGGTGGCGGCGGACAACTCGTTCGCCGACGAGTACGCCCATTCGCCGCGGCGCGAGTTCAACATGTTGTGGGATGCCGAGGCGGCATCGGCCGTCCTGCACGAGGCATGGCCGCGCATCGTGCAGATCCCGGTCGACCCGACGACGAAGACGTTCTTCCGCAAGGAGCTGTATGCCGAGATCGGCCGTGCCGGCACGCCGGTAGCCGCCTACGTGGCCCGGTACGGGGAAGGCTTTCCGATGTGGGACGAGCTGGCGGCGGCCGTGTGGCTGGATCCGTCGCTCGTCAAGCGCAGCCAGAAGATGCTGGAGGACGTCGCGGCCGGCGATGGCGCCGACTATGGCAGCACGCTCAGCTGGCCGATCGGTCGCGGTCCGGGCCTGGGTGAGCGCGAGGTCGATGTCGTCCAGGACGTGGACGTGCCGCGCTTCGAGCGCCTGACGGTGAAGCTGCTGGGCGCGAGCCGGGCGCTCGCGCACTGACACGCATCGCGCGCAGAGCGGCGCCTCGTCTCGTCCGGGGTTGGCCGAGCGCACCCATTCGCGATCGACCGCTCTCGGGTATCAGGGAGCTTGTCCCCTCGACCTGCTGGCGGCGTCTGCGCGGCGCCAACACGGCAATCCCGGTGACAAGTAACGCTGCAGCTTGCACCTCGGGGACTGCGGACAGGGTCGCCGCCCCAAACCATCCGGTGTACGAGGCGCCGCGGGCAGGCGCCAGCTCTCGCGCGCTACTGCGCCGCCGTGCCCGAGACTTCGACGTCCACGCGCCGATCGGCCTGCAGGCAGGCGATCAGCTTCGGGCTGGTCTTCCTGTCGGGGCAAGCCACCACCTTGGTCACCGGATCGGACTCGCCCTTGCCGATGGCCGAGATCCTGGCGGCGTCGACGCCGCCCGGCGAGACGAGGTAGTCCTTGACGGCCTGTGCGCGGCGCTCCGACAACTTCTGGTTGTAGGCGGCCGAACCGATCCGGTCCGTGTAGCCTTCGACGGTGACGTGGTCGAATTGCACGCCCGCGAGCTCGTGCGCGAACTGGGCCAGCGCCTCTTCGCCCTTGGGTCCGACTGTCGAATGATCGAACGAGAACAGGGTGTCGGCCGAGAAGCTGACGCGGCGCGGCGGCGCCGGCGGCGGTGGGGGCGGCGGTGCTGCCACCGCGACAGGCACGGGCGGCGGCGGGGGCGGCGGAGCGGCCTCGTACACCTGCGCGGCCATCGGAGCGGCGATCGGCTGCGATCCGCGTCCGAAGGCGAAAACGAGGCCGACCGAGAACAGGTTCACGTCGCCGTGGTTGCCCACCGCATCGTTGATGCGGTAGCGCTCGGCCTCGCCGCGCAACATCAGGTTTGGCGTGAACGCGTATTGCAGGCCCGCGCCGACCTTGTAGTTGACCTCCGACTTGCTCGCCGTCGGCGCTAGTACCACCACCGCGCCGGTGCCGGAGAAGTTGTCCCGCGCGCTCGCGCGCTGGGCGCCAACGCGTCCGATGAGCGAGAAGCGCTCTGACAAGGGCAGCGTGCCGACGAGGTCGAGGTTGACGCCGTGCAGGCGCATGCGGCCATCGAGCGAGCCCGGCGGCGTCGTGGTGGACGTGAAGCCGAAATGCCCCAGGCTGAAATAGCCGACTTCGAGTCCGATGTACGGGTTGAACTGGTAGCCCGCGAACAGCTTGTACGCGGCGGCCGATTGGTCGTTGGTCATCGCCGAGGTGACGAACCCCTGCGACAACAGGTCGGCGGTGATGCGCGCGTCGTCGATCTTGGCCCGCGATTGGCCGGCCGAGCCGCCCAGGTAGAAGTAGGCAGGATCCGGCTGGGCGAGCGCCGGGGCGGCGATCAGCGACGCCAGGCCGGCGATGCCGGCGAGGCGCAATGTGGCGATGGAATTCATGGTGTGCTTTCTGATGATCACGGGAGGCCGGAGGCGTTGGGGGAGTCCGTGTTTCATCAAGGGGCCACCACGGTGGTGTTGACCATCGTCACCGAGGCCGTGAGGCCGATCGCGCGGCCGACCAGGGTCGTCTGGATCGTCTGGCCCGCCGTCGAGATCGTGACGCCCGCAGGCGCGATGATCGTTCCGACCATGCGGCTGCCGGTCTCGATGCGAGCCGCGCTGCCGACCTGCCAGAACACGTTCCTGGCGGCCGCGCCGTTGATCAGCATCACATGGCGCGGGGTGGCGGGCAGGCCCACGGTCAGGGCCGAGGCGCTCTGGAACACCCACGTCGCGCTGGCGTCGCCTTGCGCGTCGAGCACGAGGTCGCCCGTCGTGATGTCGAACGTTCCCAGCGCCGAGGTGTAGGTTCCCGGCAGCAGCGTGTGGCCACCCAGTTGGCCGGCACCCGGATCGTTGCCAGGGGGCATGGCGGCGAGCGCGTTGTAGGCCGTCTGCGCGTCCGCGCGCGCCTGCGTGGCGATGGCCATCGTCGCGGGCGTTCCCGGTGCCGGCGGCGCGCAGTTGATCGCGCCGTTGACGGCACCGACGTTCAGCGGCGTCTCCGTGTAGACATGCGTTGCGTCATGGAAGCCGGTGACCAGCGTGCAGGCTGCGGTCGTGCCGAGGTTGCCCTGCACGACGGTGTTGATGCCTTGGTTGGTCACGCCGGCGCCGCCGCCGAAAGCGCCGAAGCTCGCTGCGCTGGCAAGCGCGACGGTGGGGGTGCACGCCTGCGTGCCGGTGCTGAAGCTCCAGACGATCGCGGCGGCCAGCGGATTGCCGGCGAGATCGGTCGCGCCGGTGCTCACGGTAGCCACGAAGGTGGTGCTGGCCGCGAAGCCGGCCGCATTGGTGGGCGTGAAGGTGGCGAGCATGGCGGCGGCGTCATAGCTGACAGTGCCGGGGACCGCGATCCCGCCGGCGGTAACCCCGAACGTCGTGGCGTCGATCGTCGTCGGATCCATGGCCTCGCTGAAGCTGGCGGTGACCGTCTTGGTCAGGCAAGTGCCGCCGCTGCCGTTGGCCGGATTGACCGCCACGACGGTCGGCGGCGTGACGTCGGCGGTTGCCGAGGTCGTGAAGGTCCAGACGTAGGCGCTTGCCGCGGGCAGTTGGGCGGCGTTGCCGGCCAGTCCGTTGCCGGCCAGGTCGGTCGCGGTCGCCGCGATCGTCGCGGTGAACAGCGTGCCGCTGGCCAGCGGCAAGGTCGTCGGCGTAAACGTGGCCGTGCGCGAGGCCACCGAATAGGTGACCGTTCCGGGCACCGCGGCGCCGAGCGTCGAGTTCGTCACGTTGAAGCTGGCGCTGCTGAGCGTCGCCGGGGCCATGTCTTCGCTGAAGCTCGCGGTGATGCGCGTGTTGGTCGCGACGGTGACGGCTAGGTTGGCCGGCGCGGTGACCGTCACGGTCGGACGCGTCGTGTCGCTCGTGGCGGCCGTCATGAAGGTCCAGGCGAAGCTGGCGGCGAGCGGGATGCCGGTGCTGTCCATCGCGGCGGTGCTGACCGTGGCCAGGCACAGCGTGGCGGCGGGCAGCGCCGCGGCCGGGGTCAGGATCGCGGTCTGCGAGGGCACGTCATAGGTCACCGCGGCCGCGACGGGCGCGCCCGCGGGGCAGGCCAGCGTGAAGCTGGTCGACGTCAGCGTCGACGCCATCATCGGCTTGCTGAAGGTGGCACGGACGTCGGTGGCGGTGGCGACTCCGGTCACCGCAGGCGAACTCGCCGCAGGCGCCGTCGACGTCACGGCCGGGGCCAGGCCCACGGTCGGTGCGCCCAGAACGCGATCCATGCCTCCGCCGCAACCAGCCAGGAGCCCTGCGACCAGGGCGACGCTCCACGCGAGCGGAACAGTGTTGAAGCGGAAATATCGGGTCATGGTGATTGCGCCTTGCGTACTTGATTCGATGTCTTTCGCATCGAAGGTCCTGACGGCCAGGACGAAGCTGAGTGGTGCCGAGATGGAGGTGATCTGGCACTTTGCGGATGAACCGCATACGGCGCGCATCGCAACCAGCGCGATCGGTCGAATTCGGCCGACGTTACTGTTGTTGCCTCACAAGTTGCTCTGTGGGCACAAACCATGCCCGTGGGTAAATGCGCGATGACGATGTCGCCTCAGCGCTGCCTGGTGAGCTGCCTCGGGCCTGGCAGTCTGCTCCGAGGACGCAGTTCGACCACATGCAGGCAGTCGCCACCGACCGCTTCCGGCACACCCTTTCCTACAATCGGGCAATGACTTCGACAGGAACCGATTCCTTCGTGCTCCGCGACTTGAACGAGGACGACGCCGCCGATCTCGAATGGGTCGCGACTGGAATGCACCTCACGCTCGTGGAAGTCGAGGGCGAAAAAGGCCGGCAGGAATATCCGATCGCCTGGACGCGCACGCGTCTGCGCGAGTTGCTCGAACCTGCGCGCCCTCATCCGGCGCACGTCTATCTCGCCGTGGCCAAGGACGATCCGACGCGCATCGTCGGCCACACAATCCTCCGCATCAACGCGATGCCCGACGGCCTCCTCTACGGCCTGGTCTCCACCACCTACGTCGATCCCGCCCATCGGCGCTCCGGCATTGCGGACCTCCTGCTCGAGCGCGGCGAGGCCTGGATTCGCGAGCGAGGCATGCTTGAGGCCGCGACGTGGACCTCGGCCACCAACCTGCGTCTTGTCCGTCTGTACGAAAAGCATGGCTACGCGGTGACCGAGCGGGCACCGCATGACAGTGGGACGATGATGGTGCGTCTCACCAAGGCTCTTGAGGCAACATGATTTTCAGCGTGGACGTGCCGCCGCCAGTCGGCCAGATGCTGACATTCGCGACCGGCAGCTTCGGGGTAACCAAGTTGGCAGCGCCTGAGACCAACGGGCGCGCGACGAGTTTCGTGTCGCGTCCCCACAATGGGGGGCATGGGCGGCGAAGCGCCGCGGCTACGATAGCGGCATGAACGTGGAGCAATCGAACGAGGCCGAACAGGTTCTTCTTGAGGAGCGCGCGCGTCGGCCGCATTGGCGAAGTGCGCTGCGGAAGGCAACGCCTTCATGGTTCTCCGGGCATGAGCTGGATCTGCTTGATCCCGCTGAACGCGAAAGCTTGTATCGCGAGATTTCCTCGCGCACCCAGTCAAGCCGCTCGACGCTGTTCATCGTTGCGGCGATCAACCTGCCGAATATTGTTCGCGGCTTCCAATCGGACGGCGCTCGAAGGCTGCTCTGGACGAGCGTAGCAATCGGCTACGCCCTTATATTCGTGGGTGCCTGGCTGTACCGGAGGAAGCGCGTCCTCACCGCTGCTCGCAGTGAGGTTCGTGAGCGCGCGGACTGGCCGCTGCGTCTTCTGAACCGCGCTTGAGGCTTGGTCAGAAGCCGGCCAGGTACCGTCATTCGGGGTCGACCGCTTTCCGGTCGTTCAACTGTTCCCGCCAGCTTGGACTGCGTCACATGAGCGATGACAGCGATGGCCTGACGAAGGTATACGTGGATCTGCCGAATCACTGGTGGATGAAGGGTGAGTCCATGTGGGCAAGGCCGCTAGCCAACGACCACTACGAGATCCGAAATGTTCCGTTTTGCGCGTACGGCCTCAATTTCGGCGACGTCGTTCTGGCGACCGCAAGTGGGCCCGGTCTCAAGCCGGAGATTCGTTCGGTGGCCCGGCGCAGCGGAAACAGGACGCTTCGGCTCAACTTTGATGCCACCGTGGAACGCGCCCGGCAGATTGTGGTTTTGAATTCACTCGTTGCCAGGGGCGTCACGGTCGAACGCGCCAACGACCGATTCGTGTGCCTGGACGTCCCGCCGGGCGCCGACTATCAAGCCGTCCAGGCTCTTCTCGCTGACCAGGAGGCGGAAGGGATGCTTGAGTACGAGACGTGCGAGGCGCGGATAGAAGGGTCATTCGACGATCGGGCTTCGGATGAATGAAGATTCGTCAGAACGACTACGATCCGGCAACGCTCTTTCGGAAGTTGCCCAGCCCGATCGCGCGACGGGCAATGGCTGAGATCTACAACTACTCTATCGAGGCAGACGGGTTCTACTTCGTAGATCACCTCGTAGATGCGAGCGTGGCCGCCGTTGCCCCGAGGTGCTTCCTTGACGAAGCGCTACGGGTCTCACGTTCCATCGAGGTCACTGAGCCATGAAGGCCAGCCGGCCTCGACGGCAAAGTCGCTGACCGACCAGGAGCTGACTTTCGCGAGAGTCAGCTCTGCGGAATCCAGTTGGCGCTTCGCCGGCGCGTTTCTGAGACAGAGCCCCCGGCGTCAGGCGGCCGCGTCCGGCCGCTTCGGAACGCGCTGCGCCGGATCGTAGAAGAATGTCTCCTGCGCAATTTTCTCGCCTTTCCAACGTTGGTACGCGAGTTCTTCCATGTGCGTGACGGTGCCGTCCAGCCATTCGAAATGGAATACCCAGCGGATGACGACGACGTCGCCATTGACCAGCACTGGGCGCACGCAAGTCGACGTCATCGACTTTGCGCGTGCCATCACCCTGCGCTCGTTGGCGACGTGCGCATCGCGGCCGACGCGTGGGGCGGCCTGGTTCTCCTGCATCGTCGAGTGCTCGTCATAAAACGCCTCGCATGCGGCGTCGTGCGCATTGCTCTCGACGGCGGCGATGAAGCGCTCGAGCGTGTCGGTGCCAGGCATTCGTTGTCCTCGTAAGTGTCCGATCGGAGCGACAGACTAGAGCCGTGTCGAAATCCGCGCAAGAGTGCTGCCAAGCCGTCCGCGGCCGGCACGAAAGACTGCGATCGGGGGCCTCTCAAAAAGCCAATCAGCAACGCGCCCGCCGATGGTGGCGCCCTGTTGGATGTCCCCACTCAGGGGGGGATGCGGTCCAGTGGCGGTTAGCCTATTCTGCCGAGGCTCGATGTGAACAGGAGTAGAACGTGAAGCTGCTATCTACGATTCGACCCGATTCGCTCGTTGGTTCCGGGGATGCTGGAGGTGCCCTGCGCCTGTTCTTTACGACCCTGAACCCTGAAGACTTCCACTCAACACCTCCACCGATCGTGTGGCAGGGTAGCGGAAAGGGCGCGGCAGACACCTACAGACTGCCATCCAACGACGTGATTGCATTGAATCTGAACCTGGTCAGCGACATCCCCGGCCGCCTTTATGTCTTCGGCAGCATCCAGGTCACGACCAGCGGCGGAGCCGTGTACGGGCCGCCTATTGGCCAAGCCGCCTCGGTGCTATTCAGCCCCGGGCACCCGGTGATCGGGTTGCTGCGCGGTCATTCCAGCGGAACGAGCGGGGGAGTGCACATTGACGTTGGGTTCGAACTGACTGTGCCTTGGGATGGCACCTCTGCCGACTGTCACGGCGCCTGGTGGGCAAGATGGCACTAGACATCATGGTCGCCGCTGATTAGGCGGCCGGTCTCCAACATCGTAGATTGCATGCCGAGGCATGTAGAGCTACATGCTGTGACTTGCGTCGTCAGCAACAAGGAGACCGACCATGGAAGAGCGCATCAAATTTCATGTGGGGCTGGACGTTCACAAGGACAGCATCAGCGTGGCGGCGGCCGAGCTGGGCCGGGCCACTGGGCGATTCATCGGCAGGTGGCGCACGACGTGAGCAAGCTCTTGAAGGTGCTGGCCAAGATTGGTCCGGCCGAGGATCTGCATATCGTCTACGAGGCCGGGCCGACGGGCTTCGGACTGCAACGCGCCCTGGTTGCCAAAGGCTACATTGCGAGATCATTGCGCCATCGCAGATTCCGCGGCGCCCGGGCGGCCGGGTCAAGACCGATGGACGCGACAGCGTGCAGTTGGCGGAGTGCTCGCGCGCCGGGCAACTGAGCGCCGTGTGGATCCTCGATCCCGAAGACGAGGCCATTTGCGATCTGTCGCGGGCGCGCGAGGACGCGGTCACCGGGACGCGGTCGACAGGGGGTCTGTGGGACACGCCCGTTTCCTCGCCGTCCAGACACTTAACCCAGAGGGCCATCATGAATCCAAAGCTTCACGAACCGCGGTCGACCATTCCGGCCCGGTGGGTTGCAATGACAGTTGCCGTCTTGGTCGCCATCACGTCGGCAGCCATCGCACACTCACAAGGCGCCGGCCCATCGGAGCCCCGAGGGGTGTCTACCAAGTCGCTTGGAACGATCGATTTGTCGAGCGAAATCGAGGGCATGTCAGGGCGCCAACTACGTGCTCGCCTGGTGACCATCGAGCCCGGTGGACACGTCGCAGTTCATAGTCACAATGACCGGCCGACGATGGAGTATGTCGTTCAGGGGCAGCCTGTCGAGATCCGCAACGGAGTTGAAATTACTCACCAACCGGGCGACATGGTGATCGCAACGCATGACGTGTCGCACTGGTGGGAGAACCGCGGTACGACATCGGTCGTACTGCTACCCGTCGACATCTTCAAACCATGAGCGAGCACAGATCGTGATGTTGCAGTCGATCTGGGATTTCTCTGGCCGGCCATGAGCTGGCAGTCGGGAGCGACTGCTTCGCAGCAGCCCAATTGAGCAGCTGCGCCCAGTCCATCTCGACGATCACATCAGTCGATGCCTATGACGTTGCTAAACTCGTTCAAACTTCCGAGAGACTGATATGAAGAGGATGATCGCGCTGGCGCCGGTGCTACTCGGCCTCATCGGCTGCGCCGGCAGCAACTACGATGTCGCACGGCGCCACGAGTCTCTGCGAGACTACAAGGGCACCGATGCTGGCTTTGTGGTCGCGAGTGAAGGCGCAGAGCGCGGCGGCCATTTCGATTCGTCGGGGGTCACCTTCCAACTTGTCGGAACCGAGAGTCTGGTGGATTTTGCCTTCGCAACGCGCGGGTTGATGTTCACAACGCCTGACCATGACTTCGAATCTGGCTCTGCTATCGGCAAGGTGCAGCCGAAGCGGCTCCCGCCCGGCGACTACGAGGCCGTTGTAGTCCACGGTGAACAGTTCGTAAACAACGGCTCGTTTCGCCGTCCATTGGCATCAGGGTTGCGCTTCACGGTAAAGGCGGGCGAGACGGTTTATCTCGGGCGTTACATCATCAGTGAGTCCTCCCGCTTCAACCCTGTGCTGTACGTCAGCGAGCACCAGGCAGAAGACATGGCACTCGCCAAGGCAAAGCTACCCGAGATGCCTGTGGGGAGTGTCACCTCCGCGGTGCCACCGTCGGGACTGCGTCAATTTTGAAGCCACGTTCGTTCGATACGGGTTCGAGCGCAGAGATGGCAAAGGCGACATCGTTGGACGCTCCACTGATGGGCCAGCGACGAATCGGTGGCACCTGTTCATCAATGGCCGGCCTTTATCCATCGGTCGCACGCGTGCACGGTGCATGAGCGCCTTCTACCGGCCGAGGCTGTGTGAAAACCCCGGTCCGCGAATGAGGCTGGCCGCGTAGAGTTCCGAAGCATATCGAGAGGGAGTCGGTATGCCCAGGTTCATCGAAGGACAGGATCGCCGCCAGGTCACGCTGCT
>JABCYW010000004.1 GCA_013289985.1 Betaproteobacteria bacterium | reverse complement strand
TCATGGAGGTCTGCAAGCGAGTCCCGAAGGCGGTCATCTGCCTGCTGTCGGCACTTCAGTTCCACGACATCGGCACCCAGCTACCCCACGAAGTCTGGATCGCGCTGCCCGAGGCGACACAGACACCTCGCCTGGACTATCCGCAGCTGCGCGTCGCACGCCTGCGCGGCGACGCCTATTCGGCGGGCATCGAGACCACGACGTCCAACGGCAACGAGCTCCGGGTCTACAGCATCGCCAAGACGGTCACCGACTGCTTCAAGTTCCGCCACAAGATCGGCCTCGACGTCGCGCTGGAAGCGCTCAAGGAGGCCTGGCGCGCGCGCAGGCTGAGCATGGATGAGGTCACCCGGTTCGCACGCATCAATCGCGTCGAGAACGTCATGCGGCCCTATATCGAATCCCTGGTCGCGTGATGGCCAACACCAGTGCATCGGTACTCACCAAGTTGTTGACGATCGCCAGGCAGCGCGGCGACGACTACAACCTGCTGCTCAACCGGTTTGCGCTGGAGCGCTTGCTGTATCGCCTCGGAAACTCGCAACACGCGAACCGATTCATGCTGAAAGGCGCCCTGCTCTTCGCGCTCTGGTACGACGAGCCACATCGCCCGACGCGCGACGCCGACTTGCTGGGGTTCGGCAGCGACGATGCCGCGCAGTTGATGGTGGTCTTTCGAGAGATCGCCGCGGCCGACCTGGACGACGGGATCCGGTTCGACCCGGAATCCATCCGCGTCGACCCGATTCGCGAAGACAACTCCTATGGCGGCCTGCGCGCGCGTCTCGTCGCGCATATCGGAAGCGCTCGTTGCGGCCTGCAGGTCGACGTCGGATTCGGCGACGTCGTGACGCCCGAACCGCTGGACGTCAGGTTCCCGGTGCTGCTGGCCGGCTTCCCGGCACCGCAGCTGCGGGCCTATCCCGTCTACACGGTGATCGCCGAGAAGTACCACGCCATGGTGCTCCTCGGATTGGCGAACACGCGCATGAAGGACTTCTACGACGTCGCAGTCATTGCGCGTCGCACGCCCTTGGACGGCGCCACGCTGGCGCGCGCCATTGGTGCGACGTTTGCGCGCAGGCAAACGCCCCTGCCGGTGCAACTGCCGTTGGCGCTGAGCGCGGATTTCGGCGGCGACGCCTCCAAGCAACGGCAATGGGCCGCGTTCCTCAAGAAGAACCGACTCGCCGGATCGGAACTGGACTCGGTCGTCGGAGTTCTGCGCGATCTGCTGTGGCCGCCAACGCAAGTGGCCACGGCGGGCAGCGCGGCCATGGCGGTGTGGAACGTCGAAACGCAGCAATGGCAGGAAGTGCCGTAGACCCCTCTCGTCAAGAAGCCCACGATGTCCCGGCCGATCTCTGCGGCGAGGAGATCGTCATCGGGCGCCATGCGTGGCTCAGGAATTCGACGCGGCCGCGCTCAAGCTGAAGTAGAAGGCAGCTCCCCGGCCCGGCGTGCTCTCGGACCAGACTCGTCCACCATGATGGTCGATGATGCGCTTGACAATGGACAGGCCGACACCGGTGCCCTCGAAGCGGTGTCCATGCAGGCGCTGGAAGGGCTTGAACAGCCGCCTTGCCTGATCTGCATCGAAACCAACGCCGTTGTCACGCACATAGAAGACAGGCTCGTCGCTCGTACCGATCATGCCCACCCGCACCTGGGGTCGGGGCGATCCGGCGGCGAACTTCAGCGCGTTGCCGATGAGGTTCACCAGCACCTGGTGAACCAGCTTCCGATCCGCGTCGATCTCGACCAGTGCATCGACAACGACCGGGAACCGTTCGGCCGGACGGGTCTGCCGGAGCGCTTCGACGACCTCGCCTGCCAGGGTCGTCATGTCGAAGCGCTCGCGCGCCAGCGTGGCGTCGCTGGCACGGGCCAGCGCCAGCAAGGCCTCGACCAACTGTCCCGAGGCAATCGCCTGATCCGCGACGATCCGCATGAAATGAGCGGCCCGGTCGCTCTGGTTCGCCTCCACGAACTCCTGCGCCAACCGCGCCGCGCCGGCGATCCCACCGAGCGGCCCGCGCAGGTCGTGCGACACGCTGCGATTGAAACTCTCCAACCCGTCGATGACGTCTCGCAGCTCCGCGGTGCGCTGCGTGACCCGCTGTTCCAGGCTGTCGTTGGCAACGAGCAGATCCTGCGCGACACGTTTGCGTTCCTCGATCTCGACCTCGAGCTGCTCCGCCGTCTGCTTCATCTGCCTGTACAGGCTGCCGTTCTCGTAGATCCGGCCCGCCTGGGCGGCGTAGATGGCCAGGATGCGCTCGTCGTCGTCCGCGAACGCCTCGCTGCCCAGCTTGTCGATCAACAGGATCCAGCCGTAGACGCGCTGCAGCGAAACGATGGGCGCCACCAGGGCATTGCGAAGCAGCGGGAACTCCGCCGGGAGACCCGCCGCGGCCGGATCGCCGGCCGGATTGACGAGCCGCCGCGCGCGACCGTCCGCCATGACCTGGCCAAGCAGACCGGCATCGAGGCTCAAGCCGCGCAACCGATCGGCCTGCGCGGGCTCGAGTCCCCAACTGTTGACGTGCGGCGACTCGCCGCCGTCCTTGTCCCGTACGGCCAAGACGGCATGGCGCGCGCCGAGCAGGTCACGGGCACCGCGACACACCTTGTCGAGAAGCTCGTGAGGGTCGCGTTCGGACGCCAGCTGCAGGTTCAGGTCGGTGAGTGCCGACAGCCTCTTGTTGGCGCCTTCCAGCTCGTTGACCTTCAGCGCCAGCTTGTCGGTCAGCAGGCGCATGTGCTCGCGATCGAACTGCGGCTCGTCGGCCAATGGCTCGGACATCGTGGATCGGCCCAGCGTCTGTTCGAGCACGCGCAGGATCTCTTCCGGCTCGGAGGGCTTCATCAGCACCTGCGAGACGCCGCAGGAGGCCGCAAGGCTGCGGGCTTCGCGCTCCAGGAAGGTGGCGCTGTAGAAGATCACGCTGGTATTCGCGATATCGCGGTCGGCGCGCAGTTGCCGAACGAACTCGTAGCCGTCCATCGTCGGCATCAGGATGTCGCAAATCACCAGATCCGGCCGCGCCGCGCGAACCTGCGTCAGGGCCAGGTGGCCATCCGCGGCCTCCAGCGATTCGTGCCCGGCATGCTTCAGCAACGTGACAAGCAGGTCGCGATTCGCGGCATGGTCGTCGACGACAAGCACTTTCGCCATGGATCGACACCCGCGGTCAGAGGTCCGTCGTGCGAGGCGGCGCACGCAACCGGGCAGGCAGGTAGGCCTCGATCTGTTCCACGAATTTCTCCGGCTCGATCGGCTTCGACAGGTAGCCATCGAAGCCGGCCGTCATGACCATCTGGCGGTCGTTGGGCATCGAGAACGCCGTGACCGCGACGACGGCGAACTTCGCGCCGATCGGGTTCTCGCGCAGTCGAGCGAGAACCTGGTAGCCGTCGAGCAATGGCATCTGAAGGTCGCAGATGATCAGGTCGGGCCGTTCCTTCATCGCGATTTCCACGCCCTGCACGCCATCGCGCGCCTGCATCACCGTGTAGCCGCTGAAGGCGAGCAGGTACCGCACCAGCTCCAGGTTGGCCGCGTTGTCTTCGACGATGAGGATTCGCGCCGCCATGGTCTAGCACCCCGACAGAATCAGCGAGAAGCTGCTGCCGCTGCCGCTGTCGCTGTGAAATGTGATCTTGCCGCCCAGCAACCCTGCCAGTTTCTGGCTCAGATGCAGGCCCAGGCCGGTTCCTTCGGGCGCATTGGGCCGGGTGCTGTTGACGCGCGCGAAGGCCCCGAACAAGCGATCCTGGTCGGCCAAGGGAATGCCGACTCCGGTGTCGTCGACGCGGATCTCGAGGCGCCGCGTGGCGTCCACGACATCCTCGCACAGCGTCAGCACCACGCCGCCGCGCTCGGTGAACTTGATGGCGTTGCCCGCCAGGTTGAAGATGATCTGGCTCAATGCCCGGCGATCCGTCCTGAGCATGACGGCGGGTTCGGGTGCCTGGACACGGAAGTCGAGGCCCTTGCCCAGTGCCTGCGGCCGCAGCGCGGCCACCACCTCGTCGACCACGACCTTGCAGTCCACCGTCTCGAAGCTGAGCTCCACCTTGCCGGCCTCGATCTTGGACACGTCGAGCAGGTCGTTGATGAGCGCCAGCAGATGCCGGGCGCTGGACTGCACCGTGCGCAATTGCTTTTGCTGCTCGTCGGTCAGCGGCCCGGGAAGCTTCATCAGGAGCGTCCCGGTGAAGCCGATGATCGCGTTCAGCGGTGTGCGCAGCTCATGGCTCATGCCGGCAAGAAAGCGATCCTTGGCCTGGTTCGCGCTCGCGAGTTCCTGGTTCTTCTCCTGCAAGGCCTTCTCGAAGCGCTTGCGCTCGCTGATGTCGCGAATCGCGCTCATCACGAAGGCGCTTTCCTCGGTGCGCAGCGGGCTCAGGCTGATTTCGATCGGGAACTCGCTCCCGTCCTTGCGCAGGCCGGCGAGGTCCAGCCCCGATCCCATTGCGCGCTTGCGCGGCTGAAGAAAATAGCTGGAGCGATGCCCCACGTGGGCTTTCCGATAGCGCTCCGGCAGCAGCTCGTCGACCGAGCGGCCGCGCAACTCGCCCGCCTCATAGCCGAACAGTCGCTCGGCCTGGCTGTTGGCAATGACGATGTGGCCGCTGGGGTTGGCCATCACGATGCCGTCCGGCGTCGACTCCAGCAGGTCGCGAAAGCGCGCCTCCATCAGCTTGGCGTCCCGCAATACCTTGATGTGGGTGACGTCCTTCTCGGCGGAGAGGATGAGCGGGGCGCCGGCGCCGGCGCGCACCAGGCGGGTGGAGACATCGACGTAGAGCAGCGAGCCATCCTTGCGGCGGCGCACCGACTCGTAGGTGCCGACGCCGTTGGCCAGCGCCTCGTCGAATCGCTGCCGGTGTTCGTCGGCGCGATCGGCGGGAACGACGAGCTCGCTGAAGATCCGGCCGCGAGCTTCATCGGCGCTGAACCCGAAGATGGCGTCCGCCCCGCTGTTCCAGTGGACGACGCTCCCCTCGGATGTCAACAGGATCAGCGCGTCCGGCGACTGTGTGGCCATCAACGCCAGCGCTTCAGTTTCCATGAGCCCGAGCCCCTTCCCTGTGGCGTTTTCCGTTTGCGACATTAAATCAGCCCCGGCAGGTGCGTGTCACCTGGAATATCTGCCAGGTTCAAATGCGGCCAGGGCGACAACGGGAGAACGGGTGCATCGCCCTTAGCCGGACAAGGCGACCTTCCGGACGGCCTGTTGCGACCATCAACAAGTAGAACGGATTCGATGCGCGAAACCTGACATCGGCAGCGAACGAAGCGCTTGATGCGCGCGCAGGTTTCTCTGGCTTGTCCAAGTTCCGGCTCAGCGCGCCTCTTCCTGCACGATCACCTGGCCGCTGGCCTTCTCGAACTTCTGCAACACCGCCAGAATTCGTGCCGCGCTGTGCGGTGACCGGTGAAAATTGAAGCCATGGTTGGCGGTCGATGGATGCCTCCGCCGCTGTGCGGAATTCAATCCTGTCGTCCCGCCCGGCCGGAGCCGGCGCCCCGGTTCGTCAAGACGAGCATGGCCAGCGGGATGAGGCTTTCCAGCATGTCTCCGAACAGGCAGCGGCAAGCGTGGAGGAGGCGGTGGCCTCGATGGAGCAGATGACTGCGACAGTCAAGGTCAAGGGCAACGCCGACACCGCTCGCCAGGCCGGTCAACTGTCGGACTCGGCCAGCGCGGCCGCGACGAAAGGCGGCCACGACGTGGCGGACGTGGTCAAACGCGCCTGCCGCGGCCCTCAATCGACCAGCATGCTGTCGATGTAATTTCTTGCGGCCTTGAGCGCCCGCGCCTTGGCGTCGCCTGACAATTCGTCCACGCAGGCGCCTCCAGGCGTCGCGCGCTCCGCCTGGCCGCCCGGGGTCACGAACGAGCGCGCCGCGAACCGGCCCTCCGTGACCTGGAATTCGCAGATCACCCGGATGGGCCAGCCATGGTACGAGTGGGTCTCGGTGGCTATCGTGTCGTCCGTCATGGGGTCCCTCTGCGTCGAAGCGGTGGTCCGGCCGTCTGGCCGCGGTCACCATCATGCGCCCGGCGCCAAGGCAGATCAACGCGTGGGAAATGCCCCGCGGGGCCTCGTGCCACGCTTCAATTCGGGATGGGCCTGCAAGGCCGCCGCGAGCGAAGGGTCGAGGGTGTGCCAGTCCACTGCCGCCGCCACCCGCGCGTAGATCCAGTGAATGAATCGATTGCGGTGAGCGCCGTAGTTGGTCAGGGGAACAAGGTCGTGACCCAGGTCGATCTTGGGCCGATAGCCGGTCTGGCCACTCTGCAACACCTTCGCGCCGAGATCGATCGCATGGTCCACGGCGGCGTCCCAAAGCCGGAAATACAGCAACCACTCGCGCGGCTTGCCGTAGTCGATCCCGATGAACTTGTTGACCAGGTGCCCCGGGAATTCGAAGCACAGCATGAAGGCGACGGGCTCCGCGGAGACGGGTTCCCGCAGCACGATGAAGCTGCTGGCCGGCTCGGCCGCGATGAGTCCGAAGAAACGCCGGTTCAGCCGCTCGAAGCGTGTCGTGGCCTTCTCGTAGGTCTGCCAGAACAGCGCGAACAGCTTGTCCAGGGTGGCGTCGTCGGGCTGGCGAAGGATTTCCACGCCGAGCTCGACCGCCTCCCGGCTTCGACGGATCTTCTTCTTGAACTGATGCCGCCGATTGCCGCCGAGCGATTGAAGATACCTCTCCCGGGTACCGTCCGGAAGAGCGACGGCCGTGCCCGGAAAGCTGACGAGACGAAACATCCCGGCCTCCCTTGCGAGCGAACCCAGCGCCTCGTCCCATTCGGGGCCGAAATCCTTCCAGACGCGCACGCTCGCACGCTGGCGCCGCATCTCGGCCCGCAGTGCCGCATCGATGCAGCGCAATGCCATCGGAACATCGATGCCGGGCGCCAGGCCGATCCAGCCTTCCTCCGCGCACGGCGAGCCCACGAACAACGTGCGCTGGGCCCTCAGCCACGGAAACACGCGACCGAGTGCCGACACCCAAGGCAACAGTCCCGGCGGCACGACCAGGCGCATCGGCACGTCCATCAGGAACGTCGGCACCAGGCCCACCATGGCGCCATCCTGCTCGAGCACCAGGTAGCGGAAGAGGAATTGATCCTCCAGCCCGCTCCGTTCCAGCGCGCGGTACCACCAGGCGCCTTCCTGGGGTGGCGCGAAGAACCGCGCCCAGTTCGAGGCAGCGATGTCGGATGAGCGATCGACCCAGGCGACCGCGAATTGCGGCGCGCTCATCCACCAGCGGCCAGCACGGCGCAGCCGGCGACGATGAAGGCGATGCCGAGCCGACGCGTGACCGGCAGGGGTTCGCCGAGCAGCCAGGCCGCCCCGAGTGCCACGACCACGAAGCTCATGGCGCCCAGCGAGTACGCCACGCTGACCTCGAGCCGCTGCAAGGCCGCGGTGTAGAGCAGCGCCTCGACCACGAACAGCCCGACGCCCGCCGCGATCCAGCTTGCGCGGCGCCCCGGCTGCCGCGTCGATTGCTTCAGGCAGATCTGCGCCAGGCCCTCGACGGCCGTGCACGCCAGCACCAGCAGGATGCCGACCAGCCTGGCGCTCACGGACTCTTCCGTCGGGCCGGGCCGGCGCTGACCAGCGCGACACCGACGAGCACCAGCAACACGCCGAGACCCTTGTGCACATCCAGGCGCTCGCCGAACAGCCATGCGGACAGCAGGCAGACCGACACGTAGCTGAGGGCGGTCAAGGGCTGGGCATAGCTCAGGTCGACGCGTTCCAGCACCAGCAGCCAGTTGACGAGCTGAAGCACGAACACGCCGATCACCAGCAGCGGCAGCGGATCGCGTGCTATCGAATGCAGCAGCGCATCCGGAGACAGCGTCGCGGGCAGCCGGGTCGCGGCGAGCTTCCAGAGCAGTTGGCCAAGCGTGTCGAGCGCGATGGCGATCGCCAGGACGGCGACGACCCGGCGCCCGATGGGCGAACTGGAGGGAGTCTCTTCTGACATGATTGCCGCCGATGATCCCACAGCGCGGCGGGGTGCCGCCGATCCGCAAGGTCGCTTTTCCGCAGGCGAGCGGCGCGCCGGCGGATGTGGTGCAATCGATCGCAGGCCCGACCAGGAACGAGATTCGATGAGCGACCCCGTGGTATTCCCGCCTCCCGACACGAACGCCGACGGCTGGGTCATCCAGTGCGACTTCGACGGAACCATCAGCGTCGACGACGTCACCGATGCCTTGCTCGAACGCTTTGCACGGCCCGGATGGCGCCAGATCGAGGCCGAATGGGAGGCCGGCGAGATCGGGTCCGGCGAGTGCATGAAGCGCCAGGTGGCGCTCCTGGACATGAGCAGCACCGAACTGGACGAGTTCCTGGCGGGCATGGCCATCGACCCGCATTTCGTTTCGTTCGCAGCGGCCGCCAGGCGATCGGGCATCGCGCTGGAGATCGTCAGCGATGGCATCGACCACGCGATCCATCGCATCCTGGCCCTGCATCGCGTGGAAGGCCTGTCCGTGCGCGCGAACCACCTCGTCCAGCTCGACGAGCGGCGCTGGCGCCTGACGTCGCCCCACGCCGGCGCGACGTGCGTCAGCGCCTGCGGAACCTGCAAGTGCGAGCTGCTGGCACGCCACGCCGCCATGTCGCGAAAGGTCTTGTTCGTGGGCGACGGACGCTCCGACTTCTGCGTCGCGGACAAGGCCGATTTCGTGCTGGCCAAGTCCAGGCTGATCGATCATTGCGCCCGCCATGGCATCGCGCATGCGCCGTTCCGCAGCTTCGAGGATGCGCTCGCGCTGATGGAGAAGACGGTCGCCGGGTCGCGCGTGTCCGCATGACGGCGCCGACCGATCCGACGATCCCGTCGCGCGAATTCACCCTGCCCGGAGAGGGCGCCAACGGGCGCACCGGCGTGCTCCTGGTCCACGGCCTGGCCGGCACGCCCAACGAGATGCGGCAGCTCGGGCGCTCGCTCCAGGGTGCCGGCTTCGAGGTGCACGGCGTGCAGCTGGCGGGCCATTGCGGGACGCTGGACGACCTGGTCGCCACGCACTGGCACGATTGGGTCGCGAGCGTCCATGCCGCCGCCCAGCGGCTTCGCGCCCGCGTGGACCGGCTGGTGGTGATGGGGCTGTCCATGGGCGCCGTGCTGTCGCTGGAACTGGCCGCGACGAGGCCCGACCTGGTGGACGGCGTCGGCGCCCTGTCCACCTCGTTCTGGCATGACGGCTGGAGCATGCCGGTCTTCACGCGGTTCGCGTTCCTCCTCAAGCCGGTGCGCGCGCTCGGGATCGGGCGCAGGCGCATGTTCCTCGAACGTCCGCCCTACGGCATCCGCAACGCGGGCCTGCGCAAGTACGTCGTCGCCCACATGCAGGGCCCGGACAGCGGCGCCGCCGGCCTGTCCGGCACGCCCTGGTACTCCATCATCGAGATGCACGACCTGAGCAAGCACGTGCGGCGACGCCTGGGCGACGTGCGCGCGCCCTGCCTGGTGGTGCACGCCACCGAGGACGACGTGTCCAGCCTCGCGAATGCCGACCTGGTGTCCAGCAGCGTCCAGGGCCCGGTGGAACGCCTGCTGCTGGAAAACAGCTATCACATGATCACGATCGACAGCGACCGGCGGCTCCTGACGCAACGCGCCATCGATTTCGTGAAGCGCATCGGCGCCGCGCCGGGCACGGCGAGCGCGATCGAGGACGCAGGCCGGGTGGCGGCCTGAGAACCTGACGGCTCAGCTCGCCTTCGCGCGAACCAGCAACTGCTCCAGGAGCACCATGGCCTGGTCGATCTCCTTGCGGGAGATCTCCAGCGACGGCGCGAACGTGATGACGTTCTTGTAGTAGCCGCCGACGTCGAGCACCAGGCCGGCCTTGCGGCCTTCGAACTCGAGGGTGCCGGACAGCCCGATGTCGACCATCTTGTCCAGCAGCGCGCGATTGGGCGTGAACCCGTCCTCGGTGCAGATCTCGGCGCGCAGGGCCAGGCCCAGGCCGTCGACGTCGCCGATCTCCTTGTGGCGCTTCTGCAGGTCGCGCAGCCCGTCGAGGAAATACGCGCCGCTTTCGCGCACCTGCTTGCCGTAGTCGATCTCGGAGGTCATCTTGAGCACCTCGAGCCCGAGGGCCGTGCCCAGCGGATTCGACGCGAAGGTCGAATGCGTCGAGCCCGGCGGAAACACCTCGGGGCTGATCAGCTCCTCGCGGGCCCACAGTCCCGACAACGCATTGAGCCCGTTCGTGAGCGCCTTGGCGAAGACGAGCACGTCCGGCTGCACGCCGAAGTTCTCGATAGCCCACAGGGTGCCGGTGCGCCAGAACCCCATCTGGATCTCGTCGACCACCATCAGGATGCCGTGCTCGTCGAGCACCTTCTTGAGGCCCTTGTGGAAGTTGGCGGGCGGCACCACGTAGCCGCCGGTTCCCTGGATGGGCTCGATGTAGAAGGCCGCGAATTCGCACTGGCGCGTCTTCGGATCCCACACCGCGTGGTATTCGTTCTCGAACTTGCGCGCGAACTCGCGCACGATGTGCTCCGAGTATTCCTCCGCGGTCATGCCCTTGGGACGCCGGAACGGATACGGGAAGGGGATGAACTGGGCGCGCTCGCCGAAGTGCCCGAACCGGCGCCGGTAGCGATAGCTGGACGTGATGCTGGAGGCGCCGAGGGTGCGGCCGTGATAGCCGCCCTCGAAGGCGAACATCAGGCTCTTGCCGTTACTCGCGTTGCGGACGATCTTCAGCGAATCCTCGATCGCCTGGGCCCCGCCGACGTTGAAGTGGACGCGCCCCTGGCGCCCCCACTTCCTCTCCGCGTCCTGCGCGATCCATTTCGCGAGCTCGATCTTCGTCGGATGCAGGTACTGGCTCGCGATCTGCGGAAGCGTCTCCATCTGCCGCAGCATCACGGCTTCGAGGCGCTTGTTCTTGTAGCCGAAGTTGACGGCGGAGTACCACATCTGCAGGTCGAGGTAGGGCACCCCGTCGGCATCGAACATGTAGCTTCCGTCGCACCCTGTAAACACCTTGGGCGGATTGACGTAGTGGACGGTGTCGCCAAAGGAGCAGTAGCGCGCCTCATCGATCAGCAATTGGTCATTCATCAAGTGTGTGCCCTTCAAGAACCTGCAGCGCCCGCGGCGCGATCCCGCGTCAGGAGGCGTGCCGGCCTCCTGCGCGAATGAGCAGTCTACTCAGGGATCCTGGACGCTACCTGTCCGGGCTCGATTGGCCCTGGTTTCCGCAAATGGCCGTCGGCACGGTCGTTGTCAGGCGAGCAGGTACAGCGCCAGGTTCCGCGCCTTGGCATGGCGCTTCGCGATCGCGGCGGCGCTCGCCACGTCCTCCGGGCGCGGGTAGCGCCGCGGGGTCGCCTCGACGGCGCCGATGCACAGCGTCGTCAGCGGATGGAAGCGCATGACGCCGTGCCGATCCTCGGCCTGGATGCCGCCGGCCGCGAGCGCGTCGTCGTCGAACAGGCCGCGCGCGCGGCGGTTGAAGGTCTCGACGATCTGGCGGCACCGCGATTCCCAGTCGTCGCTCTGGAACAGCACGATGAAGTCGTCGCCGCCGACGTGGCCCAGGAAGTCGCGCTGCGGGTCGCAGTGCGACGAGATGATGCGCGCGGCCAGCAGGATCATCTCGTCGCCGCGCCAGTAGCCGTACTGGTCGTTGAACGGCTTGAAGTGGTTCAGGTCGCCGTAGCACGCGTGGAACGACCTGCCGCTCGCGAGCAGGCGCTCGATGTGCACGGTGGTGGGGATGTTGCCGGGCAGGAAGGTGAGCGAGTTGGCGTGGCGCGCCGCCTCGATGCGGGTCTCGGTCACCGCGCGGACCAGCTGCTCGCCGGTGCCCAGGCCACGATAGCGGCCGGCCTCCGTCAGCACGAAGCCCTCGGTGAGGTAGCGCTGGTCGCTCGAGGTGAGCACCGCCGTCAGGTCGTCCACCTTGGTATGCACGTCCAGCTGCAGCGGCGTCGCGTTGGCATGCATCAGGGCCGGCCGGCGCTCGTACAGCTCGCGGAAGTACGGCTTGGCATAGCTCAGCACGAAGTCATGGCGGTTGACGAGCGCGACCGGACGATCGCCGTCCACGATGGCCAGCGCATGCAGCTCCGGGTGGTGCTCGAACAGCGCCAAGGCCTCGCCGTGCGTGCCGGCCAGGGGCAGCGACGGCGCCGGGATCAGCAGCCGTTCCGCGGTGACGCCGCCGTAGCCCACGCGCTGGCGCTCGGGAAACACCGCGATCTCGCGCGCGTGCAGCACCTCGTGCGCCTCGTTCAGGGGCGCCACCACCGGCAGCGGCGCGGGCCGGCCGAGGTAGTAGCCCTGGGCGAAACGGATGCCGAGATCGCGAACGACCCGCAGCTCGTCGGCGGTCTCGACGCCCTCGGCCACCAGGCTCGAGCCGAAGGTGTCGGCGATCTGCAGCAGCGCGCGCATCGTCTGCAGCTTGTCGCCGCTGGTGGCCAGGTCGCGCGTGAAGTACTTGTCGATCTTGACGATCTCGGGCTTGAGCTCCGACCACAGGCGCAGGCTGGACCGGCCGTCGCCGAAGTCGTCGAGCGCCACGGAGATGCCGTGGCGCCGCAGCACGGCGGTGGCGGACTTCAGCATCTCCACGTCGCGCACGTGCTCGTGCTCGGTCAGCTCGATGACGATGGACGCGGTGGCCACGCCCAGCGAGCGGATCAGCTCGAGCGACTGCTGCAGGCCGCGCAGGCCGATCGCGGCAAGCAAGGCGCTGGCGCTGAGGTTGATGAACAGCTTGCCGGAGACCGATCGCGTCGCCCACCGCTCCAGGGCGATGCGCACGCACTCGATCTCGAGCTCGATGCTGATCTCCTCGACGCGCGCCGCCGCGAACAGCGCATCCGGATGGGGCCAGTGGCAGCCCGCCGGCGTCCGCACCAGGGCCTCGTGGCCGTAGACGGCGGCGCCATCGAGGGAGACGATGGGCTGGAAGTGCACGTCCAGCACCCGCCGGGCGATCAATTCCCGCACGGACGGCTCGCGCAGGCGTCGCGGCGGTCCGACGACGATGACTTCATTCATGGCGATCATGTGGAGGGCACCTCGAGGTCGTCGTGGTCGGAGAGTCGGAACACGCCCACCAGGCCGTGCATCTGGTCCGCCTGGTCGCGCAGGGATTCGGCGGCGGCCGCGGATTGCTCGACGAGGGCGGCGTTCTGCTGGGTCAGGCCGTCGAGGCGCTCGATGGCCGCGCGCATGCGGCCGATCTGCTCGACCTGCGCGCCCGCGCCCGTCGTGACGTCGCCCATGCGGCGCGTCGCGTCGCCGATGCGCGCGACGATGTCCTGCATCGCGCCGCCGGCCTCGGTGGCGAGGCGGCTGCCGTCGCCGATGCGCTCCACCGACGTCTGGATCAGCGCCTTGATCTCGCGCGCCGCCAGCGCCGAGCGCTGCGCGAGCGAACGGACCTCGCTGGCCACCACCGCGAACCCACGCCCGTGCTCGCCGGCGCGCGCCGCCTCGACGGCGGCGTTGAGCGCGAGGATGTTGGTCTGGAACGCGATGCCGTCGATGACGCCCGTGATCTCGGCGATGCGCCGCGAGCTGCCTTCGATGCCCTGCATCGTGGCGACCACGCGCGTGACCACGTCGCCGCCCTGCAGCGCCGCGCTCGAGGCCTGCTGGACGAAGTCGTTGGCCTCGCGCGCCGAGTCGGCGCCGCCGCGCGCGGACGACGCGAAGCGATCCATGTCGCTGGCGGTGGACTGCAGGTCGGCCGCCGTGCTTTCGGTGCGCTCGCTGAGATCGTGGTTGCCGCTGGCGATCTCGGCCGCCGCATGCGTGATGCGCGAGGAGGTCGAGTGGATCTGGGCGACGAGGTCGCGCAGCCGCTGCTGCATCGACGCGATCGCCGACAGGACGCGCCCGAGTTCGTCGCCGCGATCGGCCGGCACCGCGCGCGTCAGGTCGCCGGCGGAGATCCGTTCGGTGGCGTCCACCACGCGCAGCACCGCACGCAGGATGTTCGACACCGTGCGCCACAGGACGAAGCCGACGCCCAGCAGGCCGAGCGCGACGGCGGCCAGCACGCCCAGGGCGCGCAGGCGAAGCGCGTCGCTGCGCTCCCGCAACGCCTGTTCCACGCTGTCGAACGACCGTTGCGACAGCTGCATCTGCAATTGCTTCGCTTCGTCCAGCGCGTGGCTCATCGTGGCCAGCGGGTAGTTGACGTCGAGCGCGGCGGCGGCAAGCGCGCCGTCCACCATCTCGCGCTGCGTCTTGAGTTGCGCGAGCACGGGGGCAAACTGCGCCGCCAGGCGCGGGCTGTCCTGGCCCGCCTCGACCAGGTCGACGCGAAGCGCTTCCGCCTGCAGGTGGTACCGCGTCGACGCGGCGGAGACCAGCGCGATGTCGTCGATGGCGATCGCGGCGGCGATCGAGCTCAGCTCCGACAGGGCGCTGCTGACGCGCGGCGCGCTCTGCAGGCCGGCATGGATGAGGTAGTGCGCCGACGCCTGCGGGTCGAGCTCGAGGCCGGCGTCGTTGGCCAGCGATTCGATCGCGCCGAAGGCCTCGGTCTCCATGGCCTGCTCGCGGGCCACGAGTTGCGCCGGCACGAGTTCCTTGCGCGCGGCGGCGCCGGCCAGGTCGTCGAACGCGTGCCTGATCCGGTCGGCGGCGGCAAGCTGGCGGGGTGCCGCCCCGTCCGCGGCGAGGGCTCCCTGCAGCGACGCCATCGCGCGATCGAAGTCGAGGGCCGCCGCCTTGCGGGCCTCCTCGGCCTCGGGCTTGACGCGCGCCGCCGCCACCAGCACCGCGTGCCGCGACATGGCCGAGATCACGGACTGCCAGGCGCGCTGGCTGGCCAGCGAGGCGGACTCCCGGTGCGCGTCGGAATAGTCGCCGAGGAAACGGACTGCCAGCAAGGCCGTGGGCAACGCGGCGAGCGCGGTGCAAAGGCCCGCCACGATGATGAGTCTGGAACGCACGGACAGTGCGCGGCGGTCGAAGCGAGAAGGCATGGGCTGTCGAATGGAGCGAGGCGCAGGAAGCTGCATCCCATCGCCGTCAGTATCGACAGCCACCCGGCCGTTTGGATTGTGAAGACCCGGGCGTTCGTGCGTTTGTTGCGCCGCACCAAGTCATATTTCTGTCACATGCGCAGGTCGCCGAGCCAGCCCGGGCTGGCGGCTCGGCGCCTGCAAACGCGCTCTCGAACCGACCGCCACATCGGGCACCCGCGAGTGCCGCCTCAGCGCGTCTGCGTCGCCGAGGTGATGACCATGTCGGGCGTCGGGGTGCAATCGCCGGGCTTGAGGAAGAGGAAGGTCGGGTCGGCCACGCACGGCGCGCCGGCGATCGCCTGGACGTCCGCCATGCCGCTGGTCACCGAGCCGAAAGCCGCGTAGCCAGCGCTGAGCCCCGGATCGAGCGTGCCGCTGTTGTCGACCAGGTTGATGAAGAATTGCGATGTCGCCGACGCCGGATCGCTGGCGCGCGCCATGGCGATCGTCCACTGCGTATTGGACAGGCCCTTGCCCACTTCCAGCGCAATCGGCGCATGGGTCGGCTTCAGGTTCTGGTCGTTCGCGTCCAGTGGCGCGGTGTAGCCGCCGCCCTGCACCGCGAAGCCGGGCGAGACGCGGTGGAAGACGGTGCCCACGTAGAAGCCGCTGTTGACGTACGACAGGAAATTGTTGACGGTGATCGGCGTCTTGTCCGGCGCCAGCGTCAGCACGACCGAGCCGCTCACGGCCGCGCCGTTGCTGAAATCCAGGGTCACCTGCGGCTCGGGCACCGTGAAGGGCGTCGTGTTCAACACGGTGCCACCGGGGCTCGTCACCTGGAACTGCCCGCTGCCGATCGCAGAGACCGAGCAGGTGTATTGGGCCGTCGACGCGCCGGATTTCGAGGCGTCGAGCGCGACGTTGTCGCAGCCCGACGCCGTGACCGTGACGCCTTGCGCGAGGTGGGTGCCGGCGAGCGTCAGCACCAGCTTCTGGCCGTACATCGGCGTGCCGACGGCGGCCGACGCCACCGTCGCGCTGCCGTTGCCATCAGATCCGCCGCCGCCGCAGGCGCTCAGGGCCGCGCCCGTCGCGAGGGAGGCCAGCACGGCGCGCAGGGCCGTGTCGAAGTCGTTCGTCATGAGTGAGGATCAATGGTTCGCAAGGGGTTCGTGGCATGCGGCCTGCAGCGAAGGCAAGGCGGGGTCGCCGAGCCGATGGTCGTCTCCCAAGGTGACTCGGCGACATGGAACACGGCGCGCGCGCGATGCGCCGAACGGATCATGTCGTGTCACCGGATCGCCATTCACCACTGGGTCATACGACGTACATAGCATGCAGCCATTCGGACTCCCGGGCTCTTCTCCATGACACTGAATCGAACGCCGCGTCGCGGCGCGCGCCATTCAGGCTTCACATTGCTCGAGCTTCTCGTGGTCATGGTCATCATCGGCCTGCTCGCGGGCTACGTCGCGCCGAAGCTGTTCGGACAGATCGGAAAGTCGGAAGTCAAGGCGACACGCGCGCAGCTCGATGGCTTTGACAAGGCGCTCGACCAGTACCGCGTGGACACGGGCCACTACCCGAGTACCGAGCAAGGCCTCGCGGCGCTGGTCGCCCAGCCGGCCGGCGAGACCCGGTGGTCGGGACCGTACCTGGTCAAGTCCGTTCCGAAGGATCCGTGGGGCAACGACTACCGCTACGCCAGCCCCGGCGAGCACGGCGACTACGACCTGCTGTCCTACGGCAAGGACGGCCGCCCCGGCGGCGAGGGCGAAGACGCCGACATCACCAACTGGTGAGTCCGCGTCGACCGACCATGCCCGACTTCGTCATCCATTTCGCTGATCCGCCACGCGGCACTGCCAGCCTGCGCGTCCAGGCCGGGGACGCGCAGGCCGCGGTGAATGCGGCGCACGTGGACCCGCGGCGCGTGCTGGCCGTCGAAGCGAGCGACGGCGAGGAGGCGGCGGCGTCCGGCCTCGTGGTGCGACGCTTCCCGCTGCGCCTGTTCAGCCAGGAGCTCGCCGTGCTGCTGGCCGCTGGCATTCCGCTGCTGGAGGGCCTCGAGACGCTGCGCGAGAAAGAGTCGTCCGGACCGGTCGCCCGCGCGCTTGATGGCGTGATCGCATCGTTGCGTGAAGGCCAGCCGCTTTCGGCGGCGCTGCGCACGCAACCGGATTGCTTCGACGCGCTGTTCGTCGCGGTGGTGCAATCGAGCGAGCGCACGGGCCAGCTGGAGCAGGCGCTGCGCGAACACGCTTCGTACCTCGGGTGGGTCGAGGCGCTGCGCGGCAAGTTGATCGGTGCGAGCATCTATCCGTTGACGCTGATCGTCGCCGGCGTGGCCGTCATCGTGTTCCTGCTGCTGTTCGTGGTGCCGCGCTTCGCGGGCATCCTCGAAGGCGTCGGCGGCACGCTGCCGCCCAGCTCGCAGCTGCTGATCGCCATCGGCCACGTCGGCGGCGGCCATCCCTGGGCGACCGCGCTGGGCGCGCTCGCGCTCGTGCTTTCGCCGGTGCTCGTCTGGCGCCACGCGCCGGTGCGCGCCTGGGTCACGGCGCGACTCTGGGAGGCGCCGCTGCTGGGGCCGAAACTGCACGTGCTGGCGCTGGCGCAGTTCTATCGAACGGCCAGCATGCTGCTGGGCGCCGGCGTGCCGGCGGTCGCGGCGCTGCGAACGTCGCACGGCGTGATCTCGACGCGGCTGGCAGCGGCGCTCGACCAGGCGATCGCCGCAGTCGGCCATGGCGAGCGCTTCTCGTCGGCGCTGCAGGACGCGGGGCTGACGACCCCCGTCTCGCTGCGCATGGTGCGCGTGGGAGAACGCAGCGGACGCCTCGGGCCCATGCTGCGCCAGGCGGCAGAGTTCCACGACGAGGAACTGTCGCGCCTGACCGAGCTGGTCACGCACCTCGTGAACCCGTTGCTGATGCTGGTGATGGGCGTGCTCATCGGCGGCATCGTCGTGCTGATGTACATGCCGATCTTCCAGCTGGTGGAGCAGGTGCAATGAGCGCCGCCCGGCCGCCCGAAGGGGATCGCACCGCAGCCGCCAGGCGGAGGCCAACCCTATGAGCGCGCCGACCAGCGAATTGATCGCCGGGCCCGCGGCGGCGCCGGATCCCGGGAGCTGGTTGCCGGCTCAAGACGGGCCGTGGTCACTCGACTTCGAGAGCTGGCCGAACGCGGACGCGCAGCGCTGGCGAGCGCTGCTGGCCGTGGCCACGGGCGGCGCACAGGCACTGCTGTGCGATCGGCCGCTCGACCCCATGCTGCTCGAGCGCGTCGAGGCCCGCGTGCGACGCAGCGTGCGCTGGATCGCGTGCGACGCCGCCTCCGTCGATGCGTGGCTGGCCTCCGGCGCCACCGGCTTTCGCGCGCTGGACGACCTCGGCCACAGCTTCACCGAAGCCGCCACCGCGGGCGACGCGCTCGAGCTCTCGGCCCTGCAACTGAGCGAGCAGCCGAGCCCGGTCGTGCGCCTGCTCGACTCGACGCTGTACGACGCGCTGCAGGACGGCGCGAGCGACCTTCACATCGAGTCGACGGCGCGGGGCCTGCGCATCCGCTATCGCATCGACGGCGTGATGCTGGACGTGCGCGACGTCGAGGGCACGCTCGTCGCCGAGCAGGTGGTCTCCCGCCTGAAAGTGATGGCGGAACTCGACATCGGCGAGCGCCGGCTGCCGCAGGACGGCCGCTTCAAGCGCCGCATGCATGGCCGCGAGATCGACTTCCGGCTGTCCATCATGCCGACGGTGGCCGGCGAGGACGCGGTGGTGCGCATCCTCGATCGCTCGCGCATCGCCGAAGGCGGCCAGCTGACGCTCGCTTCGCTGGGCTTTCTCGACGCGGCCCAGGCCGCGATCCGCGCGCTGGCCCGCCAGCCCTACGGCATGCTGCTCGTGTGCGGCCCCACCGGCAGCGGCAAGACGACGACGCTGTATGCGGCCATCGGCGAGACCAACGACGGGAGCGACAAGATCATCGCGATCGAGGATCCCGTCGAATACCAGCTCGCCGGCACCGTGCAGATCCCGGTCAACGAGAAGAAGGGCCTGACCTTCGCGCGCGGCCTGAGGTCGGTGCTGCGCCACGATCCCGACCGCGTGATGGTGGGCGAGATCCGCGACCCCGAGACGGCGCAGATCGCCGTGCAGGCCGCGCTCACCGGCCACCTCGTCTTCAGCACCGTTCATGCCAACAGCGCGTTCGACGTCATCGGCCGATTCATGCACATGGGGCTGGACCTGTACAGCGTTGTCTCGGCGCTGAACGGCGTGATGGCGCAACGGCTCATGCGCACGAACTGTCCCCATTGCACGCGTCCGTTCACGCCGTCGCCCGACGTGCTGGCGCGCCTGGGCGTGGTCCTCGGCCATGACAACGCCTACGCGCGTGGACACGGCTGCGTCCATTGCCGCCATACCGGCTACAAGGGTCGCAGCGCGATGATGGAGCTGCTCACCTTCGACGACGAGCTGCGCGACCTGATCGTCGCCCGCGCGCCGATGGGCCGGCTGAAACAGGCCGCCCGTGCGCGCGGCATGACCTCGCTGCGCGACGCCGCGATCGCCGCCGTCTGCCGCGGCGCCACCACCTTCGACGAGCTGGAACGTGTCACGCTGGCCGACTGACCGCGCCGCCCTGCGCCTGGCCCGCTCGCGCGACGTGCGCACGCGCGTCACGCGTGCCTGGTCGCGCGCGCGTGGACGGCTGCCGAGCCATGTCGTCTACCTGCGTCCGCAAGGCGTCGTCTCATGGCCCGCCGACGGCGAGGCCGCCGGATCCGGGCGCTTCGACGACTTCGCGGCCTGGTGCGCGGCGCATCCCGGCGCCGACGCGCGCCTGCATGTCTCTGGCCACGCGATCCACAACCTGGTGGTCGACGCGGACCTGTCGGCCGCCGGCGCCGACGCGGTGCGCCGCTACGCGCAGCAGCAGTTCACGCATTACCACGGGCCGCAGGCCGCGCGCTGGCCGCTCGCGGTCTGGGCCGACGGCCCGTCCCGCGGCGCCAGCGCCCTGCACGGCGTCGACCTGCCGGGGCTGCGCGCCGCCGCGGCGGATCACGAGGTCCGCCTGCTGGGCCTCGCGCCCGCATGGTCCGCCGGACTCGCGAGCCTGTCGCTTCGCCACCCCGAATTCATCGAGGCGGGACGCCATGCGCTGCTGCTGGTCGAAGGCGGCATCGCGACCTGGATCGTGGTCGAGGGCGGTCGCATCGCCGCGCTGCGCCAGCGCTGGCTCGACTCGCCCTGCGTCGAGGCCGTCGTGCGCGTTCTCGGCGAGCTGCTGCGCGAGGGTCCGGCGCTCGCGGGGCATCCCGTCGTGGCGGGCTGGGACATCACCGAAGGCGCCGCGCTGCCCCCGGAACTCGCGACATCGTTCGGCCCGCTGGACGGCACCGGGGCCATGGCCGAGTGGATGTGCCGCCGATGAAGGCGACCTGGCCCCGCCCCGACTTCCTGTCCCACGCGGCGCCGCACCGGCCGGCGATCGCATGGCTGTGGTGCGCCGCGGCGCTCGTCGTCGCCGTGCTCGCGCTGGACGACTGGCGCGTGGCGCGGCAGGAGCTCGACGCGCAGCGGGCGCGGCTCGCGCGCGCGCTGCAGCGCGCGCCGGCGGCCGAGCTGCGGCCACGGGCGCCTGCATCCGCGACGCAGGCCTCGGACTTCGACGCCGCGCGCGCGGCGCAGGCCGTCGCGGATCGCATCGGGCATCCGTGGGACCAGATCCTCGCCAACATGGAAATCGAGACCCCGGCCGGGCTGCAGTGGCTGGCGTTCGACCACGACGCCGACGAGAGCACGGTGCGGCTCGAGGGCGCGGCAGGCGACATCGCGACGGTGCTGCGCTTCGTCGACAGCCTCGGCGACCACGCGGGCTGGTCCGACGTCGTGCTGGGTCGATTGCGCGCGGGCGAAGCGCGCGACGCGATGCCGGGCCTGCCCGCGTGGCGCTTCGAGCTGCGCGCCGCCGTCGACGCACGCCGCATCGCGCTGGCGCGGCCCACCGGGGAGCGCTGAGATGGATGCCGCGCTCCCTGGTCCGCCGCAACGGGTCTGGCGCCAGGCCCGCACGTGGGGTTGGCCGCTCGCGGCCGGCATCGCGGGCCTGGCGGCGGCGGCCGTCGTGTCGCTGGTCGCCGTGCCCCGCGTGCGGCGCGAGTCGCAGGATGTCGCCGCCGATGCCGATCGCGCGGCGCGGCGCGCGCTGCATGCCGCCGGCGGCGCGCAGGATGCGCGCCGCACCGAGTCGGCGCCCGAACATTTCCGCGCGGCATTCCCGGGCGTCGATGCGCGCCAGTCGCGCGTGGCGGCCCTGCTCGAACTCGCCGCGCGTCACTCGCTGGCGTTGCATCGCAGCGAGTTCCAGCTGAGCCGGGACAAGGGCTCCGGCCTGCTGCGCTACAGCGTGACGATGCCGCTCGCCGGCACGTATGCGCAGCTGCGCGGCTTCGTCGAGGAGGCGCTGGCGGCGGACGCCGCGCTGAGCCTCGACCGGATGCGATTGCGGCGAACCTCGCCCGGCGCGCCCGACATCGAGGCCGACCTCACCTGGTCGTTCTACATGCGGCCCGCCGGCGCGCCGGCATCGGGAGCCGCACGGTGACGGCCAGCACCACGAAGACGCGCACGCGCCGCCTGGCGTTCGCCGTGGCGGCGACGCTGGCCGCGACCGTCTGGGCCGCCGTGCAGGACGGCGGCGCCGGCGCCGAACCGGCGAGCGCATCCGCGCCGCCGACGCATCGCGCGCCGCCCGCCACCCAGGCGGCGGTCGCCCCCGCGGCCTGGCCCGAACCGCCCTCGGCCGAAGCCCGTCCCGCGTGGCGCGACGCGCAGCCGCAGGGCCTGGCCGGTTGGGGCCCGCCGCCGCCCGCCGCGCCGCCGCCCGCGCCTTCGCCGGCCGCGCCCGCGCCACCCCAGCCGCCCGAGTTTCCCTACACGCTGATCGGTCGTCTCGACGACGGCCAGCCGCAGGCCCTGCTCGCCGGACGCACGCGCAGCTTCGGCGCGAAGGCAGGCGACGTGATCGACGGCGACTGGCGCGTGGAGACGGTCGATCCGGACGGCGTGACGCTCACGTGGCTCCCGGGCGCCATCACAAGAACGCTGAACTTCCCTTCTTCATGACCCTCCTCGCCCCCCTCGAGCGCATCGTGCGCGCCCGCATCGCCGCGGCGTTGACGGCCTCATGCCTGCTGCTCGCCGCCTGCGCCTCGCCCGCGCTGCACGATGCCGACCAACTGGCGCTCGAGGGCCGTCACGAGCAGGCGCTGGCCCTGCTCGACGAGGCCCAGGCGCGCGATCCGGCCGACCATGCGCTGCAGGCGGCGCGCCAGCGCCAGCTCGAGCTGACGATCTCGGTGCTCGCCAACCAGGCGGCATCGGCGCGCGCCGGCGGCCGGACCGACATCGCGCGCGACTTCCTGGCACGCCTCGAGGCCCTGGCGCCGTCGCACCCGCGAACGGTGAGCCTGCGCGACGAACTGCAGCGCGATGCGCGCCATGAACGCCTGCTCGCCCAGGCCGACCAAGCGCTGGCCGCGGGCCAGTTCGACGAGGCGCAGGCCACGCTGCGCGAGATCCTGATCGAGTCGCCGGGCCTGCCCGCGGCGCGGGCGCTGCAGCAGCGGATCGCGGAGCGCCTGCCCGCATCCCACCCGTCCGGCACGGCACGCGGCCTGTCCGACAAGCCGATCACGCTCGAATTCCACGATGCGCCGCTGCGAAGCGTGTTCGAGTCAGTCGGCCGCACGGCCGGCGTCAATTTCGTGTTCGACAAGGACGTGCGCGCCGACAACCGCGTCACCGTGTTGCTGCACGACGTCACGCTCGACGAGGCCCTGCGCGTGGTGCTGTCGACGCAGCAGCTCGATCGCAAGATGCTCAACGCGACGACGATGCTGATCTACCCCGATACCGGGCCGAAGCAACAGGAGCACCAGGAGCTCGTCACGCGCAGCTTCTACCTGACCAACGCCGACACCAAGCAGGCGCAGGCGTTGATCAAGACGATGGCCAAGACGCGCGACATCTTCGTCGACGACCGCCTGAACCTGATCGTGGTACGCGACACGCCGGAAGTCGTGCAGATGATCGAGCGGCTCATCGCGTCGCTGGACCTGCCCGAACCCGAGGTGACGCTGGAGGTGCAGGTGATGGAGATCGGCACCAACCTTCTCGACGCCCTGGGGCTGCAGTGGCCCGACACCGTGAACTTCGGCGTGCCGAACTTCGCCGGCAACATCACGCCGGGCGACCGCCGATCGCTCACGGCGTCGGTCATCAATCCGGCGCTCGTGGCCACGCTCAACGGCAGCTCGGGCAGCACCAACCTGATCGCCAACCCGAAGTTGCGCGCGCGCAATCACGAAAAGGCCAAGGTCCAGATCGGCGAGCGCCTGCCCGTGTTCACGTCCAGCGCGGTGGCCAACGTCGGCACGACCACCGCGGTGAGCTACATCGATACCGGCCTGCTGCTGGAGGTCGAGCCCAGTGTGCAGTTGAACAACGACGTCATCATCAAGGTCAACCTGGACGTCACCAACCTGATCGGCCAGGTCACCGGCCCGCAGGGGTCCATCGCCTACAGCGTGGGCACGCGCAACGCCAACACCTCGCTGCGCCTGCACGACGGCGAGACGCAGATCCTGGCGGGCCTCATCAACGACGAGGACACCAAGGCGATCCAGGGCATCCCGGGCGCCTCGGACCTGCCCATCATCGGCCGCTTGTTCGGTGTGCACACCGACACGCGCAAGAAGACCGAGATCGTGCTGCTGATCACCCCGCGCGTGGTGCGCAACATCGGGCTCCCCGACGCCGCCACGCTGTCGGGCACCGGCGGCAGCTACGCCAACCCGGGCGCGGCCAGCACGCGCATCCGCGCCGGCACGTCGATGGCGATGCCGGCCGGCCGCGGCGCGCGCCAGGCGGCGGCCGCGCCCGATGCGGACGCCGCGGCCGCGCCGGCCAGGGACGACGGCGAGGCCATCGTCGATCTCACCACCACCGGCAAGGCCAATGTCGGCGGGATGGTGTCGGTCACGCTGCGCAACCGCTCCGCCGCGACGGTGCAAGGGCAGCTGGGGTTCGACGCGACGCTGGTGCAGTCGGCCGGCGTCGACAAGAGCGACCCGGCGCCGTTCAAGCTCGATCCGATGGGACAGAAGGTGTTCATCCTGCGCGTGCTCCCGGGCAGCGCGGGCAAGACGACGCAGGTGCAGGTCGACGGCCTCAGCGCCACCGACAACGGCGGCCGGTCCGTGCCGGTCCGCCTCGAAGGCGACGCGGGCGTCGAGATCCTCGGCAGCTGAGACGGCATGCCGCGATGAGCTCCGCCCCCGCACCGCGCCGTCGCGTCGCCGGCTTCACGCTCATCGAGATGGTCGTGGTCGTCGCGATTGTCGGCATCCTCGCGGCGGCGGCGCAGCCGATGCTGACGCTGGCCGTGCGGCGACAGAAGGAGTTCGAGCTGCATCGCGCGCTGCGCGCACTGCGCGGCGCCATCGATGCCTATCACCAGGCCGCGATCGCCGGAAAGATCGTGGTCAAGCCGGCCGACGACGACGACGGCTATCCCGCCACGCTGCAGGCGCTGGCCGACGGCGTGCCGAGCGCGATCGGGAAGGACAAGCGCGTCTACTTCCTGCGCAGCGTGCCGCGCGACCCGTTCGCCGACGCTGCCACGCCCGCCGCGCAGACCTGGGGATTGCGCAGCTACGAGAGCCCGCCCGATGCGCCGCAAGCGGGGCGCGACGTGTTCGACGTGTACTCGCTCGCGACCGGCAACGCCCTGGACGGCCAGCCCTATCGATCATGGTGACGACACCGCGCCGCGCCTGCCACGCCGTTGTCATCCGACAGCGCCGCGGCTTCACGCTGATCGAGCTGATCGTCGTGATGGCCATCGTCGCCCTGCTGGTGGCCATCGCCTCGCCGCGCTACTTCCACAGCATCGAGCGGGCACGCGAGAACACGCTGCGCACCTCGCTGAACGTGATGCGCGACGCGATCGACCAGTTCGAATCCGACCGCGGCCGCTATCCCGATTCGCTGGCCGAACTGGTGGAGGCGCACTACCTGCGCGCCGTTCCCGTGGACCCGATGACGGACAGCGCGTCGACCTGGGTCGTCGTGACGCCGCTCGACCCGTCAGCCAAAGGCAAGGTCTACGACATCCGCAGCGGCATGGCCGGCCGCGCCAGCGACGGCCGGCTGGTGGCCGACTGGTGATGCGATGGAGCGGCAGCGCGGCTTCACCTTCCTGTGGCTCATCTTCGTGCTGGCCGTCGCCGCCGCCGGCCTGGCGGCGATCGCCCAGCCGGCGAGCCTGGCGGTGCGGCGCGATCGCGAGGCCGAGCTCATCTTCCGCGGCACCGAGATCGCCCATGCCCTGACCAGCTACTGGGCGGCGACTCCGGGCGATGCGAAGCAGTTGCCGGTCGCCCTCGACGAACTGCTGGACGACCGCCGCAGCGGCCGCTCGCGCCGCCACCTGCGCCGGGTCTACGCCGATCCATTCACCGGCCTGCCGGACTGGGTGCTCGTGACCACCGACGACGGCCGGATCGCGGGCGTCCATAGCCGATCCGACATGCCGGCGCTGCGCGTGGCCGACCTCGGCCCTTCCGCGGACGGCGCGCCGGTGCCCGTGTCCGCGCGGGTGTTCCGCTACAGCCCGGTGCTGGCGCCGCCGCCGGCCGCCTCGGCCGCGGCGTCGGCAGCGGCGCCGGATAAAGCGGATTCATCGCCATACGGACTGCCCAGTGCTCCGACTCCCTAGTCCGATCGGCGCATGGAATGTTCAGACACGGTGAAGAAAGTCATCAATCCTGACTACTCTCGAAGGCTGAGAGGAGGCGTGGAATGTCGAACGAGAAGCACGAAGCGCAGATCGACCCCGAGTCTGCCGAGACGCGCCGCGTCCAGGCGATCGTCCACGCGATCGAGTGCGCCGTCGACGTGCGCCGCAAGTACCAGTTCTTCGTCTGGACGCAAGGGAGCGTTCAGACTCTGCTGCCGCACAAGCTGGCGGTCTGCGGCGTCTACGATCGCGGCCGCAAGGAAGTGCGGCTGGAGGCGTTCAACAGCATCGTCGTGTCGCCGGCCGTCCTCGGGGTGCTGACGGACGGCCGGTCGCCGCTGATGCAGTACGTGATCAACGCCTGGATCAACAACCGCGGCCGGGCGCTGGTGGTGCGCCTGTCGAGCATGACCACGCGCGGAGTCGCCTCCGCCGTGGAACCGCTCCAATCGGCCGGCTTCACCGAGCTGTTGGTGCACGGCGTGTCGCGTCCGCAGCGCGCCACCGAGATCGAGACGCTGTTCGTGTTCGCCTCGCCGAGCACGCCGGTGAGCAAGCCGGAGGTCGACGGCATCGAGCTGATGCTGCCGCACCTCCACAGCACCTACCTGCGCGTGCAGGCTATCGAACGCGAGATCGCCGAGGCCGGCGTGCGCCCCAACGCGCCGGGCGTCGGCTATTCCAGCGCCAGCATCAGCGAGCGCGAGGAGCAGGTCCTGGGTTGGGTGCGCGAAGGCATGAGCAACCAGGAGATCGGCGTGCAGCTGGGCATCAGCCCGCTGACGGTCAAGAACCACGTCCAGAAGATCCTGCGCAAGCTCGGCGCCACCAACCGGGCGCAAGCCGTCGCGCGCGCGATGAGCATGAACCTCCTGGTCAACGCCGCAGCGGACGGCGACGGCTCGCGCAAGTGAATCCTCCCCGGGCGCGCGACGAATTGCCGAACGGACTATGCAAAGGCGTCGCGCCGTTCATCAAGCGCCCGGCGGGCTTGCCTTAGCCTGAAGGCACGACGATTCGACAGGGCCGCGCCGTTGCGGCAACCAGGAGCGCCGCCGGAGGAGCCCCCATGAACAAGATCGCACCGCCCCTCGCCCGCGCCGCCGCAAGCGCGGCCCTGGCCCTGGCCTCGCTCGGCGTGCACGCCGCTCCCGTGCAGACCGTGGTGCAATCCACCGACTACGGCCTGCTGAACCTGCCCTACACGCAGGGATTCAGCCTGTCGCTCGCGCCGGCGGCCAGCGACGACACGTTCCTGAGCGACTGCGGCTTCAGCATCGGCGGCGGCGGATCGTTCAGCAGCGCCGTCGTCACCTTCGACCTCGGCTCAGCGTTCCAGCTCTCCAACCTGACCGTGACGCTGCTCGAAGGCGATGCCTGGAGCGGACCTGTGCCCAGCGCTCTCACGACGGCGCAGATCACCGATCGCGACAGCCGCATCGTGGCGACCGGCACGGGTTCCTCGATGAACAAGGTCATCGACCAGATGACGCTGGGCCCGGGCAGCTACTTCGTCGAGGTCAGCGGCAACGTCACCGGCGCCAATGGGGGCAGCTTCGGCGGCCTGCTCAACGTGGCTGCCGTGCCCGAGCCGGCCGGAGTCGTGCTGGCGGCGGCCGGCCTCGGCCTGCTCGCCTTCGCGCGCCGCCGCGCCGCGCGTTGATCAGGGCGCCGCGCCCGCGCTGCGGGCCGCCGGCGGCAGCTTGACGGCCTCCAGCTTGTCGCGCAGCGCCTCGGCCTCGTTCTCCAGGTGGACCTGGCCGAAGCCCAGCACCGGATCGGTGACGGTGCCGTCGGCACCCGACTCACGGCCACGCAGGCGCTCGATCATCTGCAGCCCGAGCGCGTGCATCTGCGTGTTGGCCTGCTCCGCCTTGGCCAGGGACTGGGTCGCCCGCTCGAGCAACGCGGCCAGCGCCGCGTTGGCGCGCGCCCGCTCGTCGGCCAGGCGCTGGGCGGCCACCAGGCGTTGTGCCTGGTCGGCAAGACGGTCCTCGAGCTCCTTGCGCGCCGCGTCGTCGCGCGCCTTCGTCGCGGCGAGTTCGTCGTTCGCCTGGGACAGGCTCGCACTCACCCGCGCCGCCAAGGAACGCGACTCGGCCAGCTGGCCTTGTGCCCTCTTCGCGGCCTCGCCCAGCTTGTCGCGCTGGCCGGCGAGGTCTTCCTTCTCGCGCGCGAGCCCGGCCTGCCGCTCCTGCGCCTCGCGCAGCGCGGCCTGGGTACGGCGCAGCGCCTCCTTCTCGCGCGAGGCATGGTTGTCGTCCTGCGCCGCGCACGCGAGCGACAGCGTCGCGCCCAGCGTGAGCAGCACGCGGCGGGCCGGCGTCATGGCTTGATTCATCGCGTCAGAACTTCGTGTTGAGGTCGAGCTGGATCACGTCGATGCGCAGCGGCGCGCTGCTCATGTCGCCGATGACCGAGGTGGGCTGGCTCGGGTTGGACAGGGTGCGCACGCCGTCGTCGAGATTGCGCGTGGTGGTCCAGCGCAACCCGACCGTGGCGCGGCGATCGAAGGCGTACGAGCCGCCGAGGCTGAAGCCGCGGTAGTTCGTGCCGCCGAGGTTCCAGGTGGTGTCGGTGAAGGCGTCGAGCCAGGCGTCGCGGTCGAACTGGCGATACGCGAGGAAGGTGTTCCAGGCGCCCTTCTGCGCGAGGTCGCGCGAGCCCACCTGCAGGCGCGCCTGCACGCCGGTGGTCCTGTTGGCCAGGGTGTCGACCGCGGTCGTGCCGGCGCGGCGCTCGATGTCGGCGAGATCGAAGGCGCTGTTCCTGACGTAGTCGAAGGACAGGCCCACCTGCACCGGGTCGAACTGGCTCAGCGTCAGTCCGGCGGTCACGTTGACGGGCCGGAACTTCGATGCGAGGCCCCACACCGGCGCGCCGGTGTTGGTCGGGTCGTTGATGTTGATCAGCGTGTTGCCGCGCAGGCGCGCGCCGGCCGGGTACTGGCTCTGCTGGTAGGGCACCGTCGGCGCGAGGGCGCCGGTGGGCGCGGGGTCGGTCGCGCGCACGCCCTCGACGCGATGGAAGTCGTAGATCGCCGCGGCCAGGCGCACGCTGGTCGACCCGGTGATGGCCCAGTCGCCGCCGAACTGGCCGCCGAACAGCCACTTCGTCGGCCCCCCCACGCCGAACTGCTGCAGAACGAACGCGCCCGCGTTGACGAAGGCATACGCGCCGCTGCCCACGTTGCGCGTGCCGCGCAGCGACACGCCATCGAGCGACAGGTCCTCGGGCCACAGCAGGTCGGTTCCGTAGAACGGCGGCTCCATGCGGCCGGCAGTGATGTGATCGTCCTGGCGCGGCTCCCAGTCGACGTAGGCGCGATCGAGGCCGATCGCGTAGCGGTTGGAGAATCCAGTGCCCGACCCCAGCGTCTGCGACGCCGACGTCGGCGTGGCGCCGGTGCTGAGCCGCAGGCCGGCGGTGACGTCGTCGCCCACCGCGGCCTTGAAGCCGAAGCGCGCACGCAGCGTCAGGCGATCGTAGGAGTTCTGCGTGTTCGTGAGGTCGGGCGCCCAGGCCGGCGACGCCGTCTGCGACTGGTACAGGTAGGCCGCTGCGTTGTCCTTGCTGAACAGGTCGCCTTCCGCGCGGACGCGCAGGTCGCCCTGCCACGTGAACGTCTTCAGCCAGCCCGGGATCTGGCGCGAATCGGCCCAGCTCTCCTCGCGCGCCGTGGCCAGCACGTCGTTGCGGATGTCCTGGACGATCGCGGCCCTCACGGTCTCCGGGATGTAGGGCACGCGCACCGTGTGCGGCGGACGGTCGCCCCACTCCGCGCCCGACGCCGCGGCCGGCGGCGCCGCGACGGCGACCGGCGGCGCCGGCTTGGGCGTCGCCTGCCGGATCAGCGCCTGCGCGCGGTCCGGGGCGATCAGCCCCTGGTCGACGAGCGCCTGGATCAGCGCCAGCGTCGTGGCGCGCAACTGCTCGAGGTCGCCGCGCTCGTCCGCGCGCGCGGAGGCCAGGGCGGACAGCGCGGCGAGCGCGACGAGCGCGCGGCGCACCGTGGTGAGGCTGAGGATGTTCATGGAAGGCCCGTTCGCAATGGATCTGGATTCGATGGCGGCCGGCCTCACGCCGGCCGGACGCTGAGGCGGAAACGCAGCGGCTGCGGCAGGCCGGGATGGCCGGGCAGGTGCAGCTCGTGCGTGGTCTGTTCGAAGGCCGTGCGCAGCGCGGCGTCGTGCGCGGTGTCGCCCGTGGGCACCAGCTCGAAGCGGCGGATCGTGCCGTCGGGGTCGATCCACACGGAGAAGCTCGCGACGAGCTCGCCGCTGTCGGCCGGCAGGTGCTTCTCGATCTCGTCGTGCAGCAACTGGCGCACGGAGGTGGCGTACAGTCGCTCCTGCGTGCGGTCCGGCGCGCCGCCGCCGGGGCCGCCGATCACCGGCGCGCCGCCGTTGTAGTCGTTGCGGACATTGCCCGAGCTGAAGGCGCTCGGCCCGTCGCCGGCCGGCCCCTCCATCTTGATCGGCGCGTCGGCCGGCTTCGCGACGTCCTGCTTGACCTGTTCCTCGCGCATCACCTGCCTGGGCTCGTCCTTGGGCGGCTCCGGCTTCTTTTCCTCCTTCGGCGGGGGGGGCGGCGGCGGCGTGTCGGGCAGGAGCGCGATCCGCGCGACCTGGCGCCGCGGCGCATTGGGCGAGCCGAGCAGGTTGTGGATGCCGTACGCCAGCAGCGCTACGAGCAGCGCGATGCCCAGCACGATCGCGACGCGCTGCGTCCACTGGCGCGGCGTGACGGGATCCAGCGATGATTCGGCAAGTCCGGCCATGACGCTCAGGTGCCGATCCGCGACGTGACCAGGCCCATGTTGACCTGCAGCTTGTTGCAGAGGTCGATCACGGCCACGACCGGCGCGTAGCGCGCGTGCGCGTCGCCCTTGATGGCGACCGACATCTTCGGGTCTGAAGCCTTCGCCCTCGCCAGCTGCGCCTCGAGCTCGGCCATCGTGACGCCCACGCCGTTGACCAGCACGGTCCCCTCCGGCGTGACCTGCACGATCTTCAGCTCGTGGTGTTCGGTGCTGGGCTTGTTCGACGGCTTGGGCATGGTCACGCTCAGGCCCTGCACCGACGCGGTGGTCATCAGGATGAACACCACCAGCAGCACGTAGGCGAGGTCGAGCATCGGCGTCACGTTGATGCTGTCGTATGGCTTGACTTCGTTGCTGGCCTTCATCGCATGCTCCCCGTCACTGCGACTGCCGCTTGGTGACCAGGCCGATCTCGGTGATGTCCAGCCGCTTGGCGACCTCCAGCACCTCCATCACCTTGTCGTACTGCGCCGCGCTGTCGGCCTTGAGCACCACCGGCAGCGCCGGGTTCGCGGACTTGTATTGCGCGAGCGACGTGCGCAACTGGGCTATGGTGACCGGATAGGCGTCGAGGTACATCGCGCCGTCGGCAGTTATCGTGATCGCGCGCGTCTGCGGCCGCGCCAGGTTGTTGGCGGCCTCGGTGGTGGGCGAGTGCACCTTGACGCCCTGCACGGAGGCCGTCGTCAGGATGATGAAGACCACCAGCAGCACGTACGCCAGGTCGAGCATCGGCGTGACGTTGATCTCGTCGTACGGCTGGTTCTCGTGCTTGAGTTCGGCGGACAAGGTGGACTTCCGGATCAGCGCGCGCCGTAGGTCTCGGCCACGCGCGTCACGAACTCGTCGACGAAGATCTGCATGTCCGACGAGATGTTCTTGATGCGCGACGCGAGGTAGTTGTAGGCGAACAGCGACGGGATCGCGACCGTCAGGCCGGCCACCGTCGCGAGCAGCGCCGAGGCGATGCCCGGGGCGATCGCGTTGACGTTGACGTCGCCCGCCGCGGCGATCGCCGCGAAGGTCACCATCACGCCGACCACCGTGCCCAGCAGGCCGAGGAACGGGCCGCCCGAAATCGCGATCGTCAGCACCACCATCGCGGAATTGAGGCGGTGCGATTCGCGCACCATGTCCGCGTCGATCGACGCCTTGACCGCGTCGAGCGAGGCGCCCGACAGCGGTACCGCCCGCTCCGGATGCTTGCCGCCGATCTCGCGCTTGAGCAGCTCGCGCACGCCGGCCGCGTAGAGGCGGAACAGCGACGAGTTCGGGTGCGCGGCGCCCTTCTCCAGGTGCAGCATGTCCAGCGAGGCATCGCGGAAGCGCTGCAGGAACCGGCGGTTGTCCTTGTCGGCGCGCATCACGAACAGCGTCTTCGTGACCACCACCCAGACGGCCAGCGCGAACATCAGCGCGAGGATGATGATCACGGCCCACGCGTCGGTCGTCAGGTTCTTGACGAGGATGCCCATGTAGCCCGGGCTGCCGCCGTCGTCGGCGGCGCCGGTGTCCTTCATCGACGCGACGAGCTTGCTCTCGGCGCCCTGCGCACCGGCCGCGACCCGCAGCCAGTCAGCGCTGCGCGCGACGTTGGCGATCTGGATCTCGTCGGCCAGGCCCTTGACGCCCTCGCCCACAGCCAACGGGCCGGAGACCGCCGGCAGCTGGGCGTCCGCGTGCGCGGCCTCCACGCCGTTGACGTAGAGCGTCGCCCTGCCGGCGCCGATGGTCAGCGCGGCCTGCGTCCAGGCCTGCGCCGGCACGTCGCCGTCGGTGATCACGACCTTGTCGACGTGGGCCTGCAGCTTGCCGCCGGACAGCTCCAGCGACACCGGCCCCCACTTCAGCAGCGTGCCGTTGGTGACGACGTCGGGCTTGATCCACATCGACATCGTCAGCGCGCCGCCGGCGTCGACCTTGACCTTGTCGCTGCCCGGCCAGGTCACGGCCGCGCCGGAAAGCTGGGCGCTGCCCGCGAGCAGCCCGTTCGGCTCGATTGCGATCTTGCCGACCGTCTTCAGGCCGCCGACGGCGTCGGCGCCCAGCGCGTCCTTGTCGCTGAAATGGATGGCCACGAGCGTGGCGGGATCGAAGCCGCCATTGCCCGGCGCTTCCGCGGACGGCTTCGCGTCGCCCGCATGCACGTAGATGTTGTTCTTCTCGCTGCCCGGCGCGACGGAGGGCACCTGGACCCACAGCACGGCCAGCTCGTTGAGGCTGTCGAAACGCTCGATGCTGAACTTCAGCGGCGTCTTGTCGTCGCCCGCGTACACGCGCAGGTCGGAGCCGTCCTCCTTGGCACCGAGGAAGTCGAAGTTGCCAGAGTGCAGGCGCACCGCCACGGCCACCGCGTTGGCGGCCTCGTGCGTCTCGAGCCCCTGCGCGGACGTGTTGAGCGTGATGCGCGTGCGCTGCGCGTCCTTGGCGTCGGCCGCCGCGGCGAGCGACGGGAGGAACAACAGGCCGCCGGCGAGCGCGAGGGTGGAAGCGAGGAGTCGCATGGTCGAGGGTCGTCGTAGGGTTGGAAGAAGGCTCATGGCTTGGCGCCACCGTCGCCGAAGCCCAGGAAGTCGAGCACGAGGTTCAGGCGCTTGCGGCGCTTGCGCTCCTTCTCTTCTTCGCTGTCGCCCGCGTTGATCGTCGTGGCGGCCGCGGCGCCTTGCGCGACCGCCGCCAGGCCCGCGGTACCGCCCCCCGTCGAATCGGGCGGCGGCGCGCCGATCGACTGGCCGGTCACCGCGAAGTTGTCCTTGCCGCCGAACAGCGCCGCTCCGAAGTAGGCGTTGCCGAGCGACTTGATGCCCGCGTCGCCGGCGTTGATCTCGCCCTTGGGCGCATAGAGGTCGAGCGTGCTTTTCGCGTCGAGCACGGCAATGCCGCTGCCGGAGAACGAGCCCGAGAGGTCGACCGTGAACTGCCCCGTGGCCGGGTCGAGCCGGTAGATCGGCGCGGGGGCGCCCACCACCGTCTTGCCGCCCCGCCCCGCGTCCAGGTTACCGTTGGAGGCCCACATCAGCAGGTCGCCGAGGCCCACCGTGAACACCCGCGACTGGTCGACGTTGACGCTGCCGCCCACGACCACGGAGACGTCACCGCCCGCCGCGGTCACGATGCCCAGCGCGTTGGCGGGCTTCGGGTTCAGGCTGGGCACCAGCGTGCCGACGTCGACGCTGCCGCGCGGCGCGAGGACGGTGATGTTGCTGCCTTGCAGCGTCTCGACCTGGCTCGCGCCCATCGAGACGTCGCCCATGCCGGCGGCCGCCGGGAACACCACGTCCAGAGCGTCGTAGGCCGGCTGGTAGGCCGCCGTCTGGTCCGCGCCCGTCAGCCTCGAGGCGGTGCGTCCGGCGCTGCGGACCACGTCCACGAGCACCAGGTTCGTGAACAGCGCCTGGCGCTCCGGCGCCATCGCCTCGAACGCCGCGAGCGCGGCCTCAGCATCCGCGTTGGCGGAGCCGCCCTGCGCCGCCACGAATTGCTGCAGTTGCGCGATGTAGGGCGACTTCTGCGCCTGCGCCATCGCGAGCGCCTGCGCCTGCTGTTGCGACGGCGGCACCGCGGCGGCCCAGGCGTTGGCCAGCGCCGCCGCGAGCACCGACGACTGCGCCGTGGCGCCGAGCTTGGCGAAGCCCTTCTGCGCCTGGTCCAGGCCGAGGGCGGGGTTGCTCTCGCGGCGCCGCGCGTCGGCCAGCAGCGCCGCGTTGAAGGCGGCGTCGCCTACGAGCGATCGCACCTGCGTGATCTGGTCGGCGGTCGCCAGCTTCGTGTACTGCTGCGCCGCGCTGCTGCCGAGCGCCGGCAACGCCTGGCCGGCTTTCTGCGCGGTCAGCTGGGCGAAGAGGTCGGACGCGAAGCCCGCGATGCCGGTGCCGCCCAGCAACGGGAAATACCAGGCGGACGCCTGCGTGTAGTCGCCGTTGGCGAGCGACACGCCCGCGGCCATCGTCACGTTGCCGCCGACGGCGGGCAACAGGGCGTTCTGGCGATTGCCGACCGCGCGCACGCCCCCGGAGGTCGACAGGTCGATGTCGCGCCCGGCAAGCACCAGCAGGTCGCCTGGCCCGTAGAAGCGCACGCCGCCGGTGGCGTTTCCGGAGTCGTCGGGGAAGAGGACGTCGCGACCGGCCTGGATCAACGAGGTTTCGCCGGCGCTCTGGTGCTGGATCGTGATGCCGCGGAACGAGACGTCGGGGGGCGGCAGCCCGAGGACGATGTCACGGCCGGCGATCAGGCGCAGCGCCGTCGTCGTCATGATGCCTTGCGTGACAGTGACGTCGCCCGCCTGCGCCACGAGCTCCATCGGCGAGCGGGTGCCCGAATCGATGGGCGTCAGGCCGGGGGTGTTGTCCATGAGCGGCTCCGCGATGGGATCGCCGCCCGCGAGCAGCGTCGGCGATGCGGCGCGCGGGTCGGTGCCCCCGACCGAGATGCCCGACACTGTGAGGTTGTTCTGCGCCAGCAGGCTCAGCTTGGTCGTGCCGGCCGGGATCTGAATCAGCGTGCCCGCCGAGATGCTGCCGTTGGGGGCGGCGAAGCTCGCGACGTCGGGCAGGATGCGATCCGGCACGGCCGACGGCGCGCCGAGGTTGGAGACGTCCATCGGCGACGACGCGTCGTACCTGAGGTCACCGGCACCGGCGAGCACGGCCAGCGTCGCGTCGGGCGTCAGGCCCATCAGGTAGCCGAAGGCGTTCAACGACGAGTTCGACGCCTTGTACTGGGTCGACCCGGGCGTCATGCCGAACGCGGAGACTAGTCCCAGCTCGAGATTGCCCAGTGCGGCGATGTTGATCGCGGTGTTCCCGTACTGCACCTGCAGCGCGTAGGGCGCCGTGGCCGTCGCATTGCCGGCCGCGATGTCGCGGCCGGCCCGCACGTTGCCGGTGCTGCCCGCGGCCAGCACGCTGCTGCCGACGATGTCGCGACCGGCCTGGATGCCGAGATCGCCGCCGCCGTAGGTCTTGCCGGGCTGCGGGTTGCCGCTGGCGTCGCGCGGGACGAAGCCGCTGGCCGCCGCGGTGAAGCCCGCGTCGACCAGGTCCTGCCCCGCGGACGCCGTCACGTTGCCGCCGCCGAACGTCGCGAAGCCCTGCTGGAACAGGTCGTAGCGGCTCCACCAGACCGGCTGGCCGTTGGTCTTCTGGTCGCTGTCGCGCCAGGCCCAGGCGCTCGAGTTCTGCAGCGTCGCGGCGTTCGGGTCGGCGCCGACGATGTCGCGGCCCGCCGTCACGTCCAGCGCACCGCCGCCCGTCAGGAACGGCGACTGGCTGGTCGTGCCGCTGCGCAGGTAGGCCTGGTTCGCCAATTGGTTGCCGACGTAGCCCTGGCTCTGCAACAGCTGCGCGCTGACCGGCGTGCCGGTGGTGTAGACCTCGGCCTGCGCGTTCGCGAGCGTCACGTCGCGGCCGGCGGCGATCGCGATGTTGCCGGTGGTCGTGCGCACCAGCACGTTCTTGCCGGCGGTACCGATCGTCACGTCGCCGGCGTCGGCCGACGCCTTCGTCGCCATCACGTCGGCCGCGCCCAGGTCCGCGCCGCCGACCAGGGTGATGTTGGCGCCCTGCGCGTAGCTGCCGTTGATCTGCGCGACGACGGCCGCCGGCGCGATCCTGCTCGCCGCCGCGAGCGTCGTGGGCGCCACGCCGCTGGGCAGGAAGCCGTCGCTCAGGCTGCCCGTGATCGTGAGGTTGCCGGCGGCGCGCAGCGTCAGGTCCATCGGCGCGCCGCTGGCCTGCGCCTGGGCCGCGCCGTTGGCCGTGTACGACGTCAGGTTCCAGCCGCCGACGCTGGCGTTGCCCGTCATCGCCAGGTCGCCGGTGGAGTCGATCTCGACGCCCGAACGCAGTTGGAGCGTGGACACCGGCTGGCCGAGCAAGGCGCCGACCTGCGACAGCACGGTGGAAGCGTTCGCGCCGAGCGCGAGGTTGCCCGCCGTGACCTGGGAGATCAGCGACGCGTTGACCGCGGTGGCCGCGTACTGCTTGACGGACTCGATCTGGATCTGGCTCGCGCCGGCCACCGTCGTGCCGCCGCTGCCGCTGATCGCCACGCCGGTGCCGTCCGCGCCGCGCTGCGCGCTCACCAGCAGCGTGCCGTTGGCGCCGCCGGTGGCCGCGCTCGTGTCGATGCTGCCGCCGTTGAAGAGGACGGCGCCGCCGGTGCCCGTGAACGTGCCGTCTGCCTGCAACTGCCGATCGCCGCCCAGCAGTTGGACCTGCGAGCCCGCGCCGCCGGTGCTGTGCGCGGTGATCGCCGCGCCCGCGTCGATGGCGACGCCGTCGCCGCCAGCCAGCACGATGCGCGTGCCGGATGCGCCGCTGGCGTCGAGCTTGCCGGCGATGGTCAGCGTGCCGGCGTCGGCGCTCAGCGTGATGTTGCGCGCGGCCAGGCTCGTGCCGGCCGCCACCTGCTGGTCGCCGCTGCGATTGCGCACGGCGATGCGGGCGCCGAAGTTGTTCGGCGTCGCGGCGATCGTCGCGGCCAGCGCCGCGAGGTCGAGCGGCGTGTTGCTGTCCACGCTGAGCGAGCCGCCGACCTGCCCCGCCGCCGCCGAGCCTCGCAGGCTGCCTTGCAGCGCGACGCTGCCCGTCGGCGCCGAGATCGTCACGCTGCCGCCCTGGCCACCCGCGGCCGGGGCCGACACGTCGATCGCCGAACCGATGTCGGCCGCGACGTTGCCGCCGCTCGCAAGCACGGCCAGCGTGCCGCCGGGCGTGGCGAGCGTGATGCCGTCGATCTGGCTGCTGCGGCCGGACAGGTCGGTCTGCGAGCCCGCGCCGAAATGCACCGCGTCGCCGCCGCCCGACGCGTCGAGCGTCAGCTGGCTGGAGGGCATCGTGATGGCGCCCTCCTGGTCGATAGCCCCTGCGGAGATCGCCACCTGCGCGCCCGAGCCCGGCGCGGTGGTCGAGGCCGTGCCCGCGGCGGTCAGCGTGAATCGGCCGCCGGCGTTCAGCGCCGCCTGCGCGCCGCGCACCGCCTGCAACGAGGTCGCGCTGATCGCAAGGTCGCCGGGCGTGCTCAGCGAGGCCTGGTCGCCCAGCAGCACCTCGTGCGCGGCGGACAGCGTCACCGCGCCCGCCCCGCTCACGGACAGCGCGCCGGGACCGACGAGCACCTGGCCGGTGCCGGCGGTGGCGCTCGTCGCCAGCGCCTGGATCAGCAGCGTGTTGTCGCCCGCGCTGCCCGTGCCCGCGATGCCGGTGGTGTTCTTCAAGGTGACGCCGCCGGCAGCGATCGTCGCAGTGCCGCCGTTGCCGACCAGCGCCAGGCTGCCGGTGTCCAGCGTCAGCGACTGCACCGACGCGCCGCCCAGCGTGACGCTGCCGTAGAGGTCCAGCCCGGTCGCGCTGCGCAGCGTCAACGACTGCGCGGCCGCGACCTGCGCGGCCAGCGTCGGCGTCAGCACCAGCGTGTCGGCGCCCGGCAGCACGTTGCCGAGGTCGCCGACGGCCATGTGGCCCGCGCCAAGCGTGATCGCCGTCGCCGACAGAGTCGCATCGCCCGCGATCGCGTTCGTCAGCGTGCCTTCGGCCGTGATCGCGCCGCCGCCGAGCGTCGCTCCGGCGCCGATCTGGAGCACGCCGCTCGTGCCCCGAGCGCCGCTTCGGACGCTCGTGGCGGAGGCGTCGCTGCTCACGCGCAGCAGGGCCCCGTCGCCGCTCAGGTTCAACGTGGGCGCGGCGGCCTGGTTAGTCGTCGAGTTCGGGGCGGTGATCGCGGCGCCGGCTTCGAGCGTCACGTTGCCGTTGGCCACCAGCACGAGGTCGTTGACCTTGAGCGGCGCTCCGGCGTTGGCGACGACGACGCTGTCGGCAGTCACGGCCACGTTGCCGGTGGCCGGGTCCTTCAGGCCGCCCAGCACCACCAGCGATGCGCCGGTGGCGTTGATGTCGGCCGGACTCAGCGCCAGCACGCCGGCCGCGGCGGTGCCGCCCACCTGGATGTCGGAGGCAGCGATGTCGAGTTCGCCGCCGCGGCCGACCGAGGTGGTGGTCGTCGTCGTGGCGCCGTTTGCCGTCGTGGTCGTCGTCACCGTCGGCAGGGTGAACACCGTGCTGCCCTTCAGGCTCAACTGGCCCGCGGCGATGGCCAGCACGCCGCCATCCGTGGGCAGCGCCGGCGCGGCCACTCCCCGCGAAGACGCCTGCGCGCTGAAGTACGCGTTGGCGTTCGTCTGGTCGATCTCGCTGTAGGTCAGCGCCTGGGTCGACGTGCGCACATCGAACGATTGCGCCAGCGAGCTGGCGAAGCCGGTGCCGGCCTCGCCGAGGCGGCCGCCGACCAGCACCGAGCCGTCGGTCTGCCTGACCGCCGCGCCGAGCGCCAGCGGCGCGCCGGAAGCCGCCGGCGTCACCAGGAACGCGCCGGACAGCGTCGCGTACTGCGCCGGCATCACCGCATAGGTGCCGGCCGGGATCGGTCCGCCGCTGCCGAAGGTGACGGTGCGGCCCAGCTGCAGCGTGGGCAGCGCGCCCTGGGCATCGGGCTGTTTGGTCAGGATGTCGACGTCCTGCGCGGCATACGGGCCGGCCGTCGGCACGACCGCGAAGGCGCCGCTCGCGGCGCCGGCGAAGATGTTCTTCGAACCGCCGATGCCCGGCACGAACTCCTGCGCGACGAGGTTGCCCCCGCCCGAGAGGTCCAGCGTCGAGCCCGCCGCGACGTCGATGGCGCTGCCCGGCGCGTTCAGCGAGATGGCCTTCGCCGGCGGCGCCGTCACGGTCGATCCGTCGTAGCTCCAGTTCGTGCCACCCGCGGTCTGGCCGTAGGGCACCGTCAGGCCCGTGCCGGCCACCGACAGCAGGCTGCCGTTGCCGACCACGAGGCTGTCGGTCGCGTTGAGCGCGATGCTGCCGAACGGCGCGCGCACGACGCCGGCCCGGCTCGCGTCGGTGGCGTCGCCGATCGCGATGTCGGCCGCGTTGATCGTGAGGCTGCCGCCCGCGCTCAGCGGCAGCGCGGCGTTGCGATCGCCGCCGGTGACGAGCACGCGCTGGCCCGCCGCATCGATGGCGTACTGGCTGCCCGAGGTCGGCACGACCTCGGGCGCGCTGAGCGTCAGGCCTCCCTGCAGGCCCAGGGAGCCCTGCAGGCCGTTGGTGTCCGTGAAGCTCTGGAGACGCAACTCGGACGCCGCCGTCACGGTGGCGTTGCCCACCCCCTGCAGGACCTGCTGCCCGTATAACTCCACCAGGCCGCCGGACAGCGTGAGCGTGCCGGCCCCGCCGATGGCGCCCGCCGTGCTCGGGTGAGTCGAGGCGCCGACCTGCAGCGTCGACGCCCCCGACAGGACGACGCTCCCGACGCCCGGGGCCAGCACGAGCGCCGGCGCGTCGACCTTGAGGTTGCCGCCGAGCGCGAGCGTCGCGTCGGCGATGAAGCGCACCTGCTGGTTCGCCTGCAGGTTCACGTTGGAGAAGCCGGCGCTCAGTGCCTGCGCCGAGACACCCACCACAGACACGCCCGCCACCGGCGCGGACGCCAGCACCGGCCCCTGCTGCACGACCACCGTGTCGGCACCGTTGACGCTGAACGTGCCGCCGCTGACGCTCGCGTCGCCGCCGGTGGCGTGCATGACGCCCGCAAGCGAGCCGCCGATGGAGGTGTCCACCGTGATCGAGCCGCCGGCCGTAGCCACGGTCTGCGCCGCGACGACGGCGTTGCCGAGCGTGTTGGTCGTCGTCACGCCCAGCGTCGCCGATGCGCCGTCGGCCGCGATGACCGTGCCCGGCGCGATCAGCACCGGCGTGTTGGTGGCGTTGGACACGGCCAGCTTGACGTTGCCGCCCGCGAGCACGGTGCCCGTCGGCAGCGCGCCGGTCTGCGGCTGCAGCACTGTCGTTCCGGAGACGTCGATCGCCGCGCTCGGCGCGAGGCTCAGCGTGCCGGGAATCGGCTTCGTCGTGCTGCCCACGAGGACGAGCGCGACGTTGCCGCCGGGGGCGACGATCCTGCCGGCGTCCGTCAGGTTCAGGCCCGCGCTCAGCGCCACCGACGCGAGCGGGTCGGTCAGGATGCTGGCGCCGCCCGCGATCGTGAGGTCGCCGATCGTGTTGTTCTGCAAGGACGCCGCCTTCAGCTGCACGCTCACCGGCGCGCGCTGCGCGTCGGGCAGCGTGCCGACGGACATGAAGCTGCCCGGCAGGCTGCCGGTGGGCATCGCGGCCGCGTTCGAGCCGAGGATCCAGTTGCCGGCCTGAGGATGGATCGTGGTGCCGCCCGTCACCGTCAGCGTGCTCGCCGCATTGACGTTGTAGCTCGTGAACGCGCCCTGGTTGAAGAACGCGTTCGACAGCACGAGCGAGCCGACCGCCGCGCCGTCGGCGACGCCGCTGGTGATGGCGCCCGGGCCCACCGTGATGCTGCCGGCGTTGAGCGTCAGCGTGCCGCCGCCACCCAGCGAATCGGCCACCAGGCGCGCGCCGATGTGGACCGGCGCGGGCGCGGACTGGTCGTCGACCGACATGCCGCTCTGCAGCGTGACGCTGCCGGCCGACGTGCCCGCGACCTTGCCGCCGGTGCCCACCGTCGCGCCGCCGGACACGTCGATGCGCGACGCGTCCTGCACGGCCAGCGCGCCGCCCGAGCTGAGCGTGACGGAGCCGCCCGCGGTGGCCGCGCCCGCGGTCGCGCCATCGAGCGCGCGATTGACCCAGGCCGCCGAGACGTCGATCGCGCTGCCCGCCGCCAGCGTCAGGCCGCCGGCGGCGCTCTGGCCGTCGAGCGAGCGCGTGATCGCGCTGACGCTGCCGCCCGCCGCACGGATATTGGCGTCGAGCGCGATGCCCGCGGCGCCACCGGCCGCGAGGTCGAGGACGGCGCCGGTCGGCAGCGCCAGGTTCGCGCCGACATCCAGCATGATGCCGTCGTTGGCCGTCGCCTGGATCCTGCCGACGCCGCTGGCGACCAGCGTGCTCGCCGCAATGCGGCTCGTCGTCGGCAGCATGCCTTTCAGCGGAGCGCTCCAGAAGCCCGCGTCCAGGCTGTCTTGCGCCGCGACGATGTCGAGATCGGCCAGGCCTGCCGACGTGAACCCGTTGCCGCCGAAGCCGATCGCGCCATTGGCGCGCGCGCCCAGCACCAGCGACGCCGCCGCCGGAAGCGCGTCCAGCCCCGCGGTCTGGCGCACGCCAGTCGTCACCTTCGCCTGGATCTGGCCGTCGAGCACCGCCAGCGGACTGACGACGCTGAGGCTGCCGCCCGCCTGGCCGGCGACGTAGCCCGGCGTGACGAAGCCGCCGCTCACCTGCGACGGCGAATACGAAGGCACCACGCCCCAGCGGTCGAGCTTGCCGGTCGGCGCTCCGAGGATGCCGGTGTACGCGAGCCCAGCCGGCGCCTGGTTGAACGTGTAGACCTTGCCGTCGCTGCCCACCAGTTCGCTGGTCGATACCTTCGCGGCGGTGTAGTTCACCGCGCCGCCCGACACGTCGAGCGACGACGACGCGTTGGTCACCACCGCGCCCGTCGACTCCAGCTTGATCTTGCCGCCCGCGGCCAGCTGCTCGGTCGCGGTCTTCTCGATCGCGTTGACGTAGGCCGCCGTGCTGCCCAGGATAGGCACCGCGCTGCGCACGTCGAAGGTGAGCTCGCTGCGGTAGACCGGCCCGGTGCGCTGCAACGGCGCATCGGCGAGGTCGCTCGCGCCCAGCAGCGCCGTGGTGACGAAGTTGCGCGCGCCCGACACCGTCGTGTCGGTGGTGCCGGAGACGTCGATCGTCGCGCCGGCGTCGAGCACGAGCCGCGCGGCGGCGTCGGTCATCACCGCATAGGGGTAGGTGGCGGGGTCCTGGCCGCCCGTCACGTAGAACGGCAGCGACTCGGCGCGCGCGTCGACGACGCCGCCGCGCGCGACGATCGCCGAGCCCGCTTGCAGATCGATCGTCTGACCCGACAGTTGCACAAGCGACGGCGTGAAGCTGGAGTTGGCGTTGGAGGTCGCCTGCTTGCCGCTGGCGCCGACCGTCTTGTCGGGCTCGATGTCGACCACGCTGCCCGGGCCCAGCGTCAACGTGCCGCCGTTGCCGGCCTCTTTCAGCACGAGGCTGCCGGTGTCGCTGAGCCTGCCGGTCGCGTTGCCGCGCGCGAGCAGGAACACCGAGCCGTCCTGCGCCACGCTGGTGGTGGCGTTGATGCGGCCGCTCTGGTTGACCGCCATGCCCACCAGCGTGGTGTTGCCCGTCGGGGTGTTGATGACGCCGCCCTGCAGGTTGGCGACGAGGCTGCCGTTGGGGCCGATTGAGCCCACCTCGACCAGCAACCCGTTGACCGCCGGGATCCCCGAGTTCACCTCCGAGGCGTACATCGGCTCGTTGGTGGGCACGTTCAGATAGACCTGGTCGCCGGCCGCGAGCGCGGTCTGGCCGTTGGGCGTCGTGATCGCGCCGCCGTTCTGCACCACGTTGTTGGCGAACAGGAACACCCGGCCGCCGCTGGGCGTGGTGATGCGCGCGCCGGCGTCGACCAGCACGAAGTTGTTGGCGCCCGGCAGCAGGCTGGCGGGCGTGTCGCCGACCGCCGCGAACGGGCCGAAGGTGTAGCCCTGGCTGGCGATCGACTGCGACATGCCGGCATAGAAATCGGCGTTGCGCAGGTCCAGCGTCGACGCGATCAGCGCGCCGGTGTCGACCTGCGCGCCCTTGCCGAACAGGATGCCGTTCGCATTGATCAGGTAGATCGAGCCGCCCAGCAGCGGCGCGCCGCCGGCCGGATTCGCGTACTGCGACTTCAGCGCGCCGAAGATCGCGCTCGGCGCGGCGCTGCCCGTCACGCGGTTCAGCGAGCTGCCGGTCGCGCTGGGATAGTTGAACGTGACGCTGCTGGACGCGCCGATGTCGAAGCTCTGCCAGTTGTAGACCGCGCTGGTACTCAGCTGGTTGATCGTGAGGCTGGTGCCGCCGGAGGCGTTCGCCACCGGCACCGGCAGCGGCGTGGGCAGGTTGGGCGCGCTGGTCGACACGAGCCAGCCGACCCGGGCCGGCACGGGAACGGTGGCGGGCGACGGCGCCGCCGGCCGCGCGACCTGCGCACGGCCCGCGCCCGGGAACGCGGCCACGATCGCCAGCACCAGCGGCGACAGGCGCGGAAGCGGAAAACCGGAGCGCGGGGAGGCTTGGGCGGGGCGCTGGGTCACGGTGGCATCCTTCGGCGGCCGGGCCTAGTAGTCGACGGCGAGGCGAAAGCTCGCGCGCGTCTCGTTGGCGGGCGTGTCGGGGGTCGCGCGGAACGGGCGCGCGAGATCGAAGTCGCTGCTGACCGTCTTCGCGAGACGGGCGCGGAAGCCAATGCCGTAGCTGCCGAGCGCGTGGTGCGGCGCCTGCCCGGTGGCCGGGTCGAACACCCATTCGCGCGCGCCGTCGAAGAACACGAGCACGTAGGCCTGGTTCCACGCGCCGGCCGGCGTGTCACGATGCGTCCAGCGCGAGAGCGTGGCGCTCATGTCCGGGCTGTGCCACTCGATCGACCCCAGCAGCCCGCGGTCGCCGGCCTCCTCGGCCTCGTAGTAGCCGCGTACGCTCTCCGCGCCGCCGATCGAGAACTGCTCGCCGCTGGGCACCGGGCCGGTGGCGGCCTGGGCCGTGCCGTGCAGGTGCAGCGACCCCAGGTCGCCAATCGGCCACGACTGGCGCAGGTCGCCGCGCAGCGTCGCGAAGCTGCCATCGCCATCCTGGCGCTGGCAGGCGAACTGGTCGGCCTCGCCGCCCGGGCACGAGGGCACGTTGCGCGCGAGGATGCGGCGGAACGCCAGCGTCGACGTCAGGCTCAGTTGCGTCGAACGCTGTGCGCCCTCGTCGAAGCTGCCGTTGTAGCCGAACAGCAGAGGCAGGTAGCGCAGCGGCGTCGAGATCGTGCTGCCCCCGGCGGTCGTCTGCTGCTGCACGTCCTTGTAGTCGAAGCCGAGCGAGACGCTGTGCGACTGCTCGGGGATCTGGCCCACCGGCCGTACCCAGCGCAGGCCGACGGTGGTGCCCTTGCCCAGCACGTTGACGTCGCCGACGGCCGCGACGTTGCTGTCGGAGTTGAGCGCGTATGCGACCCAGGTGGCCTGTTCGGCGCCGGGGATCGCGTAGTTCATCGACACCACGCGCGACTGCGACGGATGCGCCGGCGCGGTGGCCAGCGTCAGCGCGATGCTGTGATCGAGCTGGAACAGGTTCTCGTAGCGCGCGGTGGCCGACAGCCGCAGCGGCGTGGTGTTGGCCGCGCTGTGGTTGTTGATCTCGGCGCTGCCGAACAGCGGAAGCTTGTCGGAGACCTTGAGCTCCGTGTCGACGGTGCCGGGCACGACGCCCGCGCGCATCAGCGGCTGCACGCGGCGCTCCTCGGTGCGGTTGACGGCCGCGAGCTGGCGCTGCACCTCGTTGAAGTTGGGCACCTTGCCCTCGGCCAGCTCGGGCACGTGCGTGCGGATGTAGCCCTGAGAGAAGTAGCGCGAGCCGCTCACCTTGAGCCGCTCGACGCGGCCTTCGGTGACGTTGAGGATCACCACGCCCCCTTCGATGCGCTGCTCCGGCACGTCGACGAACACGGTGAGGTAGCCCGCGCCCTGGTACGCCTTCTCCAGCGCCGCGCGCGCGGATTCGACGCTGTCCATCTGGCGATCCGGGCCGAGGAACGGCATCACGGCCTGCTCGATCGCGTCGTCCGGCAGCACGCTGTTGCCTTCGACCTGGAACTCGAGGATGTCGAAGCGCGGCTGCGCGTCGGCGGCGGCAGGCGTCGGCACCGCCGCGCCACCCTGTGCGGACACGTCGACGCAGAAAAGACAAAGAGCCACCCAGAGGCAGCTCCGCGCACGAGATCTCATGCGGCCATCTTCTTGCGAGGGCGTGAATCGGCGGTGAATCGCGATGAGCCGATCGGCTCATCGGCGCATAGTCCGATCGAAAAATGGGGAGGCGCCGGCGAAGAACCAAAAAAGGGGCGCCAGACGGCGCCCCTGCAGATCCGGATGCCGGCCGCGAAGGCCGGCCGGACGAAGCTGTTTATTGTGCGTAGGTCAGGGCAGCGCGCGCGTTGCCGTTGCCACGGCTGACGTGCGAGCAGACCGCGTTGTTGACGTTCGTTCCGGTGCAGTTCGCGACGGCGGCCATCACGCCGTTCGTCGACGGGGCACCGAGGGCGGCGATGTTGGCCGGCGCCTTGAACGCGGCGTAGAACGAGTTGGCGAACGAGATGTTGGGGCTGACCTTGTTCACGTTGAAGTAGGCCTCGTACACCCACTGGTACTTGCCGACGCGCGCGTTCGTCGAGTTGGCGATCGAGCCGTCCAGGTTCACGAACGTGAAGTTGGCCGTGCCGCCGGAGGCGCGGTCTGCGCTGAGCAGGCCGATCGCGAACGCGCCCGATTGCGCGCCGGTCAGGCAGCCGACGACGGCCGCGGAGTTGTCGTACTCGCCGATGGCGTAGCCGCCCGACGTGTTCTGGCCGACGGAGTCACCCAGGAACGTGGTGTCGCTGTTGTCGGCGGCGGAGGTGCCGAAGGACTGGCTGAAGTTGCTGAACGGCAGTTGCAGGAAGAACGCCTGCGCCGAAGCGCGGGTGCCCGAACCGGGCAGGCGCGAGCAGATGTTGACCTGGTTCTGTTGCACGGTCGCCGAGCTGTTGGGCAGCAGCGGCGTCCAGCCCAGGCCCGACAGCTCATAGCCCGGCGAGTAGATCGTGGTGAACGCGGCCGACGAGACCGTCGGGATCTGCGAGCTGGTCAGGCCCTGGTCGGCCTGCAGGGCGGCCAGCAGCGCGTTGTTGACGGCCAAGCCGAAGGTCTGGGCCGCGGCGATCTTCGAGCTGCCCGGCGCGGCGAACGACGAGCCGTTGATCGTCTGGCCGACGAACAGCTTCGAAAACACCGTGCCGGCCGGGGCGTTGCTGGTCGCGGCGACCGGGTGGTTCGAGATGTCGTTGAACATCGTCGGCTCGAGGTCGGACAGGCCGGCATCCGGCGCATGCAGGACGACGCCGGTGCAGGTGGTGAGGGTGCCGGAGCCCGTGGGCGCGCCGGTGCAGGTGGCCGGGTCGATGAAGTTGATCGCGGTGTTGGCGGCGACCGGGAACACGCCGTAGGCCGAGCCCTGGGTGTTCAGGAAGATGTTGAACACGGTGCCCGCGGTCACGCCCCAGGCGTTGCCGGAAGCGGCGGTGCAGACGTAGCGGGTCTCCGACTGGCCGTCGGCGTTGTCCAGCGGACCGGAGGCGGCCGAGCCGTTCTGGCCCGGGAAGGTGGTCAGCGCCGAGCAGTTGTTGGCGATCGACTTGGCGACGACCTTCTGCAGGGCCGACGAGCCCGACAGGTAGAAGTCGGCGGCGAAGCTGGAGGAACCGGCGGCCGCGCACACGGCGGCGATGGCGAGGTGATGGAGTTTCATGATGCTTCCGAAAGTAGGGACGAGTCGGGTCCGGGGCGGCGCGCGAGGCGCAGCCCCGGCCTGCGCCGCTCGCGCGGCGTCAGGACGAAGGACGAAGGACGAGAGAGCGGAGCGCCGATCAGGCGGCGTTGCGGCGACGCACGAGGAAGCCGAGCGCGGCCAGGCCGCACAGGGCCATGCCGACGCCCTGCGCTTCCGGAACGGCCGCGACGTTGTAGCTGAGCACGTAGCTGCCGCCGGCCTGCGAGAAGGTCATCGTGCCGGCCAGTTGCTTCATCACGGCGGCGGTGGTGTTGCCGCCGCTGATGTTCGAGGCCGTCCACACCGCGGCGGTCGCGCCGATGGCGTTGTTGTTGGCGAAGCCCGCGCCGTTGAAGTTGGCCAGCGACAGATCCTGGTAGTAGGAACCGGTGCCCTTCTGAGCGACTTGCTCGTTCGGGTTCGCGGCCGTGTTCAGGTTGTTGATGGTGGCGCTGACCTGGGTGTTCGCGGCGTTCAGGTCGGAGTTGACCAGAAAGCCGCTCCCGCCCGCGGTCGTCGGATCGCTGCCGACGGTGGAGGTGCCGAAGATCGCGGGACGGGTGTTGACCTTGTTGCCCGAGGCGATCACCGACCATTGCAGCGCGCCGGTGTCCGCGGTGTCGGAGCTCGACAGGAAGCTGGTCCAGGTCGAGTCGGTCGACAGCAGGGTGGTCAGCGTCGCCGACGAGCTCGAGGCCGCGACGAACTGGCTGAACGTGATGCCGAGGTCCAGCGTGAACGACTGGTCCGGCTGGCCGCCGGGCGCGCCCTGTTCCCACACGTTCAGCAGCAGGTCGCTGCCGCCGATGTTGGTCGTCGGGGTAATGGTGGCTTGCGACGCCGCGCTGATCACGAGGCCAGCGGCGGCCACGATCATTTTCAACTTCATGAGTCTCTCCTTGATTGGAAGTCCTTGCCCCTGGACGGTCGACCGGCCCGGGACACTCGACCACCTGACGGGCCTGTCGCTGGCATCAAACCTCTCGTGGAGGCGCGCTGCGGCGGGGGCTGCGGGCAGACGGAGCCCTGGGGGCCCCTTTTGGAAAAGAGCAATGCCGCTGAAGCAGCAGACGAACGGAAGTATTTGGGTTGAACGTGACATGGCCGTTTGTCGCAATCGCCGGAAGCACGCCGGACGGACTACACGACCCCGGGGATAACCCGCAGTCACAGGTTCTTAGACCAGGACGCGCACGCCGTCGACGATCGCCGCCACCTGGAAGGTGCCCAGCGAATTGACCAGGCTCAGCGTCGCCCCGGCCAGTTGCGCCACCAGGGCGTCCCAGCGCGCCGCGACCACGGGCTGGTTCGCGAAGCCCAGCGGGTCGTCCCAGGCGTACCAGACCACGCGCTCGACCCCGCAACCGAGCGCGAGGAGCAGCGTGCGCGCGATGTAGTCCTGCTGGTGCTGCGCGACGTAGGTGGCCAGCGCCGGCGTGATCGCGCTCGTCTCGGTGATCCAGACGGGTCGGCCCGTCAGCCCGTGCAACGCCATGCACCTGCGCACGTTGGCCACCATCTGCGGAATCGCGAAGACGTTGTTGTAGCCGTTGTGCGAGTACGCGTGGAAGGCGATTGCGTCGACCCAGTCGCTGCCGTTGCCGCCCGAGCCGTCGGGCGCGCCGAGGAATCGGTCCAGGTTGTCCGTGCCCGAGCCGTCGCCGGCGACCCAGGCGAACTCCAGCCCGGTGGGCGCCGGCGACAGCACGAGCGCGGCCGGGTCGACCGCCTTGACCGCCCGGCTGATCGCGCGCGCCATCGCCGCCAGCGCCTGCGGCGTGCCGGTGAAGTAGTTGCCCTGCGCGACGCCGCCGCCATCGGCGTACTTCGGCTCGTTCCAGATCTCGAAGGCGACGATTGGCGTGCCGAGCGCGACGTAGCGCGAGCAGACCGCGGCCGCGAACGCGCCGATGTCGGCCACGCTGGCCGGCTCGGCGTCGCTGCCGGCGCCGTAGTGGCCAGGTTCCGAGGGCCGCGCCGATGCCCACGCCGGCGTGCCGAGGAAGTTGAAGATCACGTCGCGCCCGCCGGCGGCCGCGGCGGCGACGAAGGCGTCGAGCGTCGTCCAGTCGTACAGTCCGCGGCCCGCGGGCGCGACGGCGAACCACATGCAGCCGGCGACGTCGATGTTGCGTGCCACCGAATAGGTGACGGTCGGCCGCTGCACGTGGTAGTGCATGCCGGCGAAGCGTGCAGGCACCACCAGCGGCGTCGACAGCACGTTGCTGCCCAGGCGGGGCGCGATGCCGGGGTCGAAGAAATCGTCGGTGGTGTCGAAGACGTAGTTGTTGGACGCCACGCTCAAGCCGACGGCGTTGGGCGGCACGGACTGCGGCGTGACGATGTTGCCCGTGCGCACGACGGGGACGCTGATGGGCATCGCAGCGCTCCCTCAGGCCAGCATCTCGACGCTGAACCAGTCGAGCACCTGCTGGTCTGCCGTGCTGACCGAGCTAGAGTTGTTGAGGGCGCCAAAGCCGATCGTGACGTCCTGCGTGAAGTCGATGGCGGACGCCTGGAACGGGTTGCCGCTCGCGCCGAGGCCGTAGTCGATCGGGCGAACCTGGTTGGACGCCATCGAGTTCCGGTTCTGCAGCGTGATGTCGAGCAGGAAGCTCGCCTGCGTCGAGAACTGGCCGCGCGAGTCGAGCAGCGCCGTCGCGCTCGAGGCGTAGCTGCCGACGCCGAAGTAGGCGCGCACCTGCGGCGCCTTGCTGCCGACGCCGCCGCCGGGAAACGAGTACGCCGCGGTGATGCGCAGCCCGGAGGCCGGGCCCATCACGTAGGCCGGGATCGTGAAGCTGTCCAGCAGCACGTCGGCGAACGGCCCGACGGAGGCGTCCATGCGCGCATTGCTGAACCTGTGGGCCAGCGTCAGCGGATTGGACGCCGGCACCCAGTCGCTGCCGTTGGACACCCACAGCGATCCGCGCGATCCGACGTCGGGCACGAACAGCGCCAGGCCCGTCGACGCCGCCGCCGACGGGCGCGCCGCCCAGCCCGTGATGGCCGTGACCGGCGCGGGGGCAGGCGGTGCCGGCGCGGGGCCCGGAGACGGCGCCGGCGCGGCCGACGCCCCGCCGCAACCCTGCAGGGCGGCGAGGCCGAACGGCACGCCGAGCAGCAGCTTGCGGCGCACCGAAAGGGCGGGTTTCGGGGTGATGGAATCGCTCAATTCGGATCTCTCGGGAATGCGCTGGTTTCCGCATCATCGACACGTTGTGCGACTCGCCCGTGAATCGAACGGCGGATGGCCCCATAGGCCGAACGGCATGCCGCGAGCGCTCGCTTCGACACCGCCGTGTCAACGCGCGCGCCTACCCTCGGGTCGGATACGGTGTCCGTCCGCACGCCACGAGCCGGCCGGGCCGATGTTGAAAGCTACCGCGATGAGTTCCAATTTCCTTCGTCCGCGCGCCGGCGCCACCCTCGCGCTCGCGTGTGCTGCGTGCTGCGCGCCCGCCTGGGCCCAGACATCCGCCGGACGGGGCTACACCGACCTCGGCGCGGTGGACGGCAGCTTCGTCGGCCCGGTCACGCTGGCGGACTCCGGCGTCGGCATCGGGCAGGCGTTCGCCGCCAGCGGGGGCACGGGCTCCTTCAGCTTCAGCGGCAGCTCGATCTACGACGTCACCGCGCTCAACGGCGCGTCGGGCGGCACGTACTACGTCGACGCGGCCGGCCAGGTCGCGGGGCAAGCCTACTCCGCCGGCGGCTCGTCCACCTCGGCCTTCTTCTATTCGGGCGGCAAGTACAACGTCATCGCCTCGCTGGGCGGCACGGGCACCTACGTGACCGGCATGAGCGCGTCGGGCGAGGTGATCGGCTACGGCAATACGGCGGGCAACGCGAGCACGCACGCCTTCGCGTACACCGGCGGCAACCGCATCGACCTGAAGACGCTGGGCGGCTCGACGAGCACCGCCGTCGCCGTCAACAGTGCCGGCCAGGTCGTGGGCAACTCCAGCACCAGCGGCGATGCCGCCAGCCACGCGTTCCTGTACAGCGGCGGTGGCCTGGTCGACCTCGGCACGCTGGGCGGATCGTCGAGTTCTGCGACGTCGATCAACGCCGCGGGCGTCGTCATCGGCAACTCCTCGCTGAGCGGGAATGCGTCCAACCATGCGTTCGAGTACGTCGCCGGAAGCATGGTCGACCTCGGCACGCTCGGCGGCAGCAGCAGCACCGCGGTGGCAGTCAACGCGTCGGGGCAGGTGATCGGCAACGCCAGCACCGCCGGCAACGCCGCGACGCACGCGTTCATCTTCGCCAATGGCAAGCTGACCGACCTCGGCACGCTGGGCGGCACCAACAGCTACGCGCTGGGCATGGATTCGTTCGGTGACGTGATCGGCCTGTCCGACGTCGCCGGCAGCACCGCGAAGCACTCGTTCCTGTACACGGGCGGCAAGATGATCGACCTGTCCAGCCTGGTCCCGGGCGTCAGCAACTTCGTGGCGATCGGCATCAACAACGCGATGCAGATCATCGGCGTGACGACGACGACCAGCAACGTCGTGCGCGGGCTGGTGGTGTCGGCGGTGCCCGAGGCCGGCGGCGCCGCGATGATGCTCGCCGGCTTCGGGCTGCTGGCCCGGGCCGCGCGCCGCCGCCGACGCTGAGCCGCGCTCAGAGGCGCATCAGCTGCCGCGCCGCCGCCAGGATGAACAAGGTGTTCGTGGTGAGATAGCGGCGCCACAGGCGCCCCGGCTCGCTGAGCAGCCGGTGCAGCCACTCGAGCGACAGCCGCTGCATCCACGCCGGCGCGCGCCGCACGGTGCCGGCGTGGAACCCGAACGCGGCTCCGACGCCGATCATCACCGAGCGCACGCGGTCGCGATGCCCGGCCATCCAGATCTCCTGCTTCGGGCAGCCGAGCGCGACCCAGATCGTCGTCGCGCCGGACTCGTTGAGCCGGCGCACGAGCGCCTCGTCCTCCTCGGCGCTCAGCGCGCGGAACGGCGGCGAGTACGCCCCGGCGATGCGCAGGCCCGGGAACGTCGCCCGGATGCGCGCCGTCAGCTGCTCCAGCGTGTCGGGCGCGCCGCCCAGCAGGAAGACGGACTCGCTGTAGACCGCGGCCGCGGCGTAGTAACGCCACATCAGGTCGGGCCCCGACACGCGCTGCTGCGACGCCACGCCCGCCTTGCGCATGAGCCACGCCACGGGTGCGCCGTCGGGCACGACCATGTCGGCGCCGCGCACGGCGGACGCCAGGCGTTCGTCGCTCTGCGCCGTCACGACGGAATGGACGTTGCAAGCGCACACGTAGCGGCTCTCGCGTGCCGAGGCCCAGCGCAGCAGCGTCGCGACGGCACCGCTCCAGTAGACGACGTCGATCTCGGCGCCGATCACGTCCTGGCGTTGGCGATATTCAGGCATGGGTTTCCTCCGTGGCCTCGCGGTCGGCCATCGCCGCCTCGTAGATCTCGATCAGGCGGGCATAGTTGGTCTCGGGCGTGTACAGCGCCTCGAACCGGCCGCGTGCGTTGGCGCCCATCCAGGCCATGCGCTGCGGGTTGTCCGCGGCCCAGCGCAGGCGCTCCGCCAGCGCGTCCGGGTCGCCCGGCGCGAACAGCAGGCCGGTGACGCCGTCCTCGACGAGTTCGGCCAGCGCGCCCAGCCGGCTCGCGATCACCGGCAGGCCGACGCCGAAGGCCTCCACCAGCGTGCGCGGGAAGTTCTCGTACCAGATGCTGGGCATCACCAGCGCCAGCGCGGCGCGCATCTCGCGCTGCACAGAGTCCTGGGAGAGCGCCCCCAGCATCGCGACGCCGGGGCGCGATGCGATCTCGCCCCCGGCGGGGCCCGTGCCGGCCACGCGCAGCGACGCGCCCGTGCGGCCGTCCCAGGCCTGGGCCAGCGCCGCGATGCCCTTCTCGGGCGACAGCCGTCCGACGAACAGGAAGCCGTGCCGCGCGCCGTCCTGCTGCCCGGCGGGCGCGATCTCGGCGAAGTTCGGCTTGACCATGATGCGGTCCGCCGGCAGGCCCGCCTCGATGAACTTCGCGCGGCAGAACTCGTTGAGCGCGATGTAGCGGGCGACCTTCTCGCGGTAGGTCCCGAGCCCGCGATGCAACGCCAGCATGCCGGCGACGACGGCCGTCTGCGCGTGCGAGTCGCGATAGCAGCCGTGGCGCACCGCCGGCCACGGCAGGCGCCCGACGCAGCGCTCGCAGACGGCGCCATCGCGCAGGAACATCGCCTGCGGACAGGCCAGCCGGAAGTTGTGCAGCGTCTGCACCACGGGCACGCCAGCCTCGGCGCAGGCCCAGTACAGCGAGGGCGACACCAGGGGCAGCGTGTTGTGGACATGCACGACATCGGGCCGGAAACGGCGCAGCAGCTCGCGCGCCTCGCGGCTGGTGCGACGCGACCACAGCGTCTCCGCGGCCAGCCGCAGGCGGCCCGTGAGCGCGACCTCGTGGTTGTCGCGCCGCATCTCGAGCACCTCGTGGCCCCTGCGCGCGAGCAGCGCCGCCTCGTCGGCCACGACGCGGTCCTCGCCGCCGGACTGCTGGTAGGCGTTGTGCACGATCAGGATGCGATGCGGGCTCATGAGGCTGCCCTCGCCCCGACCGCATGCGCCACCGCGGCGGCCACGCCCTCGGCCGCGCTCGCATAGGTGTAGGGCCGAACGAGCTCGAGGCAGCGACGCGACATGCGCTGCCACGTCGCATCGTCCTGCAGCAACGCGGCGGCGGCGTCCGCCCACCGCGCGACGTCCAGCGGCAGCACGCGGCCGTTCTCGCCATCTCGCACCAGGTCGCCGGCGACGCCTGCCTGCGGCGAGGCGATCACCGGCACGCCGGCCGCGCACGCCTCGTTGGCGACGACACCCCAGGTGTCGCCGACCGTCGGAAACAGCAACAGCCTGCTGCGCGCGTAGTGCGCAGGCAGCTCGGCCTGGCGCGCAAAGCCCGCGAAGCACGCGTCGACCCACACGGCGGCGCTCGCGGCCGCCTCGCGCATGGCCGGCTCCAGTTCGCCGGATCCCACCAGCAACAGAACGACGCGGCGTCGGAGGCGCACCGCCACCTCGCGCGCCGTCTCGATGGCGAACAGCGGCAGCTTGCCTGCGACGAAACGCCCGCAGAAGATCAGATCGACGTCGCGTCGCGCACCCGCGGCTGTCTCGAACGCCCGGTTGTCGGCGCACAGCTGCGACTTGTACAGCGCCGGTTCACCCAGGCCGTACTGGCGGTACAGCGCGAACGAGCCCTCGCTGGCGCCGATGAAGGCCTGCGAGCGCCGATACACGCGTCGCCGCAGCCAGCGGTGCAGCGGGCTCAGGCGCGATTCCGAATCGGCGGTTCCGTCCGTCATCGCGACATGGCGCAGGCCGACCAGGCGCGCGAACAGGAACGCGATGAGGTGCGTCGGATTGAAGCCGGTGGTGACGACGACTTCCGGTGCGAACGCGCGCAGGTGCGGCCACACGTCGGGGTTGGCGTGGATGTAGCGGCCGCGCCAGGTGAGCACGCGTTCGCGCAGGAACACATGCGGTACGCGCAGCCGCTGCAGGTCCCATTGCCGATCGGGCTCGCGGCCGCTGCAGAAGAACACCTTCAGCTCGATGCCGGGCGCGGCCGCCAGCAGCTCGTACATCGGCAGGCGGTACGGTGCCGGAATGTTGGTCACCATGGCGACCCGCACGGCGCCGCGCCCTCCGGCCGCCTCCTTGCCCCGCGCTGCCGGCGTTCCGGGATCGATCGCTACGTTCATGGAGCGCCTCACCTTAGCGGGACGTGATAACACGCGTGTGACGCGCACCCGCCTCGACACTCGTCCAAACGGCGATCGGGTCGCTGCCTTGCGCCCGCGCGAGCGGCATGCACGGCCGCGACGCGGTCGGCCACGGGACTGCGGCGCGGTTCGCGGGCATAGTGGCACGCCATCACCAGCAGCAGCGCGTGCAGGAAAGTGCTCCACGACAGGATGCCCTCGGAGCGCATCGGCGCCTCGGTGACGCAGCGCACCAGCATCAGCATCAGCAGCATCAGCACGAAGCCGCGCGAGGCCGCGAAGTTGCGCAGTGCTGCCAGCAGCAGCGCGAACAGATAGACCAGCAGCAGCGCCAGGCCCACCAGCCCCGCTTCGCCGAGCGTCTGCACGACCTGGTTGTGCGCCTGGCCGACGTAAAACATCTGGAACTCCATCTGCCGCTCCGGGCCCCAGATGCCCGCGCCATAGCCGAAAAGCACGTTCTCGCGCCAGGCACGCAGCGTGATGTCCCAGATCTGCGTGCGTCCCGTCAGCGTCACCAGGTCGACACGGTGCTCGAGGTAGCCGGCGACGTCGAAGGCCGCCGCGGCCGCGGCCGTCAGCACCAGCACGACGATCAGGCCGATGAGCGTCAGCACCGTTCGGCGGAAGTGGCCTGCCGCGTCGGCGTCCGCCGGCTCGCGCGCGAGGCGCAGCGGCAGCCAGACGAACAGCAGCATCAAGGGCATCGTGACCCATGTCGTCTTCGACTGCGCGAGCACGAGCACGGCCATGGCGCTCAGCAGCGCCAGCCAGCGCAGCGTCTTCCAGCGTGCCGGCGAATGCAGCTCGATCAGGATGGCCAGCAGCGCGATCGGCCCGAGCGCGTTGGCATGCGGCGTGAGGCCGAACAGGCGCCAGTCGATACCCGGGATGATGCCGGGTTCGGGGCGGTGGATCACGAAGTCGGGCCGCAGCCAGATGCAGGCCAGGCTGCCCAGCATCAGCGTCAGGATCACCAGCCGCGCCGCGCCGATGATCGGATCGATGCTCACGGGCCGCTGGTAGTAGATCGCCGCCAGCACCACCGGCACGTAGAGGCTGCGCGCCGAGAAGTCGGGCACGTCGGAGGCCACCGCCTGGATCAGCACGGTGCCGACGTAGTAAGCCAGCATCGTGAACAGCAGGGGCTGCGCCGGATCGGGCAGCGCGCGGCGCCGCTCCTCGATCCAGCCGCGCGCGATCTCGATGAACGAGGCGACGATCAGGAACAGGCTGATCCAGCGCGACGCCGCGAAGCCGTCGACGACGTCGGCGTAGGTCGGTGCACCGGTGACCTTCGAATCGTCGAGTTCGCGCGACATCAACGCCACCGACAGCAGCGCACCGATCCCCACGACCAGCATCAGCACGACCAGGCGCAGTTCGGGGCTGGCGGCCGACGTCAGGCGATATTGCACGAAGCAGGCGAACGCCAGCCCGAGCGCGAAGGCGACGATGATGAACGCGGGGATCGCGTAAGCCAGAAGGGAGCCCATCGCCCGTCCTTCAGGCCGCTTCGGGCACGGCCCGCGGGTCGTCGCCGCGCAGCACCGCGTCGAACAACGCCGCCCAGCGCGACTGGAACAGGTCGCGCGCGTAGGGACGCATCGACTCCGCCGCGGCGTGCCCCATCGCGGGCAGGGCCGCCCGGTCGGCCAGCACGCGCGCCAGCCACGCCACGATCGCCTCGTGGCGGCGCGCGAGTACCCACCCGTTGAACCCGTCGACGACGAACTCCTCGAGGCCGTGCACGCCGTCGCACACCATCACCGGCAACCCGGCGGCCGCGGCCTGCGCGACGGCCAGGCCGAAGGTCTCGTAGATCGACGGGAACGCGAAGGCGTCGCAGGCCCACAGGAACGGCCGCACGTCGCCTTGCAGCCCCGCGAAGCGCAAGCCGTCGGCGACGTGCAGGCGGACCGCCCGCGCCGCGAACTCGGCGATCTCGCCCGGCTGGCCGCCGATCACGAGGATCCGCACGGCGGCCCGCTGCGGCTCGGGCAGCGCAGCCAGCGCGGCAATGAGCAGCCCCAGCCCCTTGCGCGCGAAGTCGCCCAGCGCCATGAAGCCGAGGACGAGGTGGTCGCCGTCGAAGCCGAGGGCGGCGCGCCGCGCCGCGCGATCGAAAGCCACGGGACGCGAGAAATGCTCGATCGCGACCGGGTTCGCGATGACGCGCAGCTTCGCGGCGGTGGCGGGATGGTCCGCCGCGATCTCGCGCGCCAGCCCGCGCGAGGGAACGACGATCCAACGCGCCCGGCGCATCGCCAGCGCCTCGCAGGTCGCGTTGAAGCGATGCACGGCCCAGCGCGACAACCGGCGCGGTCCCGTACCCGACACGTGGCGCCACTGGTGCTTCAGGTAACTGCGATGGCAGAAATGGGCGTAGCAGATCGCCGCGCCGGGCAGCTGGCCCTGAGTCGCCTGGACGCAGTCGGGCCGGCCGCCCCCCAGCCGCCACGCGAGGTAGTGCAGCGGCAAGCTCAGGTGGAAGACGAGGTAGCGCAGCAGCACGGGCCGGGCGGGCGCGCGCACACGGACGAATTCCACCTGCGGCAGGCCGCGCGAATCGAAGCGCTCGCCGAAGACGGTGACGTCGAAGCGGCCGACCAGGCCCTCGACCTCGGCGAGCACGCAGCTGCCTGCCGGGCTATCGGGCGCCACGGCCATGTCGACGACGGCGATGCGCGCACGTCGCGCGACGCCAGCCGGGCTCACCGCTGCGTCCACGGGCCGCCGCGCTTGCGCCCAAACAGCGCGACGTGCGCCGCATCGGCGTAGAGGTCGGGCCCGCAGCCGTCCATGTTGGCCGTCTGCACGAGGTCGCACCGGGACCGCACGAACGCCAGGTCGTCGAAGACCGAATACGGATAGGACAGGCCGTCGCCGGCGCTGATGCGGTAGCCCTTGCCGCCGCTGCGCACGCGGTACGCGGTCTTCCACAGCCCGAGCGAGTCGAGCGCGCGCTTGGCGAATCGGTTGAGCGGCGAACCCGCCGCGAAGTGGTTGTCGTCCGAGATGAAGATGCCGATGCGCGCGACGCGCAGCATCTCCGACACCACGCGGCGCGGATCCTCGACGTGGTGCAGCACGCCGAATTCGCAGACGATGTCGAAGCTTGCGTCCGCATAGGCCAGGCGCGTCGCGTCGCCGTCGACCAGCGCGTCGGCGGCGATGCCGGCGGCGTAGCCGATGGCGCGCAGCTCGGCGGACGGCTCGACGCCGACGACCGCCAGCCCGGGCTGCCGGCTGCGCAGGTAGAGCGGCGCGCGCCCGGTGCCGCTGCCGATGTCCAGCACCGACCGCGCACCATGGTGCGCGGCCAATCCGGACAGCCAGGCCAGCGCGAGGCCGTGCTCGTCGTGCTCGCTGACGTGCAGCGCTTCGTAGCGGTCGGCAGTGGCCGCGTAATAGTCGCGCTGCAGCTCGGCCTGGTCGACGGACGTGTTCATGAGCGGGTCTCCCTGCGAAAGTGAAAGGGCTTCCTGAAGAGGCCTTGCGCGACGACCTTGGCATACGGCAGCGCGAAATGGATCGGCCACAACGGCCCGGCGTGGCGGCGCGTCAGCACCAGCCAGGAGCGCCAGGGCAGGCCCTTGCGGGTCATCATGTCGCGCCAGCGGTGCGCGAGCGCCTGCGTGGCGTCGACCCAGGTTCCCCGCGCCGGGTTGTCGCTGCACGTGCCGTGCACGCCGGCGTCGACCCACACCGCGACGCCCTGCGCGCGGGCGCGCAGGGCGTAGTCGGTGTCGCCCATCGAATGCTCGAAGACCGGGTCGATGTTGCCGACGCGCCGCGCGGCCTCGTCGCTGACCAGGACGATGTTGCCCGTCATCGAGTCGCAGCGCTGCGGCGCCGGCGCCGGCTGCACACGCTCGACGCGCATCGGCCGCCACCTCGATGCCATGCGCTCGCCGCCGTAGGTGACCTGGCCCGTGGCCGCGTCGACCGTGCTGCCCACCAGCAACACCGGCCCGGACGCTGCCGCGCGCAGCCGGTCGCGGCTCGCCAGCAGGCGCGCCAGCGCGTCGGGCTGCAGCATGGTGTCGTCGTTGAGCCAGAGGTAGTCGTCGAAGCCGGTGCGCAGCGCGGTCTCGAAGGCGCGGTGCATGCCGCGACACCAGAACAGCGCGCCCTCGGCGGGATCCGGCCGGATCACCGTCGCCCACGGGAACAGGCCGCGCACCGCCTCGGCCGTGCCGTCGGAACTGCCGTCGTCGACCAGCACCGCGGACAGCCGAACGTCCCCGAGGCCGGTGCTCGCCGCGAGCGCGTGCAGGCACATGAGCGTCTTGTCGCGCCGGTTGAAGCAGGCCAGCAGCGCGCACAGGCGACGCGGCGCGGGAACGGACGGCGGATCGGCGGGGGGGAGAGTCATGCTGTTGTCACTCCGATGCGCTCACGACCAGTTCCAGCGCAGTCCCTGGCGCACGGCCGGGCGTGCCGCCGCGGCCGCCGCGCGCTCGACCCGCTCGTGCCCGGCCACGTAGGCGATGCACAACCCGAGGACGACGCTCTGCAGGTAGTCGGTCCCGTACGGCACGTAGTACGCGAGCTGCATCAGGAGCAGCGCGAGCAGCACCTCGGCCACCGGATCGCCCGTCGCGCTGGCGCAGCGCCGATACAGACCGCGCGCGACGTACCAGACGACGGCCAGGAATGCGAACAGGCCGGCCAGACCCAGGTTGAACAGCGTCTGCACGTAGTGGTTGTGCGCGAAGTAGCCGATCTTGTGCTCGCCGCCGTGGATCTTGTCCTGGACGTAGCGCGTGGCGTCCGAGCCGAAGCTCTGCCCGAACACGAGCGAGCGTGGACCGCCCGCCGCCCAGAGCTTGATCAGGCCTTGCCAGTTGTCGAACCGCTCGCCCACCGTTCCATCGCCCTCGACGCCCCGCTCCGCCGAGCTCGCGACCTGGTCGGTGACCCCCGACAGCTGGCTGCTGAAGGCCATGGGCAGCGCGGTGACCGTCACGATGCCCGCGAGCAGCAGGACCTGGCCCAGCTTCGATCCGCTGCGCGAGCGCGCGACGAACAGCCCCGCCATCACGCCGACGAGCACCGCGAGCCAGACGGAACGATGTTGCAGCGCGAGCACGCCGGCCAGCGTCAGCGGCGCGATGAAGCGCGCCGCCAACGCACCGCGGCCGAACGACGCAAACAGCAATCCGGCGATGAAGACCTGGCCGAGCGCGAGCGCCTCGTACGAGCGGATCACCCGGATCGCGCCGTCCACGTTGTAGTTGCCCTCCGGCGGCAGCAGGTCGGGAATCGGCGTGTAGTAGACGATCCAGCGGTACACGCAGATGCCCAGCAACAGCAGCGCCAGCCACACCATCAGGTTCAGCAGGATCCTGACGCGCCCGGCATCCACCGGGAAGCTCATCGCGTAGCTGCCGGCCGCGATCGAATAGAAATACAGGCGCGCCTGCACGCCGGCGCCGGACCCGAAGCTGACGATGCCCGAGCCCAGGCTGAAGGCGAAGGCCAGCACGTAGAGGCTCCATGCCCAGTGCCAGCGCGGCACGTCGCGTGCGGTAAGGAGCCTCAGCATCGCGATGGCACCGATGAACAGCAGCGCCAGGTCGGTGTAGTAGACCGTGATCCCCAGCTCGAGGCCGCCGACCTGCATCCACAAGGCCTCGATGGCGTACATGCCGACGATCACCGCCATCCCGGCTCCCAGGCGCGAATAGCACAGAACGCCCAACGCGGGCAGCAGCAGGCCCAGCGCCAGCGCCACGGCAAACGGCGCGACGTTCAGGATGGCGAAGAGGATTGCTTGCATGGCGCGACCGGCAGCACTTCAACAGCCGCCCGGCGGGCCCGGGACCCGGGACACGATGCAGCTCATGCCGACCTCCTCGCGGCGGCCGCCCGCACGATCGTCGCCGGATTTCCCGCGACGATCGCGAACGCCGGAACGGATCGCGTGACGACCGCGCCCGCGCCGACAGTCGCCCCGTTGCCGATGCGCACGCCCTTGAGGATCACGGCCCGGGCGCCGATGAAGACGTCGTCGCCGATGTGCACAGGCGAGCATCCGGCATGCTCCCGGCCCATCTGGCGCTGCCCCGGATCGATCGAGTGGAAGTCGGTGTCGGCGACCAGCACGTCGGCGCCGATCAGGCAGCGCTCGCCGATGCGCACGGAGACCGCCGCGCAGAATGAACCGCCGCTGATGCCGGTTCCGCGCCCGATGTCCAGCACCGCGCCGGCACGCAGCGTGCGCAGCACCACGGGATGGGCGACGCCGAGCGCCGTCCAGCGCGAGGCGGAGCACAACACGACATCGTCGCCGATGACGATGCGCGAGCCCTCGTTGCGGGACACGATAGGCAACCCCATCGTCTTCGCGCTTGCGGACACCTCCACGCCGGCATGCCGCAGCCGCCATCGGCCCAGCGCCGCCGTGACGAGCTGCGCGAGCTTGTCCTCGGCGCGCGCCGGCAGCCTGCCCCAGTTCATGCCGCCACCCCCGCCCGGGCCGCCGCCAGCACCGCCTCGTACTCGCGCTCGTACTGCACCGCCACGGCGCTCGGGCTGAACCAGGCCCGCATGCGGTCGCGGCCGCGCCCGGCGCGCGCACGCGCGCCGGCCGGATCGAGCAGCAGCGCGAGCATCGCATCGGCCATCGCCTCCGGCCGCGTGACGTCCACCAGTTCGCCGCCATCGCCGACGACCCAGGGCACGGCACCGCTGTGGCGACCGGCCACCACCGGCATTCCGGCCGACATCGCCTCGGCCAGCACGGCGCCGAAGGATTCCTCGAGCGCGGGATGCAGCATCAGGCTGCCCGCCGCCATCGCGTCGAGAACTTCGTCATGCGACACCGCGCCGTGGAAGCACGCGCGCCCCGGCATGCCGAGCGCACGCCAGGAATGCCACGCGGGGCCGCCCTGTTCCGTGCCGCGTCCGTACAGATGCAACTCCACGCCAGGCAGGCGCTGGCGCAGCAGCGCATAGGCGCGCAGGCCCGCATCGCCGTTCTTGCGCGTGCCCCAGCCGTTGCAGACCATCAGCACGCGCAGGCGCGCCGAACGGGCCGCGGGCCCTGCGGCTTGCGGACGGTCGGAGATCGGGTTGCCGACCACCTGCACCGGTGACCGGCACAGGGCGCGCAACTGCTCCACCATGTACGGCGAGACGGTCGTCACGCGCGTGGCGTTGCGCAGCACATGCCAGGCCATCGCCGCGCGCAGCCAGCGGTAGGCGCCATGCCGGAAGTCGCGCTCGAAGCGGGCGACGGCGATCGGGGAGTCGTGGCAGGTCACCAGATGCGGCAACCCGGTTCGCAGCGCGGCCCACGCGAACTCGTAGGCCCAGTGGGCGTGGATCACGTCGGGGCGAACCGATTCGATGGCGGCCTGCAGCCCGCGGCGTTCGAACGCGTACAGGTCGATGATGCGCCCCGGACGCCGCCCGTTGGGCGGCCAGGCGCGACGCCGCGCGGGCACGAGGTGCAGCGAGAACGCGGATCCGTTCGCGACGACGCGCGCGTCGTCGCTCAGCGGCAGGTCGCTCGACAGCGTGAACGCGGAGACGCGGTGGCCGCGCCGGAGCAGTTCGCGGATGATGGTCGCGAGCAGCGGCGCGCCTTCGCAGCCCGCGGGCAGCGGCGTACCGCCCGCGTCGAGCAACGCACGCACGTCGCGCGTGGCGATGGGGCCGGCGATTCCGATGTGCATGGCGTCAGACCGTCGTGACGAGCGGCTCGTCGTGGCGCTCGTGCGCGCCAGCCGCTCCCTCGAACAGCTGCTCGCGGATGGCGGTGACGACGTCGCGATAGACCCGGGTGGCATTGAGACGCTCCCGCGCATAGTCCAGGCCTTGCTGACCGATCTCCACCAGTTGCTCGCGCGGCAGGCTCAGCAGCCAGTCGGCGGCGTCGAGCGCCTCGGCCGGGCTGTGCACGAAGAAGACGCCGCGCGCGTCGCGCAACACATGCTCGAAGCCGCGCTGGTGGTTGGTGACGTGCGGAACGCCGGCGGCCAGGCTGATGGGAAGACGGTCGGAGAAATAGAAGGGGATCTCGTCGAACTGGCTCCAGTTCATCGAGATCCACGCCGAGCGGATGACCGTCTCCTGCTGGTTGAACGCGATCGGGCCGCGGCAGTACGGCTCGCCGCGCCAGCCTTGCCCGGCACCGTACACCGCGAAGCGGTCGCCGTGGGCGCGGTGCATCAGGCGTGCCGTCGTCTTGCGGCTGCGTCCCCCCGGCATGAACAGGAACGGAATGCGCTTCAGGCACGTGAGGTTGGCGATCATCACGGCGTCGAGCGGGCGCGTCGTCGCGGGCGCGCCGCCGCGCGCGAAGCGTTCGTCGTCGAACGACTCCGGCGCGAACAGCACCCGGCGCGCGCCGGCGCGACGCACCGCAGCGGAGAAATAGCCCAGGCCCTTGACGACGGCGAGGTCGGTCTCCGCAAGCGCCGCCTTCATCACCGGGTCGACCGGCTTGATGAAGCGGCCGTAGGGATCGGGATCGTGCCAGACGAAGCGCGGCCGCGACGCGACGCTCTTCAGGCGCCGGATGTAGGCGCTGTCCACCGGATAGCTGCCGTTCAGGTGCTGGAAGAAGATCACGTCGGGCTGGAACGCCTCGACGGCCGCATGCAGGCGTTCGAGGGCCTGCGCATGGCTGCTTGCCCGCGTGCGCTCGACCAGATACGAATAGACCATGTAGGCCGAGAAGACGCCTTGGGCGTGCAGCAGCCCGAACGCCTTGCGCGGCCCGACCTGGTCACCCTCGACGGCTTCGTTGGGCACGTAGAAGAAGCGCAGCCGCTTCATGGCAGTGCCGCCCTCGGATGGATGACGGCCATCACGCGCAGGTGCCAGCGGCGCGCGGCCTCGAACCGCTGCAGCGGTGGATAGTGCGCGAATCGGACAGCCAGCGCCAGCAACGCGGCGGCGAACGCCGCGCTGCCGGCCAGGAACTCGAGCGGCACGCGTGCGAGCAATGGAATGTCGCCCGCGGTGGCCAGCGCCTGCGTGGCGGCAATGGTGAACCAGATCGCGGCGCCGACGGCTGCCAGCAACACCAGCAGGCGACCCAGCGCGGCGAGCGGTATCTCCAGCAGGAGGCCGACCAGGCGAAGCCCGGCCGCGAGCCGCACCGCCTCGGTGGCGACGACCGCCCAGGCCACGCCCTCGAGTTGCCAGCGCGCGAGCGCCAGCACCAGGGCGACCTTCAGCGCGAGCACGAGCGACTGCAGCCGCAGCTTCGGGCCGAGGGCGGCGAGCGCGTCGAGCGTCACGCCGCACGCCACGAACATGAAGGTCGGCGGGACCGCCAGTGCGAGGACGGCCACCAGCGGCACGATGCCGATCCACTTCGCGCCTAGCAGCAGCGGCACGACGTCGCTCGCGCCGGCCGCCACGCCGCAGGCCATCGCGGTGCTGAACAGGCCCACGCACAGCAGCAGCATCTGGAAGCCGTCGGCCAGGCGCCGGCGATCCTGCTGCAGGCCCGCCAGCGCGGGGAACAGCACCTTGTTGACGGCGCTCACGCCAAGCTCGACGGGCAGGTTGGTGACCGCGCCGGCGCGATTGAGCAGTCCGAGCTCGCCCTTGCCGAACATCCGGCCGACGATCAGGGTCTCGATGTTGCCGCCCAGGAACTCGACGAAACCGATCAGCGAATAGCGCGATCCGAAGGACCACAGCCTGGCCGCCGCCTCGCGCCGCAGCGGCCAGCCCAGCGGATAGCGCAGCGAGGAGAAGCCGAGTACCAGCACCAGCGCCTGCTGGCTGAGCGTGGCCAGCACCAGGCTCCAGACGCCCAGGCCGCGCAGCGCGCAGGCGATCCCGACGACGCCATACCCCAGCACGTAAGCGGCGACCTCGATCGCATTGCCCCGCTTGAAGCGCGCCGCCCGGCGCAGCAGGGCCATCGGCAGGCTGCCCACCGCCACCAGCGGCAGCGACAGGCCCAGCACCGCGACCAGCGACGAGAGCTCGACCGCGTGGAACGCGCGTGCGATCAGCGGCGACGCCAGCGCCGTCGCGCCTGCGAAGACGCCGCCCAGCAGCAAGGCCATCGCCAGCGCGGCGGTGGTGTCCTCGGCCTCGATGGCCGGCCGCTGGATCAGGGCCTGGGCGAAACCCAGCTGCGAGAAATAGCCGGCGAAGCGCAACGCGATCGAGGCCATTGCCATCAGGCCGAACACGGACGGGTCGAGCAGGCGTGCCAGCACGGCCATGAACACGATCTGGCAGACGGCCGACAAGGCGGTCGCGAACGTCGACCAGCCCAGGCCCGACAGGATCTGCTGCGCGTTCACGGGGCGTCCTCGTCCTGGCCGAGGATGCGCCTGCGGAAGCCGGGCGCCAGCGATGCGAGCATGTCACTCAGGAAGGCGTCCTGCTGCGCCCAGGCGCGCGGCCCGTCGTCGTCGATCGAGGAGACGCGCACGAGCAGGCCGTCGGGCACGTGGCCCGTCAGGCCGTACTTCAGCAACGCGAGCCGATGGCCGTAGCCGAAGGAGGCCACGGTGCGGCCGATCACCAGCCAGTAGGTGATCGGCTCGTTGCGAGCGCCCGAGCCGGCGACCAGGCGCTTGACCTGCAGCGCCTGCCGCTCGTAGCGGAACGTCGTCTCGCGGGTGTCGCTCCGCAAGGCGAAGCCCTGCGACGGATAGCAGATCTCCGGCCGATGCAGGTCCATGCCCTGGTTGCGCCGGCCGCCGTAGGCCACCGACAGCATCACCCGATACCCCTGCCCGTTCACATAGGTGCGCGACAAGGTCTGGTCGTAGCTCTCGGCGATCGCCTTGCGGACGTCCGCGCCCGGCTCCACGGGAATCACGCTGGGGTCGACGCGCCAGGCGCCGAAGGCCCCCGGGAACAGCGTGTCGATGGGAGCCGCCTCGGTCATGCCCTCGATGCCCGCGCGCGGCACCATCGCCAGCGCGGCGGCGCTGGCGGCCAGCGATGCCGCCAGGATGGCGAGCGCCTTGCGTCGCTGCGCGATCATCGCCGGCTCCTCGGTCGGATCGCGAGCCCGATCAGCCGGTCCGCCGGCACGATCAACGCCAGCGCCACGCAGAACAGCAAAATGCCGGCGAACCCGTGCAGGAAGCCGCGCCCGGCGGCGTCGCCCAGGTGATAGGTCACCAACACCAGCGCGATGACGCGCACGACGTTCGCGCAGAACGCGATCGGCACCAGCAGCAGCGACAGCGCCAGGTCGTGCAGGCGCGACGGGTGGCGCACGATGCCGAGGTAGAGGATGCCGACTGCCTCGAGCGAGAACATCGATGTCAGCCCCGCGCATGCATCCGCCACGAGGATCAGGTACGGGCCGACGTTGAGGATCACGCCGGTGCGGCTGATCGGGTAGCCCCAGGAAAACAGCAGTTCGGAGGCGACGTAGGAGACGCCGGCCTTCAGCGGGCCAGTGATCGCGGCCACCAGCGGACCGGGCAGCGGAACCATGAAGACCAGGAACGCGATCGGGAACCAGGTCAGCCGCAGCCCGGCCCATCCTTTGAACAGCAGCAGCACGCCGGAGAACACCACCATCTGCGAGCCGACCTCGAAGATCCAGATCGACTGCGACCTGCCGACGACATAGAGCAGCAGCCCGACCGCGAGGACGACGCCGCCCGCCCCGTTGCGCGGCGCCGCGGGCAGCGCGGCGACGGCTGCGCGCCGTTCGTACAGCAGCCACAGGCTTGCGCAAAGCATCAGCGGCCCCTGGCTCTGGTCGGCGCTCTGCCAGATCGACGTCGCCAGGCTCCAGTACGTGGGCAGGTACAGCAACGCCAGGGCTGCGAGCACGAGGCCCAGCACCACGCGATCGCTCCCCGCGGGCACGGCGGCCCGATCGCGCAGGCCCGCCGAGATGTCCGTGGGAGCGTCAGCGAACTCCACGTCAATGCTCGTTGAGGACGAAACCGAACGAATGCGTGGAGGTGTCGCGCAGGGACGCCACGAGTTCGATCATCGACGCCATGCAGGTCTGCCCGACCCGCGCCACCGAGACGAAGGCGCCGCTCCGCGCCGCGATCACGCCCGCGTCGGCCCCGACGATCGCCGACGGCGAATCGATGATGACGTGATCGAACTTGCCCAGCAGTTCCTTGATCAGCAATTCGAACGCGGGCGACTCGAGCAGTTCGAGCGGATTCGGCGGTGCAACGCCGACCGGCAGCACGAACAGGCTGGGCAGGTCCGTGACCGGCGCCAGCACGCGCGCGGACAAGCGTCCGGCCAGGATGCTGCTGAGGCCACGCGAGTTGTCGATGCCGAAGACCCTGTGCAGGCGCGGCGAACGCATGTCGCCGTCGATCAGGAGCGTGCGGCGTCCCAGCTGACTGAACGCGATCGCGAGGTTGGCGGCGAAGAAGGTCTTGCCGTCGCCGCTGTCGGCGCTGACCACGGCCACCGCGCGCCGTTGCTGATCCTGCGCGGCACGCCGGATCAGCTGGCTGCGGATGCTGCGGAAGGTCTCCGAGACGCTGGAGAACGGTGTCGTGGCCGTCACCAGTTCCGGGTCGAACTGCTTGCGGCCCTTGAGCGCGTAGGGATAGTGGAATTGCCGGCTGAGCGCCCACAGCACGTCGTGGCTGTCGACCAGGTTCAGCGCCACCGCAGCCTCGCCGAACAGCATGCCTTGCTCGCGCTGGTGAGCCAGGATGGCCTCGATCTGGTCCGCATCCAGCCGGTGCGTCTCGCGGAAGATCTCGCCGATCGGGATCTCGCGGACCACGGACTCGGCGGCCTCCTGACCGCCCGTGGCCGGCGTCTGCTGGAGGTCGGGCAGCGCCGCCCTGGCAGAACGGAACGCGGCGTCGATGCCGTCACCCGCCAGCGCAGGAACGGACTTCCCGGGCTTGCCCTCGCTGACCTGGAGACGGCCGAACAGGCGCCCGCTCGGCTTGCGCGCCAGAGTTCCCAGCAGCGGCGTGTCGAGCGCCAGAACGACGTCGGACGCCGAACGAACGCGCCGGTCGAACAGCTCCATCAACATCGCCATGCCCACCGCCAGCAGAGTCCCGGCAAACAGCGACAGCAGCATGTTGAGCGTTGTGCGCGGCGACGACGGTTTGATCGGTTCGGACGCCGGGTTCAGCACATACAGGTTGGTCTGCGTCGTGCGGCTCTCGAGTTCGGTCTGGTTGGCGCGCACGGTCACGGCATCGTAGGCCCGCTGCGCGGCATCGATGTCGGCCGCCAACGCGGCGATCTGGTCGTGCGACTCCTTCAGGTGCAGCACCTTGACGCGCTGCGCGTCGATCGCCGCCTTCATCTGCGCGATCCGCGTGTCGTTGATGGAGTTGCTGACCGTGACGCCACCGCTGATGCTGGCGACTTCCCTGTCGATGCGTGCGCGGGTCTCCTCGATGTTGGCCTTCAGTCCCGCGATCATCGGATTGCTCTCGCCGAGGCGCTGCCGCGCTTCCTCCAGCGAGGCTTCCTGGCGCGACAGGTCCACCTTCAGATTGCTGACCAGCTGGCTGGTGATCACGTCCTGGATCTGGCCGGGCGACGACTTGGCCTGCGCCTCGCGGCCCTTGGACTCGGCACCGAGCCCCTGCAGCACCACCATCTCGCTGGAAAGCTCGTTCAGCCGCGCGTTCTCGACGTCGAGCCGATCATCGGTGCCGACAATGCCGGTGTCGCGCTGGTAGGCGGTGAGCTTGGCACGCGCCCGTTCGACATTGGCGCGCAGCTGCGCCTCGCGTTCCTCGAAGAACTTGCCGTATTGCTTGGCCGGGTCGACGCGCAGCTCGAGGCTGACGTCGATGTAGGCCTGCGCATAGGCATTGGCGAGTGCGGTCGCGAACTTCGGATCGGCCGCCTTGTAGTTGATCGTGATGACGTTCGAGTCGCGCGACGGCTTCACGTCGAGGCTCTTGCGCAGCAGGTCCGCGACCCAGCTCTCGAAGTTGCCCTTGCCTTCGGTCGCGCTGCGCCACTGTTCGCGCATCTGCGCCGACTCGTTGAGCCTGAGCATGCGCACGACCTGCTGCGACACGCGATCGCTCTGGATCATATCGACCTGCGTCGCCATGTAGGCCGGCGTGCTCAGGCTCGGGTAGAAGATTCCCGCGATCGGATCGGGCGACTTGACGTCAGCCAGCACCGCGACCGTGGATGTGTAGCTCTTCGGCCAGAGCGCGTTGACCACCGCCGTGACGGCGACGACGAGGCCGAGCACCAGCAGCATCGCCTTCCAGCGGGCCCGAAGAATCGAAACGAACTGGACGAGTGTCATGAATGTCGAGCCATGGTTGACGCGTACGACGGCGGACGGAAACGCGGCGCGCGAAAGGGGCGGGCGGCGGGCGTTTCGCCAGCTACCTGAGATTGACCGAGGCGGCGGGCGCTGACAGGGCGACCGTGGATGCCGTCGCGGCGGGCGCGCTCGCGGCCAGGTCGGCGTACTTGCCGAAATACGCGACCTTCGCGCCGGCCTGCAGCGAGGCCATCTCCTTCTGCACGGCCTGTCGCCGGCCCTGCGTGACGAGGTAGGTCGTGATGGCGGGGCGCGCCTGGTCCATCGTCAGGGGGGCGTCCAGCGTGCCGCTGAGGAACAGCATGCGCATGCCGCCCTCGTTGCCGACGATGAGACCCTGCCCCGGCGCGAGCGCGGCGACGCGCTTGAGGAGCGCCATCGGCACGTTCTCGGCGGCGAGCGTCGTCTGCTTGCCGCGGGTCGGGATCTGCTTGTCCTTGAGGTAGGCGCCCATCTCGGCAGGCGACTTGAACGTCATCAGCTTCGCCTCGACTTCCTTCGCCTGCGCGGGCGGCACATCCACGGCGATTTCCTGGAAGTTGTAGACGCGACGCTTCGCGAACAGGTCGGGGTTCTGGTCGTAGTAGTCCTGGATGTCCTTGTCCGACGGCTTGGCCGCGCCGTCGGCGATGCGGTTCAGGTAGGCACCTACGATCAGCTCGCGTTTCGCGGATTCGATGCTCTGGACGACACGCTCGTCGCGATCGAGCTTCAGGTCGCGCGCCTTCTGCAGCACGATCGTCTGTTCGACCAGCGTCGCGACGGCCTTTCGGCTTGCGCCCTCGACCTGTTCGGGCCGCATGCCGGCCTGCTGCTCGAGTGCGTGATTGACCTGTGTCTCGGTGATCTCGTCGCTGCCGACCGAGGCCACCACCTGCGACCCGCCGGCGCCGGAGTTGCCGCAGGCCGTGAGCGTCGAGGCCGCCACCAGCATCAACGCGCCGGCGACCCGGCGAGGCATCGCATCGATCGTGCCGTTCATCATGTCAAGAAGCCCTCTCGGCGCGTGCGCCATCAACCTGTTCTTCGCGTGCATCCGACCGGCCCGCGACGTCGCGATCGACGCCGGTCCGCGCAGCGCACCACCCCTGGAATGCTGCGAAGTCTAGGTACGCGGTGTGACAAATCAAACGCTCGCGAAGACCGCTCCATCCGCGCATCGCGCCTCTCGGTCCCGGCGTCGGAGATGGTGCTCAGAGGGACGGCATCCGAATGGATCGCACGTCCGACCCGGTCCGCAATAGGCCGATCGGACTACTCGAAAGAAATCGCCGCCGCGTTGGTCTCATCGGACTATCCAAGGAGCCCTCCGGATCGGCTTTGCGGGTCACAAGCGATCGTTATCGTGGCTTCACCAAATCGGGGGATGTCATGGGCCGCGCAGTGGATGCGAACGACGCCGATCCCACCGATCACGAGGAGTAAACACTATGCTTTCGCTCACCGACGCCCCCTTGCTCTCGATGGCTGGCGACATCCGCTTCGATGTCGTCGTTCCCGAGCACGCCATGCGGCGCAAGGTCAAGCCGCTTCGTGCTTGGTCGCGGCAGGTGCGCCAGGGGCTGGGACTGCGGGGCCCCGCGCACGCGCTGCTGGCCGACGCCCATGGCGTCTGGGCCTGGTCGCCTGCCGACTGCTTCGCCGCGGCGACCCGCCACGCCGGCCTGCGCGAATGGATGCGCGCGAACCCGGGGGCCGACGTGCGGCTCTGGGTCTCGGGCGACCTGACCCGCGACATCGAGGACGTCACGACGCTGCCGGGCCGCGACGACGCCGGCCTGCGCTCGCACGCTCGCCAGGCCTTCGTCGACCAGCACGGCGACGCCGCCGCGAGCTGGCCGCTGGCCACCTGGCGCAACGACGTGTCGCTGGGCGTGGTCGCGCTCGCCGGCATCGACCTCGACGCGGCGCGCCGCCATGGGGCGCAGAGCGGCGTGCGCATCCGCTCGGTCGCGCCGTGGTGGCACCACGCGTTCCTGGAGGCGCGCTGCTGCGTGCCCAGCCTCGTGCAGGCGAAACGCGCGCACCTTTGCGTCGTCGAGGGCCGTGCCGCGGCCTGGATCTCGCTGACCAACGGCGTCATGCGGCACCTGCGCCGCTGCATGCTCGAGGAGGCGAGCGTCGAATCGCTGTGCGCGGCCATGGCACGCATGCGCGCGGACGATGTGGGCGACGACATCCCCACCGTCGTGCTGGGCCACGGCCTGGGCGACGGCGGCGACACAAGCCGGCTCGACGCGCTGGTGTTGGGCCGTCTCGACGGCGAGCAGCCGCCGCAGTGGCTGCGTCCCGCGACGCAGCTCGAGGTGCATTGATGCCGTCGCTCCGGTGCTCGGGAAGAGCGCCGGAAACCCGGCTCTTTTCCGGGGCGATTCCGCTCAAGTCGGGACGCGAAACGTTCGATGACACGGCAGGCCCGCGCGACACGCGCGGGCCTGCCGCTTCCGCCAGGCCTCTCGCGCGGCGATCCGATCGTCCGCGCCGATGCGACACCTCCACGTTCCCGAATCCCGGCTCGTCCGTGCCGCCATCGCGATCCTGTGCGCCGGCCTCGTCGCCTGCGGCGGTGGGGGCGGCGAGAGCAGCACCCCCGACAAGAGCGTCGACGCCTCGCCACCGTCCAGCGGCAGCAGCGCGCCGTCCGGGGGCAGCGTGATAGCCTCCGCGCCGACGACTTCCGGCACCGCGTCGGTCAGCATTGCCACTGCGGTGGGCACGGCGCGCGCGCTGAGCGCCTCCGCGCAGTTGTCACTGGGCTTGCCAGCGATGCCCGTCGCCGCGCCCGCGCTGAGCTTCGCGGCGCACCGCCTGTTCCATGTCGACAGCGCGAACGGAAGCGATGCGAACGACGGGCTGTCCGCGACGACGGGCAACGGCAGCGGGCCGTGGCAGACGCTCGCCCGTCTCGTGTCGGCCGGCCTCGCCGCGGGAGACCGGGTCGAGCTCGCGTGCGGCGGCATCTGGCACGAGACCTTGACCTTGCCCGCCGACGGCGCCGCCGGTTCACCGATCGTCGTCGCACAACCCGCTGCGGGCTGCGGCACCCTGCCGGCGATCGACGGCAGTGTCGCCATCGCGGCGTCGGCCTGGACGCCCTACCAGGGACACATCTACAAGGCGCCGCTGAGCGCGACGCCGCTGCAGCTGTTCGCGAGCACCGGCAACTTCACCGTTGCGCACTTTCCGAACGACGCCGACGTCGCCGCCGATCCCGGGTCGCCCTGGCTGGCGCTTGCGGCAGACAGCGCCGGCGCCGTGTTGACGACCGGCGCCGACTTCGCGCTGCCGGCCGGCGTCACGCTCGACACGACCGCCCGCGTGCACGTGCGCACCAACGCTTACGTGATCGACGAATCCAGCGTCTCGGCCTTCGACGGCAAGCACATCACGATGTCCCAGGCGCCCACCTACCCCGTGAGCAGCGGCTGGGGATATTTCCTGACCGGGCAACTCTGGATGCTGCGTGCGCCGGGCGAGTGGTGGTACGACGCGAACGCACGGCAGATCTACGCATGGATGCCCGATTCATCCGCGCCGACGACCGCGCTCGCTGCCAGCACGCTCGCCAAGGGCATCGACCTGCAGGGCCGCAGCCATGTCGTCATCGACGGCATCGCGGTGCACGGTGTGGGGCTGGGCGTCGATGCGCGCGGCACGACCGATGTGTCGCTGCGCAACATGCTCGTCGAGGACATCGCCGACGTCGGCATCGACGTGGCCGGCAGCAGCGCCGACGACATCGAGAGCAACGGCGTCGCGCGCACCGGCGGCGATGCGGTGACCGGCTGGGGCGGCGCGATGAGTCCGCTGCTCAACGACGCGACGGGGCTCACGGCGCGCAACAACGTCATCCGCGACAGCGGCGTACTGATGAACGGCGACGAGGCGCTGAGCCTGCCGCGCCGCTCGCTGGCCGCGCTGTTCATCGGCGGCAACGCGACGGCGACGGGCAACGCGATCGTCAACAGCGGCTACATCGGCATCCTCGCGCAAGCCGGCTCGACGGTCTCGGACAACTTCGTCTACGGCGCCTGCAGCGTGCAGGACGACTGCGGCGCGATCTACGCGAACGGCGCCTACAACGGCTCGCAGATCGTCGGCAACACGGTGGTGCACTCGCGCGGCGACCTCTTCGGCCAGCCGGTGGGCAACCGGGCCACCTCCGCGCAGGGCATCTACATCGACGACAAGGGCTCGGACATGCTGATCCGGGCCAACACGGTGATCGACGCCGACTTCGGGCTCCAGCTGCACAACGCGGCGCGCAACACCGTGCAGTCGAACCGGCTGTTCGCGAACCGGAACGGGCAGCTCTGGATGCAGGAGAACACCAACCAGCTCGATCCCGCCGGCGACATGAGCGCCAACATCATCAGCGACAACGAGATCGCGCCGATATCGCCGTCGGCCGGCGGCCTGGTGCTGGCCACGAGCTTCGCGAGCACCGCCCGCTTCGGCAGCTTCACCGGCAACCGCTTCTACGATCGCATGGCCTCGTGGGTGGCCATCGACAGTACGGCATCCAGCAGCCTCGGCATCGCTTTCCCCGACTGGACCGGCTCCACGGGCCACGGTTCGACGCAGCCCGCCGACGTGCAGGGCGCGGCGGTCAGCCAGGCCGGCTACGCCGTCTACGCGCCCAGCGGCGGCAACCTCGTCTCCAACGGCACGCTCGCCACCGACAGCACGGGCTGGAGCAGCTGGAACGCCAGCGGCGCGACGGGACAGGCGACGCGTGCCGCGTGCCCGGCCGGCGCGTGCCTGCAGTACGTTGCCGGGGGCTCGCCCGGCGTCCTGTCGTCGCCGGGCTTCGCCCTGCAGCAAGGCGCCTGGTACCGCCTCACCGTCGATGTCTCGACGCAGACCGACAACCAGGTGGTGCCGCTCATCGTGCGCGTCGGCTCGGGCGACTACGCCTTGGTCAGCGACCGGCCGCTCGCGTTCGGGGGCCAGCGAGCGTGGACCCGCCACGCCGTCGTCTTCCAGGCGACACGCACCGTGCCGGGCACTGGCGCCCGTGTCGACTTCGACGGCATCGTCGCGGGACAATCGATCGCCATCGCGAACCTGGAGATCGTGCAGGTCCTTCCCAGCACGATCGCTCAGAGCTCCTCCATCGTCGTGAACGCCTCGGCTGTGCCGCTCAGCGCGAGCTGTCCCTTCGCGGCCAGCCCCTCCTCGCTGTGCTCGCAGTCCTTCGATCTCGCCACCGCGCAGCCCGTGAGCTGGCCACTGACGGTCCCCGCGCGCTCGGCGGTGATCGTCTACGTCCAGGATCCGGCGCTCGTCGACAGCGACGGCGACGGCATTCCCGATGCGTTCGACAAGTGCCCCGGCACGAGGGCCGGGGTCGCGGTGAATGCCTCGGGCTGCGCGCTGACGCTGCAGTAGCCCATCCGGCCGCCTGGATCGCCTGGTGCGTCGTCGATCAGCACGACGATGTGCTTGACGTCCTTCAGCGTGCCCGTGTCGCGCCGGTTCGAATTCGTCGTCATGGGTGCTCCTGATGCGAGGGGGGCGCTCCCCCACCCCCTAGGCTGGCCTTGCGCCAACCTGTACGGCCACGGCGCGCCATGCCCGCGCGACACGGATTCGTCACAGGGGCTCCACATGATCGGGAATGGTCGACAGCAGCGCGGCATCACGCCACGGGCCATCCACCGCCCAACGACAATCCTGGAGCCAGACAGCCATGAAGAAACTCGTTCTCGCGACGTGCATCGCCGCCTTTTTCGCAGCGGGGGCCGCGCAGGCGGGCCAGGGCCGCGTGCCCGAAGGCATCCCCTCGCTCGACCACGTCTTCGTGATCATGATGGAGAACCACGCCTACGCGCAGGTCGCCGGCAACCCGCAGGCGCCGTTCATCAACGCGCTGATGGCCAAGGCCAACGTCGCGAAGAACTACTACGCGATCGCGCATCCGAGCCTCACGAACTACCTCGAGGTCGTCGGTGGATCCAACTTCAACAACCTGTCCGACCAGTACCCCGACTGGCACAACACGGCCTGCATCCCCAACATCGCCCCGGGCCGCCCGACCAACACCGACAGCCCGAGCACGGGCCTGCTGTGCCCGATCGGCGGCGCCCGCGGCACCGACGCGCCCACGCCCGCGCTGGACCTCACGATGAACGAGACCTCCGCGCCGCCGCTGACCAACATCGACGGCACGAGGTCCATCGCCTCGGGCACCAACATCGACGGCATCACCATCGCCGACCAGCTCGTTCGCGCCGGCAAGTCGTGGAAGAGCTACCAGGAAGGCCTGCCCCTGAGCGGCGCCGACGGCGTCAACGTGAGCGACGGCTTCTACAGCATCGGCGGCAAGAACGCCGCCGGCGTGTCCGTCACCAGCGACTTCGCCGCGCTGGCCACGGCGGGCAATCCGGTGAGCGCCGCCAACGTCGTGTACCTGTACGCGGTCAAGCACAACCCGTTCGCGTACTTCGCGTCCGTGCAGGAGGGGCGCGAGCCCGAGCTGAGCCTGCGCCGCGTCGCCTCGTTCGACGGCGAGCACGGCCTGTACGCCGACCTGAAGGCCAGCAGCGTGCCCAACTTCGCGTTCATCGCGCCCAACCAGTGCGAGGACATGCACGGCCGCGGCAACGGCACCGCCTTCTGCAACTACGACGCGGACGACAACGGCACGCAGACCGGCCTGAACCCGTCGCTGATCCTGCAGGGCGACCTCGCCGTGCAGCGCATCGTCACCGCGATCAAGGCCTCGCGCGTGTGGGCCGAGAAGCGCAGCGCCATCGTCGTGCTGTGGGACGAGAACGACTACAGCACCCGCACGTCCAACCAGGTGGTGGCGATCGTCGACACGAACTACGGCCAGCACCGTGTGGCGAGTTCGAGGTACTACGACCACTACTCGCTGACCCGGACGCTGGACGCGGCCTTCAACCTGCCCTGCCTCAACCACGCCTGCGACACCGGCGTGGAAGTGATGTCCGACCTGTTCAAGTGACGGCTCGAACGGAAAGCGGTTCCGCCCGATGAGTCGGGCGCGCCTCGGCTTGGCCTCGGCGCTGCTCGCCGCGTCCGCGCAGGCGGTCGCGGCGCCCGCGTTCGATCCGCGCAGTACCGCCGCCGCGCCCTGCGGCGTCGGCGTGCCCGAGCCCGGCCACGAGATGCCCGAGCTGCTGGCCGAACGGAACGGCGCCACGCTCACGGTGCGCCAGGACGGCGGCCGCCTCTGCTACGTGGCGGGCGACATCGCGGACGCGCCGGTGATCCGCACCCGCCAGGGCGCCGATCTCGTGCTGACGCTGCGCAACGAGATCGTCGACCCGGCCGCGATCGAGGCCGTGATGACGCCGGGCACGCTCAAGACCGCCAACGTCGCGGTGCCCGAAGCAGCGGGCTACTACAGGGTGATGCCCGGCATGCATCACGCGGCCACCGGCGCCACCAACCTGCACGTGCACGGCTTCGCGGTGCCGCCCGTGGCGCCGCAGGACGACGTGATGACCGTCTGCACCGATCCGGCGGTCGGCCCGGCCACCTGCGGCCGACGCCAGTTCACGTATCGCTACCGGATCCCCGCCGGCATGCCCGAGGGCCTCTACTGGTACCACCCGCACGTGCATGGGGAGGTGCAGGCGCAGATGCTCATGGGGTTGACCGGCGCCATCGTCGTCGAAGGCCCGGAACACGACGCGCGCCGCGCCGCGGGCGTCGTCGAGCGCGTGCTGGTGGTGCGCCAGACGCAGGACCAGGACGCCGGCAAGACGCCCGCCGCGTCGATGACCGCGGCGCCCGCGGGCCCGTCCTCGCCGGCGCACGGCCGGGCCGTCGCGGACACGGTGGACACCGCGCACGAGCTGCTGTGCGCCTCCAACGCCGGCATCGACCAGATCAGCCTGAACGGCACGCCCGTGCCGGTCGGGGACGCGCCCGACGCCGCGCTGGCGCGCCTGGAGATCGCCGCCGGCACGCGGCAATTCTGGCAACTGCTGAACGCGGCCACCGATGCCTTCCTGAGCCTGTCGCTGGTGGACGAGCAGGGCCGCGCGTTGCCGCTGCAGGTGGCGGCGCGCGACGGCAGCCCGCTGTCGGACGATGCGGGCCGGCGCCTGCTGCCGGCGCCCACGGCCGAGGCGCAGGCCGTGCCGCCCGGCGGACGCATCGAGTTCTGGGTGGCGGCCCCGCCGCCCGGCACGAAGGCCTGGCTGGTGACGCATGCCATCGACACGGGCTGCGCCGGGGATCGCCTGCCCGAACGCCGGCTGGCGCGGGTGGTCGCCGGCGATCCGGCGGGCACGACGACCGCCGCGATCCCGGCGCCATCTCCCGCCGCGGCGCCCGGCGTGTTCTCCGGCGTCCTGTCGCACAAGGTGGATCGCCGCCGCGTGATCGCGATGGCCGAGTACCCGCGGCCCGGCACCGCCGACCAGACCGATTTCTACATCTTCGAGCGCAAGCCCGGCGCCGTCCTGCGCACCTACATGATGGGCGACGGGCCCGCGATCGTCGCGAAGGCCGGCAGCACCGAGGAATGGGTCATCGAGAACTGGACGAACGAGCTGCACACCTTCCACATCCACCAGCTGCATTTCCGCGTGCTGGAGGTCGACGGCAGGCCCTCCGCCGCCCCCGAGCTGCTGGACGTCGTGGAGGTGCCGTACGCGACCGCCACGGGTTTCCACAGCAAGAAAGGCCCGGTGCGCCCCGGCCGCGTGCGCCTCCGCATGAGCTTCCCGGCCGAACTGGCGGGCGACATTCCGTTCCATTGCCACCTGGTCGATCACGAGGACAACGGGATGATGGCCGTGCTGCGCGTGGTCGGGCCCGGCTTGCGTTCACGGCCGATGGGCGTACGCTTGCCAGCCGACACCCGGCCCGCCCGGCCACAACGCTGAGAAATGGAGAGACTCATGAGCACCCATCGCATCGCCGTCGTCGTCGGCAGCCTTCGCCGCGACTCCCTCAATCGCCAGCTGGCGAACGGGCTGGCCAGGCTCGCGCCGGCGGACTTCGCGTTCACGCACGTCGAGATCGGCGACCTTCCCCTCTATGACCAGGACGACGACGCCAACCAGTCGGCGCCCGTGAAGCGCCTGAAGGCCGAGATCCAGGCGGCCTCCGGGCTGCTGTTCGTGACGCCCGAGTACAACCGCTCGATGCCCGGCGTGCTGAAGAATGCGATCGACCAGGCTTCGCGCCCCTATGGCCAGAGCGCGTGGACGGGCAAGCCGGCCGGGGTGATCGGCATCTCCGTCGGCGTCATCGGCACGGCGCTCGCGCAGCAGCACCTGCGCAACGTCCTGGCCTACCTCGACGTCCCCGTGCTGGGCCAGCCCGAGGCGTTCATCCATGCCCATGCGGGCCTGTTCGAGGCGGACGGCAGCATCGGCGCCGCCAGCAAGACCTTCCTGCAGGGCTGGATGGACAAGTACGTGGCGTGGGTGAAATCGCACGCGGGCTGACGCGCGCGAAGACAGCTTGCGGTCAGCATGGCCTCGGCCGCGAGGGCCCGGCGCCGTTGACACCCTCGAGTCGAGGGAAGACGATGGGACGTCCGCTTCGGTGTCCTGAAGCAAGGGCTCCCGGCCGGGCGCCGCACTGCCTTCCGAAAGGGGGTCCGCCTTGAAGGTCGCGTTGATCGGAGTGACGGGAAGAATGGGATCCCGTCTGCTGGCAGAGTTGCTGGCCCGCGGCCACGTGGTCACGGGGATCGCGCACACGGCGGCCCCCATCGAGGCCACGCGATCGTTGTCGATCGAGATCGCCGACGCGCGCGACGCGGGCGCGCTCGCTCCGGTGCTCGTCGGCCACGACGCGGTCATCAGCGCGGCACGTTTTGTCTCGTCCGATGCCGACGCGCTGATCGCGGCGACCAAGCAGGCGCATGTCCCGCGGCTGCTGGTGGTGGGAGGCGCGGGCAGCCTTGAAGTGGCGCCCGGCCAGGCCTTGGTGGATTCGCCGGGATTCCCGCAGGCCTACCGCGAGGAAGCGCAGGCCGGGCGTGCGTTTCTCGCCGTCCTGCGCGCCGAGAAGACGCTGGACTGGACGTTCCTGTCGCCATCGGCGGATTTCGCCCCGGGTTTCCGCACCGGGCATTTCAGGCTCGGGACGGACGCCCTGCTGGTCGATGCCCACGGGCGCAGCTGGATCTCGATGGAAGACTTCGCGGTGGCCTTCGTCGACGAACTCGAGCGGCCGCAACACCATCGCGCGCGCTTCACGGCGGGTTATTGAAGTCGAAGAGCAGCATCTGGATTCGTCCGGTCGCCCCGACGCGTCGATCACGGTCGCGCGATCGCGTGCCGGCGGCGTGTCCTCGACGCTGGCCGGATCGACAATGACGAACGCATTTGTCAAATGCAACCTGCTTCAGGAGACGCCAGATGTCCGAACCCAAGAAATTCGCCTCCCAGGCCGACCTCGAAGAGAAGAAGGTCACCTTCAGCCAGCTCAGCGAGCACGCCTGGGCCTACACGGCCGAAGGCGATCCGAACACGGGCATCGTCATCGGCGACGATGCGGTGCTGGTGGCCGACACGCAGGCCACGCCGGCCATGGCCGCCGACGTGATCAGCCGCATCCGGGAAGTGACCGACAAGCCGATCCGCTACGTGGTGCTCACGCACTACCACGCGGTGCGCGTGCTGGGCGCGAGCGCCTACGGTGCGCAGCAGATCCTTGCCAGCGAGGACACGTACGACCTGATCGTGGAACGCGGCGAAGCCGACAAGGCCAGCGAGATCGGGCGCTTCCCGCGACTGTTCAGCAACGTCGAGACGGTGCCGCCCGGCATGACCTGGCCGACGATGACCTTCAAGGGGAAGATGACGTTGTGGCTGGGCAAGGTGGAGGTTCAACTGCTGCAGCTCGGGCGCGGTCACACGAAGGGCGACACCGTGGTGTGGCTGCCGCGGGATCGAACGCTGCTGAGCGGCGACCTGGTGGAGTTCGATGCCACGCCCTATGCCGGCGACGCCTACTTCAAGGATTGGCCGCGGACGCTCGAGAACGTGGCGGCGCTCAAGCCGCTCGCGCTGGTGCCCGGACGCGGCCCCGCCCTGGAAGGCGAGGCCCGGGTGGCGGACGGACTGCGGTCGACGGCCGCATTCATCGCCGACGTGCGCAGCAGCGTCGAGGCCGGCGTCGCGGCGGGCAAGGACCTGAACGCGGTCTACAAGGACACCTTCGCCAGGCTCAAGCCCAAGTACGGTCACTGGGTGATCTTCGACCACTGCATGCCGTTCGACGTCACGCGCTGCTTCGACGAAGTGACGCAACACGCCGACCCGCGCATCTGGACCGCCGAGCGCGATCGCCAGATGTGGGAAACGCTGGAAGGCTGAGACGCCCGGACCACGGACGCACCCGCCGAGGCGCGCGGAGACAAGCATGCGATTGAACGAACTCGCCCGTCACAAGGGCGCCGCGGTCGACTACCGGAAGCTGGTGTTCGACTACGCGCGCAGCGCCGACCAGGCGGCGCCCGAGCCGGTGCGCCGGCCCGTGGCGATCGTCGGCGCCGGCCCCGTGGGACTGTCGCTGGCCATCGACCTGGCCCAGCGCGGCGTCCCGGTCGTCCTGCTGGACAACGACGACACCCTGTCGACCGGCTCGCGCGCCATCTGCTTCGCCAAGCGCACGCTGGAGATCTTCGACCGGCTGGGTTGCGGCGATCGGATGGCCGGCAAAGGGGTGTCCTGGAACCTCGGCAAGGTCTTCTTCCGCAACGAGCAGGTCTACAGCTTCGACCTGCTGCCGGAGGAAGGCCATGCCCGTCCGGCCTTCGTCAACCTGCAGCAGTACTACGTCGAAGGGTTCCTGGCCGAGAGGGCGGCGGAGCTGTCCCTGATCGACGTTCGATGGCGGAACGCGGTCACCGGCGTGGAGCAGCACGACGATCATGTCCTGCTCACCATCGAGACGCCCGATGGCCCTTACCGGCTCGCCGCCGGCTACGTGGCCGCATGCGACGGCAGTCGATCCACGCTCCGGCGCGCGCTCGGGCTGGAGTCGAAGGGGCGGACGTTCCGCGATCGCTTCCTGATCGCCGACGTCCGCATGAAGCATGAGGCGTCCGCGGAACGCTGGTTCTGGTTCGACCCGGAATTCCATCCCGGCCAGAGCGTGCTGCTGCACCGCCAGCCGGACGGCGTCTGGCGCATCGATTTCCAGCTGGGTTGGGACGCCGACCCGGAAGAGGAGAAGAAGCCGGAAAGAATCCTGCCGCGCGTGAAGGCGCTGCTCGCGCACTCCGCGATGAAGGACGTCGAATTCGAGCTGGAATGGGCCAGCGTCTACACGTTCTCGTGCCAGCGCATGGACGACTTCCGGCACGGCCGCATCCTCTTTGCCGGCGACGCCGCGCACGGGGTCTCGCCGTTCGGCGCGCGTGGCGCCAACTCGGGCGTGCAGGACGCGGACAACCTGGCCTGGAAGCTCGCCGCCGTCCTTCGGAGCGGCGCGCCCGACGCATTGCTCGACACCTACGCCGCGGAGCGCGAATACGCGGCCGACGAGAACATCCGCCATTCGACGCGGGCCACCGACTTCATCACGCCGAAGAGCGACATCAGCCGCCTGTTCCGGGACGCCGTGCTCACGCTCGCCAGGACGCAGCCCTTCGCACGCACGCTCGTCAACAGCGGCCGGCTCTCGGTGCCGTCGACGCTGCATGGCTCGGCGCTCAACACGCCCGACAGCGACGACTTCCAGGGCCCGATGGTGCCTGGCGCGCCGGCCGCGGACGCGCCGGTCGAGCTCCGCGATGGCCGCTCCGCATGGCTGCTCCAGCAACTGGGGCAGGGCTTCAACTTGATCGTCGCCAGGCCGCAAGCCGGCGACCTGGCGCGGCTCGACGGCCACGGGTTCGACGTGAAGGTGCTCACCGTGCAGGTCGACGGCGCGGACCTGCGCGATCCCGCCGGCCTGCTCGCCCGGCGCTACGACCTGCAGCCAGGCACCGTCTACCTGCTGCGTCCGGACCAGCACGTCTGCGCTCGCTGGCGCGCGGCCGACGCCGATCTCGTCGGGCGCGCGATCCGCCGCGCATCGGCCATTGCCTGAGGACACCCCCATGCCACTGATCACCTCGCCGCACCTGGATGCACCCGACGATTTCTACGAAGCGTTGATCGACGCGCATCGCGACCTGCCGACGGCCGAGAGCCACGCGCTGAACGCGCGTCTCGTGCTGCTGCTCGCCAACCACATCGGCTCGCTCGACGTCCTGCGCCAGGCGCTGCTGGCGGCCCGCGCGGAGGCCCTTCGACCGAGCCTCGCGCCTTGATACGGTACTGGGTATCGATCCCGCTGGCGCAGCGTCGGAAACGCCGGTTCCGACGCGTGTCTTCGCGGCTCTCACCTACAATCGCGCCGCTCCGGCATTCGCCGGCGCATCGTCACTCCAGTAGAAGAGAACTCATGGCAACTGCTAAGAAGACCCCCGCTCCCGTCGTCAAGAAGGCCGTCAAGGTCGCTGCGCCGGCCAAGACCACCAAGGCGAAGGCCGCTCCCGCCAAGGCCGTGAAGGCTGCTCCGGCGAAGGCCGTGAAGGCCGCCAAGGCCGCCCCGGCCAAGGTCGCGAAGGCCGCTCCGGCCGCGCTCAAGCCGCTGAAGACGGCGTTCAACAAGTCCAGCCTCGCGGCCCACGTCGCCGAGCAATCGGGCGTCGACGCGAAGTCGGTCAAGTCGGTGCTGGCCGCCCTCGAAGGCGCCATCCTGGCATCGGTCAACAAGAAGGGCCTCGGCTCCTTCACGCTGCCGGGCCTGCTCAAGGTCGTCGTGCACAACGTGCCGGCCAAGAAGAAGCGCATGGGCAAGGACCCGTTCACCGGCGTCGAGCGCATGTTCGCTGCCAAGCCCGCGACCGTGAAGATCAAGACGCGCGCGCTGAAGAAGCTGAAGGACGCCGCGCTCTAAAGCGCTGTTTCCAGGCGGGCGCGTTGCCCGCCCCAAATGCAAAGAGCCGCGACATGCGGCTCTTTTCGTTGGGCGGACGCGCGGCTCAGCGCTTCTGGTCGCCGAACATCCCGTCGATGCTGATGAACTCGGTCAGGCTGTCCGAGAAGTCCTTCAGCGCGCCCGGGGCCATCGCGGCCGCGAGCTTCTCGGTGCGCGCGTCGGGCTGCGAATGCCCGGCATGGGTATGGCGATCGCCGTGGCGGCGGCGCAGCACCTGCTCGACGCGGCGGCGCAGCAGCACCAGGCCAGGGCCGTAGCCATCGAGGTCGAACGCGTCCAGCGCCTGGGCGGCATGGCGCAGCACGGCGGCGGGCACGTCGTCGATGCCGTGTTCGCCGTTCTTCATCAGGGCGCGCTCGAGCAAGGCGAGCGACGGCAGGCGCGGGTGGCGGCCGACCTCGCCGCCCAGCATCCCGCGCAGGTTCGCGCACACCTCGGAAACCTCGGCGGCCGTCATCGAGGGCAGCTCGCCCCGGGTCTTGCGGCGCGGCGCCGCGTCGCCGGCGGCGTGGACGCCGGCCTTGCGTTGCGGCGGCCCCAGCACGAAATGCCAGTCGAAGCCCCGGCGCTCGAGCCGGATCGGCTGCGTCAACAGGCTGCGAAGGCGTACGAAGACGCCACTGGCGGGCGGAGGAGAAGACTTGCTCGGAGCCATGCGGGAGGGGAGCATGCTGAGGCTGGTGGTGTGCGGTGTCATGCAGGCCGATTGCAACGATACAACATCAAGGGAGGCATCGGGGCGGGAGGACCGCCTTCCTCGATTCATCGTCATTCTCGCGGTCCAGTGAACCCGGGAGAGGTATGAAATTGCAAGGCATCGTTACGGCCGGGCTGGCGCCGCGGCCGGCGGCTCGGCGTGCAGCACGTCCTTGACGCCACCGGCCTGGAGCTGGCGCACGCTCTTGTCGCCGCCCGGGGCATCGGTCACCAGCACGTCCACGGCGCTGGTCGCGCAGATCTGCATGCGGCTGGTCCGGCCCAGCTTGCTGCGGTCGGCCAGCACGACGCGCCGGCGCGCGTGCTCCAGCATCGCCCGGGCGACGGCGGCCTCGTGCCACAGGTAGTCCATCGCGCCGGCGCGGGCGTCGATGCCCACCGGCGAGACGATGGCCAGGTCCAGGTGGTAGCGGCCGATCTCGGCCACCGTCTGGTCGCCGTAGGTGGCCGGCAGCTCCTGCGCGATGCGCCCGCCCAGCAGCACCACGTCGAGCCGGGCGTTGCCGGCCAGGTCGGAGGCGATGCGCACCGAGTTCGTGATGATCTGGATGTCCTGGCGCGCCAGCAGCGCCTGCGCCAGCGCCTGGGTGGTGGAGCCGGCGTCGATGAAGCACGACATGCCGGCCTCGATCAGCGTGGCCGCGGCGCGCGCGATGGCGTGCTTCTCGAGGCGATGCAGCACCTCGCGCTCGCCGTAGCTCGGCTCGACGGGCACGCTCTGGGGAATCGCGCCGCCGTGCACCCGGCTCAGCTTGCCGGACAGCTCCAGCTCGATCAGGTCGCGCCGGATGGTCTCCTTGGAGACGCCCAGTTCGGCGGAAAAGGTCTCTGTCGTCAAACGCTGCCGTTCGTTGAGCAGCGCAACGATACGGGAGTGTCTCTCATGGGCCCACATGGATCTCAAGTCTCCTGGCGCTCGACGTTTCGTCATTGTTTGCGTGGATCATCCGCAGGATTCCCCACGAAAACCAGCACGCAAGATGCCTTTCGACTGTGACAGCACGTGGATTTCCTTGCGTCGCAGTTGGGTTTCTGTTGTTTTCTGTTGGATTTAGTTGTTTTGTCATCAACCGTCGAGATAGTGGCGACGTCGCGCTGCCGAGCAGCGCCCCGTTTCCCACCATCACGAAGGTTCCCCATGGCTCGCATCCACACCCTTTCCGCGCTGGCGACCGCCGCCGCGCTCGCCTGCGCCGCCACGGCCCAGGCCCAGACCGTGGCCGCCATCGCGGCCCCCGCCGCCGCCGCCTCCGCATCGGGCGACACCCAGACCGTGACCATCGCCCAGGGCCGCGGCCAGGTGCGCTCGGTCCTGGGCCTGGACGCCAAGGAGTTCACCGAAGCGCCCGCCGGCACCAGCCCGCTGGTGACCGTGTCGCGCCTGCCGGGCGTGAACTTCCAGTCGGCCGACCCGCTGGGCAACTACGAGTGGTCGACGCGCTTCACGGTGCGCTCGTTCTCGCAGAACCAGCTGGGCTTCACGCTGGACAACGTGCCGCTGGGCGACATGTCGTACGGCAACTTCAACGGCCTGCACATCAGCCGCGCGATCTCGTCCGAGAACGTCGGCCACGCGTCCCTCTCGCAAGGCTCGGGCTCGCTGGACACCGCGTCGTCCAGCAACCTCGGCGGCACGATCCAGTTCTATTCGCGCGCACCCGAGGACAAGTTCGGCCTCGACGTCCGCGAGACCCTGGGCAGCGACGCCGAGCACCGCAGCTACGCCCGCGTGGACACCGGCGACTCGGTCTTCGGCCGCATCTCGCTGAGCTTCACCGACCAGGACGCCGAGAAGTGGAAGGGCGAAGGCCACCAGCGCCAGCAGCAGTTCAACCTCGGCTACCTCGCGACCTGGGGCACGAGCCGCCTGAGCGCCTTCGTGAACACGTCCAAGCGCCGCGAGATCGACTACCAGGACATGTCCAAGGAGATGATCGGCCGCCTGGGCTACAAGTGGGACAACTTCTTCCCCAACACCGCCGCCGCCGTCAACGCCGCCAACACGCTGTGCGGCAACAACGGCACCACGTACGTCACGCAGTGCGACGACGCGTACTACGCCGGATCGGGCCTGCGCGACGACACGCTGATGGGCAGCACGTTCGAGACGCGCGCCTGGGACAAGCTGCACATGGCGCTCACGCTGTACGGCCACACCAACAAGGGAGAGGGCCTCTGGTACACGCCCTACGTGCCGTCGCCCAACGGCGTGAACGTGTCGGTGCGCACCACCGAATACAACATCAGCCGCAGTGGCGAGATCGCCAACTTCGACTACGAGCTGTTCAGCGCCAACACGCTGAAGTTCGGCCTCTGGCACGAAGACAACAACTTCAACCAGGCGCGCCGCTTCTACGCCGTCGCCTCGGCCACGTCGTTCCCGTCGCCGTACAACTTCCTGAGCAACCCGTTCTTCACGCAGTGGCAGGACACGTTCAAGACGACGACCAACCAGTACTGGCTGTCCGACGACTGGGACGTCACCGACGCGCTGACCGTCACCGCCGGCTTCAAGGGCCTGCACGTGACGACCGACGGCACGGCCCAGATCGGCACCATGCCCTCTGGCACCATCGAATCGAAGAAGAACTTCCTGCCGCAGGTCGGCGCGAACTTCAAGCTGTCGAACACCGACGAACTGTTCGCCTCGTACTCGAAGAACATGCGCGCGTTCCAGGCCTCGGCCACCGGCACGTCGCCGTTCGCCACCACCGTGGCCGGCTTCAACGCGATCAAGAGCTCGCTCAAGCCCGAGACCTCGGACGACTTCGAAGCCGGCTGGCGTACCCACCACCAGCTCTACGAAGCGACGCTGGCGGCCTACCTCGTCAACTTCCACGACCGCCTGCTGGCCGTGCAGCAAGGCGCCGGCATCGTGGGCAACCCGGCGGTGCTGTCCAACGTCGGCGGCGTGCGCAGCTACGGCCTGGAGGCCTCGCTGTCGTTCCGCCTGATGCCGGGCCTATCCTGGACCAACAGCCTCAGCGAGGGCCGTTCGACGTACCAGGACAACGTCGTCAGCAACAACGTGCCGGTCGACATCAAGGGCAAGCACGTGGTCGACGCGCCCGACACGATGCTCAAGTCCATCCTCGGCTACGACAACGGCAGCCTGTTCGGCGACCTGGGCGCGGACTTCATGTCCACGCGCTACTACAGCTACACCAACGACGCGTCGGTGCCGTCGCGCCTGCTGATGAATGCCAGCGCCGGCTACCGCTTCCCGGCCTTCGGCATGGTCAAGCAGAGCAGCGTCCAGCTGAACGTCACCAACCTGACCGACCGCAAGTACATCTCCACGCTCGGCTCGAACGGCTTCGTCAACAGCGACCCGGGCGGCACCGCGCAGACGCTGCTGCCCGGCGCGCCGCGCGAGTGGACGCTGACGTTCGCCGCGAAGTTCTGAGCGTCTCCAACCGCTCCGGCGCGCGGTCTTCAAGGGCTGCGCGCCTCGTGCATTCCAGCCTGAAAGGAAACGTCCCATGATCAATCGACGTCACGCCACCGCCCTGCTCGCCGCGGCCGCCCTGCCCGTTCGCGCGCAAGGCCCGCAGCCCGCGCTGAAGGACCTGGAGCGCCTCGCCCGCGCCGAAGGCAAGCTGGCCAGCGTGGGCATGCCCGACGACTGGGCCAACTGGCGCGGCACCTGGGCCGACCTGGCCAAGCTCTACGGCATCGCCCACGTCGACTCCGACATGAGCAGCGCCGAGGAGATCGCCAAGATCGAGGCCGAGAAGGCCAATGCCAGCGTGGACATCGGCGACGTCGGCTTCGAGTTCGGCGCCATCGCGAAGGCGCGCGGCGTGACGCAGCCCTACAAGCCCACGACGTGGGCGCAGGTGCCCGACTGGGCCAAGGACGCCGACGGCCACTGGGCCCTCGCCTACACCGGCACCATCGCGTTCGCCGTGAACACGAAGCGCGTGAAGGCCGTGCCGCGCAGCTGGAAGGCGCTGTTCGAAGCTAACGCCCGCGTGCTGATCGGCGAGGTGGGCCGCGCCGCGCAGGCCAACGCCGGCGTGCTGTCGGCGGCCATCGCGCTGGGCGGCGACGAGACGCACCTCGCGCCCGCGTTGGCCGCGTTCGCGCCGCTCGCGAAGCAGCATCGCCTGGTGATGACCAACGCGTCGCCCGCGCTGATGGAACGCGGCGAGGCCGACGTGTTCGTGATGTGGGACTTCAACGCGCTGTCGTACCGCGACAAGATTCCCAACGCGGCCGACTACGAGATCCTGATCCCGTCCGACGGCTCGGTCACCAGCGGCTACACCACCATCATCAACAGGAACGCGCCACATCCCAACGCCGCGATGCTGGCGCGCGAGTACATCTTCTCCGACGCCGGCCAGATCCAGCTCGCACGCGGCAACGCGCGCCCGATCCGCGCCGACAGCCTCGCGCTGCCCGAGGACGTGCGCCGGAAGCTGGTCGACGGCAAGCAGTACGCGAAGGCGCGCGCGGTGCGGCCGGCGGTCTGGAGCGAAGAGGTCAAGAAGCTGCCACGCGCCTGGCAGCGCGACGTGATGGACGCCTGATCATGAATCGCCTCGCCGTGATCCTCGTCGACGGCCTGCGCGCCGACACCGCGCGCCGCTGCATGGGCTATCTCCTCGCGCTGGAGGAGGCCGGCCGCGCGCGCTGGGCCACGCTCACCTGCGAGCTGCCCAGCCTGTCGCGCCCGCTGTACGCCACCGTGATCGGCGGGCGGCGTCCGGTGGACCACGGCATCCTGTCCAACGACCACGTGGGCGTGCACCTGGACGACACGCTGTTCGACGACGTGGCCGCGCGCGGCGGCCGCAGCGCCGTGGCCGCGTACGACTGGTTCTGGGAGCTGCTCGCGGGCGAGCGCTTCGCGCCCGCGCGCCACCGCACGGCCGCGTGCGCGAGCCGCGGCGTGGTGGCCGGCAGCTGGTACTTCGAGGACGAGTACCCCGACTCGCACCTGCTGGCCGACGCGGAAGACCTGCGCACGCGCCATGCGCCCGACCTGCTGTTCGTGCATCCGATGGGCCTGGACAACGCCGGCCACGTGCACGGCGGCGGTTCGTCGGCCTACGACCTGGCGGCGCGCAAGCTGGACATGAACCTCGCGCTGCTGCTGCCGCATTGGTTGGCCGACGGCTACGACATCGTCGTCACCAGCGACCACGGCATGAGCGCCGACCGCATGCACGGCGGCGGCGCGATCGAGGAACGCGCCGTGCCCTTCGTGTGGCTGCCCAGCCGCGGCGACGCCACGCAGGCGCCGACGCACTGGCCGGCGAACCAGCTCGAGATCCGCCGCTTCCTCGTCGAGCGGATGGCCGCGCCGCGATGAACCTGTCCAAGCGCGCCGCCTGGATCGCCGCCGCCCCGCTGCTGGCCATCGTGGCGCTGGCGGTGGTGCTGCCGTTCGCGTGGCGCAGCGCCGGCTTCGTGGCCGACTGCGCGCGCGGCAACGAATGCGCGCTGCGCGATCTGGTGGCCGACAGCTACTACCTCAAGGCGATCGTCAACACCGCGTGGATCTCGGCGCTGTCGACGCTGGTCGCGCTGGCCGTCGGCGGCGCGGCCTCGGTGGCGCTCGCGGAACATCCGTCCTGGCGCCGCGCGAGCTCGGTGCTCGCCAACCTCGGCGCCAACTTCGCGGGCGTGCCGCTGGCGCTGGCGCTGACGCTGCTGTTCGGCGTGCAGGGCGTGCTGCGGCAGGCGCTCGCGGGCGCGGGCATCGCGCTGCCGTTCGACCTCGAAGGCAACGCCGGCCTGTTCGTGGCCTACCTGTGCTTCCAGGTGCCGCTGGCCACGCTGATGCTGGCGCAGCCGGTGCAGATGCTCGAAGGCGGACTGATGGACGCGGCGGCGACGCTGGGCGCGAGCCCGGCGCACTTCTGGCGCCGCGTGGGCCTGCCGCTGCTGCTGCCCAGCCTCGTCGAGGTGGGCAGCCTGCTGTTCGCCAACGCCGCGGCCGCCTACGCCACGCCGTTCGCGCTGTCGGGCACGTCGGCCAACGTGCTGGCGGTGCGCATCGCGGCGCTGGTCAGCGGCGACATCTTCTCGAACCCGGGCCTGTCGTCGCTGCTGGCCCTGCTGATGTTCGTGCTGCTGGTGTTGGTCATAGGCGGCGCCAACCTGTTCGCCAGGTGGCTGCGGGGGCGCGACGCATGAGCGCCCGCCCGGCCGCTCCGAAGGGCGCTCGCGCCGCAGCACGCAGTGCGGAGGCTTCCTCATGAAGTTCCCGTGGTCGCGCCTCGCGCTGTTCACGATGCTCGTGCTGGCCCTGCTGCCGCCGCTGGCGGTGCTGCTGTACGCGTTCTCCACGCGCTGGGATCGCAGCCTGCTGCCCGAAGGCGCCACCTGGGCCTGGATGGCCGAGACGGTGCGTGCGCCGCGCGTGCAGGCGGCCGTGGTGCAGACGCTCGCGCTGTCGCTGGCCAGCGCGCTGCTGACGCTGCTGGTGGGCGGCACCGCCACGATCGTCGCACGCCTCGTGTCGCCGCGCGTCACGGCGCTGCTGGACGCGCTGTCGCTGCTGCCCTACGCGATCCCGCCCGTGGTGATCGCCATCGGCGCGCTGGAGCTGTTCGTCGGCCGCTGGGGCGGCTGGCTGGACCTGCGCGTCGTCTACGTGCTGGTGGTCTCGCCGCTGCTGTTTCCGCTGCTGCACAAGACGCTGGCCGCCGCGATGCGCCAGCTGGACGTCGCGCCCCTGATGGAGGCCGCGCACACGCTGGGCGCCAGCGACGGCTACGTGCTGCGCCGCGTGCTGCTGCCGTTGCTGGCGCCGGCGCTGGTGGCCGGCCTGCTGCTGTGCTGGGTGACGGCGGCGATGGAGTTCGCGATCGCCAACCTGTTGCTGGGCGGCTCGATCGAGATGCTGCAGCCGCTGATGAACGGCATGCGCAACGTCAACGGACATCTGTCGGCCGCGCTGGTGGGCCTGAGTTTCGCGGTGGTCGCCGCGATGGGAATGATGGTGGAAGGACTGATTGCATGGAACACCCGCAGGAACTCGTCGTCCGACAGGCCGCGCTGACGCTGGGCGGCCGCGCGATCCTGCGCGACGTCGACCTGGCGCTCGCGCGCGGCGAGGTCGTCGCGCTGCTGGGCGCGTCCGGCTGCGGCAAGACGACCTTGCTGCGCGCGATCGCGGGGCTGGCCGCGCTGGACGGCGGCAGCATCGCCATCGGCGGACGCGACGTCACGAGCGCGAGCGCGCAGCAGCGCGGCGTGGGCGTCGTGTTCCAGCACTACGCGCTGTTTCCCAACCTGTCGGTGGTGGAGAACGTGAAGTTCGGACTGCTGGCCGAGGGCGTGGCCCAGGCGACGGCGACCGAACGCGCCGACGCGCTGCTGCGGCTCGTGGAGCTGGAGGCGCATCGCGACAGCCGCCCCGCGCGCCTGTCCGGGGGCCAGCGCCAGCGCGTGGCGCTCGCGCGCGCCCTCGCGCGCAAGCCCTCGCTGCTGCTGATGGACGAGCCGTTCTCGGCGCTCGACGAATCCTTTCGCATCCCGTTGCGGCGCTCGTTCCGCGGCCTGCAGCGCCAGTTGCGGCAGACCTGCCTGGTCGTCACGCACGACCGCGCCGAGGCCTTCGAGCTGGCCGACCGCGTGGCGGTGATGTTCGACGGCCGCATCGCGCAGTGCGACACGCCCGCCGCGTTGTGGCGCCAGCCGGCCACGCGGCAGGTGGCCACCTTCCTGGGGGCGTTCAACCTGATCGCCGCGGCGACGGCGCCGGGCACGCTGCGGCGCGACGCCGGCTGGTGGGCGATGCCGCAGGATGCCCTGAGCCTGCGCGGCGAGGCCGGCGGCCTGGTGCTTCGCGCCCAGGTCGTGGAGAGCTGGGTGGGGCAGCAGCGCGCGAGCGTGGAGCTTCGGACGGAGGCCGGCGATCTCGTGACGGTGTCGCACGACCTGGGCAAACCCGCGTTGGCCGCGGGCGACAGCGTCGACCTGTTCGCCGACCCCGCCGTGCTCCAATACCTGCCCACCTGAAATCCGACTCTGCCGATGCCATCCGACGACCGTCGCGACTTCCTCCGCCAGGCCCTGCTCGGTGCCGGCCTCACCGCCGCCGGCGCGCTGCCGCCCGTGATCCGCCAGGCGCTCGCGATTCCCGCGCGCCGCGAGACGGGCACGCTGCAGGACGTGAAGCACATCGTGATCCTGATGCAGGAGAACCGCAGCTTCGACCACTACTTCGGCATGCTCAAGGGCGTGTGCGGCTTCGGCGATCCGCGGCCCGCCACGCTGCCGAACGGCCAGGACGTCTGGCGCCAGCCGGCGCCCGGCGGCGAGCTGCTGCCGTTCCGGCCCGACGCGCCGCACCTGGGCCTGCAGTTCATGGTGGGCACGCCGCACGACTGGCCCACCACGCAGCGCGCCTGGAACGAGGGCCGCTCCGACCAGTGGATCGCCGCCAAGGGCCCCAACACGATGGCGCACTTCGCGCGCGCCGACATCCCGTTCCACTACGCGCTGGCCGACGCGTTCACCGTGTGCGACGCGTACCACTGCTCGCTGCTGGGCCCCACCGACCCGAACCGCTACCACCTGTGGACGGGCTGCACCGGCAACGACGGGAGCGCGAACGCGCCGGTCATCACCAACGCCGAGGCCGGCTACTCGTGGACGACCTGGCCCGAGAAGCTGGAGGCCGCGGGCGTCAGCTGGAAGATCTACCAGGACGTCGGCGACGGCCTGGACAAGGCCGGCAACTGGGGCTGCGCGGACAACGCCTACATCGGCAACTACGGCGACAACTCGCTGCTGTACTTCAACCAGTACCGCAACGCGCAGCCCGGCTCGCCGCTGTACGACAAGGCGCGCACCGGCACGCACGTCGCGGCCGACCCGAAGCAGACGCTGTTCGACATCCTGAAGGCCGACTGCGCCGCCGGCACGCTGCCGTCGGTGTCGTGGATCGTCGCGCCCGAGGCCTACAGCGAGCACCCGAACTGGCCCGCGAACTACGGCGCCTGGTACATCGCGCAGGTGCTGGAGGCGCTCACGGCCGACCCGGCGCTGTGGAGCCAGACGGCGCTGTTCATCACCTACGACGAGAACGACGGCTTCTTCGACCACGTGGTGCCGCCCACGCCCGCGGCCACGCCGGCGCAGGGCCTGTCCACCGTCGACACGGCGCGCGAGCACTTCCCCGGCGACGCCAACTACGCCGCCGGCCCGTACGGCCTCGGCCAGCGCGTGCCCATGCTCGTGGTCTCGCCGTGGACGCGCGGCGGCTGGGTCTGCTCCGAGGTGTTCGACCACACCTCGCTGATCCGCTTCGTCGAGCGCCGCTTCGGCCTGGCGCCCGAGACCAACATCAGCCCGTGGCGGCGCGCAATCACGGGCGACCTGGTGTCGGCCTTCAACTTCGCCGACCCGAACGCGTCCCTGGCGCCGCTGCCCTCGACCACCGCCTTCGTGCCGCCCGATGCCGACCGCCATCCCGACTGGGTGCCGGCGCCGGCCAGGCCGCAGGCGATGCCGCGGCAGGAGCGCGGGCTGCGGCCGTCGCGGGCGCTGCCCTACGACTTCGACGTGGCCGGCCGCTTCGACGCGGAACGCCAGCGCTTCCACCTCGCGCTCGCCAACGTCGGCACGGCCGGCGCGGTGTTCCGCGTGAGCGCGACCGGCTCGAACGCCGCGCCGCGCAGCTACACGGTGGAGGCCGGCAAGCGGCTCGAGGACGAGGTGGCCATCGACACGGGCGACGTCGTCGTGACGGGCCCGGGCGCGTTCCATCGCCGCTTCCGCCACGACCCCGCGGTGGCGGTCCACGCCCGCGGCCTGCACCGGCGCGGCCGCGGCGGCGAGCTCGCGCTGACGCTGGCCAACCATGGCACGGCGCCGGTGCGCCTGGCGGTGCAGGCCACGGCCTATCCGAAAGCCGCGGCGCGCCGCTGCACGCTGGCGCCCGGGCAGAGCCGGACCCTGGCGTGGAGCGTGAAGGACAGCGCCGGCTGGTACGACCTGAGCGTCACCGCGGACGGCAGCGACGCCTTCCTGTGCCGGCTCGCGGGTCGCGTGGAGACCGGCCACCCCCGCACCAGCGATCCGGCGACGGCCTGACCCGGGCGCCGCGCGCGACGGCCTTCTCAGGTCTTGAACGCGGCGATGGCCTCGCCGAGGCGCTGGCCTTGCTGCTGCAGGCTGGCGGCCGCGGCGGCGCTCTGCTCGACGAGCGCGGAGTTCTGGTGCGTGACGTCGTTGATGCGGGCGATCGACTGATCGAGTCGGGCGATGTCGCTCGACTGCGTCTCCGTCGCGCTGAAGATTCCCTGGATCAGCGCCGTCACCTCGTCGGCGCGCACCACCATGTCCTGCATCGTGCTGCCGGCGTCGCGCACCAGGCCCGTGCCCTCCTGCACCACCTCGACGGAACTGGCGATCAGCGACTTGATCTCGCGCGCCGACTGGGCCGAGCGCTGCGCCAGGCTGCGCACCTCCGAGGCGACGACGGCGAATCCGCGGCCTTGTTCACCGGCGCGGGCGGCCTCGACCGCGGCGTTCAACGCCAGGATGTTGGTCTGGAAGGCAATGCCGTCGATCACGCCGACGATCTCCGAGATGCGCGACGACGACTGGCTGATGCGGCCCATCGTCTCGATCACGCGGCTCGTGACCTCGCCGCCGCGGCGCGCGACGGCGGACGCGTCGTTCGCCACCTGGGCGGCGCGACGCGCGGCCTCGGCGTTGCCGTCGACGTTGGCCGCCATCAGCGAGATCGCCTGCGCCGTCTCCAGCAGGTCGCTCGCCTGCTGTTCGGTGCGATTGGACAGGTGCATGCTGCCGCCGGCGATCTCCGACGACGCGTTGCCCATCGAATGGACGCCGTCGCGCACCTGGATGACGAGGTCGCGCAGTCCGGTCTGCATGTCGTTGAGCGCCGCGGTGAGCCGCCCCACCTCGTCCTGGCTGCTGGCCGGCAGGTGCTGCGTCAGGTCGCCGTGCGCGACGGCGCGCGCGCTGCGGGCGGCCGCCGCCAGCGGCACGGCGATGCGCGCCGACACCATGAAGGCGACGATCAAGCCCAGGACGTTCGCGACGAGCAGCACGCCCAGGACCGAGGCCTGGGTGGCGACGAACGTGGATTCGGCATGCTTGACCTGCGCGTCCGCGACACGGCCTTCCTGGGCGGCAAGTTCGTCCAGGTCGGCGGCCAGGCCGTCGAACTGCTTGCGGTAGTCGCCCCCCATGGCCTTGAGGCCGAATTCGCCGGACAGCTGCATGGCCTTGTCGTTGCCCTGCAGGTAGGCGTCCCAGCGGCCCTTGACGCGGTCGACCACCGCGCGCGCGTCCACGGCGTCGGGACTGGCAGACAGCTTCTGCACCTGCGCCCGGGCCGCGGCGATGGCCTTGGCGACGTCGCCTTCCGCCGCCTTGCGGTCGGCATCCTCGTCGGCCAGCATCGCCTGGTACTGGGCGATGCGCAGGTCGTGCACCGCCGCCTGCAGCACCGCCGCCTGGCGCAGGCGCGGCATCGAGTCGGCGGCGAGGGCGCGCGTGCCCTCGTTGACACGAGCCAGGTTGAACAGCGCGATGCCGCCACCCAGGTCGGCCATCAACATGATCGACATGAACGCCGCGAGCATCTTGTTGCGAATGCTCAGGCGCTGAATCCACTGCATGGCCATCTCCGTGATCTGACGATTGCTGTTCCGGGTTATCGGAGCGAACGGGCGTGGATTGAGCCCGCGCGGCCCTCCGGTGTGCGATCGGACACGAACGGTGCGGCGCGCGCCGGTCGACGGCGAGCTCGCGCCGGCTCGCGGTATTGCCTGGCGATACCGGCGAGCGACCAGGTCGACACCACCGGCAAACCGGTTTCGCCCGCTGCCGAGCTGAGCGATGCTGCGCCCCTTCGCCACCGACCGGCCATCCGGACCCACGCATGCCCCGCACCGCTTCCACGCCGCGCCGCCTCGGCGCCATCGCCGCGATCTGCACCGCCGCCTTCAGCACGGGCGCCCTCGCCCAGGCCCGCAACCACGCCGGCGACGACACGCCCGCCCCGGCGCTGGCCGCCGAGCCCGTCGCCACGCTTGCGCGCTCGCTGCAGGTGGGCGACATTGTGTTCACGCGCATCGGCGCCTACCCGTTCCGCAAGGTGGCCGAGGCCACCGGCACCTGGACCAACCACGTGGGCATCGTGCTGGATGTTTCCGGCGCGGAGCCGGTGATCGGCGAGAGCCGGTTCCCGTTCTCCGGCACCACCACCCTGAGCCGCTTCGTGGCGCGCTCGGCCGGCAGCCGCGTGGCCGTGATGCGCCTGCCCGAGCCGCTCACCGAGGCCCAGCAGGCCGCCATCGTGGAGGCCGCGAACCAGCGCGCCCACGTGTTCTACGACACCGGCTTCGACACCCGTTCGCGCCGCCAGTTCTGCTCGCGCTACGTGCGCGAGGTGCTGCAGCAGGGCGCCGGCGTCGAGGTGGGCCGGGTGGAGACCTTCCGGCAGCTCCTGGCCAGCGCCCCGCGGGCCGACGTGGGTTTCTGGCGCGCCTGGTACTTCGGCAGCATCCCCTGGCAGCGCGAGACCGTGACGCCGGCCAGCGTGCTGCACACGCCAGGCCTGAAGACGGTTTTCGACGGCACGGCGGCGTGATGCTTGGCGTGATCTTCGCGGTCTTCGCGTGCTGCTTCGTGCTCGAACGCTGCCTGCCCGGCTGGCGCCTGCCGGCGTCGCGCGGCTGGTGGTGGCGCGTTCTCGCGATCAACGGCGTGCAACTGGCCGTGGTGACCGCGGCCGGCTTCACCTGGGAGCGTTGGGCCCGCTCGGCCTCGCTGCTGCACCTGGGCAGCGCCCTGCCCGCCTGGGCCGGCGCCGCGATCGCGTACTTCATCGCCACCTTCGTCTTCTACTGGTGGCACCGGGCGCGCCACGAGGTGGACTGGCTGTGGCTGGGCTTCCACCAGATCCACCACAGCCCCGCGCGGCTGGAGGTGATCACGTCGTTCTACAAGCACCCCGTCGAGATGACCGTCAACTCGATGATCGGCAGCGTGCTGGTGTACGCCCTGCTCGGGCTGAGCCCCGCGGGTGGCGCGATCTACACGCTGCTCACGGCGCTAGGCGAATTCTTCTATCACACCAACGTGCGCACGCCGCGCTGGGTCGGCTACGTGTTCCAGCGCCCGGAGATGCACCGCATCCACCACGAGCACCGGCGCCACCGCAACAACTACGGCGACATCACATGGTGGGACATGCTGTTCGGCAGCTACGAGAACCCGCCCACCTGGGACGCTCGCTGCGGCTACGACGACGGCCTGGAACAGCGGCTGGGCGACATGCTGCTCTACCGCGACGTCCACGCACCGCCGCGCGACTGAGAACGCGCGCCGGCGCGGATTCCTGCCGCCAACCCGGCTCGCTGCGTCGGTCAGGAGTGCGGTCCGCGCGTCGATTGCGGCGATACTCGGAAGCCCTGTCGGGCCCGCGACGCGCGGTCGCCGACGAGTCCCTGAATCCGCATACCGACGCACCCGCCCCATGGAACTCCCCGGCAAGCTCTTCGTCGTCGCCGCCCCGAGCGGCGCCGGCAAATCCACCCTCGTCAAGGCGCTGCTGCAGCACGAGCCGCACCTGGCCGTGTCGGTGTCGCACACCACGCGCGCGCCGCGCGGGCAGGAGCGCGACGGCGTCGAGTATCACTTCACCACCGTCGAACACTTCCGCGAGATGGTGGACGCGGGCCAGTTCTTCGAGCATGCCCACGTGCACGGCAACTGGTACGGCACCTCGCGCCGGAGCGTCGAGACGCTGCTGGCCGCCGGCAAGGACGTGGTGCTGGAGATCGACTGGCAGGGCGCGCTGCAGATCCGCACGCTGTTCCCCGCCGCCCTGCTCGTGTTCATCCTGCCGCCCAGCTGGGACGAGCTGGCCCAGCGCCTGCGCGGCCGCGGCGAGGACGCGGCCGAGGTCATCGCCCAGCGCCTGGCCAACGCCCGCCACGAGGTGGCCCAGACCAGCCGGTTCGACTTTGTTATAATCAACGGCTCTCTCGACAAGGCCCTGGCGGAACTCCGCGCGGTGGTGCGCGAGCAGCCCGAAGCCCTGCGCTTCGCTGCCCAGCGCGACAACCACCCCGATGTCTTCGCCGCGCTGAACCTGGCCTGATCCGGCCGGCCTGCGAGAGTCGGTTTTTCATCGCCAGCGCTAGTCAACGCGTTGTTCTCGTCCCAAGCCTAGGAATCCACATGGCCCGCATCACCGTTGAAGACTGCCTGGAAAAGATCCCCAACCGCTTCCAGCTCGTGCTCGCCGCCACCTACCGCGCGCGCATGCTGAGCCAGGGCCACACGCCCAAGATCGAGTCCAAGAACAAGCACGGCGTGACCGCCCTGCGCGAGATCGCCGCCGGCGAGATCGGCAAGGAAATGCTGCGCAAGGTTCCGACCTGATCGCTCGCGACGCCTGTCCCCCTTCGAAAGCCCGTGTCGAAAGACACGGGCTTTTTGCTTTCTGGCCGGAAGAGAGGTTCTTCCTGCTCGATGGTAGATTCTTCGGGTTTCGGGTTTGACGCTTCGCGCGGGTCGAGGTTACCCGCTGCGCCAAGGTGGGCGCGCACTTGGCTCGACGTCAAACGGGCGCCTGAATTCGGCCTGGACGGCCTCATTCCGAGGGCACTCGGTGAAGGTTCGTCCGCGTGTGCCGAGGG